>DASWOV010000062.1:0-185506 GCA_036398595.1 Granulicella sp.
GTAGTAGTCCTGGCCGCGCTTCCAGTTTGCCCAGGACTGGTTGCCGCCGCGCAGGATGCTGGCGGCGATGGCGGTGTCTTCGGTGGAGCGCCACTCGCGGCCCGGCTTGTAGTCGAGATTGGCAGCGGACAGTGCGAGGACGTCGCGATACTGCTCCTGCGATTTGAGGCCGGAGCGTGCGGCGAGCACGTTGCCGAGATACTGCGTCATGCCCTCGTAGACCCAGAGCAGCGAGCCCTGCTGCATCTTGTGGAAGTCATCCTGATAGAGGTTGAAGGGGCGGCGATACTTGCCGTTCCACGAGTGGGTGAACTCGTGCGCGAGCAGGTCGGAGTCGCCGAGCTGGTGCGCTGCGTCGGAGTAGTCCTTCTCGGCGAGGCCGTTGTCGGAGGACTGGCCGTGCTCGAGGCCCTCGCCGCCTGCGACGTCGGAGAGAGTGAGCAGGAAGTGGTAGACGTTGTAGTGGTGCGAGTCGTACGCGGCTCCTGCCTCGCGGACGAGGTTGGAGATCTCGGTCAGTAGCGCGGGGCGAAGCTGCGCATCCTCGGCTTGGTCGGCCACGACGTCGATGTAATGCTTCGGGCTGATCTCAGGGGCTAGTGCGAACTCGTGAAAATACTGCCCGGCGATGACGGGCGAGTCCTCAAGCTGTTCGACCGTGGTGGCGGCGTAGTCGGTGGTGCCGCCTGCGGGATGCTGCGCGTCATAGGCGCTGGTAGGCGTCAGCGCGGTGCCAATACCCCAGCCGGTTGGGACCTTCACGCTGGGCTGAATGGCAATCTTTGCGACGGGGATATGCGCGGGGTAGAGCAGCAGCTTCTCCCACTCGAGCACGGCCATGTGCTGAGAGAGGCGGCTCAGCGCGATGCAGTCCAGATGCGCGTGGATGGAGGTGACGCCTTGCGGCACGGTGACGTGGAAGACGTAGAGATCTTCATCGTCGCGCCTCCACTTGAGGGTCTGCCCATTGGCGGTGAAGACGACGCCGGTGATGTCCTCGGCCGGGCCGGTGGGGCGATGGTTGCCGGGAATCCACTCGGGGGTGGTCAGGTCGACGACGCCTGCGGTGACGGGCAGGTCGATCTCGGCGTGGTAGATGCGCCGGGGAGCATCGGTGAGGTCGGCGGTGATCTTGATGGGGGTCTGCGCGAGAGCCGCGGTGCTGACAAGGGATGCTGCAAGAAGAAGGGAGCTCTTACGCATGGTTGCCTTTCGTGGGCGGATGAAGCCGATGGGCTGGCTTTAATGTAACTCCAATGTAAATGGCGGGACCGGAATGGTCCCGCCATTTTGTGAGTCTCGCGCAGGCTAGAGCGGCGGCAGGACGGCCTCGAGGGCCTCGATCAGAACCGGGCTGTCGGGCAGGGTATCGGGAGCAAACCGGCCGACGACCTCTCCCTTGCGATTGACGAGGAACTTCTCGAAGTTCCATGTAATCTCCGGCTCCTGATTGACGTGCTTGCCGTGGACCTTCTGCAGAAAGCCATCGATTTTGTCACGGAAGCCGGGGTCGGCGACCTTGGCCGCAGGCTGCGCCGCGGTGAGCGCGGCGTAGAGCGGGGACTTCTCCGGGCCGGTGACGGGGATCTTCGAGAACAGCGGGAAGGTCACGTTGAACTTGCTGGTGCAGAAGTTCTGGATCTCCTCGTTCGAGCCAGGCTCCTGTGCGCCGAAGTCGTTGGCGGGGAAGCCGAGGATCTCGAAGCCGCAGTGCTTGTAGGTGTTGTAGAGCTTCTCCAGCCCTTCATACTGGCCGGTGAGGCCGCACTGGCTGGCGACGTTGACGATGAGCAGAACCTTACCCGCATAGGGGGCAAGGGTGGTGGCTTCGCCGTTGATAGTCTCAAGCGGAATGTCGTAGAGGCTGGACATGAGTCTCCTTATCGGTTCGCTGCGGGATACATCTCGATTCTATAGGTGGACGGGTAAACCGCCGAAGAGGCATCTAAGATGCGCGCGGTGGGGCGAAGTCTTCAAAAAATCATCAAATTACCCACAGAACGAATTACCATCAATACTTACATGGCATGGACAGACGTTCTTTTTGGTAAGCCACTCGCCACGAGTGAAGAGCGCGCAGAACAGATCGGCATCTCCGCAGGAATCCCGATCTTCGGCCTGGATGCACTGACCTCTGCAGCATACGGCCCCGAAGCCGCGCTGACGCTTCTGATTCCCCTGGGATTGGCCGGGGTTCCCTACATCGTTCCCATCACAGCGGCGATTCTTCTTCTTCTGCTGATCGTGTTCTTCAGCTACAGGCAGACGATTGCGGCCTACCCGAGCGGCGGAGGATCGTACACCGTCGCCTCGGAGAACCTTGGCGATGGCGCCGGGTTGCTGGCCGCCGCGGCGCTGATGATCGACTACATCCTGACGGCCGCAGTGGGCATCTCGGCAGGTGTGACGGCGCTGACCTCGGCGATGCCGAGCCTGCAGCCATACACGCTCGAGCTGTGCCTGGTGATTCTCGGGATTCTGGCAGTCGTGAACATGCGCGGAACCAAGGACAGCGGCGCGGTGTTCATGATCCCAACGCTTCTGTTCATTGGAACGCTGGTGGCGCTGGTAGTGGTAGGCGCGATCCGCGTCTATCTTGCGCCGGGACATCATCCCACGCCCATGAGCACGCTGCCTGCGCCTCTGCCGCCGACTGTCTCGATGCTGACCACATGGCTACTGCTGAAGGCCTTTTCGAGCGGATGCGCCGCGATGACCGGCGTCGAGGCTGTCTCGAACGGCGTGCTGGCCTTCCGCGAGCCGAGGGCGAAGAAGGCGCAGGTTACGCTGTCGATCATCATTGCGATCCTGATCGTCCTGCTCTTCGGCATCTCCTGGCTGGCCAAGAGCTACGGCATCATGGCGATGGAGCCGACCGAGCGCGGATATCAGAGCCTGCTGAGCCTGCTGGTGCAGGCGGTTTTCGGCCGCGGCTTCGTCTACTACCTGACCATGGCCAGCGTGCTGGCGGCGCTCGCTCTCAGCGCCAACACGGCCTTTGCCGGATTCCCAAGGCTGGCGCGGGCCATTGCCATGCGGGACTATCTGCCGCATGTCTTCCTGCTGCGCGGACGGCGTCTGCTCTTCTCGCACGGCATCTATGCCCTGACGGGGTTTACCGGCATCATCCTGATCCTGTTCGACGGCGTGACGGACCGACTGATTCCGCTGTACGCGATTGGAGCCTTCCTGGCCTTTACGCTCTCGCAGGCAGGCATGGTCGTGCACTGGTGGAAGGACAGCCGGCCGGGCTCGCGCCACGTCCTGCACATGCTGGTGAACGGCACGGGCGCGCTCGCAACCGGGGTCACTTTGATCGTGGTTCTGGTAGCCAAGTTCGCGGCGGGCGCATGGGTGACGGCGCTGCTGGTGCCGATGCTGATCCTCATCATGATGAGCGTCAAGCATCACTATGTGCGCGTGAAGAAAGAGATGCGCGACATGACGCCGCTGCATCTCGACAACCTGGAGCAGCCGCTGGTCGTTATCCCGATGTCGCGTTGGGACCGCATCACGGAGAAGGCGCTGCGCTTCGGTCTGGTGATGTCGAACGAGATCAAGGTGGTCCACGTGGACTGCGACGATGAGGATGACGAGTCGCTGTGCTCCATCTGGCCGGAGAAGATACTCGGGCCGATCCGCGAGGCGCACATGCCTGAGCCGGAGCTGGTGACGCTGACCTCGACCTACCGGCAGATCATTACGCCGCTGATGGACTACATCCTCGAGCTGGAGCATGCGAACCCCGGACGCAAGGTGGCCGTGCTGCTGCCGGAGCTGGTGGTGCGCCACTGGTGGGAGAACTTCCTGCACAATCAGCGCGTGCAGCTTCTGAAGCTGCTGCTGCTGGTGCGTGGCAAACGGCAGATCGTGGTCGTGAACATCCCGTGGTATCTGTAACGGAATACGTTACGAATCAAAATGCCCACCATGATGGCGGGCATTTTGATTCGGCTAAACAGGGGCTGTTTCAGGACTATGCCACATAGGTGAGAGCGTACGCAGGCGGGCGACGGCCTCCGGGATGAGCGCGAGGGCGATGTCGACCTCCTCTTCGGTAGTCAGGCGCGTGAGCGAGAAGCGCAGGCTGGCGCGGGCGCGGGCGTCGCTGAGGCCCATGGCGGTGAGTACGTGTGAGGGCTCGGTCGCGCCCGACTGGCAGGCGGAGCCTCCGCTGACGGCGAGGCCCTTCAGGTCCAGCGCAATGAGCAGCGCCTCGGCCTCGACGTGATCGAAGTAAAGATTGGTGGTGTTGCAGACGCGGGGAGCGCCCGCACCGTTAACGCCACACTCGGGCACTGCGGCGAGGATGCCTTGCTCGAGCCGGTCGCGCAGGCGGGCAAGCTCTGCGGGGCCGCCGGAGGCGAGCCATTCCTCGGCCAACTCGGCGGCCCTGCCGAGAGCGACGATGCCGGGAAGATTCTCGGTGCCCGCGCGGCGCTGGCGCTCGTGGGTTCCGCCATGAAAGAGCGGTGCAAGCCGCACGCTGCGCCGGACAAAGAGAGCGCCGGTGCCCTGTGGGGCATAGATCTTGTGGCCGGAGATCGTCAGCAGATCGACCTCGTGCAGTAACTCGCCCTTCGGGTTGAGGTCGAGCGGTAGCTTGGCGGCAGCCTGCACGGCGTCGGTGTGGAAGAGCGCGCCGCCGGTGTGCGCGATGGCGGCCAGCTTGGGAATGGGCTGGATCACGCCGGTTTCGTTATTGGCGAGCAGGATGCTGACGAGGCGCGTGTTGGGCCGCATCGCAGCGCAGAGCGCGGATGGCTCGATGAGCCCGGCAGGTGTGCAGGGAAGAATCGTGACCTCGACGCCGCGGCGGGCAAGCTCCTCGGCGGCGTGCAGCACGGCATGGTGCTCGATCTGCGTGGTGATAAGGTGATCGCCCGCCTGCACCGTGCCGAAGAGCGCGAGGTTGTCGCCCTCGGTGCCGCCGGAGGTGAAAACAATCTCTGACGCGCGGCAGTGGAGCAGATGCGCGACCGCATCACGGGCGTGGTCGAGCGCGGCACGAGCCTGCTGGCCGAACTGGTGGATGGAGCTGGCGTTGCCGAAGCGCTCGGTCCAGAAGGGCATCATGGCGGCGACTACCTCGGGAAGAACGGGCGTGGTGGCGTTCGCGTCCATGTAGATGCGTTGCATCTCTCTATTGTATGCCGCAGGAATTTTACGAAGAGTGAAGCTTTTTCGCCGGGCGCGGTGTACGCTTTTGGACACAATCTGCTGTCAGGAGGACAAAGGATGCGGCTGCGATGGAGTCTGGGATATGCGGTGATCGTGTGCATGATGCTGTCGGCTCTGCCGGTGGCGGCGCAGCCGGGGCAGCAGGGGAATCGTCCGGGGCAGGGCAGCGGCAACAGGCCGGACAACGGTCAGGGGAACCGTCCCGGCGACGGGTCGGGAAACAATGGCGGCGGCAATCGACCGAATCCGGGGCAGGGTGGAAATCAGGGCAATCGTCCGCAACAGCCGAACAGGCCGCAACAGTCCAATCGGCCACAGCCATCCCGTCCGTCTCGTCCGCAGCCTTCGCGTCCGGGTGGAGCAAACCGTCCACGGCCCAGCCGTCCGCCGCAGTGGGGACATCGTCCGGCGAACCGGCCGTCGTACGGCTTCCGTCCGAACGACCGCAATATTCTGCGGAACTACTACAGCAGCCGGTTTGGACGGATCAACCGGGCGCGTCGACCGCATTTCGTCGTAGGCGGCTTCTTCCCGTATGGCTATTCCCCGTACCTCTCTCCGATTCCGCCGGAGCTCTATGGCCAGCTTCCGCCGGTGCCTATGGGGTACTCGATGGGCTATTACGACGGCTACGTGGTGGTGTACGACCCGCTGACGTACTTTATTGCCAATGTGATTGACCTGCTGCAGTAGACATTGCCGCGAAGAGAGGGCGTGATCCTGCGATCACGCCCTTTTCTGTTCCTTGACATGCTTTGTGGATTTCGCCGCGCGGTCCTGGTGTATGGTGGCTGCGCAACCGAGAGTCTGTGGAGAGGATGCGCCATGAGCTACACGGATCGTTACTACCGGACGTGGAACGGGCCCTTCGCGTTTACGCAGGTCGAGATCTCCAAGATTCCTCCGCGCATGATGGGGGTGTATCAGCTTCTCTACCCGAACGAGCAGGAGAAGCTGGTGGCCTACATTGGCATTGCCACCGGCGCGACCATTAAGCAACGGCTGTCGAGCCACTTCAACGGCCGTGGAAACTGGGCCGCGGCGCGCCTGGCAAGGCCGGAGGACTGGGAGTTCATCTACTACGAGTGCAGCGCTACCGATGCGCGGCAGATCGAGGCGCACGTGGTTTCGGATGATAAGCCTCCGTTCAACGTGCGGCCGGAGTACAGGCACTATATCCCGAGCATCAGCATTCACTAGGAGCCGTGCTCTCCGGCGTGTTCGGAGAAACGCACCAGCAGCAGTGCGGTCGCAGCGAGCGCAGCGCTGCACCATGGAAGCTGGCGGTAGGCGGCTCCGGCGGTGAGCGCCGCTCCGCCAAGCGCTGCCCCGAGCGCGTTGCCGAGGTTGAAGGCTCCCTGGTTGAGCGTGGAGGCAAGGTTGGGCGCTTCGACGGAGTGGTCGACGATGCGCGACTGCAGCGGCGCTCCGGCGGCGAAGTGGACGCCTCCCCAGAGCAGTATGTTGGCGATGGCGAGGCCGAGGTGCGGCTCGGTGACGAGCAGCAGAAGGTCGCTTGCCAGCACGATCAGCAGGGCGTTGCGTAGGAAGGTGTGCGGGTAGCGGTCGGAGAGCGTGCCTCCGGCGAGGTTGCCGATGGTGATGCCGACGCCGAAGAGCAACAGGACGATCGTGACCGTGTGCGGGCTGATGCGCGTGACGCTCTCGAGCGTAGGCGCGATGTAGGTGAAGACCGTGTAGAGCGAGGCGGCGCTGAGGACGCTCATCGCCAGCACCAGCAGCACCTGCGGGTTACGCAGCACGCGGAACTCGTGCAATAGCTTGCCGGTGAGCGGGGGCTGTCTCGGGACAAGAAAGAAGACGGAGGCCGTTGCAGCAAGTCCGATGGGAACGATGGCCCAGAAGGCGGCGCGCCAGCCGTAGGCCTGTCCGAGCGCGGTGCCTGCGGGAACGCCGAGGACGTTGGCCAGCGTGAGTCCGGAGAACATGAGCGCGACCGCCTGCGCTCGCTGGCGCGGAGGCACGAGGCTCGTCGCCACGACGGCGCCAATGCCGAAGAACGAGCCGTGGCAGAGCGCCGTGAGGATACGTGCAGCAAGCAGCAATCCATAGGTAGGCGCGATGGCGCAGCAGAGGTTGCCGAGGGTGAAGATGAGCGTCAGCAGCAGAAGCGCTAGCTTACGCTCGAGTCTCGCAGTGGCCAGCGTAATGAACGGAGCGCCGAGCGTGACGGTGAGCGCATATCCGCTGACCAGTGTGCCTGCCTTGGGGATGCTGATATGCAGGTCGGCGGCGACGTTGGGCAGGATGCCCATGATGATGAACTCGGTGGTGCCGATGCCGAAGGCGGCGACGGCAAGTGCCATCAGCGGAGGGTGCGTGAAGATGCTGCGTTGTGAGGCTTCTGCGTCTGCGACGGGCATAGATTTATTGCAGCATATCCGGCGGGGGAGGAGTGAAGAGAGGGGAACAATAGGTAATGGTTCATTCAGCCCGCAGGTTGCAAGGGTGGGCAGATCACTTCCGAGAAGCCGGCTTATTGGTACTGATTAGACCGTGCTAACCTTGGCCTTTCTAGGACCAATGAGCTAGAAGAGGAAAACTCATGAAACTTTTGGTGGCGACGGCTTGCGCGTTACTGCTGATCGTCGGCTCAGCGCCCTCTCAGAGCCAACAGGGGCAACAGACTTCCTCTGCCAAACCAGTTGCTTTCGATCCGTCCATCCCTCTCGTTTCACGGATCACGTCACCGCCCGACATGGTGCAGCAGCAGTTGAGTGGTCTAAAACCATCGCCAACTCTTCACAAACTCACTGAGGAGGAGCAGGCACAGGTGGAGAGCGTGTTGAGAGACTTGCCTCCTTTCACTCACGAGATATTTAGATAGCATCTTCGCTCAATCAGCTTCTTTGACGGCTTCCCTGGTAATGGCATGACAAGCAAGGAGCCCGGGACAGGACTTCCAGTCTTCAACATCGTGCTGCGCGCCGGGCTTCTACACGAGAACATCTCAGAATTCTTAACGCGCAAAGAGCGGAGCTATTACACTGCTGACGGCGATGTCAGTATCTCTATCGAGGCGGGATCTCTTCCCGCGGTTCTCTATGTTCTGCTTCACGAGAGCGTCCATGTTTTAGATATTTCGAATCGGTTGGGTGAAGAGGGCATGCCCAAGCTGTTCACTGACCGTCCCGCCGATTTGCTAATAAACGGAATTTGGGAGAGCTCGAATACGAAAGTACCAGCGTACCAATCTCCACTGTTCAAGATGAGTTGGTTCGGCGATGGCAAGTCCGCCCCTATC
This sequence comes from Granulicella sp., assembly GCA_036398595.1. Taxonomy (GTDB): domain Bacteria; phylum Acidobacteriota; class Terriglobia; order Terriglobales; family Acidobacteriaceae; genus Edaphobacter. The sequence goes on from DASWOV010000062.1 coordinate 8,447, forward strand.
GGCGCTGCTGAGCCGACCTATCGAATGCTTGCTCAGACTCCCTTTGTTTCCTCGTACGGCAGCAGTAATTGGCATGAAGATGTGGCAGAGTTGGCTGCCTGCTATTACTTGACACAGAAATTGGATCAGCCATACCGTATCGTTCTAAAAAGAGGAAACGAACTCGTGTACTCACTCAGTCCAATGGACGGTGCACTTGTCCGAGCAAGGTTTCCGCAGATCACCTCGTTGTTCAACTAGCCTTTGCGCATCATCTGGCGACGTATAAGTTCCTCTAAACATCCTTTTCATCAGTGGTCATGACTACCGAGAAGCGGACTTGTGAGGACTTGACAGGTTCCTCAAAGAACCGGGGATGCTCGTAGAAATTCACCGTGATCTCAGCACTAGAAAGGCAATACCCAGGCAGATGACAACGGCGGAGGTCGCTCTGCGCCATGTAAAGGCTTCTCCTAGAAACAGCCGCCCGAGGATGATTGCCCAAAGCACGCTCGTCTCACGTAATGCAGAGACAATCCCGACGTCAACATAATGTGTGGCCCATAGGACGAGCGTGTACGCCGCGAGCGAGAAGGCGCCGGCTGCGGCAGCGCGCGGCAAGCCCTCAGCTTTGATCGGGCGAACCGGGATGCGTAGCAAGAGGAGCACAAGAGGCATCAGAAGATAGCTGGCGAAGACCCACGTCGTATAGGAGAGCGGGTTTTGAGATCGCTGGATTCCCATGCCGTCCGTTACGGTGTACGCGGCGATGGTTGCTCCAGTAGTCAACGCCGACACGGTAGCATGCGACCCGGCCTTCGCTTCGCCCGTCGACAGGAACACTATGCCGGCGGAGATCATCGTGACGCCGCAGATGGCGAAGATATTGGGCCGCTGATGCATGAGGAAGAAAGCGCCCAGGGTGACGAGCATCGGCGAGATGCCGCGGGCTACGGGATAGGCGCTGCTGAAATCGCTGATCCTATAGTTCTGCAGCAGCAGGAGGTTATACGCAAAATGAAGGACAGCAGACAGGGCAATGCACGCCCAGGCTGTCCCAGCCGGCAGGGGGACGAAAGGCATACAAAGCAGTGCAAGCGCGCCCACCGATGTGGACATGTTCGCCATGAACTGCGAGCGGTCGTTGCTGCCCTTAAGCTGGGCGTTCCATATGGCGTGAAGGATGGCGGAAAGAAGAACCAGAGCAACAGCATAACCGTGCATGAAGCTAGCCTCGGGACTGGGTATAAGGCAAACCTACGGCCTTACAACCACCCCCTCTAGCCTTTTATGCCTCGGGTGCCAACCGCTTTGCGGCTGCTGTAGCGCTTGGTCCAGCCCGTTTGGTACGGCGGAACCCTAGCCACCTCAGGTTGATGAAATCATCATAGGGCGCACGACGTTGGCTACGCAAATGATCCGTAGGAGACATTCGTAGCAACTACTTCGCTACCGACAAGCAAAACCGGCAGCGTTTGAGAACGCTGCCGGTTTTTATTTTGTATCAGAGAAGATTAGCGCTGCTCGATGGGGATGTAGGGAGCAGGGTACTCGGGTCCGATGTACTCGGCGCGCGGGCGGATGAGGCGGTTGTCGTCGTGCTGCTCGATGACGTGCGCGGCCCAGCCGGAGATGCGGCTGACGGCGAAGATCGGCGTGAACAAGTCGATGTCGATGCCGAGCATGGTGTAGGTCGAGGCTGAATAGAAGTCGACGTTGGCGTTGAGCTTCTTATCTTCCTTGATGTACAGCTCGATCTCGCGCGACATGCCGAACCACTTGCTGCCGGTCGACTTCGAGAGCTCCTCGCTCATGCGGCGCAGGTGCGTCGCGCGCGGGTCCTCGGTCTTGTAGACGCGATGACCGAAGCCGGAGATCTTCTCCTTGCGGGCGAGCATGTCCTTGACGTAGGTCACAGGATCGGCTCCTGCCTTGTCGATGGCGTAGAGCAGGCGCATCGTGGCCTCGTTCGCGCCGCCGTGCAGCGGCCCCTTGAGCGCGCCGATGGCTCCGGTGATGGCCGAGTGCATGTCGGCCAGCGTCGCCGCGATGACGCGGGCGGCGAATGTGCTGGCGTTCAGCTCATGGTCGGCGTGCAGGATGAGCGCGATGTCGAAGGTCTTGGTCGCAGTCTCGGTCGGCTTCTCGCCGTTGAGCATCCAGAGGAAGTTGGCGGCGTGCGAGAGGCTCTTGTCGGCCTCGACGACGGGCTTGCCCTTGCGGATGCGGTCGAAGGCGGCGACGATCATGGGGATCTGCGCGGTCAGGCGGAAGGCCTTCTTCACATTGGCATCGTGCGTGACGGCCTTCTCGTCCGGATCGTCGCCCTCGGGGTAGATGCTGAGCAGGCTGACGGCGGTGCGGAGGACCTCCATCGGGGTGGCATCCTTGGGTAGGGTGCCGAGAAAAGCGAGAACAGAGGCGGGAAGGGTGCGGGCGTCAGAGAGCTTCTGGGTAAAGTCGGCGAGCTCGGAGGCGGTGGGCAGCTTGCCGAACCAGAGGAGATAGGTGATCTCTTCAAAGGTGGACTTCGTTGCGAGCTCGTGAATATCGATGCCCCGATAGGAGAGGACGCCCGCTTCGCCGTCGATCCAGCAGATGGCGGAGTTGGTAGCGACGATGCCTTCGAGGCCGCGGGGCGCCTTGGTGGGGGCGGCGGTAGTGGACATGGAACGTTTCTCCTGGGGCGTGAATACTGACGACAACTTCGGTTATAGCTCACGGAAGAAACCGTTGTCACGGAGAGCCGTGCGAATATCGGTAGAATCGTGCGGCTAGCGTGTCTGGCCGAAGCGCCCGGCCGAAAACGGGGCGAGATCGACGGCTGCCGGTTCGTTAACAAGAGTTTGCGCCAACACGTGCGCGGTGGCCGGTGCGAGCAGGATTCCGTTGCGATAGTGACCGGTGGCGAGGTACTGGTGTGGCGCTCCGGGTACGGGGCCGAGCAGGGGCAGAGCGTCGGGCGTGGCGGGGCGCAGACCGGCCCAGTGCAGCAGGAGAGGGCTCGCGGATTCATCGGCGAGCGCCGGGAGCAACGCGGAGGCGCGGGCGCGCAGGCGGGCGAGGTCGGCTGGGTGTGTCTGCGTGTTGAAGCCGGCGTCCTCCACGGTGGCCCCGATGACGACGCGGCCCGCGTTGGGTCCGACGGTGCGGGGGATGATGTAGCTCTCCGGCGTGCGGATGACCTCGTGCAGCGGAAGCGATGGCGGCAGCGCGAGGAGCATCATCTGTCCTTTGCGCGGCGCGACGGGCGCTCCGCTCCATGCGCCTCGAGCGTGGACGAGCAGGCTGGTTTCGATCGGCCCGGCGGAGGTGGTGAGTCGCAGGCCGTTTGCGTGCGTAGCGATCTCGTGCAGCTCCGTGTGCTCGAGCAGGCGGACGGAGGTGTTGCGGACGGCGGCCAGTAGGGCAGCAGCTAACTCACGCGGGTCGAGCGAGTGTTCTTCGAGCAGCATGAAGCGATGGTCGCCGGGAACGAGCGGCGGCAGAAGCCGATGCAACTCCTCGGTGCTGAGCGGATGCTCATAGCCGTGATGTGACTGGAAGGTGCGGCTGGTGTGCAGCGGCACAACGATGCCCGAGAGCTGCCGGATGCGCTCGAGAAACTCCGGGTAGAGCGCAACACTGAGATCAGAGAGGGGTTGAAGCGGAGCAGGATTCTCCGGATCATGCGCGGCGAGCATGCCTCCTGCGGCGATGCTCGCGTGCTTGAGCGCGGTGTCGCGCTCAAGGACTGTGACGCGCACGCCGCGCCGCTCAAGCTCGAGTGCAAGCGAGAGGCCAATGAGTCCGGCGCCGGCGATGGTGATCTCGGGATGGGGCATAGATTGAGTGTAGATGGATGCAGAGAACCTCGTTTTATGGGATGCTCTGTGTGACGGATAAACCGCCAGTCGGACGAGGAGAACGAGATGAGCGAGAACGTGGAACGGTCGGCATCGGGAGTATTTATCGGGGCCCTTGGAGTAGCTCTGCTGGCGGCGCTGGGCGCGCTGGTGTGGTGCTTTGGATTGCAGAACCATCTCGGCGTGGCGGAGAAGCAGCTCTCGGACGCGGCCCAGAAGAGCGAGGCGCTGTCGCAGCAGCTTGAGGAGACGAACGCGAAGCTGAGGGCGACGACCGAGACGCTGGGCAAGAGCGTCGGCATGACGCAGCAGCAGATCGAGCAGCGCACGCAGAGCATCATCGCGGCGCAGCGCGAGGAGTCGGCGAAGCTGGAACGGCAGCAGGCGGTGGCGCAGAAGCAGATCGGCGAGGTTTCGACCGATGTAGCCAGCGTGAAGACGGACGTAGGCGGCGTGAAGACCGACGTGGCCGCGACGAAATCGGACCTAGAGACGACCAAGACGCAGCTCAACCGTGTGGTCGGCGACGCGGGCGTGATGAGCGGATTGATTGCCACCAACCACTCAGAGCTTGAGGAGCTGAAGCACAAGGGCGATCGCAACTACTACGAGTTCACTTTGCAGAAGGGATCGAAGCCGGTGCTGATCTCGACGGTGAAGCTGCAACTGAAGAAGGTGGATGACAAGCGTTCGCGCTATACGCTGAGCGTCAGCTCGGATGACCGGAACATTGAGAAGAAGGACAAGAGCCTCGATGAGCCGGTACAGTTTTACTCCGGCAAGGACCCGCTGTTGTTTGAGCTCGTGGTGAACTCGATGGCGAAGAACACTGTGTCGGGTTATCTCTCGACGCCGAAGAATGCGCCGCAGCCCGCGGCCGCTCCTGCTGCGCAATAAGACAGCGCACAGACGCAGAAAGGGGACGCCTTCGAGCGTCCCCTTTTCTTGCTTTGCCTTGTGTTGGTTTACTTCTTCTTGGGTGCGGTCTTCTTGGCTGGTGCCTTCTTGGCGACCTTCTTTGTTGCCATTTGCCTGTTCTCCCTATCGATCAAGCATTGGTACTGCAACACACCACTTTGTTGCAGCTAACGAAGGTATAGTTTTGCGGAAAATCAGTGTCAAGGGAAAAAACGAAGGGCGAAGATTTTTTTTGCACACGGTTTCCTTATGCGGCTCCTCGGTGCGCGCATGGCTGCGTCGCTCCGTGCGCGGCGCGACATGGGGCAGCGCTGTAGAGACTCCGGCACGTGTGCTAAATCGCCAGTGAGTACGCTGGTTTTCGCAACGGTAAGGATGTTTGGCTTCGCTTGTCGGTGGTGTGCATCTAACGAAACATGGCCCAGTATGCTGAACGATTCACCGGACGTGTGACGGAGTATGAGCGGTATCGTCTGCGGTATCCACAGGCGATGATGACGTTGCTGCACGAGCGTTGCGGACTTACTCCGAGCGACCGCATCGCCGATGTCGGCGCGGGAACAGGGATGTTGAGCGAGTCGTTTCTCGAGAATGGCAACGCCGTGATCGCCATCGAGCCGAATGAGGAGATGCGCGCCGTGTGCGAGGAGCTGCGTGCGCAGTATCCGCAGTTGACGGTAGTGGACGCATCGGCCGAAACGACGGGGCTTGCGGATGCGTCGGTGGAGTTCGTCACTGCGGGGCGGGCGTTCCACTGGTTCGATGCGCCGCGGGCGCTTGCGGAGTTCAAGCGCATCCTGAAGCCGCAGGGATGGGTGGTGCTTGCAGCTAACGGCCGCAGCAAGGGAGCGGCTCCGCATGAGCTGGAGTATGAGCAGATCATGGCCGAGCATGGCGTGGACTATCCGGGAGTGAAGAGCCGCTATGAGGCGCACGAGGCCGCCATCGCCGCGTTCGTTCCAGAGACGGTCGTGCGTGAGCGATTGCAGGGAGAGCAGGAACTGACGCTCGAGGAATTCATTGGCCAGGTGCAGTCGTACTCATGGGCGCCGCTGCCGGGGCATCCGAAGCATGAAGGCATGCAGCAGGCACTGCGAGAGTACTTTGCGAAGTGGCAGAAGGAAGGTGTGGTGCGGCTGGGCACCACCTGCTACGTGAACTGTGGACAGCTTGCGTGAGGCAGCATGGCGCTTAGTTGGGAACGGGATCGTAGGTGCCCATCGGAACGGTTCGTCTGCATGAGGCGAGCCGTTCGGCTGTAAGGCGCAGTCCCTTGGCGATTCCGAAGCGCTGTACGGCCTCGATAGAGTAATGCGAGCAGGTGGGGTTGTAGCGGCAGCGGATGTAGTGCCCGGTCAAGGGATGAATCTGCTGCTGGTAGAAGCGCACGCTCCGCAGATAAAGCCTTGCCGAGAGCTGGCGTTCGGGCGGGCGTGCGGCGTCAAGGCCGAGCGCCACGGCGAGCAGCGCCAGCAGGCAGAGCCAGGGAAGCGGGACTCTCATTGTGTAGCGTATCCGCAGTACGGGCAGCGTAGCGCAGCTTGCAGCTTCTTGTTCCTGCAATTGGGGCAGGTCACGAGGTTACCCTGCGGACGGCTGAGGATGTAGATGATGAGTCCGATGATGCTGGTGAAGAAGACCAGGAGCATCCAGAGCACGGAGTTGTCCAGCCCGCGTGCCTTGGCGTCGCGCGCTACCCAGACGAGCATGGCGATGTTCAGGATGAAGAGGACGACAGGGATGAGGAACAGGCTGCCGCAGCAGGCGAATCCGGCCGCCTCGGTTGCGGCGTCGTTATATCCTCTCTGGGCAAAGGCAAAGGAAGGCAGTAGGCAAAGCGCTGCAACGATCGCAGAACGCTTCAAGGCACAAAGACGCATCGCTGATCCTCGAAATGGTTAACCCATAAAACGAGATACGAAGAGCAGCGTCAAGCAAAATTGTTCAGCACTCGATGATGTTCAGAGCGAGGCCCGCGAGCGAGGTTTCCTTGTAGCGCGACTGCATATCGAGCCCGGTCTGGTACATCGTGGCGATGACCTGGTCGAGCGAGAGCTTGTGGTCGCCGCTCTCGTGCATGGCCATACGCGCGGCGTTGATGGCCTTGACCGCTCCCATGCCATTGCGCTCGATGCAGGGAATCTGCACGAGGCCGCCAATGGGATCGCAGGTCATGCCGAGGTTGTGCTCCATAGCGATCTCGGCGGCGTGCTCCACCTGCGGGTTGGTGCCGTTGAGCGCGGCGACCAAACCGCCCGCGGCCATCGAGCAGGCGACGCCGACCTCGCCCTGGCAGCCGACCTCGGCGCCCGAGATGCTCGCGTTCTCCTTATAGAGAATGCCGATGGCTGCGGCCGTCAGGAAGTAGCGCAGCAGACCCTCGCGCTGCTTTGCATGATCTTTCTCGACGAAGTGCTCGTAGTAGTGCGCGATGGCGGGGATGATGCCCGCGGCTCCGTTGGTGGGTGCGGTGACGACGCGGCCACCGGCGGCGTTCTCCTCGTTGACGGCCATGGCGTAGACCGTAACCCAGTCGAGCGGCGCCAGCGGGTCGGTTGAACCGAGTGTGTGCAGCCGCTCGGAGAGTCGATGTGCGCGGCGTCGCACCTTCAGGCCGCCGGGCAGGATGCCTTCCGTGGCGATGCCGCGCTCGATGCACTGCCGCATGACATGCCACAGCGCAAGGATGCTGGCGCGGATGCTGTCCTCCGCCGGGGCCGAGGGCGCGATGCCCTCGAACTGCGGCCGGTTGATGGCAAGCGAGGTGTCGCGGAGCAGGGCAACCTCGTTGGCGAGCATGAGGTCGGCGATGGTGAGATTGTGCTGCGCCGTGATGGCGAGCAGCTCGCGGGCGCTCGTGAACGGATATGGCACGCTGCGCGTGGACGTCGGTGTATTGGTAGCCTGCTGCTCGGCAAGCTCCTCCTGCGAGAGGATGAAGCCGCCACCGATGGAGTAGAAGATGCTCTGTGCTAGCAACGCGCCCCCGGCGTCGAAGGCCGAGAGGCGGATGCCGTTCGGGTGCGAGCTCTGCTCGGTGGTGCCGGGGGGGAACATCTGGTCGCGGTGCAGCAGAAGTTGCTCGGACTCGACGAAGGGAGTTGTATGCGTGCCTCCGAGCGCGAGCGTGCGGCTCTCGCGGACATGCGCGAGGTAGCCGGGGATGCTTGCGGAGTCAACGGAATCGGGCGCATGGCCGAGCAGGCCGAGCAGAACCGCTCCATCGGTGCCGTGGCCGATGCCGGTTAGCGCAAGCGAGCCGTAGAGATCGGCGGCGACGCGGGCGGTGCGGTCGAGCAGAGACATGGAGCGAAGCTCCTCGACGAAGCGAAGGGCGGCGCGCATGGGGCCGACGGTATGCGACGACGATGGACCGATACCGATCTTGAAGAGCTCAAACAAACTTGTGTTCACAGCCTGAGTCACCTGGGAGGAGTGCCGATAACGCAGCTCTCGCCACAATCTTTAGATGTCTTGAAAGAGGATGGCTTATTATGACAGTCTCGCCCACTCTAAGTGAAGAGCAATCGCCGAGGCTGCCGCTCCAGTGCGGCTGGCATGGCTTAGGAAAGACGTTATTCGCTCATAGCTGCCGCGGATCGTTTGTATTCCTCATGCGAGGAGAAGGATTCTGCTTTTGCTTCGCGGTAGCCTGCTTCGCCTCTACATTGCGATAGGCCGTGGCGAGAGCGCCGCGCAGGGTGTCCTCATCGGCTGTGGCCAGGATGACGTGCGTCATGCCCATGCGTCCCCAGCCTCCGGGGACGGGCGTGAAGATCGCGGGCTGCTCGGCGACAAAGGCGCCCTGCTGCTCTACCGTCAGCTTGACCATGCCGAGTCCTTTGGCCTGAGCAGCCAGCGTGGCGAAGATGAGGTTGTTGAAGCGGAAGTCCGGGTGGCCCATATGCTCGCCCTCGGCTGCGCCGGGCAACGCGAGGGCGAGCCTGCGGAAGAGAGCAGCGTTGGCCATCGCTACTTTTTCTTCTTCGTTCCGGCTGGTTTGGCTGCGACCGGCGCAGTGCCGGTGGAGCGCAGATACGCCGCAGCGGCGGTCAGGCGGACAGGCTCTTTGGAGTCGGTGAAGAGCGGCAGCAGCGGGCTGGCTTTGGGCGAGTCGGGATACTCGGCGAGCGCCTTGGCTGCTGCGGCGCGCACGCCGGGGTCTTTGTCGTCGAGCGCGTCGATGAGCGTGCCGTGGATGTCGCTGGAGTGCACGCGGTTCAACTCCTCGATGGCTGTGACGCGGGTGCTGTCGCTTCCGTTCTTCCGCAGATAGCTGTAAGCGGCCACGCCGATGCCGAAGGGCCCGAGGAACATCGCCGCTCCCTGCAGCGCGCCGACTTTGGCGATGCTGGCGGGGTTATGCAGGTCCTTATTCATGGTGTGCAGCGTGCTGTTGACGGTGCCGGGCGTGGCCTTGCGCTCGCCGTCGACGACGGCCGAAAGAATGTCCGCGCCGGTGCGGTCGCCCATGCGCGCCAGCACGACGGCGGCGGTGAAGGCGACTTGCGGCTCCTCGTCGGCGAGCTTGTCGCGGACGGACGAGGCGAGGTCGTGGTCCTTCGTCTGCTCGGCAGCGAGGATGGCTGCGGTGCGAACTTCGTAGTCCGGGTCGTTCATCGCCTTGACGATCATCTCCGTCGAGCGTGGGTTGGACCCGAGAATACTGAGCGCGGCCAGCGCCTGCGTGCGCGTGGGGGAGTGCTTCGTGTCGTTGAGCGCATCGGTGAGCATGGACCAGGCATGATCGGTGCTTTGGGCGGGTGTGCTGTTGGCTGCGTCGAAGGTAGTTGCGGGCGGATCGTCCTCGTCCTCGTTCTGGGCGTGGATGGGCAAGGGAAGCAGCAGGCAGAGAAGAAGAAGAGGCAGAAGTTTCAAGCGCACGCTCCGGAGACAGGTCCTGCTGAGGTTAGACGTCATCGAGGGTTGCGAGGTCTAATGCTACACTTCGGGAAATCTTCTGCCTCAGGGTTTCATCAGGCCTATGCTCTTCAAAGTCCGCAGTGCGGCTGTTTATGGCATCGACGCGCATCTGATCGACGTCGAGGTCGACTACTCGGGCATCAAGCTCAACACTGAGGAGTTCCACACGGTGGGCCTGCCGGACGCGGCGGTGCGTGAGAGCCGCGACCGGGTGCGCTCGGCGATCAAGAACTCGGGCTTCGACCTGCCGCCGACACGGATCACCATCAATCTGGCTCCCGCAGATTTAAAGAAGGAAGGCTCGGGCTTCGACCTGCCGATTGCTATTGGCATCCTCGGCGCATACGGAGCCTTGCAGGGCAACGCGCAGCGCGAGGGCGGGCTTGAAGATTTCCTTCTGGTGGGCGAGCTTGGGCTGGACGGACAGCTTCGCGCCGTGCAGGGCATGCTGCCGATTGCGGTGGCGGCTCGGGCGAAGGGGATACGGAACCTCATCATCCCGGCGAGCAATGCGCGCGAGGCGGCGGTAGTCGCCGGAGTGAACGTCTACCCGGTGCGAACGCTGATCGAGGTGCGCGAGCTGCTGAATGCGGCGGCGCTGGGCGAGCTGAAGGTGACGCCGCTGACGGTGGATACGCCGGAGCTGCTGAACGAGACGCTGCACCTGCCGTTCGACTTCAAGGATGTGCGCGGGCAGCAGGTGGCCAAGCGTGCTCTCGAGGTGGCGGCGGCGGGCGGGCACAACATCCTGATGATCGGGCCGCCGGGCTCGGGCAAGACGATGCTCGCCAAGCGGCTGCCGTCGATCCTTGCTCCGCTGCGGTTCGAGGAGGCTCTGGAGACGACGAAGATTCACTCCGTCGCCGGTGTGCTGAACCCGGAGGAGGGTCTGGTGGTGCACCGGCCGTTCCGCTCGCCGCACCATACCATCTCGGACGCCGGGCTGATCGGCGGGGGAGCGGTGCCGAGGCCGGGCGAGGTTTCGCTGGCGCACAACGGCCTGCTGTTTCTGGACGAGCTGCCGGAGTTTCCGCGCAACGTGCTGGAGGTGCTGCGCCAGCCGCTCGAGGATGGTGTCGTGACCATCTCGCGGGCGAGTATGAGCCTGAGCTTTCCGGCGCGGTTCATGCTGGCGGCGGCGATGAACCCCTGCCCATGTGGCTACTTCAACGACAAGAGCCGCGAGTGCATGTGTACCCCACCGATGATCCAGCGGTACGTGAGCAAGGTAAGCGGGCCGCTGCTGGATCGCATCGACATTCACATCGAGGTCCCGGCGGTGCAGTACAAGGAGCTGCGCTCGGGCGCGGCGGCGGAGGGCTCGGCGGAGATCCGGGCTCGGGTGCTGGCGGCGCGGGAACGGCAGAGGGAGCGGTTCGCCGCCGGGAATGAGAGGACGAAGGGAACTCCCCGGACGGCCTCGCGTCCGGTCTTCGCCAACGCGCAGATGAGCACGCAGCAGATTCGCATGCACTGCGAGCTGGCTTCGGACGCCGAGCGGCTGCTGGAGCGGGCGATGCAGCAGCAGGGGTTAAGCGCCCGGGCGCACGACCGTATCCTGAAGGTGGCGCGGACGGTGGCCGACCTTGAAGGCGCCGGGACCATCGCCGTCAAGCACATCGCCGAGGCGATCCAATACAGGACGCTGGACCGGAGCTACTGGTCCTGAAAGCAAGAAAAATCTCCCAAATTCGGGATTTCTTTTTTGAGACAGCTTCCGAAAAAAGTATTGACCTCAGGCGGCCAAACAGGATACCTTCCAATAGGTCGAGGCCGTATGGGCAGCAGTTTGCCGGGCTTCGGGCACAGCAAATTATCGCGCAGGAACGCTGCGTTCGTTCAGCTTCGCGTCTGGTTGTCAGGCCGAGGTTTCGGGCGATCCATTGAGGAGATCAACAACTCCACCGCCCACGTCTGAACGGGATTTTTGGAGTCGATCCACGTAAAACTTGCGTCTAACTGGTACGAGCATCTGGAAGTCTGGACCCATCATCCATGTTGCATCGCATCTATAGATATGCGGAGGAGCGTACGGCATCACACGACGCCACCCCGCTGGAGAAGAGGAGATACCTATGCGCTCAGATCTGATTTTTGGAGCACTCACCCACGTTTCAAACCGCTACCAGCTTTGTCAGCTCGCCTCGAAGGCGACGCGCAAGCTGCATAAGCCGAACACCCGGCTTCAGGATACGACCAACGAGGTTCTCGATCGTTTCAAGGACACCGTTCCGATGGACGAGCAGGCCGAAGCCGTCGTCGAGAAGATCGCCGTGCAGGATCGCCGCGCTGCCTAAGGGCGCGGCTTCCTGCTTCACCTTTCACCTTCATTGATTTTGGTAAACTGCAGCATCTGTGCCACTTACCCTCTTAGCCCTCAGGCCTTCCGCACGACCCCCTTCGTAGCACAAGACCCCACCCTCTGAACAATTCCTTCCTCCACATCCCCTCGCAGGTAAAACCATGACTATTTCTGAACTGAAAGAGCACAATATTGCGGAGCTGAGCAAGCTCGCGCGCGGACTCGATATCGCCGGCACCAGCGGCCTTCGCAAGCAGGACCTGATCTTCAAGATTCTTCAGGCCCAGAGCGAAAAAGAAGGCCACATCTTCGCCGAGGGTGTGCTCGAGATCCTCCCCGACGGCTACGGCTTCCTCCGCTCCCCCGACTACAACTATCTGCCCGGCCCGGACGACATTTACGTCTCGCCGTCGCAGATTCGCAAGTTCGACCTGAAGACCGGTGACACCATCTCCGGCAACGTCCGTCCTCCGCATGAGGGCGAGAAGTACTTCGCGCTGGTCAAGATCGAGGCGATCAACTTCGAGTCGCCCGAGGAGACGCGCAACAAGATCCTCTTCGACAACCTGACTCCGCTGTATCCGCAGGAGCGGATCAAGATGGAAACCGTCCGCGAGGCCATCTCCGGCCGTGTGATGGACCTGCTGACCCCGATCGGCAAGGGGCAGCGCGGTTTGATCGTCGCCCCGCCGCGTACCGGCAAGACGATGCTGATGCAGTCGATCGCCAACTCGATCACGGCGAACCACCCGGAGGTGGTGCTGATCGTCCTGCTCATCGACGAGCGTCCGGAAGAGGTTACGGACATGCAGCGTTCGGTGAAGGGCGAGGTCATCAGCTCGACCTTCGACGAACCGGCGGCCCGGCATGTGCAGGTGGCCGAGATGGTCATCGAGAAGGCCAAGCGGCTGGTCGAGCACAAGCGCGACGTGGTCATCCTGCTGGACTCGATCACCCGTCTCGCCCGCGCCTACAACACCATCGTTCCGCCGTCGGGCAAGGTGCTTTCGGGCGGTGTCGATTCCAACGCGCTGCAGCGCCCGAAGCGCTTCTTCGGCGCGGCCCGCAACATCGAGGAGGGCGGCAGCCTGACGATCATCGCCTCGGCGCTGGTCGAAACCGGCTCGCGCATGGATGAGGTCATCTTCGAGGAGTTCAAGGGTACCGGCAACATGGAGGTCATCCTGGAGCGCAAGCTGGTCGACAAGCGCGTCTTCCCGGCCATCGACATCCAGCGCTCCGGCACGCGTAAGGAAGAGCTGCTGATCCCGAAGGAGGAGCTGCAGCGGACCTGGGTTTTGCGCAAGGTGCTGAACCCGCTGAGCCCGGTCGAGGCGATGGAGCTGCTCTCCGACCGCCTGGGTAAGACTCGGAACAACCAGGAGTTCCTGCACAACATGAACTCGCTGTAAGCGGTAGCAAGAAGGAAAAGGGCGCAGCCAACCGGTTGCGCCCTTTGTTTTTATAAGTGGCTAGTTTACTTTATGTTAGCCTCAAGAACCTCAAGAAACTTCTTAAGCCATGTGGGATGTGCGGGCCATGCCGGGCCGGTGACGAGCGTGCCGTCGACTACGGCATCCGTGACCTCGCAGGAGACGAAGGTGCCACCGGCCAGTTCGACCTCCGGCTGGCAGGCCGGGTAGGCGTTGAGCCTCTTTCCCTTGAGCACTCCGGCGGCGGCCAGAAGCTGAGGGCCGTGGCAGAGCGCGGCGATGGGTTTTCCGGCTTCGGAGAAGTGGCGGATGATGGCCAGCACCTTCGGGTTCAGGCGCAGGTACTCGGGGGCGCGGCCGCCGGGGACGACGAGCGCGTCGTAGCTCGTAGGATCGACCTCGTCGAAGGTGGCGTTCAGGACGAAGTTGTGGCCGGGCTTCTCGGAGTATGTCTGGTCGCCCTCGAAGTCGTGGATGGCGGTGCGTACCTTGTCGCCGGCCTTCTTGCCGGGGCAGATGGCATCGACGGTGTGGCCGACCATCTGGAGCGCCTGGAAGGGCACCATGATCTCGTAGTCTTCGACGAAGTCTCCGGCGAGTAGCAGAAGCTTTGCAGCCTTCATTGAATAATCTCCGCTAAGTGAATGATTTAATAGCCGTTTGCCAGTAGGTATTCGTAAGTGAGGACGAAGGGTTCGGCCTGCTGCTGCCGGGCGGCGTAGCGGGCGAGCACGTCGGTTTCGATGTTGACCTTCGCGCCGGGGGCGAGTGTGTGCAGGCTGGTGGCTGCGTAGGTGTGCGGGATGATGGCGATCTCGACGATGTTGCCGACGAGAGCAGCGACGGTCAGCGAGATGCCCTCGACGGTGATGGAGCCCTGCGAGACGACGTAGCGGGACAGCTCGTGCGGCAGCTCGAGGCGGAGCCGCCAGTCGGTCTGCGGCGCGCCGGGGGTGATCGGCTCGAGCGAGAGCAGCGTTGCGGTGCCGTCGACGTGGCCCTGCACGACATGGCCGCCGAGCGGCGAACCGGCGGGCGTGGGCAGCTCGAGGTTGACGGCGGTGCCGGGGCTGAGGTCGCCGAGCGTGGTACGGGTGAGTGTCTCGGCGGCGAGGTCGGCGGAGAAGCGGTCCGGCTGCAGGTCGAGCGCGGTGAGGCAGACGCCGCTGACGGCGACGCTGTCACCCAGCCGAAGCCGCTCGGCCAGCGCGGGCGTGGCGGCGATGGTGATGCGAGTGGCTCCCTTGGTGGGCTCGAGCGAGAGGATGGTGCCGGTGGTTTCGATCAGTCCGGTGAACATAGCTTTAGGGTAATGGATGCGCGGCGTCAGGCCCACGGATCGTGCAGGTAGCCGGTGGTACAGGCATCGGGGCCGAAGCTGGTATGGGCGATGCGGGTGAGCGCAGCGATGCGCTCCTGCGGGAAGGGCAGGCCGCTGCCGAGCGTGGCGGGAGAGCGGAAGAGGACGACCTTATCGACGAGGCCCTGCTGCAGGAAGGTTTCGGTGATCTGCTCGCCGCCTTCGAGCAGAACGGAGAGCATACCGCGCCGTTCGAGCGCCGCGAGGACGGAGGACAGGCTCAGGTAGCCGTGGGCGTCGAGCTGCAGGTGCTCGATCTCGAAGCATCCGGAGGACAGCGCTTCAAGCTCGCGCTGTGTTTCGGCCGAGGCGTCCTCGCCGCAGAGCAGGAGCAGGTCATTCTCTGCCGTGCGAAGAAGCTGTGAGGTATGCGGCAGGTGGAGGTGGGTGTCCAGCACGACACGCAGCAGAGGACGACGGCGAGGCAGGCCGCTGCGGTCGGTGAGCGCGGGGTTGTCGGCCAGCACGGTGCCGATGCCGGTCAGGATGGCGTCGCTGGCATGGCGCAGCCGCTGGACCTCGGCGCGGGCCTCCGGGCCGGTGAGCCAGAAGGGCTGGCTTGCGGTGCGGGTGTGCGGCGGCGGGGCGAGGAAGCCGTCGGCGGAGACGGCGGCCTTGAGCGTCACGAAGGGCCGGTGGTGCCGCATGACGTGCGCGAAGGCCTCGATCACGTCGCGGCACTGCTGTTGCAGCTCGCCTTCGGCCAGGTCGATCTCGACCCCGGCGATGCGCAGCTTCAGGATGCCGTTGCCGCTGACGAGCGGGTTGGGGTCCTCGGTGCCGATGACGACGCGGGCGATGCGGGCGGCGGCGAGTGCGTCGGCGCAGGGGCCGGTGCGACCGTGGTGGCTGCATGGCTCGAGCGTCACGTAGGCGGTGGCCCCGGCGACGTCGTGGCCTTTGGCTGCGGCATCTTTGAGCGCAGCGATCTCGGCGTGGTCTTTGTTCTCGTAGAGGTGTGCGCCTTCGCCGAGGACTTCGCCGTCGCGCACGAGTACGCAGCCGACCTGCGGGTTGGGGCTGGCCAATCCTACGGTCTGCTGTGCGAGCGTGAGCGCCCGGTGCAGGTACAACTCGTCCTGTGCCGTGAAAGACATGGACTACACCGCCGTCCAGCCGCCGTCGATCAGCATCGTGTGGCCGGTGATGAGCGAGGCTGCGGGCGAGGCGAGGAAGACGACCGCCCCGGCTACCTCGGACGGCTCGCCGATGCGGTGCAGCGCGGCGATCTTCTGCACTGTCTCCGCATGGAAGTCGGGCAGGGAAAGCACAGGCTCAGTGCCGGGCGTGTGGATGAAGGTCGGCGCGACGGCGTTGACGTTGATCCCGTACTGCCCCCACTCGACGGCGAGGCACTTGGTCAGGTGCGCGATGCCCGCCTTGGTCATGCAGTAGACGGACTCGGTGGGCAGCGCCGTGAACCCGGCCTGCGAGCTCATGTTAATGATGCGGCCGCCGCCCTGCTCGCGCATGATCTCGCCCGCTGCCTTGCAGGCGAAGAAGGTGCCCTTCAGGTTGATGGCGAGTGTGCGGTCGAAGTCCTCCTCGCGGACGTTGAGCGCGAGGTTCACCGGCGCGATACCTGCGTTGTTGACGAGGATGTCGAGCCTGCCGAAGTGCGCGACGGTGTCGTGCATCGCCTGCCGGATCTGGGCGAGGTCGGCCATGTCCATCTGGAGCGGCAGCGCCTTGCGGCTGAGCGCCTCGATCTCGGCGACGGCTCCGCTATCCTGCGCCGTATCGCGCAGGCCGAGCGCGACGGAGGCTCCAGCCTCGGCGAGCGCCACCGCGATGGCGCGGCCCAGACCGCGCGCGGCTCCGGTGACGAGGGCGATCTTGCCCTCCAGCTTAAACGACGGCAGATATCCCATGTGCGAAGATTCCCTCGGGTGACAGTGTACAGGTCAGGCGCTCTGCCGCCATGCTCCGGGCGTGACGCCGACCTTCTGCCGGAAGGCACGCACGAAGTTGGCCGAGGAGGAGAAGCCGGTCATGGCGGCGATCTCCTGCACGGGCAGGTTGTGGTGCTTCAGGAAGTATTTCGCCCGGTCCATGCGCTGGTCGAGAAGATACTGGTAGGGCGTCTGGCCGGTGGTGTTGCGGAAGACGCGGGCGAAGTGGAAGGGGCTGAGGTTCAGCTCGCGGGCGATCTGCTCGAGCCGCAGGTCCTTGTGGAGATTCGCCGTCATGTACTCCATCGCGTGACGCAGGCGGGGCATGGGCAGCTCGGTCTTCATCTCCGGCGCGGGGACCGGGTTGGCCACATGGCGGCGCAGGAGCTGGCTGGAGAGTCCGGCTCCGAGCAGGTCGGCGTAGAGGCTGCCCAGCGGCCAGCCCTCGGAGGCCTCGCGGCCCATCTCGGAGACGAGGTGCTGGAGCGAGGGATCCTTGAGCGACCAGAGGCAGGTGAACTCGGCGGGGCTGCCGGGGTGCAGTTCTTCGGCGAGATGCACCAGCCGATCCGGCTCGAGGGAGAGAATCAGCCGGTCGGAGCTGCCCTGCCAGCGGAGCCGGTCGCGGGTGCCGGGCGGGAGTAGAATGAGCGAGCCCGGCGCGGTCTTCTCGACGCCGTGGCGGCCCTCGGTCCACCATTCCATGTCGTCGTTGCCGGTGAGCTGGAGGTGGAGGCAGAAGTCGCGGTGCTCGTGCTCGGGGATTTCGATGGCCTCGACGCGGTGCCGCTCGAGCAGGAGGCCGTCCCACGGCTGGGTGCTGCCGAAGGGCTCGCGGACGGACGGGATCAGGGGGACGACCTGTTCGTTCCGGAGGACGGAGATGCGATTTGGCGCTGCGGCGGCCATTTGTCTACGATGCGCTGTCCGGCGACGAAATTGCAATGCTTTGGAGCAAGATTTGCATATCCGATGGGTGGAATCGGGTCATCTTTATAAGGGAAGAAACGAGGTACGGTGCGATGAGAAAGCTAACGGATGTGGTCAGTGAAGGGTTCATCTGGGGCGTAGGCATCACCCGCCCGAGTGAGAAGCAGCAGCGCCGTGCGGCGCTCTTTATCACCGGCATTTTGGCGGGTTCGGTGCTGTTCGCTGCGGGAATGTTCTTCCTGCTGCTCCAGCACATCGTGTAACAGGTTTTACAAGGGATTGAAGAGATCGCTCGCGTTCTGACGCGAAGCGAAGGCCGCTGCTCCGGGTCCCTCCCCAGGGAGCGGCGGCCTTTTTTGGTGCAAAACATGCTTATTTCTATCTTTGGACAACTTACTCGCATCTAGCTCCGTTGTTATCCCACAGGGGCGCAAACAGCAGATTCCTTCGCTGCGCTGCGGAATGACAGTCGGTGGGGCTCCCGAGCGTTTTGTCGACCGCTAATCCAGCAGGGAATCGATAAAGCTGGCCGAGTCGAACGGGATGAGGTCGTCGATCTTTTCGCCGATGCCCGCGTAGACGACCGGCAGTTTCAGCTCCGTGGCAATCGCCAGCACGATGCCGCCCTTGGCCGTGCCGTCGAGCTTGGTCAGGACGATTCCGGTGACATGCGCGGCCTCGGTAAAGAGGCGAGCCTGTTGCAGGCCATTCTGGCCGGTTGTGGCGTCCATCACGAGCAGCGTCTGGTGCGGCGCGCCGGGTATCTGCTTCTCGACCGTACGGCGCATCTTGTCCAGCTCCTTCATCAGGTCGCTCTTGGTGTGCAGACGCCCGGCGGTATCGGCGATGAGGATTTGGGTGCCGCGGGCCTTGGCGGCGGCACAGGCGTCGAAGAGCGCGGCCGAGGGGTCGCCGCCCTGCTTGGTCTTGATGATGGGCGTGTTCGACCGCTGCGCCCAGACCTCTAATTGCTCAATCGCCGCGGCGCGGAAGGTGTCGGCAGCGCAGAGCAGAACGGTCTTGCCCTGCTGGCTGAAGAGGTTGGCGAGCTTGCCGGTAGTGGTCGTCTTGCCGGTGCCGTTGACGCCGACCATCATGATGACCTCGGGCGGCGTGGCGGGGTGGCGGATGGGTTGTGCTACTCCATCCAGAATGATCTTCAGCTCCTGCTTGAGCAGGTTTTTCAGGTCCGTGCCGCCCTCGATGCCCTTGTGCAGGGCGCGCTCGCGCAGGTTAGCGATGATCTGTGCGGAGGTGCCTGCGCCGATGTCGGCGGCGAGCAGCAGCGGCTCCAGGTCGGCGAGGGTGGACTCGTCCACCTCGCGGGTGAGGGCCATGAAGCCGGAGAGAGAGCTGTTGAGGTTCTCGCGGGTGCGCGTGACCGCCTGCTTCATGCGGTCGAAGAGGCTCAGACGAGGGGACTCGGGCTGTTCGGGTTCGGACTCGGGCGTATCGCGCCTGCCGAAAAGTGAGAAGGCCATTGCTGTTTCAGTGTAGCAATGGAGCGCGTTAAATGAGATGCGCCCCTCGGGCGGCGAGGGGCGCAGGGGAGATGCAGGCCGTTAGACGGTCTTGAGGTAGGCGAGCAGAGCGTCCGTGTCTTCCTTGGTCAGCTTGTCCTTGAAACTGGGCATGATGCCGATCTCGCCCTTCCTGCCGTTCAGGAGGAAGCCGCGAATCTCGGTTTCGGTGTGCTTGTGCTCCTGCAGCTCGTGGAAGAGGCTGGGGCCAACCTTCTTCTGTCCCTCGTTGGTGGAGTGGCAGGGGAAGCAGTTCTTGGTGAAGACAGCCTGACCGGCGGCCACGGCGGCCGGGTCGGGGGCAGCAGCCTTCTTTGCCCCGGCGGCCTGTACCTGGGTCGCAAAGGCCGCGCTCAGCAGCACGATTGCGAGAGAGGTAGCAATGAGAGGCTTGTGCATGGTTTCTCCGAATTTAAGGTGGTGACGCATGGTGCGGTCCCTCCGTACAGCTACGTTTTGATTCAACACGGAAGGAAGCCGACAGTTGCTGTGGCTATGGTGCAGGGGGCGCATTCCCGGGCAAAATAGCTTGCGTTCGACGATACATGATCGTGACAATCTTGAGCAATTCCGGTGACATTTCGAGGAATGGGCCAGCTTGAATTCATGGTCCCCAAGGGCGACAACTCTGGAGTAGAGTGGCGGGAAGCGCGTTTCTCGGGATGCTTCCCTCCTGGGGTAAACGGGACCATCGCATCCTTACCTAAGCAGAGGTCCTATTGATGAATCAGCATTTCGCCGCAATCATCCTTGGTGGTACTGGACAGGTCGGCGGCGCAGCCGTTTCGGAGCTGCTGGCAACTCCGGAATGTCGGGAAGTGGTGATGATCACCAGAAAGCCCATTTCGCCGCAATTACGGGTGCGCAACGTCGTTCTGGATACCGGCGCTGCGGACTTTGCCGAACGCACGGCTGCCCTTGCCCGCGAAGTTTTAAGCCAGGGGCCTGTCAGCGCCGTGAGCTGTGTGGGTGTTGGTTCCGGATCGACGCGCTGGAGCGAAGAAGAATTGAAACGACTTGAGATCGGCGTCGTCGGTGCCTTTGCGCGTGGCTGCCATGACACTGGAATCGCCCAGTTTTGCCTGCTTTCTGCGGTAGGAAGCACGGCTCGCAGTCGGTTTCGCTATGTGCGTGTCATGGGCATGAAGGAAGACGCCGTGCGCAGTGTCGGTTTTGCACGCCTCGCCATCTTTCGCCCCGGCATCATTGTCGGCAACGCTCATACACCAGTCTGGGTAGGTTGGCTGGGAAGCCTCGTGCCGGGGTCGTTTGGCAATATTGATCAGCAAATTCTCGGTCGCTCCATCGCCGCAGAGATAGCATTGCACAGTCGAGAGAGTGGTGAGGTTATCCGCGAAAATGCAGCTATGAAAAAACTCGCCGCGCAGTTCCATAGCGTGCCTTAGGAAGGGTGCATGGAGCGCATCAGCCTGTTATCGCCAATTCACTCAACGAGCTACTCCTCGCGTCCCGGCCGCGTCATCAGCTCGCGGATGGCCTCGCGGGGATTCTTGTTGTGGTGCAGGATGGCATCGACTTGTTGTGTGATGGGCATCTCGACGCCGTAGCGGGCGGCGAGGCCCAGCGCGGCGGTGGTGGTGCGGACGCCCTCAGCCACCTTACCGTGCAGGCCGGCGAGGATCTCCGGTAGCTGCCGTCCGCGGCCCAGCTCGATGCCGACCGAGCGGTTGCGCGAGAGCGCGCCGGTGCAGGTGAGCACAAGGTCGCCGACTCCGGCCAGCCCGGCGAGCGTCTGCCGGTGGCCTCCGCAGGCGATGGCGAGCCGGGTGATCTCGGCGATGCCGCGGGTGATGAGCGCCGCGGCGGAGTTGTGGCCGAGGTTCAGGCCGTGCACGACTCCGGCGGCCAGCGCGATGACGTTCTTGAGCGAGCCACCCAGCTCGACGCCGGGGCAGTCGTCGTTCGTGTAGAGACGCAGCGTGGGCGAGGAGAAGCTGCGCTGCACGAGCTGCGCCATCTCGATGTTGGAGGAGGCGACGACGACCGCCGTTGGCGCTCCGGCTGCGACCTCCTGCGCGAAGGACGGCCCGCCGAGCACGGCGACCGGGTTCGGGGTCAGCGCGGAGATGATCTGCGACGGGCGCAGGAAGGTATCCTCCTCGAGCCCCTTGGAGGCGCTGACGAGAAGCTGGTCCGGCGTGAGGACAGGCGCGATCTCGGCGATGGTGTGGCGGACGTACTCCGACGGGGTGACGCAGACGATGATGTCGGCCTCGAAGATGGCGCCGACGAGATCGGCGGTGACGTCGACGCCGGCAGGCAGGATGAAGCCGGGCAGGTAGGGAAGGTTTTCACCGTGCTCCTGGAGCTGCTCGGCCAGCGCGGGAGAGTGACACCAGAGGCAGATCTCATGGCCGCCGCGCCGGGCGAGCGAGATGGCGAGTGCCGTGCCCCAGGCTCCGTCGCCAAGGATGGCGATGCGGCTCATGCGGCCACCTTGGGCGAGCCGAAGCGGCTCTCGGTGCCGCTGAGCAGACGCCGGATGTTCGCATGGTGCTTGACGATGATGAGCAGCGGGATGAAGAAGATTCCACCGATCACGAGGGGCGAGTGGTCGTGCACGAAGTAGAGCGCGAAGAGCGGGAAGACGACGGCGGCGAGGATAGAGGCCAGCGAAACGTAGCGCGTCAGCGCGAAGACGATGGCGAAGACGCCGACACAGGCCAGAGTCGCAGGCCAGGTGAGCGCGAGGAAGACTCCGAGCGCAGTCGCTACGCCCTTGCCTCCGCGAAAGCCAAGCCAGACGGGGAAGCAGTGGCCGAGGATTGCCGCGACGGCAGCGGAGGCGGCTAGAGGAAAATTCCCCGGGCCAAGATGCCGGGCGAAGGCCACTGCCGCGATGCCCTTGCCGAGGTCGAGCAGCAGCGTGGCGATGCCGAGTCCCTTCGCGCCCGTACGGGCGACGTTGGTGGCTCCGATGTTGCCGCTGCCGAAGGTGCGGATGTCCTGCTTCTTGAAGAAACGAACAAGCAGGTAGCCGAAGGGGATGGAACCCAGAAGGTAGGCAGCGGAGAGAGTGAGAATCCAAGGGTTCATCGCGTCGCTTCTGAGTGTAGCAAGGGCGGATATATATCGTTCATAAAGAGTTAGAGCAGGTGGCGGCGCAGGATCTCGAGCGCGTGCAGGCTGGCCCACAGGCGGATGCGATCGCGGTCACCGGTGATGTGCAGCTCGGTAACGCTGGTGGCCTGCCCGTCGGCGAGGCCGATGTAGACGAGGCCGATGGGCTTGTTCTCGTCCGGGCCGGGCGAGCCGGGGCCGGGGCCGGCGATGCCGGTGATGGAGATGCCCAGCGAGGAGCCGGTGCGCTTGCGGATGCCCTCGGCCAGCGCGATGGCCGTCTCCGGGCTGACCGGGCCGTAGGTGGCGATGATCTCGGGCGGTACGTCGGCGAAGGCGGTCTTCAGGTGGTCGGAGTAGACGACGGCTCCGCCGAGGAAGTAGCGCGAGCTGCCGGGAACGGCGGTCAGGCGCTCGGAGAGCATGCCTCCGGTGCAGCTCTCGGCGGCGCTGAGGGTCAGGTGGCGCATGCCGAGGTTCAGCAGGACAACTTCTTCGAGGCTCTCGCCGTGCGAGGAGAAGATGTCGGCGTCCATCTCCAGCTCGATGCGGGCAGCCAGCTCATCGACGCGGGCCTGCGCCTCCTCGTGGTCGATCCGGGTCGTCATGAAGTGGAGCTGGATCTCGCCGTGGCCTGCGAGGATGGTCGTTTCGATGTCCGGGTACTGCTGATAGATGGGCGCGGTGCGGGCGTCCACGTGCGACTCGGGCAGCAGCGCCATGCGCAGCGTGCGCCGCGACATGTGGCGCGTAGGCAGGTTCACGGAGAGCAGCGGCAGGCAGGACTCCTCGTAGACGGTCTTCAGCTCGCGCGGAGGGCCGGGCAGCAGGATGACGATCTTGCGGTGGGCCTCGCCGTCGGGGCTGAGAACGACCGTATCGAGATACTGGCCCGGCGCGCTGCCCGCGCTGTTGGCGAGGATGGTCGCGCCCTCGATCACGTCAGCCTGCTGGGCATTGTTTGGAGGCATGACCATGCGGCGGGCTGCGAATCGCTTGTAGAGCGCGGCGACGAGTTCCGGGTCGCGGCGGATGCCGATGCCGAGCGCGGAGGCGGCTGCCTCGCGGGTCAGGTCGTCGTTGGTGGGGCCGAGGCCGCCGGAGAAGATCACGATATCGGCGCGGCCGAGCGCGGTGCGGGCTGCGCTGGTCAGGTGCTGCAGGTTGTCGCCGACGATGGTCTTGAAGGCGACGTTGACGCCGAGGGCGTTGAGCTGGGCGGTCAGGTAGAGGGAGTTGGTGTCCTGCCGGTGCGGGGTAAGCATCTCGGAGCCGACGGCGATAATTTCAGCGATCATGTGTGTTATTGGATGCGATCTGATCAGTTGTACACGATGTCTTTGAGTATGACGGATGGAGGCAGCTATTCAGTTTCTTCCCAGCGGGTGCCGCAAGCATTGCAACGCCATGTTTCGGAGCCTAAGGGAAGCGGGAGCGACATGACATATAGCGATGCTAAGGCTGCTTTTCTCGATTCTCCTTCAAAGATGATGTCGATGGAGTTGCAGACTGGGCAATGTGGTTGTGTATATCGCTGACCCTCAGCAAATTCGATGAAATCCGGAGTGGACTGATCCAAGAGCGCCAGAGCTGTCGTCTGATCTTCGACTGCGACCTGAAGCCGAATACCGCCGATCAAATTGGAAATCTGCCATTCGAGACGAACAAGATTTTCGTCATAGAGATATGCCTCAATGCCGCCGGACTCCAGGAGCGACCGGGCAACGATTGCTTCCGAGAGATCTCGGTAACGCCGAACAGTTGCTAATTGTTTGGGGGTCGGTTGCGAGGGTTCTTCGATCAGTGGAGGTTCAAGTCCGCGCCGGGCAAACTCTGTTCGTAAAGCGGATTGTGCACGATCAATCAACGAATCATACGATTGAGCCAGCTCCATAAGTTTCGAGTCACTCATCGCAGCGTATAAATCGGCAAATTCGTTCGGATGGTCGTTCATGGCATTCAGTACAGACGGCGACCCTCGACGTCCAGCGCGACGTGGTAGAGCGCCTCGCGGGTGGCGAGCGCGGCATTGCCGTCTTCGAGGAAGGCCAGCCCGAGGAGGTTGGGTCCGCTGACGGCGAGGGTGGCCTCGGCCGAGGGCGTGATGCGCACGATGCCGCGCTGTCCGTGCAGGCTGGCGGCAACGTAGAGATCGCCGCTGACGTCGAAGGCCATGCCCTGAGCGCGCCCCAGACCGCGGTAGAAGATGCGCGTGTCGCCGCTGTGGTCGATGGCGAAGATGGCCTGGTTGGAGCTGGTGGTCGGCGAGCTGACGAAGAGCGTGCCCTCGTCGTTGAAGGCCAGATGGTAGGCGACGAAGCTGGGCTCGAGCGTGGCGAAGACGAAGGTTTCGCCAGCGGTGCCGTCGGCGGAGGCGCGGGCGATCTTGAAGATGGTGCCGGAGCGGTCACCGACGTAGAGATTGCCATCGGGATCGAAGGCGATGCCGGTGGCGATGCCCATGCCCTCGGCGTAGGTGGTGACGTCGCCCGAAGGCGAGACGCGGTAGACGGCGCCTTCGGCGCGGGAGCTGACGTAGAGCAGGCCGTCGGGCCCGAAGGCGAGGCCGGTGGGGTTCATCAGGCCGCGGACGAAGGGACGGAGCTGCAGGTCGCGCTCGATCTTGAAGATGGAAACCGGAGTCTCCTGCCCGCGCGAGCCGGAGAGCGTGGCGTAGATCGCGCCGTCGGCGTCCACGGCGGGATTGGCGACCGGGTGCAGGTTCTCGGCCATGGGGACGGCGACACGGAGCGGCAGCGGGTTGCTGGAGTGTCCGCTATGGTGGAGCACGATGTCGCCGGAGATGGCTCCCTCGGGCACGCGCAGGATGGTCTGCGTGGGGCGGCTGAAGGCGAGCTCGGCCGGGGTGTCGCCAATGGTGATGAAGGGCGGCGCGCCGCTGAACGCGCCGAGGTTGCGGCCGTGCAGGGCGATCTCGCCGCCGGGCATGGCGGCGTAGGGATGCAGGTAGTCGAGGTGCGGAGTGGTGCCGATCTCGGGATGGAAGAGCGTAGGCATCAGGTTCAGTTTACGGCAATGCGGGATTCCGCCCTTAGTGTGGGCTAGACGAAGTGCAGAATGATCCGGCCGACGAGGAGCGCGAGCAGACCGGCGGCGACATCGTCGAGCATGATGCCGGTGCCTTCAGGCAATTGCTCGAGCTGACGGACGGGCGGCGGCTTGAGGATGTCGAAGAGGCGGAAGAGCAGCAGGCCGAGCAGCGCATACTGCCAGCCGGTGGGCATGGCGATGAGCGCGAAGAGCTGTCCGGCGACCTCGTCGATGACGACGTGGCCGGGGTCCTTGCGGCCAGACTCGCGTGCGACGATGGTGGCGGCGGGGATGCCGATGAGGATCGCCAGTATGGCGGCCAGCAGCGTGCCGAGCGATAAAGCCAGCGCCGACGGATGCAGCAGGTGCGCGGTGGCGTACCAGAGCAGCATCGCGGCAGCCGATCCGTAGGTGCCGGGGCCGGGGCGGAGCAGGCCCGCACCGAAGAAGGTGCCGATGAGCCATGCCCAGTGGGTGCGTTGCTGCGGAAGGGTGCGGAGGGGTTCCTGTCGGGCCATGAGTCCTGCTTAGTTTACGTCGAGGCAGAGCGGCGGTGGCGGAACAGGTCTTCCAGATGAATGACGAGCGCGACCAGACCGCCCGTGATGGTGCAGAGTGCACGATGGCGAGCGATCAGCGGGCCGGGCATCGCGTTGAGCGAGAGCAGGAAGACGATGTACGAGGTGAGGAAGAGCGTGAAGAGGCCGTAGTTGACGGTGTTGGTTGCGTAGGAGCCGAGCGCGCAGAGCGTGGCAAGCACGGCGAGGACCAGAAGGTCGGGATGGACGTGGGCCAGAAAGAGAGTGGAGAAGACGGCTCCGGCCAGCGTGCCGGTGATCCGCATCAGGGCGCGATTCAGCGTCTCGTGGAAGGCGGGCTTCTGCACCAGCAGCGCGGTCATGGGCACCCAGTAGCCGCTCTGCAGGCCGAGGCGGCGGTAGATCTCGGCGGCGAGGGTGACGGTCAGCATGAGGCGCACGGCGTAGCCGAAGCTGGAGGCGGTGCTGAGCTTTGGCAGCGCCCTGGGGATGGCGCGAAGCTGGTGAAAGGGCGTGTACAGGCTGACGTGGGTGGGATCGTCGACCTCGAGCAGGTGGTTGACGCTGACACCTCCCGCATACGGCAGGTCGAGGATGTGGCTGCGAAGCTGCGGCAGCTTGCGCAGGGCGATGCTGGTGATGAGGATTTGCATACCGCCGCCGAGCAGGATGAGCAGGCCGCGATGGAAGGCGTGGCGCAGGTCGGCGGGGAAGGCCGAGGTGACGAGCAGCGTGACGGCGGCCTGCTGGCCGACCCAGCTTATTCCCGCGGCGCGGGCTGTCAGCAGGCCGTAGAGGAAGCTCCAGATGGCGGCGACGGCGAGCAGCGAGAGGCCGCGGTGTCCTGCGACCATGCCCACCATGGTCGAGAGGAACATGACGATGGTGGCGGCGATCATGGGCCACAGGCGCGAGTCGGCGATGCGCTGGTTGATGCCGAAGCCGATGGTCATCGCTCCGCCTCCGGCGATCAGGCCCGCGGAGGGATGCCCGGCGAGGACGCCGCCGACCAGGCAGATGGCGATGGCCAGCGAGCAGATGAGCGGCAGCCGGTAGGCGAAGTGGCTCCAGTCGAAGGTGTAGAGGTCGGCGAAGTAACCATGATGTGCGGCTGACGCTGCGGTTGCCGAAGGCGTGGAGGAGGTGGCCAAGGTGCTTTTATGCTACCGGATGGTGGCTGCGGCATGACCGTTATAGTGGTGCGGTGAGGCGGGCGGAGACGCAAACAGCTATTGCAGTGACCGGATCAGGTCGTCGTAGATCTGGCTGCGGTCGGTCAGCGTGACGAAGCCTCCGTAGCGCGGATACTCGATGTCGATGACGGTATAGAGCGTGAAGGAGATGGCTGCGGCAAAGCCGATGCGCTGAATCCAGTTCCGTCCGATGCCTTTGGTCCCGAAACCGGCGATGAAGGCGCAGACCATGGCGAGCGTGAAGAGCAGTTGGAAGATGATCTTCGGAGGGTGCATGTCGAAGGCGTACTTGCGGTTGTTGCTGGCGTCGATCATCATCATTGATGGAGGGCAGCAGGAGCTTGGAGGCGTCGGCGTGGACACCCGGCTGGCCGGGGACGGAGGCGGCGACGGAGCGGGACCATATCTCATCCTGCAGGCGGTTGCTCTCGGCGGAGGCGGCGGCAACCTCCGGCGTATCGACCGTGTCGAAGCGATGGGCGCGCATCTCGGCGTACCGGCGCAGGAGCTGGCGGAGCGGCGGCTGGTCGGCGGGAGGAAGGAGATCGAGGCGCTGCGAGACGGTACCGCTGGCGTTGACCTCCTTCACGATGAAGGTGCGGTGGTCGTCGTAGCGGCTCATGGCGCTGGAGAAGTTGAAGGCGAGCAGAAGGCCGAAGATGGAGAAGATCGCCGCCTCCATCGCGGCGGAGGAGGGACGATCCGACTCGCCGGTAGAGCGGCGGTGCAGGAGGTAGCCGAGCTCGGTGAGCACCAGCATGACGGCGAAAAGACCGACGGCGAGGAACGGCGACAGGGGCACGGGCATGGTGAGGAGAGGATTCGCAACCATAGTGCCCTGTCTGCGGAAATGGCACGTTGCTTCGTTGTATACTTGGAGATGCCGGGCCCTACGCGACGTAATCCCGCCAACCCCGCCAGGTCCGGAAGGAAGCAACGGTAACGGGCTAGTACGGGCGCAGTAGGGTCCCCGGTACTAAGTTTGGAAGAAAGCCTTGCAGATTGATCTGTAAGGCTTTTGTGTTTTAAGCCGCGTACAGCTCCTCATGGGAGATACTTTTGTATCCTGAATATGTGGTTTTGATATAGAACGAGGTAATCCTTTGAGTTTGAAGTTGCGACCGCAGGTGCGCGCAGGGGCCAAGATCACTGCCGTAGGCATGTATGTTCCGCCGAAGTTGTTGACCAACTCCGATCTGGAGAAGATGGTCGAAACCAACGACCAATGGATCGTAGAGAGGACGGGAATCCATCGGCGGCACATCGCCGAGCCGGGCATGGCGACCAGCGACCTGTCGGCCGAGGCCGCGAAGGACTGCCTGGCGAAGCGCGGCATCGACGCCAGCGAGGTCGATGCGATTCTGGTGGCGACGATCACGCCGGACATGATGTTCCCGGCGACGGCCTGCCTGGTGCAGACGAAGATCGGCGCGACGCATGCGTGGGGATGCGACCTGTCGGCCGCGTGCTCAGGCTTCCTCTACGCATTGCAGGTCGGCGCGAAGTTCATCGAGTCGGGCTCGCATAAGAAGGTGCTGGTGATCGGCGCGGACGTGATGAGCTCGATCATCGACTACACGGACCGCTCGACGTGCATCCTCTTCGGAGACGGTGCGGGCGCGGTGCTGCTGGAGCCGACCGAAGAGGGCGAGATCGGGCTGGTGGACTTCGTGCACGAGATCGACGGCAACGGGGCGCAGGCTCTGTATCTGGCCGGCGGCGGCAGCCTGCATCCGGCGACCTCGGATACGATCGCGCAGAAGATGCACTATGTGCATCAGGACGGCGCGGCGGTCTACAAGGTGGCGGTGCGTAAGATGGCCGAGGTGAGCGAGGTTCTGCTGAAGCGGAACGAACTGACCGGCGAGGATGTGGACTGCTTCATCCCGCACCAGGCGAATAAGCGGATCATCTCGGCGACGGCGGACCGGCTGGGTATGCCGATGGAGAAGGTGGTCCTGAACATTGGCGAGTACGGCAATACGACGGCGGGCACGATTCCGCTGGCGATGTTCACGGCGCTTGAAGAGGGCAGGCTGAAGAAGGGCGACACGGTGCTTCTGGCCTCCTTCGGCGGCGGCTATACGGTGGGCAGCACGCTGCTGCGCTGGGAGTTCTGAGCGCGAACCTAATGGGATGACGAAGCGGAGCCTGCGGGCTCCGCTTCGTGTTTGTCGCGGAGGCTGCGCGAGGTTTTGTAGAGCCGGTAGAAGGCTATGCCGCAGGCGATGAGGATGACGCTCCAGAGCACGATGAGGATGGTGGCCGCCCAGCGGTCGGAGAAGCGGTTCCAGATGCCGAGCACCTGACGGCCATAGCGCAGGCCGAGCCATGCGGCGACGAGGTGGCGCAGGCCGCGACTGATGGTAAACGTCGTCAGGAACTTACGACGCGACATGTTGAGCGCGCCGGCGGCCAGCACGAAGGGGCTGAGCGGCATGGGCGGCGGCAGGATCGCAGGCAGGGCGACGGAGAGGATGGCGTGGTGCTCCATCCAGCCGCAGACGCGCTCGAAGATGCGCGGAGGGACGCGCTTTTCGAGGAAAGCCATGCCGCCAGTGTGGCCGACTTGGTAGCTGAGGTAACCTCCCAGGGCGGAGCCTGCGGTGGCCAGCGCGACGAGGAGCGGCCAGTGGTCGTGATGTGCCGCGAGCACGACGATCATGACGTCGGTGATGCCGGGGATGGGCAGCGGCACGAAGGAGGAGTCGACGATGGAGACGAGGAAGACGCCGACGAGGCCGAGGTGCATCAAGAGCGCAAGAAACCCGCTATGGTGGGCCGCCGCAGTCCGAGCGCGGGCGATCAGCAGGATGGCTGCCACGATGGGGCTCATGTGGATAGGACGCGGAGTTGCGCCGCCGGGGTCTGCTGCGGAGGTTTAATTTCTGCTACAGGAAGCGCAGCGGGCCGAGCGGAGGAAGGATGCTCTCCTCGGCGGCGTAGGCGCGCAGGAGCTGGATGGTTTCGATGCACTCCGGCGTGAGCGTGTAGTGGATGTTCTGCGTGAGGTAGGTGCGGATAGTCCCGGGCGGGACGGCGATGCGTGGCGTCCACTCGGCGACGAGATCTTCGATGTGCGCGAGGCCGTGGTCGCGTGAGCCTTGCAGATCTTCGATGAGCTGTGCGGGCGAGGGAATCGCCTGTGGGCGCACGGCCCAGACGGCGGCGACCCATGGCAGGCCGGTGCGGGTCTTCCACTCGTGCGCGACGTCGAGCCACTGGCAGGGGCCGACGACCTGTTCGATCTGCTGGCGGTGCTCGCGGGCGAGCAGGGCAGGGTCGCCGATGAGCACGGCGGCGTCGGCCTGTTGGAGCATGGCGATGGGGTCGGCCTGCGCGGGCAGAAACTGCGGCTGGACTCCCGAGAAGCGGCGCAGCAGGACTTCGACGTACGCGAGGGAGCTGCGCGAGGCGGTATCGGCGGCGACGGTGCGGATGCTCGAGAGATCGTGCGTGCCCTTGACGAGCAGAAGGATCGAGCGCACGTTGTCGAGCGAGGCGATGGTGCAGCCGGGCACGATGGCCAGCTCCGGCGTGAGCGCGGCGATGGGGATGAGGCCGAGGTCGGCGCGGCCTTCATGCAGCTCGACGGCGCACAGCGCGGGCTTGGTGTAGTGGATCGAGTACCGCTGGGCAAGCCCGGCGGCCAGCGGCGGGTGCTCGAAGTCCCACATGAGCGGCGCGGGGTTTAGGAAGTCGATGGCGGCTACGCGGACGGGATTTTCTAGCGAAGGCACAAGAGTCTAGTGTACGAGATGAGTGGCGAGGGATTTGGATGCAGCGTGTGGTGATGGAGTTCTATCGGGATGCGGTGGGGCATTGGGCGGCGCGGCTCGAGTGCGGGCACAGCCAGCATGTGCGGCACGATCCTCCGTGGACGGTGCGCGAGTGGGTAGTAACGGAGGAGGGCCGCAGGCAGCACCTTGGGATGTTGCTGGAGTGCAGGCTGTGTGATACCCCTGAAAGGACCAAAACGGGAATGGAATGAGGTCCTAACAATCGATGAGCAGAGTCAGCGACGCAGAGCAGGATGCGCTGAAGGAGCAGGTACGGCTGGGATGGCTGGGGTTGGTGCTGACGCCGGGTATGGGGCCGACGCGGTCGGCACGAGCGGCGGAACGGCTGGGTGGAGCGGAGAAGGTCTTCGAGGCATCGCTGACGGAGCTGGAGGCGACGGGCATGCCCGCGAAGTCGGCACAGTTCCTCTTCGACGGGCGAGCGCGCAAAGCCGCGGAGGACGAGTGGAAGCGGACGCTTGAAGCCGGCGGGAGTCTCGTGACGCTGGATGATGCGGCGTATCCGGAGCGGCTGAAGGAGATCTACGATCCGCCGCCGGTGCTGTGGGTGCGCGGCGATGCGGCGCTGCTGGTGAGGCCGGGCATCGCCGTGGTGGGGACGCGGCAGCCTTCGACCTACGGCGCGGGCATGGCCGAGATGCTTTCGCGCGATCTGGCGCACCGCAGGCTGACGATCCTGAGCGGCATGGCGCGTGGAGTGGACTCGGCCGCACACAAGGGCGCGCTCGACGCGCAGGGAAAGACAGTCGCGGTGTGGGGCACGGGCATCGACGTCGTCTACCCGAAGGAGAACAAGCGGCTGGCCGAGCGCATCGTCGAGAGCGGCGGAGCGGTGGTGAGCGAGCTGCCGCTGGGAACGTTTCCCGCGCCGCAGAACTTTCCCCTACGGAACCGCATCTTGAGCGGAATGAGCGTCGGCGTGCTGGTGATCGAGGCGGGCGAGTACTCGGGCACGCGCATCACGGCGCGGTGCGCGATGGAGCAGAACCGCGACGTCTACGCGGTGCCCGGCAACGTGACCAACAAGAACGCCTGGGGGCCGAATACGCTCATCAAGCAGGGCGCGAAGCTGACGGCAACATGGGAGGATGTATGGGAGGATCTGCCGACGCAGGTTCGCCTGCAGCTGGAGGACGAGCTGGCGGGCAATGAATCGAATGCGAAGGGAACCGCATCCTTATTTAACGAAGTTCCGATGCCGGAGCACGAACGGGTGGTCTATAACCGGCTGCGGCACGACGATCCGGTACAACTGGACGAGCTGATCGAGGGTCTGGAGGCGGAGCTGGGATCGGCGGAGGTATTTACGGCTCTCTTCGAGCTGGAGCTGGCGGGCCGCGTAAAACAACTTCCCGGCAAACACTATGTCCGCTGTTTTTAGCGAGTTAGCTGCGAAAAACGCCCTCCGCGGATGGTGACAAAGATCGGTGGAAATCTCCACTGCATCTGATTTCGGTGTAGATTCGGTTTGATCGTGCTGGTGGGCTGGCACGATGACGTTTTCGGGAATCCGAAGTCTCTAGTGGCAATGTGTGCAGCGTGACGCGGATAGGAAAGCGTGTTAGCTTGCAGTGAATCGGAGTCCGTTGCCTGAGGGCAGACGGATGGTTGGAGTAGTCAGAGGAAGCAGATGGCAAAGTCATTGGTGATCGTGGAGTCGCCCGCGAAGGCGAAGACGATCAATAAATATCTCGGCAACGATTACCAGGTGGAGGCCTCGATCGGGCACATCATGGACCTGCCGAAGAACGATATTGGAGTGGAGCTGAAGAAGCGCACCTTCGCGCCGACGCTGATCGTGTCGCCGGGGAAGGAGAAGGTCGTCGACCGGCTGAAGAAGCTGGCAGCCAAGGCGGACATGGTCTACCTGGCGCCTGACCCGGACCGCGAGGGCGAGGCGATTGCGGCGCACCTGGCGATGCAGCTTGAGCCGGTACTGAAGGACAAGTCGAAGATTCGCCGCGTGACCTTTAATGAGATCACGCAGAAGGCGGTGCGAGCGGCGTTCGAGCATGCGCGGGACGTGGACGAGAACCTGGTGGATGCGCAGCAGACGCGGCGCGTGCTGGATCGTCTGGTGGGCTATCAAATCTCTCCGCTGCTGTGGGACAAGGTGCGGCGCGGGCTTTCTGCGGGCCGCGTGCAGACGGTGGCTCTGCGGCTGATTGTCGAGCGTGAGGAGGAGATCAACAACTTCAAGCCGGTTGAGTACTGGAACGTCGATGCGCTGCTGAACCCCGGCAAGAGCGGGCAGGAGTTTACGGCGCGGATGGTCGGCATCAGCGGGCAGCCGATCCGCGTGGCCAACGGCGTGGACAAGGACGGCAAGGAGCTGTTTCTTGCGAATGCGCTGCCGGATCAGGAGGCCGTCGAGGAGGCGCTCTCCGAGCTGAAGACGGCAACGTGGAGCGTTCGCGGCATCGAGAAGAAGGAGCGGCGGCGCAACCCGCAGGCTCCGTACACGACCAGCAAGCTGCAACAGGACGCTGCGGGCAGGCTGGGCTTCAACGTGCGTCGCACGATGGGCGTGGCGCAGCGCCTGTACGAGGGTGTGGAGCTGGGCAGCGAGGGCACGGTCGGTCTGATCACGTACATGAGAACCGACTCGACCCGCGTCAGCCCGGATGCGATTGAGGATGTGCGCGGGTACATCGGCAAGCTGGGCGCGGCGTACCTGCCGGGCAAGCCGAATGAGTACGTCGGTAAGAAGCAGGTGCAGGCACAGGATGCGCACGAGGCGATTCGTCCGACCTCGGTGAAGTTTACGCCGGAGTCGATCCGCAGGTATCTTTCCGACGAGCAGTTCCGGCTGTACAAGCTGATCTGGCAGCGGTTCGTTTCCAGCCAGATGACGCCCGCAGTCTTCGATATGACCACGGTGGACATCGCGGCGAAGGCGAAGCATACCTACGACTTCCGCGTGAGCGGCAGTGTGCTCAAGTTCGACGGCTTTCTGAAGTTCGAGGAGGAGGACAAGAAGGCGCGCGCGGCTGCGAAGGGCGAGCAGGAGCGGCTGGCTCGTGAGGCCGCAGAGTCCGATGAGAACGCCGAGGAGGCCGGGAGCCGTCTGCCGGATCTGGCGCAGGGACAGGCGTTGACGCTGGTGAAGCTCGATCCGCAGCAGAAGGCCACCGAGCCTCCGCCGCGGTACAACGAGGCCTCGCTGGTGAAGGTCTTGGAGGAGCGCGGCATCGGACGGCCTTCAACGTATGCCTCGATCATCAACACCATTCAGGACCGAGATTATGTGAAGAAGATCGGCGCGAAGTTTGTGCCGACCGAGATAGGCATCGTCGTGACCGGGCTGCTGGTGAAGAATTTCCCGTACATCTTCGACACGCAGTACACGGCGAAGCTCGAGACGGAGCTGGACGCGGTTGAGGACGGCGAGGAGCGCTGGACCGATCTGCTGAACGGCTTCTATGACCACTTCGAGAAGGAGCTGCTGGTCGCCGAGACGGACATGGAAGACATCAAGCGGATGGAGCAGCCGACGACCGAGATCTGCGAGAAGTGCGGGTCGCCGCTGATCCTGAAGTGGGGCAAGTTCGGCAGCTTCTACTCGTGCAGCAACTTCAGCAAGGCCAAGCCGGTGACGATCGCCGCCGGGCCGTGGAAGAAGGACTCGAAGGCGGTCATTAAAAAGGTGACGACCGCGTTTGGCTTCCCGATGACGATCAAGGCGTTGACCGAAGACGAGACGAACTTTTCGCGCGAGGTGAAGGACACGAAGGAGATGACCGCAGCCGTGAACGAGGCGGCGAAGCTGGGTAAGAAGGTTATCGCCGAGCCCTTTAGCTGCGACTTCACCAAGGAGAACTTTGCTGCCAAGCCGGACCTGAGCGCGCCGGGCGCGGACGAGGCTCCCGAGGAGGAGTTCTGCGACAACTGCGGCCGCCAGATGGTGCTCAAGAACGGGCCGTGGGGTCCGTTTATGAGCTGCCCCGGCTACAGCGAGGACCCGCCCTGCAAGACGATTCGCAAGCTGACGCAGAAGGTGCAGCAGAAGCCTCCGGTGCAGCTTGAGGAGAAGTGCCCGCGGTGCGGCAAGCCTCTGCTGCAGCGCGATGGAGCGTATGGCGAGTTCATCGCCTGCTCGGGTTATCCGAAGTGCAAGTACATCAAGCAGGAGCTGCTGGATGTGCCGTGTCCGAAGTGTGGCTCCGACATCGCCGTGCGCAAGACCAAGCGCGGGGATGTCTTCTACGGCTGCACGAACTATCCGAAGTGCGATTTTGCCAGCAACCTGAAGCTGGTGAAGGAGCACTGCCCGAAGTGCGACAGCACGTACCTGCTGGAGTTGATGAACGCGAAAGGGACCTTCCTCGTTTGCCCGAACAACCACGAGGCGCTGCCGAAGCGGCGGACAAAGAAGGGCGCTCCCGAGGAAAAGCCGACGCACGCACCGTGCACCTACGAGAAGAAGATCGCCGGGCCTCCGGCGGCCGCTCCGACGCCCGTAAAGCCGGACCCGGAGCGGACGAGGCCCCTGGTCGAGAGCGTCGCCTGATGGGATTTCGGACTCCTTCGGGCGGTGTTCATTTTTCTTTTTTTGACATCTCTGCTACATTGCGCACAGGCTGAACCCCAGGGTTCAGCTAATGGCGCAGGTGGCATTTATGCTGTAACCTGCTGAAACGACAGGATATTTTGACATGGCAAAGGCAGTCTGGAACGGCCAGATATTGGCCGAGAGTGACACCTTCGAGACGATCGAGGGGAACATCTATTTTCCTGACGCGGCGGTACGGCGTGAGTTCCTGAAGACAAGCTCTACCACCTCAAGCTGCCCCTGGAAGGGACAGGCCCGGTACTTTACCGTGGTCGTCGAAGGCCAGGAGAACCCGGATGCGGCGTGGTATTACCCCGACCCCAAGCCGGCGGCGCGTAGCGTAAAGCACCACATCGCCTTCTGGCGCGGTGTCGAGGTCAGCAAGTAGGGGCGCTCCACGGCGACGGGCGCAGAAGGCTGCTGCCCGTGTGTGTTCCATTCGCAAAACTCGTGCTAGTAGGCCTGCGCCTGGTCGAGCGGGGGCCGGACCTGGAAGCAGGTGGCTCCGGGGCGCGATTCCACGTTGAGGAAGCCCGAGTGCTTGTTGACGACACGCTGGGCGGTGTCGAGGCCGAGCCCGAGGCCGCGGCCGGGGGCCTTGGTCGTGAAGAATGGCTCGAAGATGCGGCTGCGAATGGTGGGGTCGATGCCGGGGCCAGTGTCCCAGATCTCGACGTAGGCCATGTGGCCGGTGAGCTTTGTGGTCAGGCGCAGCGTGCCCTTGCCCTGCATGGCGTCGAGGGCATTTTCGATCAGCGCGGTCCACACCTGGTTCAGCTCGCTGCCGTAGACGGAGATGGGCGGCAGGTGCGGGTCGAACTCGGTGTCCACCTCGATCTCGGCGAGCCGAGAGGCGAACATGGAGAGCGTCGACTCGAGCGACTGGGCGACGTCGATGTCCTGAATCGGCGCCTGGTCCATGTAGGAATAGTCCTTGATGGCGCTGATGAGGTCGAAGATGCGGACGGTGGAGTTGAGCACGGTTTCGGCGAGCCGCTCGACGCGCAGGCCGCCAGCCACGCTGGCCAGAGCTGCGGGCAGGATCTCGGGACGGACGGAGACGGCGAGCTCGTCGAGGACCTCGACGGGCAGGCGGGTTTCAGCCAGCGAGGCGGCGATGCGCCATGAGTCGGCGATGTTGCGGGCGTCGAGCCACTGGCGGACGCACTCCTCGCGGTCGCTGATCTCCAGCGGATCGTCGGGCGCGACGGTTTCGATGGAGTAGGTGGTCATGCGCTGGCGGGCGCTGGCGACCC
Source organism: Granulicella sp. (assembly GCA_036398595.1). Taxonomy (GTDB): domain Bacteria; phylum Acidobacteriota; class Terriglobia; order Terriglobales; family Acidobacteriaceae; genus Edaphobacter. The sequence continues at coordinate 45,021 of DASWOV010000062.1, forward strand.
AGTTCTTGTAGTTCTCGGACTCCTCTTCGCTGAGGCAGAGCTTGCCGAGGCGGTACTTCTGGTCGCCATACTCGCGCAACTCGCCGAAGAGCGTCGCGGAGGAGCGCTGGGCGGCGGAGGCCGGGTTGTTCAACTCATGGGCCAGATTGGCGGCCAGCTTGCCGAGCGCGGAGAGTTTCTCTGTCTGCTGCTCCATACGCGTAATCTCGCGCACACGGTCCAGCAGGACCGAGACGCAGCGCTGGCCCATCGAGGGGATGACCTCCAGCATGGCCGGGAAGAGGTTCTTGTGGATGTCGAGTATCCAGACGGGGCCAGCCGTGTAGCCGTCGCCGCCATAGGCCTTCATGCGCGAGAAGGGCAGCAGGCCGGTCATCTGCCCGGCGCGGCCGATGTAGAGCGCAAGCGAGCCCGCGTTGCGGCGGCGGACGTGGATCTCGCCGCGCAGGATGAAGTTCATGTAGCAGGCTTCTTCGCCGTCGCGGAAGATGAGCGCCCCGGCTGGCCCGGTACGCTCGGTGCCGTGCTGGGCGAGCCACAGGTACTCTTCGTCGGTCAGTCCGTCGAGCGGCGTGATGGTGCGCAGAGCCGCAACGACCTCCGGAAGCGGCGTCGGAACCGCCGCCTTCATCAGGACGGCGTAGGGTTCCACCTCGTCTGCGAGCGTGCTCTCGTCCATAGACTCCATGCTACTACTGCGATCGGCTGGATCGGCGGTGAGAAAATGATGGGCGGCCATGCAGAGGTGTACGCTGCATGGCCGGTTCCGGTTCCCGTGGAAGGTTGGATGAGGACGGATTAGAAACGGTAGCCGCCGCCGGCCAGAATCGTCTGCCCGGTGATCCAGCCGGAGTCGGCCGAGGACAGGAAGGTAGCGATGGCAGCGATGTCCTGCGGCTGGCCGATGCGGCCGAGCGGCGTGGCGGCGACGGCCTGCTTGTGGAAGTCCGTGCCGAGGAAGCCGGCGGCGTGTACGCCCTCGGTTTCGACCATGCCGGGGCTCAGAGAGTTCACGCGGATGTTGCGCGGGCCAAGCTCGGCGGCCAGCGCGGCGCTGATGGTGTCAACTGCGCCCTTGGTGGCCGAGTAGACCGAGGCGTTCGGCGCTCCCTTGGCCGCGAGCGAGCTGACATTGATGATGTTGCCGCCGGTTGCGGGGAAGAGCTTCACGGCCTCCTGCGTGGCCAGAAGCAGGCCGAGGACGTTGATGTTGAACATGCGGTGAAAACTCTCGGCGGTGACGGCCTCAATCGGCGCGAACTCGTAGACGCCCGCGTTGTTGACGAGAATGTCGAGCGTGCCGTGAGCCTGCTTGATCTCGGCGAAGAGGCGGGTCACATCCTCGGCCTTGTCGACGCTGGCCTGAATGGCGCGGGCCTTGCCGCCCTTTTCGACGATGGACTGAACGACGCGCTCGGCGCCCGCCTGATCGGAGGCGTAGTTGACGGCGACGGTGGCTCCGGCGGTCGCAAGGTGCTGCGCGATGGAGGCGCCGATGCCCTTCGAGGCTCCGGTGACGAGGGCGATCTTACCTGCGAGACTGCTCATGATGAATTCTCCTGGGTCGAATATAATTCGATACTTTCATAGATTTCAAAGTATCGAACATTTCGACAGCCATCGAAATAGATATTCGGGAGGAGAAAAAGGATGCAGGGTTTCTTCGGGGGAGCTGTGGATTTCTTCAGAACTTGCGGAGTTCAGCCAGATAGGCGCGCCAGACATCATGGCGCGGCTCGAGGATGCGGTAGCGCCCCTCGCGGGTGACGGTGATCAGGTCGGCCATCTCCAGCTCGCGGATGTGGTGCGAGGCGGTCGCCGGCGAGACAGTCATATCGGAGCAGGTATTGCCGCAGCTCAGGCTGGGATGGGCGTGGATCTTGCGCAGCATCTCGAAGCGGTTGGGGTCCGCGAGTGCGCGGGTGATGCGCTGAATCTGCTGCGGCGTCAGTTGGATAGGCGGAGCCATGAGTATCTCCAGTGTAGCTCCATGATGGATGAGTCGGAGAGAGGAAAGGATTCTACCGCTCAATGAAGGCTGGAGGGCGCATTTTCCTTCGTATGACGATCTGCCATAGATGATTCGATAGTTTAAGAATCATCGAACTATGGAGGATCATCTCTAAGGCTGGCTGAGGCTGCCAAAGAGATCGGTCAGGGCGTAACGGCGATTCAGTCGGATGCGAGCAGCCTTGCTGATCTGGACCACCTGTTTGCGGAGATCAAACAGCAGTTCGGCAGGCTCGATGTCGTGTTTGCGAATGCGGGCGGCGGCGAGTTTGCAACGATCGATCAGGTAACGGAGGAGCACTTCGATAAAACCTTCGATACCAATGTGAAGGGACTCTTTTTTACGGTGCAGAAGGCGCTTCCTCTGATCCCCGAGGGTGGAACCATCGTGCTGAACGCCTCGATCGTCTCGGTCAAGGGAATGCCTGCATTCGGCGTGTACAGCGCTACGAAGGCGGCAGTGCGCTCGTTTGCGCGTACCTGGACCAACGAGTTGAAGGACCGGAAGATTCGCGTGAACGTCGTAAGTCCGGGACCGATTGAGACGCCCGGCCTCGATGGTCTGGTTCAGGATGAAGAGCAGCGCAAGCAGGTGAAGGCCGGATTGGCCGCGCAGGTCCCGCTGGGACGCATGGGGCAAGCGGATGAGATTGCGAAGGCAGTCGTCTTCCTGGCTTCGGACGACTCGAGCTTTGTGGCCGGTGTGGAGCTGTTTGTGGACGGCGGCATGGTTCAGGTCTAAGAGCTGCGTTGCATCATCATGAGTCCGGCACGCTAAACGAGCGTGCCGGACTCGACAGCAGACGCGCTAGAGCGGCGTGCAGGCCGTGTAGAGGTAGTCCATGGGCCATGTCTTGTAGCCGTGCTGGCGAATGAGCGTCGCAAGCTGCGCGTAGTGGCGGATGCTGTGCAGGAGCATGTGCAGAAGCACGTTCTGCCGCGTGGCCCTCAGGCGGCCCGCCGTAATGGTCACGAACTCAATCTCGGTACTCCAGTCGTAGGCGGAGTCTGCGAGTAGCGTGCGAATCATCTGCATAGCCTGCTCATGCGTGTGAGCAAGCTCCTGCGAGGAACCGAAGGGCACGTCCTCATAAGGAGACTCGGTGACTGCGGCGAGGCGTTGGGCATAGCGCAGCTCGACGGCGAAGATGTGCTGGAAGGTATGGGCGACGTCGCCGGAGTTGCGGACGTCGCAGGGAAGGGCCATGATCTCCGGCTGCTCGGCCAGCAGGGCAAGCCACCCGCGGGCGGACTCATCGTTCCAGTGGAGAAGGGCTTCGGCGGGGACGGCGGAGTTGCTCATCGGAGTCTCCTTGAGGAAGAAGAACGGCGGCCTCCGTGGGGATGGCCGCCGTTGCAGGTGGAGGATGGTTCGTTCGGACTACGCCTTGACGACAGCGCCGTCGACGACCTTGACCGGATCGAGGAAGGGCATCGACTTGCGAAGCTCGGCGCCGACCTTCTCGATCTGGTGAGCCGCCTCTTCCTTGCGGATGCGGGCGAACTCGTGGCGGCCGGTTTCGTTCTCATTGATGAACTTCTTCGCGAAGGTGCCGTTCTGAATGTCGGTGAGGACATCCTTCATGGCCTTCTTCGTCTCGGCGGTGACGATGCGCTTGCCCGTCTCGTAGTCGCCCCACTCGGCGGTGTCGGAGATGGAGTGGCGCATGTACTCGAGGCCGCCACGATACATCAGGTCAACGATGAGCTTGAGCTCGTGCAGCACCTCGAAGTAGGCGAGTTCGGGCTGGTAGCCAGCCTCGACGAGCGTCTCAAAACCAGCCTTGACGAGCGCGCTGGTACCGCCGCAGAGCACGGCCTGCTCGCCGAAGAGGTCGGTTTCAGTCTCTTCGGTGAAGGTGGTTTCAAGCACGCCGGCGCGGGTGCAGCCGATGGCCTTGGCGTAGGAGAGCGCCAGCGCGAGCGCGGTGCCGCTGGCATCCTGCTCGACCGCGACGAGCGCCGGAACGCCGCCGCCTTCGGTGAAGACCTCGCGCACGCGATGGCCGGGGGCCTTGGGAGCGACCAGCGAGACGTCAACACCAGCCGGGGGATCGATGGTGCGGAAGCGGATGTTGAAGCCGTGCGCGAACATCAGGGTCTTGCCGGGGGTGAGGTAGGGCTCGATTTCGGCCTTGTGCACCTTGGCGGCAGTCTGGTCGGGCGTGAGGTTCATGATGACGTCGGCCCACTTGCTGACCTCGGCGACGGTATCGACCACAAGGCCGGCCTTGCGGGCGCGCTCGGCGTTGGGCGAGTCGGGACGAAGGCCGACGCGCACCTCTACGCCGGAGTCCTTGAGGTTGAGCGAGTGGGCGTGGCCCTGCGAGCCATAACCGATGATGGCGACCTTCTTCGCCTGGATAAGGGTGAGGTCTGCGTCTGCGTCGTGGTATGCCTTTGCCATGGTTGTGAGTTCTTCCTTATGCGTTGTGATTCACTTCAGATTTTACGCTGTTCGCAGTATTCAGTTGCCTGAGCAGGTCATGGAATACTGCGCGGTTATGGGGTTGCGCCGTATTGCGGCTTCTGCGGCGTGTACGTTGATGCGGGAGAAAATCGGAATAACCGGAGCGACGGCCCTGTTACATCGTGGTCGTCGGGGTCCGGGGGGAGAGTTATCTCCGCGACCGGGCCGTCTTGGCCAAGACGCTTGAGTAGCGCCTGATGCGGATCATAGTTCTGAGTTTCGTAGCTGACGATCCATGTCGTATGCGCTGTGCCTGTCTCCAGCGAGCGCGCCATGTTGTCGAGATCGCTCTTCAGCAGCACGGGACCAGCCCAGGCCTTGTGCGGCTGTTCATCCCACCACTTGTAGATGGAGACGGGAAATCCTGTCTCGTGGATCTGAAAGCCTTGGAGATGAGCGAAGTAATCGAAAGGAACCTGGGCGTAGAGAGCCTCGAAGACGACCTCATCGTCGGACGAGGAGCGCGACCGGAGGGCGTTCACGAGATTGGTCCAGGGCTGTCCATGCGGCATCGTGGCCTGACGGTAGAACCCCGCGAGATAAATGAGCAGGAGGGCCATCGGCATCGCCATGCTGAGCGGTGCGGAGTGGAATCGGTCGCTCCAATACCAGGCAGCTCGGGTAAGCATAAGGATGAACAAGGGAACCAAGGGTAAGTAGTAACGATGATTCTCGAATCCCCCCATGATCACAAGCACCAGGAAGACGAGCCCGACGGTTCCCCCCATGACGCAGACGGGGTTTCCTGGAACGAGCCACAAAAAGACAGCCGTGCCTGATGCTGCCGCGATGGGGATGGCGAGCAGTACAAGGAGCACGCGGGATCGGGAAGGGTAAACGCCTGCGAGTGCTGCGATGTTTTGTAGGACAGAAAGAGGCGCAGGCTTCCGTGTGCTTGTCGAGGTTGTGGAGGTCGCGGCGGAGAGGGCCTGCGGGTTATTTCGGCTAAGACGCAACTGCTGATCGATAAGCTGTTTCTCGCTGCGCTGTTTCAGGAGCAAGGGTAGTCCGGGCAAAAAGAGAATGGCGATCAGAGCGTATGCGCCCAGAACTCTGACGAATGCGCTCCGCTGCTTCCACGAGAGCATAACCCCATGGACGAAGAGCGCGAAGAGCACCAGAATACCCAGGTAATGAATATAGATGAGCAGTGCTCCCGCTACGCTGTAACCGAGAGTGAGTGGCCAGCTCCTCCGCTGTTCTACCTGCGTGATCCAGTGAAGGTAGAGAAGAGATACCAGCACCAGATGGAAAAGCATGTAGCTGCGGATCTCCAGCGAGTAGACGAAGAGCGTAGGTGAAAAGGCAAACAGCGTAGCTGCCAGAGCGCCAGCGCGAGTACCGAGGACTCGCCGGGAGAAGAAGAACATGACGAGTACGCACAGGATATTAATCAGGACGCTGAACAGGCGAAGATGGGATGGGCTTTCGCCGGTCATCTGCACCCATGTCCAGAGCGCAACCGAGAAGAGCCTCGGATGCACATCGCCCGCCGTAAAGCGGATGAGCTCCGAGAAGGGAAGGCTGGCTGCGTAGGCGGAGTAGGTTTCATCCAGCCAGGGCTCCCTGGAGTTGAGGCTTAGAAGCTTGACGATCGTACTGATCAGAAAGGCCATGCCAAATAGAAGAGATGGCTTTCCGGCAGTAAGTTCCTTTGGGGACGTCACGCGTTCACCTCGAAAATCCATGCTGGGGACCGATCCCCTGAATGCGGCCATTCAAGGGATCGGTCCAATCTGCCGGAGAGTGGTTTAATCCTGATCGTCTTCAGGATCGTCGTCGAGATCGCCGGAGATAGGGGCGGCGACGGGCACGAGCGGTTCTTCCGCTTGTTTCGGTTTGGTGCCGAGCGCCTTGAGGACGCGGCTGGTGTGCTCGCCGCGGCGCATGGCCATGCGGCCCGTGCGCGAAACCTCGAGGATCTCGTAGCCGGACTCGCGTAGCACCTGCAGCAGGCCCTCGATCTTGCTGGCCGAACCGGTCATTTCGAGCATGATGGACTCGGGCGCGAGGTCGACCACGCGGGCACGGAAGACTGTGGCTAGCTCAAAGATCTGCGAGCGCGAGTGGTAGCCGTGCGGCGAGTTCGGGCCCGCTTCGACCTTGATGAGGCAGAGCTCGCGGATGACGGCCTCGCTGCGGCCGACCTCGTCGACCTCGACGGTGATCTCGAGCTTGTAGAGCGAGGCGCGGATGCGGTCGGCGGCGTGCTCGGGGGCCTCGCAAACGATGGTCATGCGCGAGGTGTCGGGCCGCTCGGACTCGCCGACCGTCAGCGAGACGATGTTGATCGAGAGACGGCGAAAGAGCGAAGCGACGCGGGTGAGCACGCCGGGCTTGTCTTGAACGAGAGCGATGAAGGTGTGCAGCATAGATCCTCAGTGATGGTGCTACAGCATTGGTCTACTTGGAGGCTGGGGTATAGGGAGCTTCCGGGTCCCACAGGCGGACGCGATGGTCTTCGTCGTGGAGAAGCGTTCCTGTATCCCAGGGTTTCTTGTTGACGGTGGTATAGGTGTAATCGCCGGAGGCGTGATAACCGCCTCCACAAACGACCTCGGGTACAAACTTTTCGGTCGCGCATTTTGTGCCGCGATAGATGTGGAAGTTGACGCTGTCGCCATCGGTATCGAAGGCCTTCTGGCTGATTTTGATGGAGTTGAGTGTGCGTGTACGGGAAGCATCATGCAACTGCCAGATGAGCGACTCGATCTCGTCGTCGGTAGCGTCGGGCTTGATCGTGAGCGTGAAGCTGCTGTTGATGTGCTTGAAGACCTTGAAAGCAGGCAGAGGCACAGTAGGCCGCGCCGGATAGGTCGGCTTCGGCACAGGCGGATTCTCCGCAGCGGTGGCGGCGGGCGCAGGCGCTGGAGCCGACTTACAGCCAATCAGCAGAAACGGCACAGCCAGCACGCTGGCGAGTACGATGCGGCTTCGAGTTGTGAGGAAGGGAACCATGATTGTGTCTTCCTTGACTGATTTCTTACGGTCCTCGATTAGGAGCATCCTCTCTGCGAGAACAGAGCCTGCATCAAGTCACTGTTCTCGCAGAGATTGAGTTGTTCGTGACGCGTTGTTACTCGTCCTCCGGAGTCTCGAGCAGCGGATCATGCTTCGGCCTGCGTACCATCTCGTGCAGCGCGCTGCCGGGAGCGATCATCGGATAAACACCATCTTCTTTCTCGACCTGGAAGTCGATGAGGAAGGGCTTGCCGCTGGTGCGTGCTTTTGTAACTGTCGGAGTCACATCTTTACGCTCGCTGATGTGCGCACCCTCGATGCCATGAGCGGCGGCGAGCATCACGAAGTCCGGCGAGAGGATGGGCGAGCAGGAGTAGTTCTTCTCGTAGAAGGCCTCCTGCCACTGGCGCACCATGCCGAGGAAGCCGTTGTTGATGACGGCGATGTTAATGGCGAGGTTCTCCTGCACGATGGTCGAGAGCTCGGCGTTGGTCATCTGGAAGCCGCCGTCACCGGCGATGACCCAGACATCCTTCTCCGGGCAGGCGGCCTTTGCGCCGATAGCAGCAGGCAGCGCAAAGCCCATAGTGCCGAGGCCGCCCGAGGTGACAAGCGAGCGCGTGGCCTCGTGCTTGAAGTACTGCGCCTCCCACATCTGGTGCTGGCCCACGTCGGTGACGATGATCGTCTCCTTCTCGCGGCCCGCGGCGACGGCCTCGCGCCAGATGTCGTGGATGACATGCGCGGCGTAGAGGTGGCCGTTATCGGGCAGGTTGATGATGTCGCGCACGGCGGCGTCGCCCTTGCTCGTATTGATGTACTTGAGCCACGCATCGATGGGCGAGAGGTCCCACGCCTTCTTCGACGTGGACTTAGGGATGAGCGAGAGCAGCGTAGTGAGCACCTCGCGCAGGTCGCCGATGAGCGCGACATCGACCTTGACGTTCTTGTTGATCTCCGAGGGATCGATCTCGATGTGGATCTTCTTCGCATTGGGCGCGTAGGTGGAGAGCGTGCCGGTCACGCGGTCGTCGAAGCGCATGCCGAAGGCCAGCAGCAGGTCCGACTCCTGAATGGCGTTGTTGACCCACGACTCGCCGTGCATGCCCATCATGCCGAGCGAGAGCGGATGCGAGGCAGGGAAGCTGCCGAGGCCAAGCAGCGTGCTCGCCACAGGGATGTGCAGGCGTTCGGCGAAGGTGATGACCTCGCGCTCGGCGTTCGACTGCGCGATGCCGTGTCCGGCGAGGATGACAGGCTTCTTCGCATTGCGCAGCAGCTCAATGGCCTGATGTACAGAGGCCGACTCGGCGCGCAGCATGGGATGCGGACGATGCGGCGCGGGCGCGGCGGTGTCGAAGTCGAAGGGCGCGGTGAGCTGCTGCGCGTCCTTGGTGATGTCGACGAGCACCGGGCCGGGGCGGCCGGACTGAGCGATTTGGAAGGCCTCGCGCAGCGCGGGCGCGATGTCCTCGGGTTTCGTGACGAGGACGTTGTGCTTGGTCACGGGCAGGGTGATGCCGGTGATGTCGACCTCCTGGAAGGCGTCGGAGCCGAGCACCTTGGAGCCGACTTGTCCGGTGATGGCGACCATGGGGATGCTATCGAGCATGGCGGTGGCAAGGCCGGTGACGAGGTTCGTCGCGCCGGGACCCGAGGTCGCCATGCAGACGCCGACCTTGCCCGAGGCACGCGCGTAGCCGTCGGCCATGTGCGAGGCGCCCTGCTCGTGCCGCACGAGCACATGGTGGATGGTGGGGAACTTACGCAGAGCGTCGTAGATGGGGAGGATGGCGCCGCCGGGATAGCCGAAGACCGTGGTTACACCCTCGCCTGCGAGGGTGGCCCAGAGAATCTCGGCTCCGGTGAGGGTGGGGTGTTCGTTCTTCGTGTGTGCCATGTGTTCCTCCTTAGTGGACGTTACGGTGAAGTGCAATTGGAATACTTAGTTGATCGCGGAGATCGGGCTTGCGACGCTGCGAGGTTTGGTGAATGCGGTAAGCCGCCGCCGGACCGGCTCGTCATAAAAGCGTGCAACTAGCCACGAGACGCCGATGATGATAGCTACGGAGAGAAGGTAGAGTCCGCGCGCGAGCAGGGGACTGTTGTCCATCAACTCGGCGATCCGCGGGTTGGTCATCCCGAGGCTGAAGAAGGGATGAATCATGTAGATCGGGTACGAGATGGTTCCGAGAAAGACGCAGAGCCGCGTGAGTGCGGAGGTGGTGTGGACCAGCGAGCCGCAGTACACGAGGAGCGGACAGAGGATGAGGATGAACATTAACTGGTACACAGGGCCATGCTGCATCGGTGGAGCGCAGAGCAACACAACCAGCAGGATCGGCAGCACAACACCGCCGATGGCGCTGAGGGTCTGCGAGGCTCGCCATGTGGTGCTGCGGAATGCCTTATGGATGTAGACTCCGGCCGAGTAGGAGTAGCCGATGCGGGCGCAGGCTCCGAGCATGCCCGAGGCCGTGACGCCAGCGTTGAGATTGATGTTGTTCCACGCCTTGTTCACGAGATAGAGCGCGCCCGCCGCTGCGATAACGGGCAGCACGTAATGGAGGATGCGCCGCGAGACAAGCAGGGCATAGCTCAGGTTGGCGCCCATCTCGTAGAAGAGCGACCAGGCGGGCGAGTTGAAGGGATAAAGCTCTTCAAAGCCGGGGGCGCTGGTAAAGAAGTTGGGAATGGCGAGGATGCCGAGCAGGAACATCCCTGTGAAGCTCCATGGCGAGTGTTGCAGGGAGTGCAGGTGGTCCGCGCTCACAGGAGTACGCAGCAGGATAAGGAACGTCGCCAGAATATAAAGCGGATAGAGACGGCAGAGACGGAGGATCAGGAACCTGCTGAACCGCATCCCCTGCAACAGGCGCGCCTCATAGGAGAACGCGATGACAAAGCCGCTGAGGCAGAAGAAGAAATCGACTGCGAGCGTACCGTACTCCGGATCGAGCCGGAGAGAGCGGGGCGCATGGACGAAGACGACAATCACCGCGGCGATTCCACGCAGACCGTCGAGCAGATGGAAACGATGCTGCTCGGGCCGGGTTGGCGCGGTGAGCTGCTCCGGATGGTGAGGGCGCACAGTGGTCATCGTGTGGCCCCACTGCGGAGGACGAAGACAGCACGAGGAGCATCGGCGACAGCGCCGGTGATCCTCATGCCTTCGGTTTTTATCTTCGTCGTCATAGAGATGCCCTTCGAGCGTTGATGGAACCTAAGCAGCGGAGCGCGGCTTGGACCAGAAATCCTTATCGTGCTTCGACTCGAACGTGTCGAGATCGGCCTCGTGGCGCAGGGTCAGGCCGATGTCGTCGAGTCCATTCAGCAGGCAGTACTTGCGGAACGGGTCGATCTCGAAGGTGGCCTGAAAGCCCTGATCGTCGGTGACGGTCTGGGCCTCGAGGTTGATGGTGATGAGGTGCTTCGGGTTCTCGGTCGAGCGCTTCATCAGAGTCTCGACCTCCTCCTCGGTCAGGCGCACCAGCACGATGCCGTTCTTGCCTGCGTTCGAGAAGAAGATGTCGGCAAAGGTCGGCGCGATGACGGCGCGGAATCCATACTGATTGAGCGCCCATGCAGCGTGCTCACGCGAGCTGCCGCAGCCGAAGTTCTTCTCGGCGATGAGGATCTCCGAGCCCTTGTACTCGGCCTTGTTGAGCACGAAGTCCTTGCGCTGCTCGACGTGGTCGGGCGTGTCGAGGTCGTAGCGCCAGTCGAAGAAGAGGAACTCGCCGTAGCCGGTGCGCTCGATGCGCTTGAGGAACTGCTTCGGAATGATCTGGTCCGTGTCGATGTTCGGCAGAGGCAGCGGAACGGCGGTCGAGGTAAGGATATTGATGGGTTCCATTAGCTATTCGCTTCCTTCCATGTGCGGATGTCGGTGAAGTGGCCGGTGATCGCTGCTGCTGCGGCCATCTCGGGGCTGACGAGGTGCGTGCGTCCACCGCGTCCCTGACGTCCCTCGAAGTTGCGGTTCGAGGTGGAGGCGCAACGCTCACCGGGCTGCAGGATGTCGGGGTTCATGCCGAGGCACATGGAGCAGCCGGGCTCGCGCCACTCGAAGCCCGCGGTCTTGAAGATGTCGTCGAGGCCCTCCTCTTCGGCCTGACGCTTGACCGCCTGCGAGCCGGGCACGACCATCGCGCGGACGCTGGTGGCGATGTGATGCCCCTGGATGACCTTCGCCGCGGCGCGCAGGTCTTCGATGCGGCCGTTGGTGCAGGAGCCGAGGAAGACCGTGTTGATGGATATCTCAGACATCGGCGTGCCGGGCTTCAGCCCCATGTACTCGTAGGCGCGCTCGAAGCTCTTGCGGTCGGCCTCGGTGGGCGCCTCGTCGAGCGTGGGCACCTTGCCGTCGATGGTGGCGTGCATGCCGGGGGAAGTGCCCCACGTGACGGCGGGCGCGAGCGCCGAGGCGTCGATGTGCAGCTCGCGGTCGAAGGTCGCGCCCTCGTCGGTGGGCAGCGTGCGCCAATGGGCAACTGCTTCATCCCAAGCCGTGCCTTGTGGCGCGAAGCGGCGGCCCTTGAGATAGGCGAAGGTTGTCTCGTCGGGGGCGACCATGCCTGCGCGAGCGCCTGCTTCGATGCTCATGTTGCAGATGGTCATGCGGCCCTCCATCGAGAGCGAGCGGATGGCCGAGCCGGCGTACTCGATCACATAGCCGGTTGCGCCGTCGGTGCCGATGCGGCCGATGATGTCGAGGATGATGTCCTTGGCCGTGACGCCGAAGGGAAGCTCGCCGTCCACGGTGATGCGGAAGGTCTTCGCCCGGGCCTGCGGCAGCGTCTGCGTGGCCATCACATGCTCGACCTCGCTGGTGCCGATGCCGAAGGCCAGGGCGCCAAACGCCCCGTGGGTCGCTGTGTGCGAGTCGCCGCAGACGATGGTCATGCCCGGCTTGGTCGCGCCCAGCTCCGGCCCGATCATGTGCACGATGCCCTGCGAGGAGTCCTGCACGTCGAAGAACTCGATGCCGAATTCGGCACAGTTCTTGCGCAGCGCATTTACCTGCGCGGCCGAGATCTGGTCGACGATGTGCAGGCGGTCATAGGCGCTCGTGGTGGGCACGTTATGGTCCACCGTGGCGATGTGGCGGTCGGGCCTGCGCAGCTTGCGGCCCGCCAGCCGGAGGCCGTCGAAGGCCTGCGGGCTGGTGACTTCGTGGACCAGTTGCAGGTCGATGTAGAGGATCGTCGGCTCGCCCTTCGGCTCGGCGACAATATGCTGCTCCCAGACCTTCTCAAACAACGTCTTCGGTGTAATGCTCATTGCGTATCCTTCTTGGTAGTCGATTGCGGAAGCGTGATGCCTACGGAGTCGATCGGCAGCTCATGCGGCGTGCCGTCCGGCTCGACGAGGATGGCGTGCGTGACCCTCTGCACGATGCCCGAGCCAGGAAGCGGCTCGGCGGTCCAGCGGCCAATGCTGCGCGCCAGCGCGGGCGGGATGCGGTCGGTGCCCGTGCTGCCGGGCGTCAGTGGTTGATCGGGGAAGATCCAGAGCGTGTACTCGGCGTCCGGTTCGGAGGTGGCGTGGCTCTCCTTGATCCAGTCGATGGCGTTGAACACCATCAGCGTCTTCGGCGAGTTGAGATCGACCCACAGCATGCCCCGTGCTGGACAGAAGTGCACCACGCAGCCGGTGACGGTCAGGTAGCGGTTATCCTCCGCGATGACCTTGCCGGGCACCGAGAGGTAATCGAGCGCGACCGCATCGAGCGGCTTGTAGCGGCCCGGATCGCCCCAGAAGGTCTGCGGCGCGGTGAAGTTCTGCGCCAGCATGGGACGGAAGCGGTCGTCCTGCACCAGCCCGTTCTCGTTGCCGTCCTTCTGCGTCTCGGTAGGGCCGTACTGCCACAGCCACTCCACGTCGCTCTTCCGAGGCCGCTCGTTCTTGTCCCGCTTGCCGCCCAGGTGGAACTGGGCAGGGCTCTGCACTGCGGTGGCGAGCATCAGAGCGGCGGCGAGTTGGACGGTCGGGCGCATGTGCGAGGGGAACCTTCTAAGCGTGTTTGAGGATCTCCGAGAGAGCCTGCTGGACGAGTGTGCCCATCTCGGTTGTGGAGACGGCCTTGCCAGTGGAGCCGCGAGCGATGTCGGCGGTGCGGTAGCCCTCGTCGAGTACCTTGAGGACGGCGTTCTCGACGGCCTTGGCCTCAGTCTCAAGACCGGCCGAGTGGCGAAGCACCATCGCCGCAGTAAGGATCGCGCCGAGCGGGTTGGCCTTGCCGGTTCCCGCGATGTCCGGAGCCGAGCCGTGGACTGGCTCGTACAGGTTGACCTTGCCGCCGAGCGTGGCCGAGGGCAGCATGCCGAGCGAGCCGGTGATGACGCCCGCCTCGTCTGAGAGGATGTCGCCGAAGAGGTTCTCGGTGAGCACTACGTCGAAGCTGCGCGGCGTGTTCATCAGGTGCATGGCCATCGAATCGACAAGCTGGTGTTCGAGAGTGACGTCGGGGTAATCCTTCGCTACCTCAGTGACGGTGGCCCGCCAGAGCTGCGAAACCTCGAGCACGTTTGCCTTGTCGACGCTGGTCACCTTCTTGCGGCGCTTGCTGGCAAGCTCGAAGGCGATCTTGGCGACTCGCGTGACCTCGGCTGCGGTGTAGCGCATGGTGTTGATGGACTCGCCGGTTTCCTTGTTCCACCAGCGCGGCTCGCCGAAGTAGAGGCCGCCGAGCAGCTCGCGCACGAAGAGGATATCGACGCCCTCTGTGACCTCGGGGCGCAGGGGAGAGCTGCCGCTGGTGGCCTTGTAGGCGGTCGAGGGGCGAAGGTTCGCATAGCCGCCGAGGATCTGGCGGATCTTCAGCAGACCGGCCTCGGGGCGCTTGTCCGGCGTGAGTGAGTTGAACTTGTTATCGCCCACCGCGCCGAGCAGAGCGACGTCGCTCTCGAGCGTGGCGTCGATAGTCGCCTGCGGCAGCGGACCGCCAGTCTCGGTGATGGCGATGCCGCCGATCAGCAGCGGAGTAAAGGTGAACTCGTGGCCACCGTGCTCGGCAACAGCGGTGAGGATGTTGGTGGCTTCACGAGTGACCTCGGGTCCGATGCCGTCACCGGCGAGAATGGCGATCTTCAGCTTCATGCAGCGTGCTCCAGAGTTGTTGGAAGAGAGTCTCGACTACGTTTGCGCGAGGATGCTTTGATTACGCGACTATGGAGTGATCGTGATGTACGAGCAGGCCTAGCAGGTCCTGATCGTAGATGTTCTTCTTGCGATCGGTGAGGTCGGTGAAGCGCTTGTACACCTCATCGAGCTGCTCGCGCGTGAGCGGATGACCGAGCGCCGCGAAGCGCTGTTCGAGCGCATGGCGTCCGCTGTGTTTGCCGAGCACGAGATGCGTCGAAGGCGCGCCGACAGAGGCGGGCGTCATGATCTCGTAGGTCAGCGGATTGGCCAGCATGCCGTGCTGGTGAATGCCAGCCTCGTGCGCGAAGGCGCTGGAGCCTACTACCGCCTTGTTCGGCGCAGGGCCGAAGCTGATGTACTCAGTCAGCATCCTGCTCGTCGGATAGAGCAGCGAGTTGACGATATTGTTCGTGTACGGGAAGCGGTCCTTGCGCACCATCAGCGCGGCGGCGACCTCTTCGAGCGCGGCGTTGCCAGCGCGCTCGCCGATGCCGTTGACGGCAACCTCGACCTGACGCACACCGCCGTCGATGGCAGCCAGCGTGTTGGCGACTGCCATGCCGAGATCGTCGTGGCAGTGCGCCGAGAGCACGATGTTCTCGATGCCGGACACGCGGGCCTTCACCGTGCGGAAGAGATTCGCATACTCATCCGGCGTGGTATAGCCAACGGTATCGGGCAGGTTGATCGTTGTGGCACCCGCATCGATAGCGACCTCGATCATCTTGATGAGGAAGTCGATGTCGGAGCGCGTGGCGTCCTCAGCCGAGAACTCGACGTTATCGGTAAAGGTGCGGGCCTGACGCACCGACCTGTCGGCCTGCTCGAGCGCCTGCTCGCGCGTGATACGGAGCTTGACCTCGAGGTGCAGGTCGGACGTGGCAAGAAAGGTATGGATGCGCGACTTCTCGGCAGGCTCGAGCGCACGGCCAGCAGCCTCGATGTCGGCCTCGCGGCAGCGAGCGAGCGAGGCGATCACCGGCCCCTTCACCTCGCGGGCGATCTGGCGGATCGACTCGGCGTCTCCCGTGGAGGAGATCGCAAAACCTGCCTCAAGAATGTCCACGCCGAGCGCCGCAAGCTGATGCGCCATGCGAAGCTTCTCGTCCGGGTGCATGGTGCAGCCCGGGGACTGCTCGCCATCGCGGAGCGTGGTGTCGAAAAAGAGAATGCGGTTGTTATCAATCATGGGCTCTCGCACCTCCGGCTATGAGAACTATCATAACCCGGGCTTATGATGAAGGGGGACAGTATCAGAATTTCTAATCCGGCTATTCGCGGATGAGGAGAGCGCGTGGACCTGTTTCAACTGGAGACGTTTCTGGCCGTGGCCGAGGAGCGGAGCTTCTCGCGGGCGGCGGCCCGGCTGCACCGTACGCAACCGGCGGTGAGCCAGGCGATCTCGAAGCTCGAGAGCGAGCTGGGCGAGGTGCTGTTTGAGCGCTCCTCGCGCGACGGCACGCTGACCGATGCGGGAGAGGTGCTGCGCGAGTACGCGCAGAAGCTGCTGAACCTGCGCCGCGAGGCCGCCGGTGCGTTGGGCGAGCTGCGCGAGCTGCATCGCGGCAGGCTGAACGTGGCGGCGAACGAGCACACATGCCTCTTCCTGCTGCCCATGCTCGACGAGTTCCGGCGGCTGCATCCGCGGGTCAAGATCCAGGTGCACCGGGCGCAGGCCAGCCGCATTCCCGACGAGGTGCTGATGCACGCGGTGGACATCGGCGTGCTGTCGTTCCGGCCCGAGGACCCGCAGGTGAAATCGGTCGTCGTGTACAAGGACGACGTGGCCTTCGTGGTCAGCCCGCAGCATCCGCTGGCCGGCGTGGGCGAGGTTTCGATTCGCCAGCTTGGCACGCAGAGCTTTATCGGGCACAGCGTACCCTCGCCACAGCGGCAGAAGATCATGCACATCTTCGACCGCTACAAGACGCCGCTGCGCATGGTGGAGGAACTGCCCTCGCTGGAGGCGATCAAGCGCGTGGTCGAGAAGGGCAGCGGAGTGACTCTGATGCCCGCGCTGACCCTGCAGCGCGAACTGGAGGCTGGAACGCTGGTGCGGGTCAACATTAAGGAGCTGCAGATCGATCGCAAGCTGCGGCTGGTCTATCGCAGGCAGGCCAGCATGTCGCACGCGGCGCAGGCATTTATGAAGATCGTGGAGAGCTACGCGGAGTCGCACGGCGATCCCTACTGCTTTCAGCCGGAGCGCGGCTGACGTTTTCCGCAGGAACATTTCCGCGCCGCTCGCGTTTGCATACACAGACGACCGCCCCGGGAATGTACGACGGCCGAATATCAATGCGAGGTTTCGACGATGAACAAGCAGCTACGGACAGCAGTACTGGCGATATGTACGTTGACGGCGGCCACCATGCCGCTGATGGCACAGAACGACGCGCCGATGGGTGGACGTCGGGGACAGATGGAGGAGCGGCAGGTGGATATGCTCACCAAGCGGCTCAGTCTGTCGCCGGACCAGCAGACCCAGGTAAAGGGAATCGACGACGCGCAGATGCAGCAGATGATGGCGATCCGGCAGGACTCCAGCCTCTCGCAGGACGACCGGCGCTCGAAGATGATGGCGCTGCGGCAGGATACGCAGACGAAGATCCGCGCCGTTCTGACTGACGACCAGAAGACGAAGTACGATGCGCTGCTCCAGCAGCAGCAGGCGCGGATGGCCGAGCGCCGCGGCGGCGGCGGCCCCCCGCAGGGCCTGTAAACCCGTCCGCAGAACCCTGAAAGAGCATGGCCGGAGCGCGGAAATCCGCCTCCGGCCATCTTCTTCTGCGCGGCGGCTTTGCGAAAGCCCGGCTACAGGTACAATAAGGCGAGTGGCAAAGCCCGTCGTGAGGGTGGTGCGCGAGCGCATCCGGACGAATCTCGGGGTGTCGCGCAAACGCTAAGGGGTTCAACCAAGAATGAAGAAGACGATGTTGATGTGCGCGCTGATTCTGTCCTCGATGATGGCATTCGGACAGGAGAGCCGGCAGGATATCAGCGCCAGCGCCTTTGGACTGATCTCACCCGATGTGACCGGCAACGCCGTGCATAAGTCGGCGACCATGTCGGTAGGCTTCCTCGGCAGCTACCGCTACCTGCTGACGCCGCGCAGCGGTCTTGAGGTCAACTTCGGCTACGCCCAGAACTCCAACAAGTTCAAGACGAGCTTCATCCCGGATGGTCGCATCCACACCCGGCAGATGGAGTTCACCGGCGCGTATGTATACAACCGGACCTATGGCCGCTTCAACCCCTTCGCCGAGGTCGGTGTGGGCGCGATGTTCTTTTCGCCGATCAAGGACTTCTTGACCAACAACCTGGATGCGAAGTCGACCACCAGCCTCGGCGGCCTGTTCGGCGCGGGCGTGGCCTATGAGGTGAGCCCGAGCTTCGACATCCGTGTCCAGTATCGCGGCTTCCTGCTCAAGACGCCGGACTTCAACGTGGTGAACTCGGACTTCAAGACGAACCGCTGGGAGGTCATCTCCACCCCGGCGGTCGGCGTGGCGTACCATTTCTAGCGCGCAGCGATTCTTGTTCCATAAAAAATCCCCGGACGCGTCCGGGGATTTTTTTATGCCTGCCTGCGCCGGGATCAGAAGTGATAGGCGACACCGGCGGTGAAGAACGAGGGCGTGAGCGAATCGTTGCGCGGTGTGTAGCCGGTGGCGGAGAAGCCCATCCAGTGCTGGTACTCGAAGCCGACCCTCCCGTTGACGTGTCTCAGGATGCGGATATCCGTACCGCCGCCGAGCGAGAAGATGTTATAGGCGAGGCTGCCGGCGTGGTAGGGGTAGTTGAAGACGCCGCGCCCGTACATCGCCTTGACGTAGGGCTGGAATCGCCCGTAATGGCGCGAGTAGCGGCCGCCGACCTCGTAGGTGGCCTCATTGACGGCGGTGTCGGAGTCGAAGTCGCTGAAGTAGTTGTACTCTGCCTCGAGGCCGAAGCCGCTGCGGTGGTCAATGTCGGCGTAGGCGGTGATGCCGGTGAAGCGGCTGCGGGAGTAGTCAGAGTTCGCGTTGGAGTAGGCGGCTCCCGCCTGGATATCCAGACGCTTGCTCGCGGTGGCCGTGGCCTGCGCCGGAACGAGATGCGCCGCGCCCAGCAGGATGCAGGCGGCGAATGCCCTGGGAATGAGCCGCCTGTAGGACCGGGAAAGATGAAAAGCAGAACTTGCGTTCATGATGAACGGTCTCCTGAAAGTAGATTTCGAGCGGCAGATTTCAAGGGGCAAAGTCGTGGCCTTACCCTCCGTCAAGAGAGGGCGCGCCGGAGCGTTGCGTAGCCTCCGGCGCTCTCTTGTCTACTGGTTGGCCGGGGCCGGGGCGGCCGCCGGGGCTGCGGGAGCCGCGGCAGGTGCGGCATCGGCCGGCGGAGCCGCGGCAGGCGCGCCATCCGCGGGGGGAGCGGCCGGAGCCTTGTAGTAGGCGAGCTTGATGTAGATCGGCGTCACCTCGAAGGGCATCTTGTCGCCGGGCTGCAACAGCGTCTCGGGCTGGGCGTGCAGGGTGATAACCTGGTCGGTCCACGGATCGTAGCGGAGGAAGCCCGACAGCGGCATGGCGGCCTGTTGCTTCAGGTCGGCCATGTTCAGCTTGCCACCCTTGCCCGCGATGCCCTGCATCCAGAAGGTGTGCTCTTTGTCGTTCTTCACCAGCCCGTCGCCGATCATGGGCCCGGTAAGCGAGGACAGCACCTTGGCTCGCGCCTGAAGCTGCTGCAGGTAGAGGCCGAAGTACTGCTGGCCGTCGACCAGTTCCTTGGCGTTGAGCAGCTCCATGGCCTTCTTGGCTGCTGCCTCGTTGTCGGCGTCGGTGTGGTGCATCGGGATCTTCTGGAAGACCGAGGTAGACGGGAAGAGCAGGCTGTCCGAGAAGGCATACTTGGTGTCCAGACGATGCCCAAGCACAATGTGGCCGAGCTGGAAGGCCAGGATAGCGTTCAGGTTGCCCATCTGCTGCGCGCCGTCCTGCGAGAGGATGGCGGTCGTGTCGATGAGGCTCTTGGAGATGATGATGGTGTTGCCGATCGACATCGACTCCAGCGGCTGCGTCAGCAGCGTGCGCACGCGGATGGGGTGCGAGATCTGGATGCCGTTATAGATGAGGATGTTATTGGCGAGGTCGGAGAGGGTCTTGTCGAAGTCGCTGGGCGCGTCGAGCAGACCGGCCTGGAAGAGGCGCTCGATGACGTTGTCCTCGGCCTCCTTGACCCACTCGCGCTGCGCGCCGAGCGGCCCGACGTCCTGCGCGTCGTTGCTGACATCAGTGGCGCCGACGACGTCCATGGTGGTGTTCTCGGTTTCACTGGCCGGGACCTTCAGCATGTAGCCCCAGATGTAGTTAATAGCCTTGAACTTGAGGGTGTTGGTGCTGCTGCGGGAGTCGCTCTCCTCGACGTAGAAGGCGGTAGGCAGCCAGAGGTCGGGCTGCACGTTGGTGCGCCAGCTATCGAAGTGGTAATACTCGCGGATATTCTCCTGGCTGCCGGCGAAGTCGCCGTTGAAGCGGACGACGTTGCCGTTGTTGCGCTCTACCCAGATGCGTCCGAAGAAGCGGCCGATGGTGCTCTTGCCGGCGGGTGTCACGTCGAAGACCGAAGTGGGCACGCTACCGAGAAACTCATTACGCACGAAGCCGAAGTTGTAATGCTGACGGTCGAAGCTGTTCGAGTCCATCAGGATCATCTGCACGAAGCCGGAGTCGTGGAAGGTCAGCCGCAGGGTGCTCGAGATGCCGGTGAGGAAGGAGGCGGACTGGCGGAAGAAGCCTCCTCCCCTCTGCGGGCCGGACTTGTAGGAGTCGTTCTCGATGACCTTATCGAAGTCCACGCGGCCAAGGAAGTGCTGATCGCTCTCGGGAATCTGGATGAGCTCCTTGTCGGGGCGCATGTTCTGGAGGTAGGTTTCCACCAGCGGGCTGCGCTCGCGGAGGGTTTTGATGACCTCCTTCTCGCGGACGATCGCCTTGTCGACGAGCTCGTTCTGGGCCGCTGTCAGCTTCCTGGAGGTGGTCAGGGCGTCCTGGTTCTTGTCTTTTTTCTTGCCGCCGAAGATCGGCGCACCCGCCATGGAGAGCGAGTGGGAGGCGAGGAGAGTAAGCAGCGTAGCGGCTGCGGCTTTGGTGCGAAAGGTCATGTGGTACGGCTCCTGTTGTCCGTGGCCGGGTCGACCGGCGCTACAGCTCGATAGTAGATGAGGCGCCTCTTGGCGGCACCTGGTGAGAGAGCGAGGTTGCAGGCAGAAGGTACATCAGCTCGCAAGCTGGAAGGCCACGTTGACGACGCCCTCCCAGTCGACAGGGTGGCCGGAGGCGTCCATCGCGGGCTGGAAGCGGGTGCCGCGCACGGCGTTCTCCGCAGCCTGATCGAGGCCGTGGCCAAGTCCGTTGGAGACGCCGAGCACCTGTACGGCTCCGGCGGCGGTGACGCGCAGGCGGACGGAGATGACGCCCTCCAGGTGCATCGCGCGCGCCTCGGCGGTGTACTCCGGACGCGGCTTATAGATGACTTTGGGAGCGGAGCTCTGGAGTGTGGCAGCCGTGGCGGCGGCATGCGTCGGTGTGGGCGCGGCGGTCACGCCGAGGTTGACGCCAGCGGTGCGTCCCTGCGTTCCTGCGCCGGGCCCGCTTCCGGGTCCTGAGCCGGTTCCGAGGCGAACTCCCGCGACCTCGCGGGTTCCATTGCCAGCCATGTTGGCGCCGCTCGGGCTGCCGGAGCCGAGGCTGACCCTCGCCGGGCCGGTGCCGGTGTTGGAGGCGGGCATGCCGGGCGCTCCGCGCTGGCCGAGGTCCACCGAGGCGGTTGCGGGACGGTTGGAGGGGGCGATCGGGTTATCCGTGCGGCCGAGGGCGACTGCCGTCGGATGGGAGACGGGAGCGGCCACGGCGGCTGGTGCCGGATGAGCAAGGCTGACCGCAACTGGAGCCGGAGGAGCCTCGACGTGGCGCGGAGCGGGAGGAGTGACGACCGGGGCAGGCTGGGCCATATGGACGGGCGCGGGCTTCGGCGCCTCCGGAACCTTGACCTCGGGAAGCGTGATCTTCGGGGGAGCCTCGATCAGCTTTGGCGGCGGAGGAGGCGCAGGGAGTATCCTCGGCGCGACGATCGGCGGCGGCGGAGGCTTCAGAATGACCGGGGCGACGAGCGTCGTCACCTGTTTGGGACTCTCGATCATCTTTTTGGCGGCAAGGCTCAACAGGACCGCCAGCCCCAGCATGCCAAGATTGATTGTCAGGGAGGTCGCAATCGAGCTCCGGCTCTGGCGCTCCTTCTCCAGAACGCCGAAGTGGCTGAACTGGAAAGCAAGCGAGTCGCTGGCGTTTTGGGCTGACATCGAAGCGGTGCCGGCCGATGTCGAAACCTTCAAGGGAGCGAGAGAGTCAACGCTGGCATTTTGTGACATAAGGGAAAGATCCTTAGAGGTTGCTGGTTCATGATCTAAGGCAGCGTAATGTTACGTTTGAACTAGTTACTGCATTGGATGTAAAACACCAGCCTGCCGTACAGCGATTCCAGAAAAAATCAGCGCGTTCTTCCCAATAGCACCCTGTCTCTATGTCTTGCCGGGCTCTTGGTCTAGTGTACAGGAAGGCCGCTAAGTCATTCAGAAAATTGCGTTAATGAAACCGGCAGACGGGGTTCGGCAGGGTTGCTGACGAAGGCGCAGGCCGGGCGGAGTATAAGTAGCTACTGGGTTTAACGGTAGATCGGCGAGAAAGGTGAGGGCTTTCGGATGAGGATTTTAGTAACGGGCGGGGCGGGCTATATCGGTGGGACGGTAGCCCGTGTGCTGCGCGACGGCGGCCACGAGGTCACGGTCTTCGATAACTTCTGCCACAGCCGCCGGTCCGCGGTCGCCGAAGGCGTGCGGCTGGTGGAGGGTGATCTCGCTGACCACCCCCTCATCGAGCGGACGCTCGCCGAGGGTCACTTCGACGGCGTCATGCACTTCGCCGCTCTGATCGAGGCGGGCGAGAGCATGAAAAAGCCCGAGCTATACTTCCGCGCCAATACCATGTCCACCCTGAGCCTGCTGGAGGCGATGCAGGCGACCGGCCACAACCGGCTGGTCTTCAGCTCCACGGCGGCCTGCTACGGCGAGCCGAAGAGTGTTCCGATTCGGGAAGACGCGGAGCTGCGCCCGACGAATCCCTACGGCGAGAGCAAGCTGATGGTGGAGCAGATGCTCGCCTGGATGAACAGCATCCACGGCCTGCGCTACGCCAGCCTGCGTTACTTCAACGTGGCCGGGGCGATCCCGGGCTACGGCGAGGCGCACGAGCCGGAGTCGCACCTGATTCCGCTGATCCTCGACGTGGCGCTGGGGCGGCGGGAGAGCATCAAGATCTTGGGCAGAGATTACCCGACGAAGGACGGCACCTGCATCCGCGACTATATCCATGTGGCAGACCTGGCGCAGGCGCACCTGCTGGCGCTGGCTGCGCTCGAGACGAAGAGCCGGGCGATCTATAACATCGGCAGCGGCACAGGTTTCAGCGTGCTGGAGGTGATCGAGTCGGTGCGGCGGGTGACGGGCAGGCCGGTGACGGTGGAGGAGCATCCGCGGCGCGAGGGAGATCCGGCGGTGCTGGTGGCAGGCTCCGAAAAGATTAAGGCAGAGCTGGGATGGTCGCCGCGCTATGCCGAGCTGGATACCATCATTGCCAGCGCGTGGGAGTGGCACCAGCAGCGCTACGCCTAAAGCACCTTGATGTCGCTGGTGCTCGAAACCTTCTCAAGCGCCTTGAGGTAGCGTTCGGGCTGCGGCGTCTGCCGGGCCTCGCGGATCGCGGCGCGGTAGCCTCCCATGAAGATGGAGTACATAACGGCAAGGGCGCAGCCCACACCGAAGCCGAACCCGATGAAGAACCCGATCAGACTGGACCAGACGATGCTGCTCATGATCCTCCCAGTCTATCGGGTTATGCTGCTGCTCCCGAGGTTACTTTGCGGTGATGGGCGATAGCCGCACGGTTCCTTTGACGCGCCTCGAAGCGGCTGATAGAACCATTGCGGAGAGGCTCTCTGCAAGGAGCGGGGGACCAAGGGAGATCGCACGTATGGCCGCGGAGATAGAACCGAAGAGCGCCGGAGAGAACATGAACTCGCTGTTGCGGGAGAACCGGGTCTTCCCGCCTCCGCCGGAGTTTGCCGCGAAGGCCCACATCAAGGGCATGGACGAGTACCGGGCCATGTATCGCCGCAGCGTTGAGGAGCCGGAAACCTTCTGGGCGGAGATGGCGGGAGAGCTGGACTGGTTCGCTCCGTGGACGACGGTGCAGGAGGGCGATATCTCCGCGGCGAAGTGGTTTGTCGGTGGCAAGCTGAACCTCTGCCATAACTGCGTGGATCGCCACGCGCTCGGCGGGAAGAAGGACAAGGTTGCGCTGCTGTGGGAGGGCGAGCCGGGAGAGGTGCGGCAGCTCACTTACGGCGAACTGCATGAGCAGGTCCAGCGGTTCGCCAATGTGCTCAAGGCCCAGGGGCTGAAGAAGGGCGACCGCGTGGCCATCTACATGGGCATGTGCCCGGAGCTGGCGATTGCGCTGCTTGCCTGCGCGCGCATCGGCGTGGTGCACTCGGTGGTCTTCGGCGGATTTGCGGCGCACGCCATCGCCGACCGTATCAACGACTCGGAGTGCGCGGCGCTGCTTACGCAGGACGTCAGCTACCGGCGCGGCGCTGTGGTGAAGCTGAAGGAGATCGCCGATGAGGCGCTGGTCCGCTGCCCGTCGATCCGCAAGGTGATTGTGTTTCAGCGCGCGCCGGAGGTTCCGGTGCGCATGGTCGAGGGCCGCGACGTGTGGTGGCACGAGGAGATGGCGCTGGTCATGTCCGACTGCCCGGCCGAGTGGATGGACGCCGAGGACCCGCTGTACCTTCTCTATACCTCGGGCACGACCGGCACGCCGAAGGGGCTTCTGCACACGACCGGCGGCTACGGCGTGGGGACGTACCTGAGCAGCAAGTACGTCTTCGATCTGCGCGACGACGATATCTACTGGTGCACGGCCGACATCGGCTGGGTGACGGGCCACAGCTACGTGGTCTACGGTCCGCTGGCGAACGGCGTCACGGTTCTGCTCTACGAGGGCGCGCCGAACTGGCCGGAGCCGGACCGCTTCTGGAAGATCATCGACGATCACAAGGTTTCGGTCTTTTACACCGCGCCGACGGCGGTGCGTGCGTTCATCAAGTGGGGCAACGACTGGGTGCGGAAGCACTCGCTGGCCTCGCTGCGGCTGCTGGGCACGGTCGGTGAGCCGATCAATCCCGAGGCATGGATGTGGTTTCACCGGGAGATCGGCAAGGAGCGCTGCCCCATCGCCGATACCTACTGGCAGACGGAGACGGGCATGCACATGATCGCGCCGCTGCCGGGTGCTGTGCCGGCCAAGCCCGGCTCGGCGACGCTGCCGTTCTTCGGCGTGGTGCCGGATGTCGTCACGAAGACGGGCGAGCCGGTACCGGCGGGGCAAGGCGGTCTGCTGGTAATTCGCAAGCCGTGGCCCTCGATGGCGCGGACGGTCTACGGCAACCACGAGCGGTATCTGAAGGGGTACTACAGCGAGGTGCCGGGAACATACTTTACCGGCGACGGCGCCCGGCGCGACGAGGACGGCTACCTCTGGCTGATGGGCCGCGTGGACGATGTCATTAACGTGAGCGGCCACCGGCTGGGCACGATGGAGGTCGAGTCGGCGCTGGTGGCGCACGCGAAGGTGGCCGAGGCGGCGGTGGTGGGCCGCTCGGACGATCTGAAGGGGCAGGCCATCGTTGCGTTCGTCACGCTGGAGCTTGGCAATCAGCCGACGGAGGAGCTGAAGAAGGAGCTGCGGCAGTGGGTGACGAAGGAGATCGGCGCGCTGGCCCGGCCGGATGACATCCGCTTTACCGATTCGCTGCCCAAGACACGCTCCGGCAAGATCATGCGCCGCCTGCTGCGTGAACTGGCCGAAACCGGCGACGTCAAAGGAGATATGACCACGCTCGAGGACTTCACGACCATCGCCAAGCTGCGGGAGAACGACGAGTAGCGGCTATTTGAGCCCCTGTAGCGAGCAGCAGGCGCCGATCGGAGGAGCGTCGTTGGCCCCGGCCTGCATGGCGACCTTCCACTTGCCGTCCTCGATCTTCTTCCAGACGGTGATGTAGCGGCCGCTGGTTTCGATCGGTTCGCCGTTCTTGTCTTTGGAGTGGCCGACGTAGCGTCCCCAGGTGAAACCCATGTCGTTGGACGGGCCCATCTGCGCGCCTTCGGTGGTCCAGCTTAGCTGGTAGGTGCTGGGGGTCCAGATGGCCTGTGAGGTGATCTCAGTGAAGCCGAGGAGGGGGGCCTTGCCGTTGTTCAGGACCACGCCGTCGAGCGCGAACCAGTCATGAAACGCCGCGCCGCCGCGCGTCTCGACGTCCTTCGAGAAGCGCTGGTCGAGGTCCAGCAGGAGCAACTGCCCGGGGGTAATGGTGGGCTGCGTCAGCGGAGCGATGAGCTGCGGCTTCTGGGACGAGAGCGGGTTGAGCGGCGCGCCCTGGTTGGGCAGGGTGCCAAGCTGGGCGACAGCGGGAAGCGTAGCGGCGACGAAAAGCAGACTGAGGCGGCGCATGAAGTGATGGTAGCAAGCGGCGCAGGTTTTCTGCTGTTTCTGCCCTCTACCGCAACTTATGGGGTAAGACCTCGCTCTAACGGGGAAGGGGGACTCCCATGCGCTTGCTTCTCTCCTTTCTGCTTCCTGTGTCGCTTGCGCTTCCGCTGGCGGCCCAGAGTCCCACCGCCCATGCGTCGAAGAAGCCGAAGTCCGCTTCCCGATCCGCGAAACCCGTACCGCTGGCTCCGCTCAACGAGCGTGAGCGGGCGGTGCAGATGCTCAACCGCTTCACCTTCGGCGCACGGCCGGGCGAGCTGGAGCATATACAGGCGATGGGCTCGCAGAGTTGGTTCGAGCAGCAGCTCAATCCAGAGTCGATCCCCGACGCTGCGCTCGACAAGCGGCTGAACGACTACCCGACGCTGAAGATGTCCGCCCCGGAGATCCTGAATGTCCTGCCGGACCGGGCCATGATTCAGCAGGTAGCTCAGGGTAAGCGGCCCATGCCCGCCGACCCGCTGCTGGCGGCGATGTACGAGGTGCAGGTCTACAAGTACAACCAACAGCAGGAGAAGAAGACGCCGAACGCCCCCGAGCCGACTGACGCGGAGAAGGAGCAGAAGAAGCAGCAGGATCAGGTGACGGCGGCGCGCATCGCGGGCGATCTGTTCGCCCTGCCGAAGAACCAGCGCATGCAGGCGCTGGCGAAGATGCCGGTTGAGGACCGCATCGCCTTTACGACGCAGGTTGCCGGGGAGCAGAGAAGCATCCTGCTGGGTGAGTTCACACCACGCGAGCGCGAGCTTTTTTACGGCATGTCGGCGAATGTGAACGCCATCGGGCAGGCGGCGCAGGAGCTGGCGCAGGCCAAGGTGCTGCGCACGATTCTGAGCGAGCGGCAGTTGCAGGAGGTGATGACCGACTTCTGGTTCAACCACTTCAACGTCTACATCGGCAAGGACTCCGATCAGTGGTACACCACGCCATATGAGCGCGACGTCATCCGCAAGAATGCGCTCGGCAACTTCAAGGACCTGCTGCTGGCGACGGCGACCAGCCCGGCGATGATGGTTTATCTCGACAACTGGCTCTCCATCGGGCCGAACTCGCTCGCCAACGGGGTAAACCCGGCCAATCCCAACGCGAAGAAGGGCAGCAAGGGGCTGAACGAGAACTACGGCCGCGAGGTGATGGAGCTGCACACGGTCGGCGTCAACGGTGGCTACACGCAGCAGGACGTCACCGCGCTCTCGTCCATCCTGACCGGCTGGGGCGTGGCTGTCGTGGGGCAGGGCGGGCCGTTCATGTTCGATGAGAAGAAGCATGAGCCGGGAGCGAAGCAGTGGTTCGGCATGACCATTCCCGACACCGCGCCTGAGGATGGCATGCAGCAGGGAGTGCAGGCGCTGTCGGCGCTGGCGATGAAGCCCGCGACGGCGCACTTCATCAGCTATCTGATCGCGCAGCGGTTCGTGGCCGACGAGCCACCCGCTACGGTCGTCGATGCCATGGCGAAGAGCTTCCTCGACTCACAGGGCGACATCAAGACCGTGCTGCGGACGATGGTCGAGTCGCCCGAGTTCAACTCCCGCAGATACTTCCGCAACAAGATGAAGACGCCGCTCGAGTACGTGGCCTCGGCCTTCCGCGAAACGGGCACCGACCCGGTGAATCCCGGCGCATTGGTGAACACGCTGCGAAGCATGGGCATGCCGCAGTATTACGCGCTGCCGCCGACGGGCTACTACCTCACCGCCGACCACTGGATGAATACGGGTGCTCTGGTGGACCGGCTGAACTTCGCGCAGCAACTTACGGGCAACAAGTTCGCTAACCAGAAGTTCGACGCGGCGAGGCTGCTGGCGCTGGGGCTGCTTTCGATGCAGCCGGAGCCGCCTGGGCCGAGGACGCAGGCGGTAAGCCTCGACATGAGCCAGCCGCTGACGGCGAAGGGCGGGCCTGCGATTGCTCTGAAGGTGCTTGAAGATACGCTGGTCGGCGGGCAGGTGTCGGAGCAGACGGCCAGCCTGATCCATCAGCAGCTCGCGCAGCAGCCTGCGGACGCGAACCCGGCCGACACGCTGAACCTGCTGACTGCGCTGGTGATGGGCTCGCCGGAGTTTCAGCTTCGTTGACCGGGCTTTGCTAGACTTCAGGGCATGTTCATCCACATGTTTATCTTTCGCTGGAGGCCGGAAACCACCGACGAGCAGAAGGCTCGCGTGATTCCGGCGGTCAGGGCGCTGCAGGGGCAGATTCCGGGGCTGCTGGAGACGTGGGTCGGCACGAACGTCTCGGTCAAGACGCCGGATTACGCGATCGGCGGCGCGATGAAGTTCGTCGATCAGGCAGCGTATGAGGCCTATGGGCCGCATCCGGTGCATCAGGCGCTGCTGGAGTGGCTGATGCCGCTGATCGAGGCGGTTGAGGCAGACTTTCAGCCCTGATTAGGTATAACCGGACGGTATTTCCACCGTTGCCGATGCCGTACACTGGCTCACAGGAATGAGGAAGAAGCCGTTGAAGCCGGTTGGGGCGGCCGCCGCGAAGATGCGGCTGCTGAAGCAGCTTGTGTGCAGCGACGCGCCGGAGCAGGCGCTGCGCTATCACGGCTTCCGCATGATCGCCGGTGTGGATGAGGTCGGGCGCGGCGCGCTCTTCGGTCCGGTGGTGGCCGCGGCGGTAATTCTTCCTGAAGGGCTGGACGAGTTGGCCTCGGCCGGCCTCAGGGACTCCAAGCAGCTTCTGCGCGAGGACCGTGAGCGCTTGGATACGATGGTCCGCGGCATGGCGCTGGCCGTGAGCGTGGCCGAGGTGGACGCAGAAACCATCGACCGGATCAACATCTATCAGGCAAGCAGGCTGGCGATGCTGCTGGCGGTCGAGGGGCTCGGCATGGAGCCGGACCATCTGCTGATCGACGCCATGCGCATCGACCACCACTGCGCCCAGACGAAGCTGATCTACGGCGACTCCCTGAGCCTGTCGATTGCGGCGGCCTCGGTGGTGGCCAAGGTGCACCGGGACGCAATGATGCGCGAGCTGGATATGGTGTATCCGGCGTACGGGCTGGCCTCGCACAAGGGCTATGCGACGCCGGAGCACAAGCGGGCGCTCGAGGCGCACGGCCCCTGCGAATTGCATCGGAAGAGTTTTGCGCCTGTAGAGTTGCAGATGGAACTGGAGATACTGCTTGAGTCTTAAGCTGATGTGCGTCGTTGCCCACCCGGATGATGAGTGCTTTGCCTTTGGAGGCGCGCTGTCGCTGGCCGCCGAGCGCGGAATCACCACCTATGTGGTCTGCCTGACGGACGGCCAGGCGGCAAAGAACCGTGGCGAGGCCGCTTCAGGCGCGGAGTTGGGACGCATCCGGCGGGAGGAGTTTGCCGCCTCCTGCAAGGTGCTGAACGTGAGCCGGTATGAGCTGCTGGACTATCAGGACGCGCAGCTTGAGTTCGTCGACTTCTCGAAGACCGCCGCGAAGCTGGTAGAGCGGATACGGCAGTTCCAGCCTGATGTCGTCATCACCTTCGGAGGCGAAGGCGCGCTGAACAATCACCCCGATCACACGATGGTTTCGAGCCTGACGACGGCGGCCTTCCACTGGGCGGGCAAGCAGAGGCGGTATCCGGAGGAGGGCGAGGTCTTTCAGCCGAGGCGGCTCTTCTACGTGACCTCGTCGTTTACAATTCCGGGCCGGCCGGTGCCGCTGCTGGCTCCGTGGACGGTGAAGCTGGACATTCGCGCTGTGAAGGAGAAGAAGTTCGAGGCCTTCCGGCAGCACCTCTCGCAGGCGCCGCTGATGGAGCAGACGAAGGCCATCTTCGCGGAGCTTGGCGATGACGAGTACTACACGCTGGCAGCCGCGGAGCCTCCGCAGGCGATGCCTATGCTGACGGACCTCTTCGAGGGACTTGCCTAACGACGTACGGCGGGCGATGGCGGTGGTGCAGCGGGCATTCGCTGCAAGGCCTGTATTACTGCCCCGGTTACATCGACGCCGCCGTTGAAGTTGCGATAGAGCACCTGTGGCGTGTAGATGAAGCCCCAGGGGATCCCCCACCATCCCAGGAAGAACGAGAGCAGGGAGTAGGGAAGGTGCCTGCTGGTGGCGCTCTCGCCTGCCTTGATGAGCTGTACCGACGAGTTGCGCCGGAAGGACATCACGAGGATCGAGACGCAGTATTGAAAGACGACCAGACGGCCGCCGCGCTGGAGCTCAAAGCTCAGCTCCGTCGGTGGGAGGGTGCGGATTGCCTGAATATCGAGAGCCACGCGGGAACGCTATCCCGGCAAGGTTACAGGGAGACGAGGGGCGCGTATTTTTTGCGCGTTTTCCGTCCCATCGAAGAATCGAAGGATTCTGTTTCAGATAAGCGGAAAATCCGGCAGAAACAGAAAAGCCACGGCAGATGCCGTGGCCGTTCGTGTGATGCAGGGAGAAAACTTAGACGGTGGGACGCGCAACCTCGGTAAGGCGGGCAGCCTTGCCGCGAAGGGCGCGGAGGTAGAAGAGCTTGGCGCGACGAACCTCGTAGGAGCGAACCTTGGTGACGGTGTCGACGACCTTGCAGTTGTAGGGGAAGATGCGCTCGACGCCCTGGCCGAAGCTCATCTTGCGGACAGTGAAGCTGCCCTGGGGGCCTTTGCGGGTGGCGATGACCATACCCTCAAACGCCTGGAGACGCTCCTTGTCGCCCTCTTTGATCTTGACCTGAACGCGAACGGTGTCGCCGGGGCCAAACTGAGGGATATCGGTCCGCTGGAACTTGTTGGCCAGCTTCTGCATGATGGGATGAATGGACATGACTGAATACTTTCCGTGGGAAAACCCGAGTCTTCAGTTTACACGATTTTTGAAATGCTTAGGGAGTTTTTCGCGCTTGAAATGAGTTCTTTACTCCTGTGCGAGCGCGACGATGTCCTTCACGTCCAGAATCTTTTTGGGGAAGCCCCTTGTAACGGTGTGGATCATGGCCTGCCCGACCTCCTCGAGCGTGCAGAAGCCGCCGGGGAGGAACCTGCGTCCCAGGGGATAGATCCATGCGAACCAAGGGTAGGCGCGCAGGAGGTTCTTCTGCCCCGGCACAGCCTTCATAAAGGCCGGGCGAAACATGTAGGCTCGTTCGCCGAAGAGGCGCAACAGCGCATTTTCCGTCGCTCCCTTGACGCGGCCCCAGAAGATGCGGCCCTTCTCGGTCGAGTCGGTGCCCCTGCCGGTGACGTAGCAGAAGGTCAGCTCCGGGTTGAGCCGGTGCAGGGTCTGGGCGAAGTTCAGCGTCAGATCGTAGGTGATGTGCCGGTAGTCCTCCTGGCTCATGCCGACCGAGGAGACGCCGAGGCTGAAGTAGCAGGCGTTGTATCCGGCCAGCTCCTGCTCGATGGACGTGAGATCGAAGAAATCCTTGTGGAGGATCTCGCGCAGCTTCGGATGCGTGTGGCCGCAGGTGCGGCGGCCGACGACGAGCACCTGCTCGACCTCGGGATGGTTGAGGCACGTGAGCAAAATGCCTTCCCCGACCATGCCACTGGCCCCGGTGATGATGGCGCGAATCTTCATGGCTGATTATGCCTCTGAAGAGTGGATGCGCTGCAGGCGGCTGAGGAAGCGGCGGTCTTCGTCGGTGAGGACGGCCGTGGCCAGCAGGTCGGGCCGATTGCGCAGCGTCTTCTCGAGCGAGCGCTCGCGTCGCCAGCGGCGGACGGCCTCGTGCGAGCCGGAGGTAAGCTCTTCGGGGACGAGCAGGCCCTCGAAGTCGGCGGGCCGGGTGTAGTGCGGGTAGTCGAGCAGGCCCCCGGCGGCGTTGGTGGAGGCAGGAGGCTGGCCGGGGACGTGGGGCTCCGGCTCATGGTGCGCGCCGAAGCTTTCGAAGCGGGCCGAGTCGGGGTTGCCGAGCACGCCGGGTAGCAGGCGCGCGATGGAGTCGATGATGACGGCCGCGCCCAGCTCACCGCCTGAGAGGACGTAGTCGCCGATGGAGAGTTCGCGGTCGCAGAGCTGTTCATTGACGCGCTCGTCGACGCCCTCGTAGCGGCCGCAGAGCAGAACGACGCGCTCGACCGCAGCCAACTCGTGCGCGATGGCCTGCGTAAACGGACGTCCCTGCGCCGAGAGCAGGATGACGGTTTCGCGGGTGGGATCGCGCTGCTCCTTTGGCGTCAGGCCGAGGGAGCGGGCGCACTCGAAGATGGGGCCGGGCTTGAGCACCATGCCTTCGCCCCCGCCGAAGGGGCGGTCGTCGACGGTCTTGTGGCGGTCGTGGGTGAAGGCGCGAAGGTCGTGCAGGTGGACGCTGGCCGCGCCGTCGGCGAGCGCCCGCGTGAGGATGCCGTGGGTCAGGAAGCCCTGAAAGAAGCCGGGAAAGATGGTGATGACGTCGAAGCGCATGGTCTAGCCGTTGATCTCGAGCAGGCCATGGGGCAGGCGCATCTCCAGCCGCTTGCCGGGGATGTCGAGCGAGAGAATCCATGCCTTGGCGAAGGGGATGAGCAGCTCGTCGCCACCCGGCGAGCGCACCACGAGCAGCGGAACTGCATCGTCGAGCCGCTGGCCCTTAGAGTCGGCGGGGAAGTGGACGTCCTCGATGGTGCCGACGACGCGGTCGCCTTCGACGAGCTGGCAGCCGGTGAGGTCGTCGATATAGACCGCACCCTCTTCGAGCGGAACGCGCTCGCTGGTCGGCACAACGAGGTCGTACCCGGCGAGCGCCTCGGCGGCATTGATGGAGTCGACGCCTGCGAGTTTGAGGACGACGCGGCCCGCGTTGCGTCCGGTAGGCAGCCAGTGGGATTCCACCGTGACAGGCCGCAGCTCCTCCTTGGGCGAGCGCAGCTGTGTACCGGCGCGGCCGGGAAGTAGCTCGGGAAAGTCCGTGTGCAGGTCGGCCAGCAGCTCGCCATGCCTGCCCTGCGGACGGAGAAGATGGGCGAGCACCGTCCAGCCGTGTTGCGTCTCTGCTGTCTCGATCATGAAGAACAGGGTATCGCAGGTGCGATTAGTTCTGGCCGCGCATCGACGCAGCAGGGGAAGGCAGGCGCGTCGCGGAGGGCTGACGCCTACTGCCGCGACGCCATGCTGTTGTCGATGATGTCGAGCGAGAAGCGGTGGTTCAGCTTCATGCTGGCGGCGCTGAGAATCGTGCGGAGCGAACGGGCCGTGCGGCCCTGCTTGCCGATGATCTTGCCAACGTCACTCTGCGCGACCTGGAGGCGCAGGATCGTGGAATCGTTGTCGGAAATGGCTTCGACGGCCACGCTCGCGGGGTCGTCGACCAGCGCCTTGGCGATGCTGATGATGAGACGGGTGATCTCAATCGGGCTGTCGCCGGGTACTGTCTGAACTTCCTCTGTCATCACACACACCTCTGGGGAATCCGCCGCCTTCCTCTGAGCCGACCCTTTGCCTTCATCTGTGGAAGGTCTTCCAGGCTGGCCAGAAACAAGTCAAGCTGCGGTTCGTGAGCGAAGCGAGGCCGCAGCCTTTCGCCCCGGCTCACTGAAACGAAATTATTGCATTTCGTTTCCTGAAGTTTACGTGAGCAGATCAAAAGAAACAGTACTGCAGGTAATTCGTAGTAACGATCCTTGGAATCCGGCCCGGGGAGAAGAGTTGCCTGAACTTAGGCCGCTGCTTCAGCCGAAGGTGCGGCGGGAGCCTGACTGACGAGCTTGCTGACGCGATCCGAGAACTGGGCGCCCTTGGCAGTCCAGTAGTCGATACGGTCACGCTTCAGCTCGACGCTGGCAGGAACGGTACGGGGGTTGTAGGTGCCTACTACTTCGAGAGAACGGCCGTTGCGGGCGCGATCCTTCTCGATGACGACGATGCGATAGTAGGGCTGCTTGCGGGCGCCGACGCGCGCCAGGCGGATCATCAACACGAGAGAAACCTTTCAGCTACAAATTTAATGGGCGCTGCTGTAAGTACATCACAGACAAGCGGCTACCAGCGCGAGTCCGGCAGATGTTGGGCCGGACTACTGTACGACCATACCCAACACCTAAGTATGGCTGAGATTTCCGGATTTCGCAATGAATTTCGACGCCGGGAAGCTGGAGAGCGGGCCGTAACGGATTGATTCCCGAAGGGGGAAGAGCCGACCTGCCCTGTTTTCGGACAGTTACAGGGATCGGGCCGCCGGCCGCTCTTCTGCGGAGGATTGGCTGCGTTGAGCGCGCCGGTCGAAGCTGCGCCGTGCGACGGCGAAGCTCTTGCGCTGCACGGCGGCCCAGTGCCACAGCGGATGGATCTCGGCCACCATGGCGCGGCCCAGCGGGGTGGCGTCATAGTCCACGCGGATGGGCACCTGCACGGTAACGGTGCGGGTGATGAGGCCGTCGCGCTCGAGATGGCGCAGTGTCGCGGTCAGGGACTTCTGGCTGACACCCTCGACGCGCTCCATCAGGCGCGAGAAGCGCAGCGGGCCGTGTTGGGCCAGCTCGCTGAGCGCCCAGAGTGCCCACTTCTCCATGACGCGGGAGATGACCTCGCGGAGCAGTGCCTCCTCGGCGTCGGTGAGCGTGCTGCAGAGGGGCAGCTCCTGTACGGGATTGCTGGAGTTTAGCGGCATTTTGGTTTCCTTTGCCTCGCTTTGTTACCTCAGGGTACCTGATTGCGTTTGGATACTACAATGCCCATTCTGGATCAGGAAGGAGTCGTACAAACATGGCAGAACCAAAGGTATGGATGGTAACGGGAAGCTCGCGCGGGCTTGGCCGGGCGATTGTGGAAGGCGTGCTCGAGCGGGGCGACATCGTGGTCGCAACGGCACGGAAGACGAGCAGCCTTGCGGGGCTGACGGAGTCCTTCGGCGATCGCGCGCTGGCTCTGGAGCTGGACGTGACGAAGCCCGGGGAGGCACAGAGCGTAGTCGCCGAGATCGTCCGGCGATTTGGGCGGCTCGATGTCGTGGTGAACAATGCGGGCTACGGCTTTATGGGCGCGTTCGAGGAGCAGACGCCGGAAGAGTTTGCCGGGCAGATCGACACCAACTTCTGGGGGACAGTGCACGTGTGCCGGGCGGCGCTGCCGGTACTGCGCGGACAACGGTCGGGGCACATCATGAATATTACTTCGATCGGCGGACGGCGCGGCAGGCAGGGGCTCTCCGGCTACCAGGCGGCGAAGTTCGCGGTAGAGGGCTTCAGTGAGGTGCTCTTTCACGAACTGAAGGCGATTGGCGTAAAGATGACTGTCGTCGAACCGGGCGGATTCCGCACCGACTGGAGCGGCGACTCGATGGGCTTCGCCACGCCGATGCCGGAGTACGAGCCGGTGATCGGGCCGTTCACTTCATTCATGAAGCAGTACACGGGCAAAGAGCCAGGTAATGCGGTGGAGGCGGCGCGTGTTCTCTTCGAGGTTTCCCGGGCTGAGGAGCCGCCTATGCGGCTGGTGCTGGGCCGGTTTGCGAAGCAGTTCGTGAAGGAAGGCTACGAGGAGTCGCTGGCCGATCTGGAGCGGTGGGATCAATGGACGCTCTCGACCGACTTTGAGGATACCGAGCAGCGTCCCTTGCCGAAGTAAGATAATTTCCTCTTTCCGGTGGAGGCTACTTCGCCGGAAAGAGGAACTTCAGGACGTGGTCGAAGCGGGCGGCCCAGGCGTCCTCGGTGTGGGTGGCGCCCTCGACCTCCATATAGGCGAGATCGACGCCCTCCTGCCAGCCGAGCTGCAACAGCAAGTGGTGCAGATGGCTGGTGTTGCGCAGGTGGCGCGGGCCTTCCGCGGTGCCCATGTCGAGCCAGATGCGCAGCGGCGGCCGGGGATGGGTCCGGCTGACGAGGTCGAGGATGCTGCGATGGTCCCACCAGACCGAGGGGGAGAGCACGGCGAGCCTGCGGAAGACCTCCGGGTGCTCGAACCCCAGGTACAGAGAGATAAGCCCGCCGAGCGAGGAGCCGCCAAGAGCCGTGTCCGTGGCCGCCGGCCGGGTGCGGTAGTGGCCGTCGATGAACGGCTTGATCTCGTGGATGAGCAGGTTGCCGTAGACGGAGCCCTCGCCGCCGCCGAGCTTGGTGTCGCGGGTGGGGGTGTACTCGGCCAGCCGGTGCAGGCCCGTGTTTGCGATGCCGACGAGGATGACCGGCTCGATCTCACCGGCGGCGGTCAGGCGGTCGGCGGTAGTGTGCGCCTGCCAGGTGTGGCCGGGGACGTACGCCGTGCGCGGATCGAAGAGGTTCTGGCCATCCTGTAAATAGAAGACAGGAAAGCGCCTTGCCGGGTCGCTGAAGTAGACCTCGGGCAGATAGACGAGCACCTCGCGGTGATCGGGATGCGGCAGGATCGTCGAGTGAAAGAGCCAAGTTTCGAGGCGCGGGATCGCGGCCTCGTCGTCAGGAACGCGGAGCGGGTTCTGCGGCCACAGTGAGCTTGGGGGCTGAAGGTGTGACGTCTGGTGCGAATGCGGAATCAAGAGGGAAGGCCTTGCTCCCGTGGGCTAGGATGTGACCAGAGTAGCAGAGGGGGCGGTGGATGCGTCGTGAGTGGCACAAGTGGTTTTCTCCGCGTCTGGGCCGGGATATGGAGCTTCTGGTCTTCGGTCATGCGGGTGTGCCGACGCTGGTCTTTCCCACCTCACGGGGGCGGTTCTATGAGTGGGAGAACCGCGGCATGGTGAACGCCGTCGCCGCGCAGGTAGAGCACGGCGAGCTGATGTTAATCTGCGTTGACTCGATTGACACAGAGAGCTGGTACAACCGCGGTGTGGGACCGCGCTGGCGCATTGCGCGGCACATGCAGTACGAGAGCTATCTATTGGAGGAGGTCGTTCCGCTGATCCGTGCGCTGGGCAATCACGAGCGGCTGGCCGCGGCCGGGGCGAGTTTCGGCGGCTATCATGCGGCGAACCTCGCGCTGCGCAATCCGGATCTGTTTCGTGCCTTTCTTGCCATGGGCGCCATGTTTGACCTCTCCGTCTTTCTGGACGGCTACTACGACGAAGACTGCTACTTCAATCTGCCCACGCATTATCTGCCGAACATGAACGACTCCTGGCACCTCGACCGCTTCCGGCAGAACACCTATGTACTGGCGACAGGCGAGTATGACATCTGCCGTGGCTATATGGAGCACATGGCGGGCATGATGTGGTCGAAGGGAATTCCCGCGCGGCTGGATGTGTGGGGCTACGGCTCCATGCACGACTGGCCGGAGTGGGAGAAGATGGTGCGCGTGTATTTGTAATCGCAACAGGAACAAACTGGATGTGTAACTGAAACGGGAACAAATACATTTGGGGATGCGCATGAAGAAGATCGGTGTTCTGTTCGGGGTGGAGAATACGTTTCCGGGCGCTCTGGTGGAGCGCATCAACGCGATGGAGATCGACGGCATCCGGGCCGAGTTCGTGCAGGTGGGCGGCGTGAAGGAGGCTCATCCTTCGGGATATGCGGTCATCGTGGATCGCATCTCGCACGATATGCCGTTCTACCGGGCATTTTTGAAGAACGCGGTGCTGACCGGGACGCAGGTCATCAACAATCCGTTTTGGTGGTCCGCCGACGACAAGTTCTTCAACTACTCGCTGGCGCGGAGGCTGGGCGTGGCGGTGCCGAAGACGGTGCTGCTGCCGCACAAGCACTTTCCGCCGGAGATCTCGCAGAACTCGGTGCGCAATCTCGAGTACCCGCTCAAGTGGGATGAGGTCTTCGCGTATGTGGGCTTCCCGGCGTTCCTCAAGCCGCACGACGGCGGCGGCTGGCGCGATGTGCATCATGTCCACAACGAGCACGAGTTCTTTGCGGCCTACGATCAGTCGCGCGACCTGAGCATGGTGTTGCAGGCGGCGGTGAACTTTACGGAGTACTTCCGCTGTTATGTAGTAGGGCAGCAGGATGTAAGGATCATGGCGTACGATCCGCGGAGGCCGCATCATGAGCGGTATCTGCAGGAGGAGCCGACATCTCCGAAGAAGCTGCTGAAGCGCGTGGAGCAGGATGCGCTAACGCTGTGCCGCGCTCTCGGCTATGACCTGAACACGGTGGAGTTCGCAGTCGAGGATGGCGTGCCGTATGCCATCGACTTCATGAATCCCGCACCGGACGCGGACCTGCACTCGGTGGGCCGCGAGAGCTTCGAGTGGATCGTGGACCGGGTAGCAAAGCTGGCGGTGAAGAAGGCTAAGGCGTCGGACAGGTTCGATCCGCAGATGCACTGGAGCAGATTTCTGTCCTCGCCGGAGACGGCAAAGAAGCACGCAAAGAAGAGCGCGATTAAAGCTCCGGCTCGCAAGGCTGCGAAGAAGGTCGCTGCAAAGAAGGCGAAGCGTAGCGAGTAGTTCCAGGAGATGTGAGCAAGGAGCGGCATGCGGCCAACATTCACGCTGGGCATTGAAGAGGAGTACCAGACGGTCGATCCGGAGACGCGCGATCTGCGCTCGCATATTGCGACCGAGATGCTGGCCAAGGGCAAGCTGCGGCTCGAGGAGCGCGTGAAGGCCGAGATGCACCAGTCGGTGATCGAGGTCGGCACGCGTGTCTGCCACAACATTCATGAGGCGCAGGAGGACCTCTTCGACCTGCGCCGTAACATGATCCGGCTGGCCGAAGAGCATGGGCTGGTGCTGGTGGCCGGGGCCACGCATCCCTTCGCCGACTGGCGCGTACAGGAGATTCATCCCGACCCGCGTTACCGGCAGGTCGTGCAGGATCTGCAACTGGTGGCGCGGGCGAACCTGATCTTCGGCCTGCATGTCCATGTCGGCATCGAGGACCGCGAGGCGGCCATCCGCATCATGAACTCGATGCGCTACTTTCTGCCGCACATCCTTGCTCTGAGCACGAACTCGCCCTTCTGGCTCGGCATGGAAACCGGCTACAAGAGCTATCGGGCGAAGGTCTTCGAGAACTTTCCCCGCACCAATCTTCCCGATGCCTTTGCGAGCTACTCGGAGTTTGAGAGCTATGTGAACCTGCTCATCAAGACGGGCAGCATCGATGACGCGAAGAAGATCTGGTGGGACATCCGGCCTCATCCATACTTCTCGACCATCGAGGTGCGTATCTGCGATATACCCCTGCGGGCGAAGGAGTCGATTGCGATTGCGGCGCTGATTCAGGCGACGGCGGCGAAGCTCTACCGGCTGCACGAGCGCAATGTGGACTTCCGGCAATACTCGCGTGCGTTGTTGATGGAGAACAAGTTCCGCGCAGTGCGGTATGGGCTGGACGGCAGCCTGATCGACTTTGGCAAGCAGCTCGCGGTGCCGGCGCGGGAGCTGATCGTCGAATACCTGGAGTTCGTGGACGACATGCTGGACGAACTGGGTAGCCGCGAAGAGATTGGCTACATCCACACCATGCTCGAGCGCGGGTCGGGGGCGGACCGCCAACTTCGTGTCTTCCGGGAAACAGGCAGCTTACGGGCGGTTGTGGATTTCATGGCTGAAGAGACGAAGGCGGACCTGTAACATGGTGTTCATCGAGGTGGCGCCATGGCGACGGAACTGGTAACTGGATCGAAGCCGAAGACGGGTGGGGAGGTGCGCCGCGAGAGCCGCGGCGCGGAGTCTCTGCGCAGCGTAGCGTTTCCCGAGGGATTCGCTGCCGGAGCCACAAATGCTGTGCGGACCTGCCTTGCGATTCAGCCGCAGGAGAAGG
This sequence comes from Granulicella sp., assembly GCA_036398595.1. Taxonomy (GTDB): domain Bacteria; phylum Acidobacteriota; class Terriglobia; order Terriglobales; family Acidobacteriaceae; genus Edaphobacter. Next base: position 84,798 of record DASWOV010000062.1, read on the forward strand.
TCACGCTCATCACCGATGAGAGTTGCCTGACGATTGCAGCATCTCTCGGCGCGGAGCTGGACAAGGTCGGCTGCGCGTGGAGCGCCTTCGTGCTCGAGCGCGAGGCCGAGCGGCCGCTGAAGGAGATGCCTGCCTCGGTGCTTGCAGATATGGAAACCTCCGAGGTGAGCATCTTTGCGGTCACGGTGCAGCCGAACGAGCTGCACAGCCGCATGCAGATGACCGACGTGGTGAATCGCCGCCGCATGCGGCACGCGCACATGGTCAACATCACGCCCGAGATCATGATGCAGGGGATGCGAGCCGACTTTACCGCCATCGACCGGCTGAGCCAGGCGGTGCTGAACAAGGTGCGCGCCGCGACCTACGTGCGCGCAACGACCGCGGCGGGCACGGACATTCATGCGGCGCTCGACCCGGAGTATCGCTGGTTCAAGACCTCGGGCATCATCAGCCCGGAGAAGTGGGGCAACCTGCCGGGCGGCGAGTGCTTTACCGCGCCGGGCGAAGTGAACGGCGTTTTTGTGGTCGATGGCGTGGTCGGCGACTTCCTCTGTGCGCGGTACGGCATCCTGCGCAAGACGCCGCTAACGATCCACATCGAGTCCAACCGCATCACGAAGGTAAGCTGTGCGAACAAGGATCTGGAGCGCGAGTTCTGGGAGTACACGCACACGGATGCCAACTCGGACCGCGTGGGCGAGTTCGCCATCGGCACCAACATTGGCGTGGATCATGTGATCGGCAATATTCTGCAGGACGAAAAGTTTCCCGGGGTGCATATTGCCTTTGGCGATCCCTATGGAGCGCACACCGGAGCGCCGTGGAAGTCCACAACGCACATCGACGTGGTGGGTCTTGGTTTTAATATCTGGCTGGGCAATGCTGAAGGAGAAGAACAGATCATGCGCGCGGGCGAGTTTTTAATCGAAGCGTAAACGAACGCGCTGCATCCTAGAACGAATATGAGCACACTGGAAACGAAGAAGTTAGGCAACTCGGATATGGAGCTGACGCGGATCGGCTTCGGAGCATGGGCGATCGGCGGCGGTGACTGGGCGTTCGGCTGGGGGCCGCAGGACGATGCGGACTCGGTGAGCGCGATTCAGAAGGCGCTGGAACTGGGTATCAACTGGATCGACACGGCTGCGGTGTATGGACTGGGCCACTCGGAGGAGGTCGTCGCCAAGGCGCTGGCGGGCTCGTCGAAGAAGCCATACGTCTTTACCAAGTGTGAGCGTGTGTGGGATGAGAAGGGCGAAGTGACCGGCAGCCTGAAGCAGGTGCGCCGCGAGTGCGAGGACAGCCTGCGCCGCCTGAAGGTGGAGGCTATCGACCTATATCAGATTCACTGGCCGCAGCCGGACGAAGAGATCGAAGAAGGTTGGGGCGTGATGGCCGACCTGCAGCGTGAGGGCAAGGTGCGCTGGATCGGCGTCTCGAACTTCAGCGTCAGCCAGATGGAGCGCGCGATCAAGATTGCGCCGATCACCTCGCTGCAGCCGCCCTACTCGATGATTAACCGCGGCGTGGAGGCGGAGATTCTGCCCTTCTGCGAGAAGCACGGCATCGGCGTCATTAACTACTCGCCCATGCACTCGGGTCTGCTGACCGGCGCGATGACCAAAGAGCGCGTGGAGCAGATGCCGGACAACGACTTCCGCAAGCGGGCGAAGAACTACCAAGAGCCGCAGCTCTCGCGCAACCTCGCGTTGGCCGACCTGATGAAAGAGATCGGCAAGCGGAACGGCGTCAGCGCGGGTGTGGTGGCCATCGCATGCACGCTGCATCATCCTGCGGTGACGTCGGCGATTGTCGGCGGACGCAGCGCAGCTCAGGTCGAGGGCGTCTTCCCGGCGGCGAGCTTCAAGCTGCCTGAGTCGGACTACGCCGAGGTGCGGAAGTATCTCGACGAGCACTTCACCGAGTAACGGATTGCCACCGAAAAACGAGGGCTCCGGCATTAGACTTGGCTCAAATGCTGGAGCCCTTTCGTTCTGACTTCAATGCCCGCTTTACCCCTGAGAAGTACGAGCGGCTGCTGACGCAACTGCAAACGGCCACGCGGTCGAAGGTGGAGTTCCGCGTCTGCGAGACGCCGTGCTTTTTCCCGCAGGAGTTGATCGACCGCATGGTCGAGGCCGGCGCGGCGATGACGCACCAGCTTGTCGACGATCCTGCCTATATGGCAGCGGCTGCGCTTGAAGTTCCGGAAAAATATCGCGTCCCGCAACCCTCGCCTCATCCGCACTTCATGACGGTGGACTTCGGCCTTATACGCAACGAACAGGGAGAGTTGGAGCCGAAGCTGGTGGAGCTGCAGGCATTCCCGTCGATCTTTGGTTTTCAGGATGAGCTGACGCAGGCCTACATCGAAATCTATGAGCTGGACTCGAGCCTGACCTGCTTGCTGGGCGGTCTGGATCGCAAGCGATATTGGGAGCTGCTTGGCCGAGTAATCCTCGCGGGCCATGCGCCGGAGAACGTCGTGCTGGCCGAGGTCGAGCCGGAGAAGCAGAAGACACTACCGGACTTTCACGTGCACGAGGACCGGCTGGGGATTCGGGTGGTGGATATTGCCGCGATCCGGCGCGAGGGGCGGCGGCTCTTCTATCAAAACGACGGTCGTTGGGTGCCGATCCATCGCATTTACAACCGGGCTATCGTGGACGAGATGGAGCGGAAAGGGATCGCTCCGGGCTTCGACTACCGGGAGGACCTCGACGTGGAGTGGGCCGGAAATCCCAACTGGTACTTCCAGATCAGCAAGTTTTCTCTGCCGTACCTGCGACATCCTGCGGTGCCCAAAACGGTCTTTCTGGACGAGTGGATAGAGCAGGGGAGCAAAAACGGATTGCCTGAGGACCGGGAGCGGCTGTTGCTGAAGCCTCTGTATTCGTTCTCGGGCCGGGGCATTCAGTTCGCGCCGACGGATGCGGACCTGGCGGCAATTCCTCCGGGGGATCGGCGTAAATATCTGATTCAGGAGAGGATGAGCTTCGATCCGGTGATTGCGACTCCCTTCGGCGGGACACAGGCGGAGGTGCGGATGCTCTACCTGTGGCCGGACGGCGGGGAGCTGACTCCGGCAAGCTGCCTGGTGCGGATGGGTCGCGGCCTGATGATGGGCGTCGACCATAACCGTGACCAAAAGTGGGTGGGTGGGGCTGCCGGATTTGCGATCAGGAAGTGACCTTCGTGTTTTTTTTCACTAAACCCCTTCTCGCCTTACTATAGCAACGGGGTTAGACTAAAGTTATCAGTTGATTCCCGCAGCTCTGAAAGAGCAAAGTATGACGCAATTGAGTTCGGTCAACGGGCGTGGGTTAGTGCGGCCAATCAAGCGAAGTCCGGTTCGTTCGGCGGTGCGCTTTCCAATGCGCCTGCCGCTGACGATCCAGTCGGAGTCCGGCCTCTTTGAGGCAGTGACCGAGAACGTCTCGGCCAATGGCCTTTTGTTTACCTGCGAGGAACTGCCGCTGCTGGACTCCAGGGTTGAGTTCACCATGACGATGCCGTCCGCCATCATGGGGTCGGAGAAGGACGTTCAGGTGCACTGTATTGGAAGGATCGTCCGGCACGAGCAGGACTGCGGAGTCAAGAAGGCTGCTGTGGTCATTGATGAGTACTTCTTAAAGGCTTGAACCATGAATATGGAGCTTGAAAAAAATGGGGTAGTGGAGGCTGCTGCGGAGCGCGTCGAAGAGACGGCTGCCCCCACTGGGATCAGAGTGATCCTGGCCGACTCGCAGGCCATCTATCGCGTCGGCATGCGCAAGGTCTTCGCGCTCGAGGATGACATCCGCGTGGTCGCCCAGGCGGAGACGCTGCCCAATCTGTATGCTGCGCTGCAGCGCTATCCGACGGATGTCGTTGTGCTCGAGGGGCAGCTCATCAATGGCACTTCCGATGCCATCCCCGAGCTGGTGCGCCGCGCTCCGCAGGCCAAGATCATCGTGCAGGTGGTTGAAACCGACGAGTCCAATACGGTTGAGCTCTATCGCAAGGGTGTTCGCGGCGTGGTGCCGCGCTCCATCACGCCGGACCTGCTGGTCAAGTGCGTGCGCAAGATCGCCGAGGGAGAGACGTGGATCGACAACCAGTCGATTAGCTGGGTCATCGACGCCTACCGCTCGCAGGCCTCCACGCTGACCAATCCGCGCACGCAGCCCAAGCTCTCGAAGAAGGAGCTGGCCATCATCAGCTGCATCACGCGCGGCATGCGGAATAAAGAGATCGCCTACCAGATCGGAACCACCGAGCAGGTCATCAAGAACTACCTGCGCAAGGTGTACGACAAGCTCGGCGTCTCGGACCGGCTGGAGCTGGCGCTGTACTGTCTCCACCATCAGTTGCTGAAGAAGTACGAGGAGAGCGAAGGCATGGTTGCGCCGCCTGCGGAGGAGCAGGCACAACCGCGCGTCCTCAAGAGCTAGTGTTTGATCCCGGAAGGGAGCTTGAAAGTTTGCGGCCAGGCCTGATGTGCAAGCCTGGCCGATATGTTTTAAGCGCTACTGCTCGACCTTGTCGATTTCCACGTCGATGGTGAACTTCACCTCGTCACCGAGCACGGCCGAGTACTGCGGCTTCGGCGCGAAGTTGAAGTCCGAGCGCTTGAGGATGCCGGTGGCCGAGAAGCCGCTGATGGTCTTGCCGTTCTGCGGATTCTTCTGCGCGGGCGCGGGGCCGTCCACGTCGAGAGTGATGGGCTTGGTGACGGCGCCGAGGGTGAGGTTGCCGGTCAGCTTCAGCTTGTCGCCCTGCTTGACGAGTCCGGTCGAGGTGAAGGAGATGCCGGGGTACTTCTCGACGTCGAAGAAGTTATCCGAGCGCAGGTCGGCGTCGCGGCGGTCGTTGCCGGTGTTGACGGTCCCGGCGGCGAGCGTAGCGTCAACCTTGGACTTGGTGATGTCCTTCTCATCCAGCTCGACGGTTCCCTTGACGCCCGAGATGGAGCCGCGCACGGTGCTGACGCCCATGTGACGGATCTGGAAGTCGGCCTGCGAGTGATTGCTGTCGATGGTCCACTTCGTGGTCTGCGCGTGCATCCCCGGAGCAAAGCCAAGCCCCGCCGCAACGGCGAGAGCCAGCAAAGAATAAGTTGTCTTCATGTGCAGTGTTCCTTTCGAGTCGTACGTGCGCCTGCATGGTGATACGCATTTCATCGTAGACGGCTGGACGGATGGGATTGTCACCCATCTGTCCGAGCGGCTGTCGATGTGTGGATGGAGTGGGATCAGGACTGCGGCTTGATGGCCTCGCCGATGAGCAGGATCAGCGGCGTCGGGCCGATGGCTGCGGAGGGCATCTCGCCGACAGTCGTGATACATCGATACTCGCCCTCCGTGGAGGCGTTGCTGACGGCGGCGCAGGGCGTCGCGGCCGGAACGCCGGAGGCGATCAGGTCGGCGGAGAGCGTGGTGAAGTCGCGGCCGGGCATGTAGATCACCAGTGTAGACGATTCGGGGAAGGCTCCCTGCCAGTGCGGCGTAAGCTGCACCTTGCCTGCGGCGTGGTGCGCGGTGGCGAAGATGAGCTTGGAGGAACTGGTGCGGTCGGTGAGCGGCGTGCGCAGCGAGGCGGCGACGGCAAAGGCGGTGGAGATGCCGGGAACGATCTCGAAGGGGATGCCCGCGCCGGTGAGCGCCTCGATCTCTTCGCCCGCGCGGCCGAAGACCAGCGGGTCGCCGGACTTGAGGCGCAGGACGGAGCGGCCTGTCTGCGCATGCTCGAGCATTAATGCGTTGATGCCGGCCTGCGTGATGCGCGGCTGTCCGCAGCGCTTACCGACGGGGACGATCTCGATGGTCGGGCTGGCGAGGGCGAGGATCTCGTCGGAGACGAGATCGTCGGGCAACAGAACGTCGGCGGTGCGCAGCAGCTCCAGTGCGCGCAGGGTGAGCAGGTCCGGGTCCCCGGGGCCTGCGCCGACGAGATAGACCCAGCCGGAACGGGCGGTGCTCATGCTTTGTCCTTGCTGTGCGATGCCGCCGGGAGAGGATTGGTGCGCGCGTGCTCGCGGGCCATCGTGCGCGAGGGGCAGCCGTCGTAGCCGCAGACCTCGCGGCTGGCAAGCTGGTGCAGCAACCACTTGCGCTCCTCGTTCAGAGGCTCCATCTGCACGACCTCGCGGCGCAGGTTGCCGAGATCGGTGAGCCATTCTCCCGCGTCGAGTGGAAGGGCCGCGTTGATCTCCTTACGGAGGCGCTGCGCGAGCGCGGGGCTGGCTCCGGCGGTCGAGATGGCGATCTGCAGGTCGCCGCGGCGCACCACAGAAGGGAAGTAGAAGTCGCAGAACGGAGGATCGTCGACGGCGTTACACAGCACGTTGCTGGCGACGGCCTCGTGATAGACGGCGCGGTTGACCGCAGGCTCGTCCGTCGCGGCGACGACGAGGAAGTAGTCCTGCACGTCGCCGTCGCGGTACTCGCGCTCGATCCATGTAATGTCGCCGCCTGCGGCCCAGTCGAGGATGCGCGTGGTTGCCGTGGGCGCGATGACGGTGACCTTGCCGTTGGCGGCGCGGAGGGATTCGATCTTGGACTCGGCGAGGTTACCGCCGCCGATGACGAGGCAGGGCCGGGCGGTCAGCTTCAGAAAGATGGGGAAGAGATCCATACTGCTCCAGCGCCGGATGCAACGGCGCGCTTCGGGGAGATTCCTTTTGTCTTAACTATAGACTTTTGTCTTCTTAACTCTGTTGAGCCCCTCAAGAACACCGCAGGAATTTGATACTGCATGCAGGCGGGGAATAACACGCCATTCAACAGCACTCTCTAGGATGGGCAGCATTTGTCAGATTACCTGAGGTGCTTCCACCATGAAACTTCCGATAGCAGTTCTAGCCGTACTGACGACCGTAGCGGGTGCTTCCCTGAACGCGCAGATCAGCCTGATTGCGCGTGGAACCCTGACCAGCAGCCGGGCCGGTGACTACGCCGATCTCTCCGGCCTGCATAACACGCTGGAGAACGGAGCGAAGGCGAACCTCCTTGGCGGCTTCGGCTCGGGCATCACGCATCTCTCGGGCGACACCTTCCTCGCGGTGCCGGACCGCGGGCCGAACGCGGTCAGCTTCGACTCGGCCGTGGACGACACAGTGAGCTACATCGACCGCTTTCACACCATTAAGATGAACCTGAAGCCGAGCCGCGGTAGCGAGTCGGACCTGCCGTACACCATCGAGCCGGAGCTGGAGGCGACGACGCTGCTGTGGAGCGCGACGCCGCTCGTTTACGGTTCGGGGCTGGGACTGGGATCGGTCGGCTCGGGCAAGCCCGCGCAGGACAACTTCTTCCAGCACTACTTCACGGGCCGCTCGGACAACTTCGACCCGGAGCGCAACTCGGGCGACCCGAACGACGCGCGCCTGGACCCGGAGAGCATCCGCATCTCGAACGATGGCCTGTCGATCTTTGTCTCCGACGAGTATGGACCATACATCTACCAGTTCAGCCGCTTGACGGGGCAGCGCATCCGCAGCTACTCGCTGCCTGCTAAGTATTATGTGACGAAGCTCTCGCCGATGGGTGACACGGAGATCGCGGACAACACGATTGGCCGCGTGGCGAACAAGGGCATGGAGGGTCTGGCGATCACTCCCGATGGCCGGACGCTGGTCGGCATCGTGCAGAACAGTCTGATTCAGGACGCGAACGATGGCGATGCCGGAGCGAACATGCTGCGCATCATCACGCTCGACGTGCTGACGGGCCGCGTCGAGCATGAGTACGCCTACAACCTCGGGCCCGGCTCGGGCGTCAGCGACCTGCTGGCTCTCAACGACCACGAGTTTCTGGTCGACGAGCGCGACGGCAAGGGTCTGGCGGACTCGGTCGGCAGCAAGGCGAAGGTGAAGCAGATCTTCAAGATCGACCTAAGCAAAGCGACCGACGTCTCGAAGATGGACGGAAATACGGCTGCCACGAACGCGGTCACGAAGACGCTCTTCCTCGACATCGTCTCGGTGCTGAAGGCCAACGGCATGGACGCGACAGAGATCCCGGCAAAGATCGAGGGCCTCTCGTTCGGGCCGGATGTGACGATCAAGGGTGTCAAGACGCACACCTTCTGGGTGGCGAACGACAACGACTTCCTCTCGGACTTCGAGGGCACGCCGAACCCGAACCAGTTCTTTGTCTTCGGCTTTACCGACAAGGACCTCGGCGGATCGAAGCTCGTTACGCAGCAATCCCCGTTCGATTTCTTCCCGCAGCCGCAGTATGGCTTCGGCCACGAGGGCCCCGGTCACGGCTTCGGCTTTCCTTGGTAGTACAGCCAGCAACAAAAAAGAGGCCAGCAAATTTGCTGGCCTCTTTTACTTTGGATGCGGCGTTGACTACTCCGTGGGAGCGCCCGCGCCGACCGGAGCAGGATCGCGCTCGACGGGCGTGGTGGGCGCGCCGTTGAGCTGCTCGAGCAGGGTGGCGTTGTCCGTGCGGTGGAAGTAGCTCCGCAAGTCCTCGTCCGGCTGGCGCAGCGCAAGATAGCCGCGCAGCAGGCGCTCGATGGCGGCAGGGCAGTCCTCGGCGGCGGCGCGGTAGCCGATCTGCCGGGCAATGCCCGCGTATTTGCCGACGGAGCCGCCGACACAGAAGTAGAAGGCATCGACCATCTTGCCGTCCTTCTTCACCTTCTTGCCTTCAAGGCCAATGTCGGCGATCCAGCTCTGGCCACAGGAGTTGGTGCAGCCGGTGACGTGCAGGCGGAACTGCTGGTCGAAGTCCGGCAGCCGCTCCTCCAGCTCCGCGACGAGCCACTTGTTGAAGCCCTTCGTCTCGGCGATGGCGAGCTTGCAGAACTCGGTGCCGGTGCAGGCGACCGCGCCGCGATAGAAGGCCGAGGTGTCGACGTAGAGGCCAAGCGTGTTCAGCTCGATCACCAGAGCGGCCGTCTCGCGGTCGGGTACGTTGGGGATGAGGATGTTCTGGCCGATGGTGGCGCGAACCTGGCCGTCGCCATACTTCTCAGACAGCTCGGCGAGGCGAATCAGCGTGTCGCCGCTCATGCGGCCGTTGAGCACGGTCGCGCCCACGGCCGAGAGGCCCGGCTGCTTCTGCGGCGTGATGCCGACGTGGTCGCGGTAGATGTCGGCCGGGATCACATCCTCGCTGATGGGCGAGGGATCGAGCTTGTAGCCAAGCTTTTCTTCAATCGCGGCCAGCATGGACTCGGCGGTCCAGCCGTGCTTCATGAAGAGGTACTTGATGCGGGCGCGGGTGCGGTTCTCGCGCAGCGCCGTCTGCTCCTTGAAGATGCGGACGACCGCGGTAACGACCTCGATCGCCTTATCCTGCGGGATGAAGGCGGGGATGCGCACGGCGATGTGCGGCTCGGTCGAGAGCCCGCCGCCGACGCGCAGCGTGTAGCCGATCTCCTCGACGCCGTTGACGGTGCGCTTGATCGCGGTGAGGCCGACGTCGTTGATCTCCGGGTAGGAGCACCACAGCGGGCAGCCCGTCACGGTGATCTTGAACTTGCGCGGCAGGTTGTAGAACTCTGGGTTCGCTGTGAGCAGATGCGCGATCTCGAGCGCCAGCGGGCTGGCGTCGATCAACTCATCGTGCTCGACCCCGGCCAGTGGGCAGCCGGTAACGTTGCGGACCACATCGCCGCAGGCACCCTTCGGCGAGAGGCCGATCTCGGTGAGCGCATCCACGACCTCGACCAGCGACTCGATGGTGAGCCAGTGGAGCTGAATGTTCTGCCGCGTGGTGATGTCGGCGAGGTTGCGGGCGTGCTTCTGCGTAAGCTGGCCAATGACGCGGGCCTGGTGCGCGGTCAACAGGCCGTTGGGCATGCCGATGCGCATCATGAAGTACTCGCTGGCCTTACCCTCGCCGCCGACGCCGCCGGTGACGCCAAGGCCGTCGCCCTGCGTATAGATGCCCCACCACTTGAAGTACAGGTTGGACCACTCGGGCGCGACAGCGTCACGGCCGCCTTTGGCATATTCGCGGACCTCGTCCCAGGCCTCCCAGGGGTTCTTGGCGAGCTTGAGGCGCTCGGAGCGCTGGGCCTTGGTTTCCTTCACGGGTACGGATGCGGCAGGTTCAGACATAAGGCAAATCCTTTATAGAGAGCGTTGTAGGCTCGAAATACAGAAGCGCCCACGCAGAGATCGTGGGCGGCTTGACCGGACGGGCAGCTCGTCAGGCTAGGGACGAGTGTCCGAATCGCCGCATGCCAGCGTGCGACAACGGCACAGAAGGCGGCAGAGGCGTGCGCGGATCACCCTTTTAGGGTACTTAAGGGCGGGAGGGGGAGTCAAGGTGCGGCCTGACCGCCGTTCGCCCGCTCAGATGGAAGCGAAGCAGCTCCGGCAGGCATCTAATCGACATGAGCACAGATGAGCATGGCAAAGGTCGGAGCCGGACAGCCGGGCCGAAGTTGTTTCTGGTGCTGGTGGTCTTTATTGCGGTTGCCATTGCGGTAGCGCTGATGTTGAGCCCGATCCACCTCGGTTCGGAGCCGAACTTCGGCGCGGAGCAGCCTGCGGTATCGCGCTGAGACGGCTGTTCGGCGTCAGTACGCGCTGGCCAGAGAGAACTTGTGCCGGATATCGGAGCCGCGTATCCAGAAGATGACGTCCTCGGCGATGTTGGTGGCGTGATCGGCGGCGCGCTCGAGGTTGCGCGAGATGATGATGGCGTTGAGCGCCTGCTCGCTGACGACCGGATGCTGCTGCATGACCTCGACAAGCTCAAGCTGCACGCCGCGATTGATTGCGTCGACCTCGTCATCGAGCATGAGCACGGAGTCGGCCAGCTTGGGGTCCGCCTCGAGCAGCGACTGGATCGCCGTGCGCATCATGACCCCGACCTTCTCTCCCATACTGGCGATATCGATCGGTAGCGAGATCTGCGGTCGGTCGTGCAGGAGCGCTGCGCGTTGTGCGATATTCGCCGACTGGTCGCCGATGCGCTCGAGGTCGGCGTTGATCTTGATGACCGAGAGGATAAAGCGCAGGTCGATGGCCATGGGCTGCTCCTTGGCGAGCAGGTCGTGCGCCATCTCGTCGACGTCGCGCTCGGCGGCGTTAATGGCGGCCTCGATCTCCTTTACGTGCGCGCAGAGCTTCAGATCGTTGTTCAGGTAGGCCTCGACGGAGAACTCGAGCGCTTGCTGTGAGAGCGCGGCCATGGCAAGGAGCTTGTCCTTGAGTGCGTCAAGCTGTTGGTGAAAGTGAATGCGCGGCACGGCGTCTCCTGATAATGCTTCTTATTGTGACGCAGATTTCACCACGGCGGGGTGAAAGTCGAGTTACAGAGGTTTCCTTTACGGGTACAGCAGGTACCGTGCGCGGGCCTGCTGGAAGCGAGAAAGCCCAGCGGACCAGGAGTTGAGGATGGTATGCGGATCATCGCCCGCCTCGAGAGCCTGCAGGGTGGCGGCGTTGCCGACGATGGTTGCCGCCTTGGGCAGATTGAACTGCGTGGGGTAGAGGTGGTGCATCGCGGCCAGCAACTCGAGGCCGAGCAGCGAGGTGTCCAGCTTGTTGCGGTCGGCGAGGGCGATGTGCACGGCGGGGATGGTCTGCCCGTGGTAGGGGTAGTGGTTGCTGTCCTCGGCGATGGCGATGGCTGTTGCGATGAACGAGATGCCGGGGATGTGGCGTCCGGTCAGGTAGCTGGCCAGCGCGGGAGCGTCGATATAGGGAGCGGCAATCTGCTCGAAGGGCGTCGGGGTGCCGCGGCCCACGGAGAGGTTCGTAGTTTCGACGAAGGAGGTGCCGGGGTAGAGCATGGCCGCGCGCAGCGAGCGCAGGTTCGGGCTGGGGTCGGTCCACGGCAGCCCGGTCTGGTCGAAGCTCAGCGCGTGGCTCCAGCGCTGCATGGGGACGACGGTGAGTGCGGTGTCGAGGTGCTTTTCGCCCCGCATGTACCGGGCCAGCTCGCCGAGCGTCATGCCATGCCAGGCGGGCAGCGGCATGTAGTTCAGGTAGGCTCCGGCGGCGGGCGGGTCGGAGATGGGACCCTGCGGCGGGCGTCCGCCGAGGAAGGTGGGCCGGTCGAGGACGATCACCTCTAGGTTGTGGCCGCGCGCCTTCTCGGCTGCTGCGGCCTCCAGGAAGTAGCCGGTGACGGTCTCGTAGGTGTAGAAGCGCACGCCCGCGTCCTGCAGGTCGATGACGATGGCGTCAAGGTCCTTGAGGTCGGCGGGCTTCGGCCTGCGGTCGGCCTCCTTCGCGCCGTAGAGGCTGATGACCGGAAGCTCCGTGGCCGGATCGATCTCGATGTTCATGTGCTCGGTGTCCTGCCTGCCGAAGATGCCATGCTCGGGCGAGAAGAGCGCGGCGAGCGTGACCTGCGGCAGAGCGTGCTGGAGCACGTCGATGGTGCGCTTGCCATGGCTGTCGAGGCCGGTCTGGTTGGTCAGGACGCCGAGACGAAGGCGGCCGCGATGGCGCTTGGCTGCATCGGCCAGCGCGGCGAAGTGCGTGGATTCGAGGACGTCGATGCCGGTTTGGGTGACGGGCTGAACCTCGTTCGTGGAGGCTTGATTGTCAGAGGGCGCAGGAGATGTATTGGTCAGGCCGAGCGCCTTGGCGGCTGCTGTTGCGAACTGTCCCCGTAGCGCGGAGATGCTGGCATTACCGCGTGGATGGATCGAGTTCGCAAGCAGGATGACGTAGGTGTCCGAGTACGGATCAAACCACAGTGACGTCCCCGTGAAACCCGTATGCCCGAAGCTGCCGATGGGGAAGATGCTGCCGCGCGGACGCGAGTAGGCGGTGTTGATATCCCACCCATAACCATGCGCGGCGACGCCCTTGGTGGGCTGGCCGTCGGGAGTAAAGATGGTGGCTCCGCTCTGCGCCGTCGAGGGCTGCTCGGGCGAGGTCATCAGCTTCACCGAGGCCTGCGTCAGAGGGAATGGCCCGGCGTTGTTCAGCAGCTTGTCGAGCAGTGCCTGACAGAATTTGCTTGCATCGGTTGCGGTGGAGAAGACGCCTGCGTGCCCGGCGACTCCGCCCATGCGGCGCGTCGTAGGATCGTGAACCGTGCCGCGGAGCAGGCGGTCGAAGTTAGGGTTGGCCGCGGGATTGTCCTTCGACTCATCATCATGCGCGGTCGGCGCGGTCTGGGGAATGGTGCGGGGGCTCCATGAATAGATCGAACAGGGCTTGGACGCGACCCATGCCGGATCGGAGCCCATCTCAACCGCCGCACCGTGAACAGTGTGGCTACCGCAGACCTTGTCGAAGGGATGAAACGCCGTGTGCGTCATGCCGAGCGGCTTGAAGATGTGCTCCGCTGCATAGACGTCGAGCGTCTGTCCACTAAGCTTCTCCACCAGTGTGCCGAGTGTGATGAAGTTGATGTCTGAGTACTCGAAGCGCGTACCTGGTGTGGACTCAAGCGGCGAGGCGAGCGCGCGGCGGATGCCCTCCTCCTTGTTGGGCGTGGCCAGTCCCCATGCGTCCTTCAGATCGACGTCCGGTGGCAGGCCGGAGTAGTGCGTTAAAAGTTCAGCCACGGTTACATGTTGTTTGCCGCTGTCGGTGAAGTCGGGCAGATAGGTGGCAACCGGAGCGTCGAGGTCGAGCTTGCCCTGCTCGTGAAGCTGCATGATGGCCGTCGTCGTCACCAGTACCTTGGTCAGCGAGGCCATGTCGAAGATCGTGTCCTCGGTCATAAGCTCGGCGGCGGAGGGCTTGCCGTCGGGGCCGGGCTCTCCGGCGAGCTTGCGGTTGCCATAGGCTCGCTCGAAGACGATGCGGTCGTTATGGCCGATGACGACGACCGCGCCGGGCAGCTTATGTTGCGCGATGGCCTCGTTAATCAAAGTGGCGACCGGAGTGAAGTCAGGCGCAGGCGCCTGTGCTTCGCTGCGGGACGGCAGCAGGAAAGATCCCGCAAGAATGAGGGCTACAGCGGCCTTGCTGCTCTTGCGGAAGAGCAGGCTGACCAGCGAGCCGACGGTGAAGGTGATGATTGTGCCCAGGAAGACAAACCAGGTAAAGGCGATCTTCGGAATCGTGATGGAGGCGATAGTGACCGGGAAGCTGCCCTGCCAGAGCCAGAGGTTGAAGGCGAATCCGCAGACCATGCCGACGATCGCTCCTGTCTGCGTGGCGAACTTTGTCAACGAGCCAAGCAGAAAGACGCCGAGCAGAGCGCCGTATGCGACCGAGGCGATGGAGAGCCCAATCTCGACTACATGCCCCTTGCCTCCCGCGTGCGCGCTGTAGATAGCAAGCGCAAAGAGCACGATGGCCCAGAGCACGGTGGAGGAGCGCGAGATGAGCATGCGCTCGCGCTCATCGGCCTCGGGCCGCCAATGCATGTAGAAGTCGACGACCGTGGTGGACGAGAGCGAGTTGAGCGCGGCGGAGAGGTTCGACATGGCCGCGGCGAGGATGGCGGCGATCAGCAGGCCGGCAATGCCGACCGGCATCTCCGCGACGATGAAGCTCGGGAAGATGCGGTCCGCCGAGGCGAAGCTCTGCGGATGCTCGCCGTAGAAGACGAATAGGCCCGCGCCGATCAGCAGGAAGAGCAGGAACTGCAGAAAGATGATGCCCCCCGACGAGAGCAGCGCCAGCCGCGATTCGCGCAGGTCGCGCGCGGCAAGCATGCGCTGCACCATTAATTGATCCGTACCGTGCGAAGCCATCGTGAGGAAGGTACCGCCAAGGATGCCCGCCCAGAAGGTATAGCTCTGCGTCAGATTCCACGCAAAGTTAAACAGGTGGAACTTGCCCGCCGCTCCGGCGACCTCGTGGATATGGCTCCATCCGCCGGTTACATGCGAGCCGAGCGTAAACAGGGCCACCACCGTGCCGAAGATATAGATAGCCATCTGCACCACGTCGGTCCAGATGACGGCAGCCATGCCTCCCTCGAAGGTATAGAGCAGTGTCAGCGCGGAGATGATAGCGATGGAGAGCGAGTCCCGCGTGCCGATGGCGATGCCGACCACGATGGAGACGGCAAAGACGCGGACACCCTCGGCGGCGGCGCGCGTCAGCAGAAAGAGCCCGGCGGTCACCTTGTGCAGCGTGCTGCCGAAGCGTTGGTCGATGAGCTGGTAGGCGGTCAGCATGCGTCCTGCGAAGTAGCGCGGCAGAAAGATCGCCGCCACCACGACACGGCCGATCAGGTAGCCGAGCACGACTTGGAGAAAGCCGAAGTCTCCAGCGTAGGCGACGCCGGGGATGGAGATGATGGTGAGCGTGCTGGTTTCGGCCGAGACGATGGAGAGCGCAATCGCCCACCAGGGAACCGTGTTGTCCGCGAGAAAGTAGTTGCGGAGCGATTTATCGCTGCTCCTGCCGCCGCGAAAGCGCAGGCCGAAGAGGGTGATGCCGATGAGATACGCCACGACGAGCAGGAGATCGAAGAGGTGAAGATGAGCGGCAGTCGGCAAACATGTCTCCAGCGGTTGCGTTGAGGGTAATGATAGCGGGTGCGAGCGGCTTAGCCACACAACGGACGTTGTTTTACGGGGATACGTGAAGGTACGGGAGGGAACGTGCGTTCTGTGGGCGATGCCGTTTCAGGTATTTCTTCAGGCAGGCTCGGCGGCACAGAGCGCAAGTCCCTGCGCGACCGAGGTGAACTCGTTGCCGGTGCGAATGCGCTCGGCGGTGAAGCGGCTCTCGAAGATGTGGCGCACGGCGGGGACGAAGCTGGTGCCTCCGGTGAGGAAGACGCGGTCGACCTGTTGCGGAGCGATCTTCGTTGCTGTGAGCAGGCCGTCGATACACTGTTCAATGGCGGTAAGGTCGTCGGCGATCCACAACTCGAACTCGGCTCGCG
Source organism: Granulicella sp. (assembly GCA_036398595.1). Lineage (GTDB taxonomy): Bacteria > Acidobacteriota > Terriglobia > Terriglobales > Acidobacteriaceae > Edaphobacter. The sequence goes on from DASWOV010000062.1 coordinate 100,562, forward strand.
TGACCCTCTCGATCAGGTTCATGCCGCCGTCTCGGAAGCGGAACTCGGCCTCTTCACTGCGCGAAAGCTCGATCTTGAGGCGCTGCACGGCCTGGTGAAGCTGGTAGCCGAGGTCCTCGTCGATGAGATGGATGAGTGCCGCGATCTTCTCCGGCTCCTGTGCGCGCAGACGCGAGGCACGCAGAATCTCGGAGACGTTGCGCGTCTTCAGGAACGAGAGATAGTGCCACCGTTCGAGGTTGGTATAGATCCACGCAGGCACGGCGGGGATGACCGGCGCGGGGCGATCCGGCGCGTGCGAGTAGGTACGCTCGAAGCTGTTCGAGCCAAGCGCGGGCGAGACGAGATGGCGCACGATGCGCGCATCGAAGGCATCGCCCGCGAGGCCGAGGCCGGAGTTGCCGAGGATGCTTCGTTGGCCGCGATGCGACGGCCCGGCGTGCAGCAGGGAGAAGTCGCTGGTGCCGCCGCCGAAGTCGCCGATGAGGATCAGTTCATCGCGGGTGAGTGTGGCGGCGTAGGTCGCTGCGGCGCCTATCGGCTCCAGCTCGAAGTGGACGCTCTCGAAGCCTGCCTGCGTGAAGGCATCGCGCAGGCGCTCGGTGGCGAAGGCGTCGTCCTCATCGGTTTCGGCGGCGACGAAGCGGACGGGGCGGCCGACGGTCGCGTGGCGGATGGGCTGGCCGAGCTGCTGCTCGGCGCGCAGGCGCAGGTCGGTGAGGATGCGGGAGATCAGGTCTTCGATGCTGTAGCGGCGGCCGAAGACCTCGGTGCCGGTGAGCGAGCGGCTGGGCAGGTACGACTTGAGCGACTGGATGAGGCGGCCCTTGTGTTCGGCCTCGAGATAGTGCGCGATGGCGTCGGGCCCGGTGTGGCTGCGGATGCCGGTGCGGCCAGCCTGCCGGATCTGCTCGAGGTAGAGGACGGAGCGGAAGGAAGGCGTCAGCCCGCTGAGAGAAGGGAAGGAGACAAGCTCGACTGGCCCCGTCTCTCTGAGGAGAGCTACGGAGCTGTTGGTGGTGCCGAAGTCGATGCCGATGAAGGGAGCCACGGAGTTCAGAGGACCTGCCTGCCGTGGAGGATGGTGCCAAGCAATCTGCCGTCGGCGGAGTAGCGATTGAAGCTGGCGGGTTGTCCGGGGGCGAGCGCAAGCTGCTCTTCAAGGCCGAGCATGCGCGCCGGATTGCGTGTGACAAGGTTTACAACCTGCACAAGCTCTGTATGAGTGAAGGCTGCGAAGTTGGCGACAGCGCGATCCAGCGTCAGCACAGAACCGGCGAGCACGCCGTTCGCCATGCAGCGGCCATCGGTGACCTGCACCTCGAAGCCGCCAAGCATATAGGTGCCATCGGGCATTCCGGTGGCCGACATACCATCGGTGACGAGGATGGCGCGGTCGAGCCCCTTGGCCTTGCGATAAAGACGCACAAGCTCGGGCGCTACGTGGATGCCGTCGCAGATCAGTTCGGCAAAGAGGTTATCGTCGTCGAGCACGATGCCGAGAATGCCCGGCTCGCGGTGGTCGAGCGGGCGCATGGCGTTGAAGGTATGCGTCGCGGAAACGGCTCCGGCCTCAACGGCGGTGCGTGTCTCGGCGGCGGTGGCGTTGGAGTGGCCGAGGCTGACACGCACGTCCTGCGTGCTGGCGTGGCGGATGAGATCGAGCGCACCTGGCGATTCGGGAGCCAGAGTGATGAGCTTGATATGTCCACGGGCTGCCTGCTGGAAGCGATCAAAGATTTCGACGGAGGGCGCAAGGATGTGCTCCGGCGGATGGACGCCTCGCTTGGCGTGCGAGATAAACGGGCCTTCGAGATGGATGCCGAGTGGAGTAGCTCCATCATGGTGCGGCTGCTCGATCGCATTGGCGATACCTTCAAGCGCCCGCAGCGTTGTGTCGAGCGGAGCGGTGACAGTGGTCGGTAGATAGTGCGAGACTCCGCGTGTGGCAAGAAAGCTACCGACGGCGGCAAGCGCCTCGCTGGTGCCTTCCATGACGTCGTGATTCTTTGCGCCATGAATATGGATGTCGAAGAAGGTGGGGACGAGAATGTCCGTGTTGCCGCTCGAGGCCGCGCCCTCAATGGACGCAATCCGCCCGTCATCGCCGATAAGAATGACGGGGTTCTCCCATGTCCGGGCATGGGTGTGCAGACGCGCGGCTGTGAGCGGTTGTGGCATGAGGTATTAGTGTAGCGGTTAACGCGGTGGCTGCGGAATTCCGAGATCTGCCGCAGCCGGGATGGACTGGCTGTTCGCCCACTGCCGCTGTGCCGTGCGGACCTTGTCGATGCGGCCCAGCCAGAGCTGGATGGTGTAGTCATACCGCTCGAGGTTGTTGCGCAGGAAGTACGGCCGGTTGCTCTTGAGCCATGCCGCCTCGTACAGATCGCGTATCTGCGAGTAGCCGTTGCGCAGGTCCTGCAGCTTGCCGTTCACCGAATTAATATTGTTCAGCTCGCGGGCAAGGTCGTCGCGGTCGTCCTTCTTCTTCGAGCTCTGCAGCGCATACGCATGCGCGTAGCTGGCGGCGATCTCGTCGCTGATCTGGAACTTCAGCCCGATCAGGTCCATGCGCCGCGCGCCGAGGTCGAACGCATCAAGCGCGTCCTGCTCCCGCAGGCCGGGGTTGGCGTTGCGCGCCTCGGCGATGAGCGTGATGGCTCGCTCGGCATGCAGACGAACCTCGCCGAGGATGGGCCGTATCTGCCCGAGCTCGCGCTGGCCGTCGAAGGACCACGGGTCGATCCAGAAGACTAGGTCCGAGCCGTCGGTCTTGAGCGGCGAGTCGTGCAGCAACTGGTGGGAAACCATCAGCTCCTTCTGCGCCTCGTCGATCTTGCCGGTCGTGTCGCCGTGAAAGATATAGCCGTAACTGGATTGAAAGGCCGGGATCGAGGCCTCGCCCTTGTGCCATGCGGCCTCGGCCCCGAAGAGGATGCCGTACCAGTTGTTATCGGCGAGCGCCTCGCCATCGTCATCCCAGATGGTGTTGAGCTGGCCGGTCGCACCGGCGGCCTGTCCCTGCGCGGTGAACTGCTGGATGTTCGAGAGAGCGTTGTTCCAGTTCGGGTAGACGCGCGACCAGTTATTGACGCCCGGTGCGACCCACGTCTCCATACCGGCGTTGGTAAAGGGGGAGTAGAAGCGCGCAAAGCCGCGAGGCTGCGGGTTGTACTCCCACGCGACGGCGATGGTGGCCTTCTTGAAGTCCGCAGGAAGCTGCTTCACGAGGTCGGGGTCGTGCATGGCGATGTCGCCCCAGAAGAGCAGCTTGCGGTTCAGCGGCTTCAGGTCGGCGACGATCTTCTGCATGTAGTCCAGATAGACCGCGCCAAGCCCACGGGCATCGACGTCGGCTTTGGTCTGCCCTTTACCCAGCTCCACGGTTTCATCGGCTCCGAGGTGCAGAAAGGGGCCGGGGAAGATGGCGGCAAGCTCCGAAAACATGCCGTGCGTGAGCTTGATCGAGTCGGGATTGCCCGGCGCGAAGATCTGTCCGTGGGGCGTCTCGGCGAGCGGAGCGTACTGCTCCCAGTTCAGCAGGTAGTGCAGATGGCCGAAGGCCTCCTGCTCGGGGATGACGGTGATGTGGTACTTGGCCGCATAGGCGACCAGCTCGCGGGCCTGCGCCTGCGTCAGCGTGCCGCCGGGAGGAGCCATCAGCGGCAGGCTGGTGTACTGCATCGTGTGCTCGAAGTACGGCGAATAAATATTGACCTTATAGGCGGCCAGCGTGCGGATCTGCTTCTTCTGGAACTCGAACGTCGGCACGGGGCCGCGGGAGAGGTCGTCGTCCAGACCGCGGTAGCGCAGCGCGGGCCAGTCGCGGATGGTGGCCATGTGCAGCACGGCCTTCGCACCACTGCCCTCGATGAGCTGCTTGACCGTTTGCGTGCCGTAGAAGACGCCCTCGGCGGTAGCTCCGGTCACGTTCAGCCGCTCGCCCGGCGTGATGACGTATCCCTCGGGGCGCATCTCGTCGGTGAAGCCGGAAACCGGGTGATTGGCTAGACGGGTCAGCTCGATGGGGAAGCCGGAGGCGGAGTTCGTCAGGATGCCGCGTTCGTTGAGCGTATGGGTAAGGTCGTCGGCGGCGAACTGGTCTTCTGCTGAGCAGGACGAGCAGAGGATGCGGACGCCGTTCGGCAGCGGCTGGTCGGCCTGCGGGCGCGCCTCATGCGGAACGGGGATGAGCCGGAGCGACTGGCCCGCGGCGGGCAAAAGGAAGATCCCGAGAACGGCGGGAGCGAGAAGGGCAGAACGCAACCGAAAAGGGAACATGATTCACGGTACATGAGCAGGAACGCGGTGGGAAGTAAAGGGATATATACCCCTGTTCGCCTTCGCCCGAAGAGGCTTTGTTCGCGCGATTTCCGGCTGAAATGTTGCAGGAATGTGACAGTGTTAATATTCCGCGAATCCCTTTCCAAATTCTCTTTCTATTCATGGCCTCCTGAAAAGCTCATCCACAAAGGCATGAGGAAACGTACGTTTAGGCGACTGTTCTGAGCGTCGTCGTGAACTCCTGCCTGCTTTATTCCTGAGAGGTTCCATGACCAAGCAATTACAGGCTGCGGTCGCCATGATGCTGATCCTCGGATCGGTAACCATGCCGGCGCAGACGGCTGCGAAGACTACGAAAAAGCCCGTGAAGAAGGCGGTTGAGTCTTCGACGGAGCGGCAGATTCGGGAGCTGCGCGAAGAGATGCGCAGCCAGCAGGCTCAGATCGACGCGTTGAAGACCCAGAACGCGGAGAAGGATGCCAAGCTCGCTGCTGCGGCGCAGGATGCGCAGGCAGCCAACACCGCGGCCGCTTCGGCGACGGCTCAGACGCAGAGCGTTAGCTCGAGCGTGCAGGCGAACACGGATGCTGTGACGGGTCTGAAGACGACCGTCAGCGATCTGCAGACCGCCAACTCCGGCCTCGCGCAGACCATCAGCGATACCAAGAAGGATCTGAGCGAGAAGGTCGATTCGCCGACCTCCCTGCATTACAAGGGAGTCACGATCACGCCGGGCGGCTTCTTCGCATTTGAAGGTGTCTACCGCACGCGGTCGATCAACTCGGAGATCAACACGCCGTTCAACACCACGCCGTACCCGGGTGCAGCGCAGGCCCATACTAGCGAGCTGAATTTTTCGGGCCGCCCTACTCGCCCGATCCTGCTGATCGAAAGCAACGCCGGGCCGTTCCGGATGCGCGGATACTTCGAGGCTGACTTCCAGTCCTCCGGTACCACCAGCAACGACAACGGAAGCAACAGCTATACGCTCCGCCAGCGCCAGATGTGGGGCCAGGTGGAGACGAACAGCGGGTTCGTTATGACCGGTGGCCAGATGTGGTCGCTCGTTACCGAAACCAAGAAGAGCACCGACAACCGCACGGAGAACACCCCGCTCGGTATCGATCACCAGTACAACGTGGGCTTCAGCTGGGCGCGTCAGGGTTCGATCCGTCTGCAGCAGAGGTTCGGCAATGGCCTGACGGTGGCCGGTTCGCTCGAAGAGGCGCAGAACATCTTCTCCGCGACAAACCAGAACACCAACTTCTTCTTCGGAGCGCCCGGTACGGGCGGTGGTCTGCTCAACGCTACGGCGAACTACTCGAACAACATCGCTCCGGATGTGGTCGTGAAGGTAACGTACGACTCGAAGCGCGCTCATCTTGAGGCCGGTGGCCTGGGCCGCTTCTTCCGCGATCGCTACTATCCTAACCAGACGCTGGCTACTCCCTCGGCCACGGGCGCCAAGAATGACACGAAGGTTGCCGGCGGCCTCTTCGGCAATGTTCGTTTCTCCGCTACCAAGTATGCGGATATTGGCTTCCACTTCCTGGGTGGATCGGGCGTGGGCCGCTACGGCACCTCGTCCCTGCCGGATACGACGGTGCATCCGGATGGAACGCTGGCTCCCATCAAGGGCTACCAGGCGTTGTACAGCATGGAGTTTCACCCGACGAAGAACCTCGATGTGTTCGGCTATGCCGGCGGCGAGTACGCGCAGCGTACCGTCTACCTCAGCACGCTTGGCTCGAGCGCAGGCAAGCTGATCGGTTATGCCCCTCAAACCTCGTCGAACGCCGGTTGCTATACCGAGACTCTTCCGAGCGCGAACAGCGGCTACGGTCCCGGAACCCCGGCGAACTGCCTTGGCGCGACGCGCTTCATCATGGAAGGGACCACCGGCTTCGTCTACCGGGCTTACAACAGCCCGCGGTATGGACGCATGCAGTACACGGTCCAGTACAGCTACCTGACGAAGACGGCCTGGGCTGGCGTCGGCGGCACTCCGACGGCGAACAACAACATGGTCTTTACCAGCATGCGGTACTACCTGCCGTAATCACCACTTCACCTTCATCGCGTCAAAGGGCGTCCGGCTTACCGGACGCCCTTTGATTTTTGGCTAACATGCTGAAAGCTATTGGCTTGATGGAACTCTTCTCTGCACGAAGCTGCTCTTCTCGTTTCATATTCCTGAAATCTTTCCCGCCTTTGGAGATCAAGAAAGGACAACTCCTTCCGGGACTCTGGCACCTTACGACAAAACACGCCTCAAGGAGTGTGTGTGCGGTTTTTGGGCTCGTTCGTAAGTTCCTGATCGTACGCCACTTGGGGGTGAATAGCTGTTGTTGCGCTGCACCATTCCGGAGGCATTTGTATGGACAGGAAGTGGTTTTGCGGTCGTCGGTTTCAATCCGTTGTCATCCTCCTCGCACTTTTCTCTCCATCGCTCCTTGCACAGTTCAATGCCAGCTTTTCCGGAACGGTGACGGACACGACCGGTGCGGCGCTTCCCGGCGCTACCGTGACGCTCAAGAGTCTTGCGACGCAGGCGACGCGCGCGACCACCTCGACCAGCGCGGGAACCTACCAGTTCAGCGAGCTTGCTCCCGGTAATTATTCACTGACGGCGACTGCCAACGGCTTCCAATCGACCACACTCGAGAACGTGACCCTCGTCGCGGAGGTGCCCCGGAACATAGACCTGAAGCTGGAGGTCGGCGCCTCCACGCAGACGGTTACGGTGACGGCGGATGCCGTGCCGGTGCTGAACACGTCGGACGCCAGCACGACCTCGAGCCTCTCATCGGCGGACGTCACCCGGCTGCCCGCCTTTGGGCGCGATCCCTATGAGCTGCTGCGACTGACGCCGGGCGTCATCTCGGATGCGGCCCGCAGCGGTTCCGGTTCGAGCGTTTCGCTGCCGAACTCGCAGGGGGCGGGGCAGTCAAACTCCGGCATCTTCCAGACGGAGAACCAGATTGCCGCCTCCAGCGCCGGTCAGCGAAGCACCTCGAACACCTATCTGATCGATGGCGTCAGCGTAGACAGTCTCTCGCACGGCGGCGCGGCGATCGTAACGCCGAATCCGGAATCGGTAGCGCAGGTGACGAACAGCTCCAGCGCCTTCGACGCCAGCAATGGGCGCAACGTCGGCCTGCAGGTGAAGACCGTCACCAAATCCGGCACCAATGACATTCACGGCAGCCTGTTCTTTCAGTACGACGAGCCCGGCCTGAACGCCTACCAGCCCTATGGTGGTCCCAATGGCGCGTTGCCCATCCGCGTCGAGAACAAGCAGCGCGAGTATGCGGCGAGCATCGGCTTTCCGATCCTTAAAAACAGGCTCTTCTTCTTCGCCTCGTATGAGGGCGCGAGCAACCTCAATGCGGGCTTTTCCGAGCAGTATGTGCCGACGCCGGATTTTCTCAGCCGCCTGAACCAGGCGCGTGGCGGAGGGATCGTCAATGGCATTCTGAACGGCCCCGGCGGCGCTCCGTCCGTTATCGCCGTGCTGCCGACGCTCTGCCAGAACCTGCAATCGGTATGTAATCAGGTTATGGGCGGTGCAGACGTCGGCTCCCTTGCCGGAGGGCAGGGAACGTATCTGCCGGGCTATGACGCTACCAACCCGACCATGGCAAACAACCTGACCGGCGGAGGCTTGGATGGTCATCCGGACATAGAGTTCGCCCAGGTGCGCACACCGTCGAGCTATCGCGGCAACCAGTGGAACGGCCGCGTGGACTGGAACATCACCCCACGGGACCAGCTAGCAGTGGGCGGCTTCTATAGCAAGCTCATGCAGTCCAGCTTCGATGCCTCCACCGGCGCGCAGCCGCTCTCAAACCTGCCCTTCAAGCCGATGACTGCCTCGGGCACGCTCATCTACATCCATACCTTCGGCCCGAACCTGATCAACGAGGCACGCGCCAACTTCACCCGTTTCTCCGACAATCAGATCAGCGATGCGGGAGACACGGTTGACTTCGGCATTCCTCGTCTCGAGGTGCAGGGCTATACCTTCGGACGGCTCTACGCCGGAGCGATTCAGGGTTCAGGTACTCCGGCCATTCTGGCGCAGACCACCTATGAGGCGCGCGACACGCTCATCCATACCGTTGGCACGCATACCACGCGGTATGGATTCCAGTTCCGCTGGGAGCAGGATAACGACAACATGAGCGGCGGCTCACGGCCCGACTACACCTTCCAGGGCATCTGGAACTATGCGAACGACGCGCCGATCTTCGAGTCCATCGCAGCCGATCCCAACACCGGCGCACGCGCCAACGGCCAGCGCTACTTCCGCGATCACTATATCGCGGGCTTCGTGCAGCACGACTGGAAGGTGAGCCAGAGCTTCACCCTCAACGCCGGTCTTCGTTGGGAGTACTTCGAGCCACTCTACAACAAGGGCTTCGGCATCAACGAGCCTATCTTCGGCTCCGCGCCGGACACCTACCTGATCGGAGCGCGGCTGGCTCCCGTCAACCACATCACCAACTCCAACTACAACAACTGGGGACCGAAGTTCGGCTTCGCATGGTCGGTCGCCCCGAAGATGGTGCTGAGCGGCGGCTTCGGCGTCTCCTATGATCGCATCGACGACGGACTCTATCTGCCCGGTTTCGAGAACGGTCCCGGCTACGCGCAGTTCAATCTGTGCTGCGCAGCGGATGCCGCTACGTTGGCCAGCACGGGTATCCAGTTTGAGCGCGGAACCTCCCGCTCAGCCTTCAGCTATGCGCCCAATCCAACGCTGGCCGTGGGCGTCAATCCTGCCACGGGCCTGCCGAACGGCACGGCTGCCATCGAGATCTACGGCGCTGCTCCGCACACCGCGCAGCCGATCCTCTACAACTTCTCTCTGCAAACGCAGTACGAGCTGCCGCATCAGATCGTGGCGACCATCGGCTACCAGGGATCGCTCGGGCATCACTTCCTCCGGTTGGTCGATCAGAACTTCCTCTACCCCACCTGCGGCGAGTCGCTGGACGCCAACAACAACTGCCCCGACGGTGCGGCCAAGTCGCCTTTCAGCGATACCTACATTCCCACCACCGACGTCTTCACCAGCTACAACGGCCTGAACCTGATCCTCTCCAAGCGCATGAGCCACGGTTACAGCCTGAATGCGACCTACACCTACTCGAAGAGTCTCGACCAGGCGTCTGAAGAAGGTCCGGGCAGCCTTTCCAACCAGACCAATCCGGCACACCCGGAAACCGAGTATGGCCCGTCGGACTTCGACAACCGGCACCGCGTCTCGATCTCGGGCAACTGGGATCTGCCGCAGATCCATCGTGGCAACGAACTGGTGAAGCAGATCGCCAATGGCTGGCAGATTAATGGCATCTTCCAGTACCACACGGGTTTCCCGTGGACGCCGGTCACCGGCCAGCCGACCGTGGCCGCCGTGCAGAGCGCGCAGACCATCGCGCCCACCCGTCCCACAGCCTACTTCGGCGGCGCACATAATTCCTGCTCAAACGACGCCTACATCAACGGCACGAACTTTTCCGGCGGTGGACAACAGTACTTTCAGATCGGCGCTCCGGGTGCTCCGGGCATCGGGCGCAACTCATGGAATGGTCCCTGCTACATAAACACCGACCTGAGCGCGGCAAAGGTACAAAACTTCCGCATCGCCGGGCATGACACCTCGGTCCGCTTCCAGGCGAACTTTTATAACGCCTTCAACAAGACGAATCTTGCGCCCATCCTCTTCGGCACCGTCAATGCCATGGTCGAGAACTCGCAGTTCGGATTATCTCCTTCGGCAGACGCAGGCCGGGTTATCGACTTCTTCGTTCGGGTGGATTTCTAGGCGTACTCCCTAAAATGGCGGTCTGCATCTGCTGCGAATTTGTGGCCGATACAGTTACTTTTTGACGGGATTGAAAAAGGTTTTTGCGAGCTCTTGCCAAGGCTTATTTTCTCAATATCGAGTTATGTAAATCTCTACATCGATTTTATCCTTGCAATATTCTCAAATACGAGAATAGACTCCTCCGCGAAGTTTTTTGTTTCAATTTGGAGGCGTTCTACATGCAACAGGCGTTGAAGAACCATACGTCGGAGCTGAGGCTCCGCGCTCTCGTCCCCGCATCCCTTGCCCGGCCAGCAAACAGGTTTTTTTACAGGGTCTTCGGAGCCCTGTGTCTTGGACTGGCGCTTACTCTGATGTTCTGCGCGCTCCCCGCAGCGGCGCAGACTTCTACCGCGGATATCCTCGGTTCCGTCACCGATCCGACAGGGGCCATCGTGCCGAATGCGACGATCACCCTGCTCAACCTGCAGACCAACGACACGCGCGCGCTGCAGACCGGCGGCGACGGCGGATTTACCTTTACCAACCTTATCCCCGGCCACTACAAGCTGACGATTGCCGCCAAGGGCTTCAGCACGGTGAACAACAACGACATCGTGGTGGCCGCCGGCGACCGTCGCCGCATGGACACGCAGATGACGGTCGGCGGCTCCGAGCAGAGCATCGACGTCAACACGTCGAGCACACCGGCGCTGCAGACCGACTCCTCGGCGGTGGCCAGCACCGTGACCGAGCAGGCCGTGCAGGATCTGCCGCTGAACGGACGCAACTACATCAACCTGACGCAGATTGTTCCCGGCGCGAACGAGGGCACGCCCGGCGGCCTCGCCAGCGGCCAGCGCCCGGACGATCGCCGCCAGTCCTCGTCGGTTTCGCTGAACGGCCAGTCGGACATCATCAACGACCAGATGATCGACGGCATGGATAACAACGAGCGCATCATCGGAACCATCGGCGTGCGTCCTTCCATCGACGCCATCGCCGAGGTTCGCATCCTGACTAACGACTTTTCGGCGGACTCAGGCCGCGCTGCGGGTGCAGTCATCAACATCATCACCAAGAGCGGTACGAACAAGTTTCACGGATCGCTGTATGAGTTCTTCCGCAACGATGTGCTGAACGCGAACTCGTACCAGTTCGGCGCGCACAACCGCAAGCCGGAGCTGCGTCAGCACCAATTCGGCGGCAGCCTAGGCGGACCGATCTGGAAGGATCGCACCTTCTTCTTCGGCGACGTTGAGTTCTTCCGCCAGATCCAGGGATCAGCCCCCTCGACGCTGACCGTGCCCACTCTCTACGAGGAGCAGCACCCCGGCGACTTCTCGGACAGCATTCCCGCCGGCTGCACACCGTCGAACGCGATTGCGGCCAGTGTGAGCGATCCGACGCAGAACCAGATCAACGGCTGCGCGTATGACCCCGATCCGACGCACACGGCAGCCAGCCCCGGCCCGAACGGCAGCATCTACCTGCGCACACCGCTGCCGAACAATATCATTCCGGCACAGTTCATCGATCAGGTCGGACGGAACTACATGATGCTCTATCCAGCACCGAACACCGGGAAAAACGGCTATGTCGGCAGCCGTCCCAAGGCGCAGTACTCCACGGTGTACGACATCCGCATCGATCACAAGATCTCGGCGAGCGATGCGATCTTCGGCCGCTACACCATCAACGACGTCTTCACCTATGGCCAGCCCGCTCTCCCGGTCAGCCATGCGTTCGACTCGACCATTGGACCGATCGATCCTCAGTCGGGCAACCTCTTTGCGAAGGCTCCGCAGCTTGCGCGCAATGCGGCGCTCACCTACAGCCACACCTTTACGCCGCAGTTGCTAACGATCTTCAATGCGGCTTGGACTTACATCCTCAACAGCTCGTTTCCGCTGAACTACGGACAGAACCCGAACACGAGCTTCGGTCAGCCGGGCATCAACTTCAACGAGGCGACCTCGGCTCTCGGCACGGTGTCGCCGACGAATGCCACGGCGCTCGGCGGCGGCGGCGCCTTCATCCCGCTGGTCGACCGCGATAACACCTACCAGATCAACGGGCAGGTCATCTACAACCGTGGTCCTCATTCTATGAAGGCGGGCGCGGCGCTCATCCGCCGCACTGCATTTCAGCAGCAGGACAACAATGGTGAAGGAAACTTCACCTTTCTCTCCGGACTGCCGGGCATGATGGAAGGCATCTTCTCGACCGTCGCCCGCAACAACAACCTGTTCCCGCCGTACTACCAGACGTGGGAGCCGAGCGTGTACTTCCAGGACGACTGGCACGTCGCCCAGAACCTGACGCTGAACCTGGGCATTCGCTACGACGTGTTTACGCCCTTTACCGAGCTGAAGAACCACATCTCCAACTTCGACATCGACAACGCGGTCATCCTGCAGGCGGGCGTCAACGGCGTCTCGCGCACGGCGGGCGTGCCCACGGACTACAGGGATGTCTCTCCGCGTGTCGGCTTTGCCTATACGCTGAGCGAGGGCACGGTCATCCATGGCGGCTTCGGCCTCAGTTTCTTCCCGCAGAACTATGCGTCGGAGGCGAACCTGAAGAACCAGCCGAACGTCGGCGTCTATGGCAACTGCTCAACGCTCACGTCGGAGCAGGGAACCGGCGGTTGCAGTTCCAGCTACACGCGGCTGGCTGAAGGCCTGCCGATCCCCAACCCGGTGCAGACCACCGATCCAAAGCTGCTGAAGGGCTCCATCCCCGACGCCACCATGCCGACGTATCGCTCCGGCTATCTGGAGCAGTTCAACATTGCCATCCAGCATGACTTCAGCGGCAATACCCTGACGCTGGCCTATGTCGGATCGCTGGGCCGTCATCTCCACTCGACCTTCAACATCAACCGCGCTCCCGGCTGCTATACGCTGGCCGCGGCCAACGCTCCCGGCGGCTGCGCCAGCAACACCAACGCGAACCGCCTGTACTACAGCCGACTTCCCGGCGTCACCACCATCGGCGAGGATCAGACGACGGGGGCCTCCAGCTTCCACTCGTTGCAGGCAACGTTCGAGCGGCGTTTCTCGCATGGCTTCGGCTTCAACGCCAACACGACATGGGCTCACCTGCTGGACAATTCGAACGCTGCGATTAGCGGCGGCTCGGGCGGCAACTACCAGGTGCTCCAGAACGCGCACGTTGATGACTATGGCAACGGCGATCTGGATATCCGCAACCGCGTCGTCATCTCCGGCAACTATGAGCTGCTGTACGGCAAGTCGTTCACCGGCCTCAAGCGCTTCGCAATCAAGGGCTGGCACCTCAACCTAATCAACGTGTGGTCGACCGGCCTGCCGTTCACGGTGCTGAACGGATCGAACGTTGATAACACGGACCCCGGCGGCGGCGCGGATCGCCTCAACCTCGTCTCCGATCCGTTCCAGAACATCACCCCGCATCCGGGGCTGCTCAACCCGCAGTTCTTCAACTTCAATGCCTTCGCCCGGCAGCCGACGGGCGTTATCGGCAACGAGCGCCGCAACATGTGGCATGGGCCTCACTATCGTCATCTCGATATCTCGCTTTTCAAGGATTTCGTGATGCCGCATGAAACCCGGCTGCAGTTCCGCGCCGAGATGTTCAACGTCGCCAACCAGACGAGCTTCTCCGCGCCGACGACGTCGATCACGACGACGTCCACCTTCGGAGCATTGACCTCGACTAACCCGAACTACAACCCTCGTCTCGTGCAGTTCGCGCTGCGCTACGAGTTCTAGTTGCCTACCCGCCGCGAGCCGCAGCAACATGCTGCGGCTCGCGGCCTGATTCCTGTTTCACATGATGGAGGATCAGGCTGTGAGTGATCATGCTCGAACGATAGCCGGTGCTCTCATACTGGCCGTAGGCGTCTCCACAGGCGCGCAGACGCCCCAGAGACAGGCCGGAGCCACACAGGCTCCGCGACTGACGAACTTCCCTGATCGTCCCAAGGCTCCGCAGGAGGTGCTCGATCGTGGCAGAGGAATGTTCGGCGTCAACTGCGCCTTCTGCCACGGCTCCGACGCCGGTGGAGGCGAGGTAGGTCCGAACCTGAAACGCTCGACGATCGTTCTGGACGATCAGGCCGGGGAGTTGATCGCGCCCATCGTGCATGGCGCTCGTGTGGACAAAGGCATGCCGCGAATCGACCTGACCGACGCCCAGATCGCGGACATTGCCGCATGGCTGCACAGCCTTCCGGTCACGGCCCGAACCGATCCCAATGCGGAGAACATCAACATCGTCACCGGCGATGCGAAGGATGGCGAAGCCTACTTTCAGAAGACCTGCGCGAAGTGCCACTCGGCCACAGGAGATCTACAGGGAATCGCCTCGAAGCTGACGAACTCGAAGCAACTGCAACAGTGGTGGCTGATGCCTGCGGTCAGCGGGCGTAGCGGCATGTCGACGCTGCCAGCCGGGCTGCACGTGCCCGAGGTGACGGCTACCGTTACGCTGTCCTCGGGGGAAACGGTGCAGGGTGTGCTGACGCGCGTCGATGACTTCGACATCTGGCTCACACTGTCCGACGGCACGCTGCGCGCCTTCGAGCGCAATGGCGATCAGCCGAAGCTTGAGGTCCACGATCCTCTCGCGCAGCATCGTGAGCTTTTGCTCAAGTACACCGACAAGAACATCCACGACGTCACAGCCTACCTGGTGACACTCAAATGAAGAGAGTACTCGCATCCATCTCCGCACTGTTTCTAGGCATTGCATTGCTGCCCGCCCAAAGCCAGAGCCTCGATCCGGCGAAGCTGCTCAAGCCTGCGACGGACTCGTGGCCTACCTACTCCGGTGATTACACGGGCCGCCGCTATAGCCCGTTGACGCAGATCAATCAGTCGAACGTAAAAGACCTCGCGCTTGCATGGGCGACGCGCCTTGCCTCAGGCACCGTGCCTGCACCCGGCGCGCCGCCAGTGATTGTAGGAGGCGAGGGAACGCTTGCGGTCACAGGAGGGAGCGGTATCGATCGCGGTATTCGCGGCGCTGTTCTTCAGGTGGACGGCGTGCTCTATGCCACCATGCCGGATAATGTGTGGGCCGTCGACGCGCGGGACGGGCATGAGATATGGCACTACTTCTGGAAGACCAAGGGCGGCACGCACACCACGAACAAGGGGGTGGGCATGTGGAAGAACTGGATCTATGTCGAGATGGCCGACAACTATCTCGTCTGTCTGGATGCGAAGACCGGCAAGGAGCGCTGGCATAAGTCCATCTCCAACTTCGACGAGCAGTACTTCAGCAGCATGGCGCCCATTGTGATCGGCAATCATCTGCTGGTGGGCACGGGCAACGATCTCGATGAGCCGGGCTTTCTGCAGTCGCTCGATCCCGACACCGGCGAGCGGCAGTGGATCTTCTACACCGTGCCCATGAAGGCAGGGGACCCGGGCATTGAGACGTGGGCCAATGCGGATGCCTCCTCCCATGGCGGTGGCAATGTCTGGGTTCCCGGCTCCTACGACCCGGACACGCATCTCTACATCTTCGGCACCGGCAATCCCACGGCGGCGTATACGTCGCAGCTTCGAGGTCCCGGAGATAATCTCTACACCTGCACTCTGGTGGCGATCAACGTAGACACCGGCAAGATGGCTTGGTACTACCAGACCTCGCCGCACGACACGCATGACTTCGACTCCGCGCAGACGCCAATACTTGTGGATGGCGACTTCAACGGAAAGCCGCGCAGGATGGTGCTTACAGGGGCGCGCAACGGCTATTTCTTTGTGCTCGATCGCACGACCGGCGAGCACCTTGTCACCGGCAAGCTCTCCAACACGATCAACTGGTCGAAGCCCGATCTGGATAAGAACGGCGCGCCGGTGCACGATCCTGAGAAGGACTATGCGATCGGCGGCGCGCTGGTGAACGGCTCGGTAACGAACTTCCCGCCACCTGCTTTCAGCCCCGACACCGGCCTGATGTACGTGCCGACCTCCGACAATTACCACATGGTCTACCTCACGACGACGGACAAACGCGGCGCGATGGGGCTTGGCGGTATTCAGGAGGTTCCTGTCATAAGCTTCGGCAGCTACGTTACAGCGATGGACTACAAGACGGGCAAGATCGCCTGGCAGCATCGCTATCCCACGGCGTCCACGCAACCGGGCGGTGGCTTGAATGGCATGCTGGTCACTGCGGGCAAGCTGCTCTTTACCGGCGATCCGAGCGGCAACTTCATCGCCTTCGATCCGGCGAACGGCAAGCCTCTCTGGCACTCGCATGTAGGCGTCAGCAACTGGCCGGAGACGTACATGCTGGACGGTCATCAGTATGTTCTGGTGGCCTCCAATGATTCGCTGTATGCCTTCCGCCTGAACTAGATTGCGATAAGCCGACGCATCTCTGCTGGCGGGTTCGCTTTCACAGCACAGCCACTTCAGCCTGCCGAGCCGATGTTGGAGTGTGCCGAAGATACCGCTTACGCATCGTCTGCGCCGTGGTCAGCGCATGTTTCTGTGCATCCGCTGTCTCTGCATCGATGCGTTGCCGCAGCGTTACACCGGACTTCCCCAGAATCCGCTCTGCGGTTGCGGAGAGCTCCTGCCAGTCGTGCCACTCTCCGATCGCGTCCTTCACCCTGCCGAGCGCCCGGATCAGCCTTCGGTTCGATGCCTCATCAAGCTGCAACACATAGCGCAAGGCCTTCACGCGGATGCGAAAGGTATGTAGATTCTCCGGCGTCAGCGGAGGCCAATGCGCCAGCTCTTTGGTGAGTTGTCGTGCTCCGGCTGCTGCGTGCGCTTCGACCGGCGTCTCGCCCTCGGCTTCATGTTGCTCTATCCATGCGGAGTAGCGCTTGATGCGTTTGCGCAGCTCCTTGCGCTGCTCTTCCACTTCGGCGAGCAACTTCCGCACATGCTTCAACCGCATCTCGTTGAGTCGCTCCAGCAGGCGGGTCAGGGAATCGTCCCGCCCTTCTTCGGCAAGCGTTGCAGCGCAGGCGATAAAGACGTCCGCATCGCGCACCGCACCGGCAGCCTTGCGGATCGGCGTGATCGCGTGCAGCAGCCTCTTTCGTGGGCCGATCTCCGTGGCTTTCAGCAGCGACTCGACGCGGCGCGCCTGCGTGCGTAGCCGGTGAACCTCTTCGACATCCGGGTCTTCAGGCAGATCGTTCAGGAGTTGCTTTAGCTTTTCGAGAGAGGCTTGCAGGTTGTTCATCGTTGCCGCCATGACTTGTTGGAGTCGCAAAGGAGAGCCGGGTTTGCCTGCAACGCCTCACGAGTAGCGGAAGAGCGCCTTGAAGCCGTAGTCCATGTGCTGCTGAATGTGGCAATGAAAGAGCGTCAGCCCCGGCTGGTTGGCGGTGAAGTCCACGCTGGCGCGTCCGTAGTACGGCACGATGACGGTGTCCTTGAGGATGCCCGCCGTCTTGACGCCATTGACCTCCGTCAGCTCCAGCATGTGCCGGTGCAGATGCATCGGGTGCGCGTCGTCGGTGCGGTTGCGGAAGATCAGTCGATAGCGCAAACCCTGCTGCAGCACGAACTCGTTCTCATGCGGATAGGGCTTACCGTTGACCAGCCACGTGTTGAACCCGCCCGAACCGCCGGGGATCTTCTCGAAGATCATGTCGAACGTATGGTCCGGGGCTTTTGTCGGCTGCGCGCCCGGCTGCGCGAAGACCGTATAGTCCCAGCGCAGGTTGGAGGGCGGGTTCCATTGCGGCTGCTTGTGCTGGTTCGCGTACTCGATGATGAGGCCCAGACCGGCGTTGCGGATCACATCTTCAACCGCACCCAGAACCCACACGCCGGGATTGTTCATCTCGACCACAGCGTCGATGCGCTCGCCCGCGCCGAGGAAGAGCGTCTCGACCTCCTTCTGCACTGGCACAGGGTTTCCATCGAGCGCCACCACGCGGAACCTGTGTCCTGACAGCGCGATACGACGATTCTCAATGGCGCTCGCGTTCAGCAGGCGCAGCAGAACGTGCTGGCCCTCCTTCACCCGCATAGGCTCGCCCGCGCCGAGCGACTTGTCGTTGATGGAGTAGGTCATCGAGTTCACCTCGAGCCCATTCGCGTCCGTGTTCATCACATCGGGCTTCTCGAGCTGAGGATCGTTCTGGCCCATCTCGTCGGTATCCATCAGGTTGCGCGTGTAGAACGGCTCCCAGTCCCGCAGCGAGAGAAAGACCTCCTGATCGTACCGGCCCGGCTCATTGGCTCCTTCAATCAGCACAAATCCAAACTGGCCGGTGTAGGAGCCGCGGTGCAGGTCGCCGTTGGACATGGCGTGCGAGTGATACCAGCGCGATCCGGCAGGCTGCGGCGTGAACTTATAGCGCCGCCGCCCCTGTGGAGGTACGAACGGCGTGGCCTCCTCTTCTGTGCCGTCGGCCTCGGCCGGAATCGTCAACCCGTGCCAGTGCACCAGTTCGGGCACGTCTGTCTGGTTAATGACGTCGACGGTCACGGGTCTGCCTTCGCGCATGCGCAACAGGGGGCCGGGAGCAGTGTCGTTGTAGCCGATGGTGCTCAGGATGCGGTCGGGCGCGAGCTCAACCGTCACCGGGGCGATCTTCAGGGTAAAGTCGGCAGCGCCCTCGGGGGGTGCCTGAAGAGCCAGACTAGCCTGCATCGGCTGCATCTGAGCGTGCAAAAGCCGCGCAGCCGCTCCCTGGGCCAGTCCTAGGCCGCCGAGTCCGATGCCGCTCTTGAGAAAGTCGCGTCGCTGCACCCGCAGTGCTCCTCGCTTGACGAGATACTCTCATGCGGCCCTCGGCGCGTACAAGCGGAGCGGAACCAAGTCCCCGCCTAGAGCGTCTATCTTAAAAAGCGTCCTGTTCGTGGGCGCGCCGCTGCCGTAATCTGATATTCTCGCGCCACCAGAGGTCTGCCCCATGAGGCTCAAGGCAATGTTGGTCGCCCTCGTCGTCCTGCTCTGCTGCTCGGCGGTGTTCGCTTGGCAGCGCGTTGCCGACTGGGGATATCAGCCCGAGTCGAGCAATCAGAAGGCCGAGTTTGCCTGGTCGCGGCTGGCGTATACCACCGGCCTCGGCAGCCAGGGATATGGCTGGGGATACCGCGGCTGGGGCGCAAGCTGGCAGCGCGACTATCCCAAGGCCGACCGCCAGTTTCTCATTGCGCTCAATCGGCTTACGCGCATACAGGGCCGTCCTGTCGAGCAGGTCGTGAATCTCGACTCCGACGAAATCTTCAACTACCCCTGGGTCTACGCCGTGCAGGTACAGACCTGGTCCTTCTCTGACGCCGAGGCCAAGCGCCTCCGCGAGTATCTGCTCAAAGGCGGCTTCCTCATGGTGGACGACTTTCACGGCACCGAGGACTGGGAGAACTTCATGAACGGCATGCGGCAGGTTCTGCCCGACCGCCCCGTCGAAGACCTGCAGAACGGCGACGAGATCTTCCACGTCCTCTACGACATGACCAACCGCATCCAGGTTCCGGGCGAGCAGTACATCCGCACCGGGCGCACCTACGAGAAGGACGGCTACGTGCCCAAGTGGCGCGCCATCCGCGACGATCACGGACGCATCATCGTCGCCATCTGTCACAACATGCACCTTGGCGACGCCTGGGAGTGGGCCGATGACCCGGAGTATCCCGAGGAGTTCGCCTCGGAGGCCTTTCGTGTCGGCTTGAACTACATCGTCTACGGCATGACTCACTGAACACAACCGGCTCGACCCAGACCTGTCACGCATGTTTGAGTTCCTCTTCCGCTACCCCATTCCGGTGTTCACCAAGGGCAGGCTGGTTCTGCTCTCGGCGTGGCCTGTGTGGCTGCTGATCGTGCTGATCGTTGCGGCGATTGTAGGTCTAGGGCTTCTGCTGCTGGCGCGTCTGCCGAAGGCCGCCCCGGAGATGCGCTCCTGGCGAGCCGGAGTGGTCTGGGTGCTCCGCTCGTTGCTGGTGGCGCTGGTGCTCTTTCTGTTATGGGAGCCTGCTATGACCGTGGCCGAGCTTAAGTCGCAGCAGAACATCATCGCCGTGCTCGTGGACGACTCGCGCAGTATGTCGCAGCCTGACGGAGGCTCCGGCAGCTCGACCACGCGCATCGCAGCCGCACTAAGCGCACTCGACGGCGGCCTGCTCACTGGGCTGCAACGTCGCTTCCAGACGCGTCTCTATCGCCTCGACACGAAGCTGACCCGCGCCCAAAAGACCAGCGAGATTCAGTCCGCCGCTCCGGCCACGCACCTCAATGAAGGCCTCCGGCAGATCGTTACCGAAACCGCCGACCTGCCCGTTGGGGCTATCGTCCTGCTCTCGGACGGTGCAGAGAACACCGGCGGCATCGACGCCGACACGGTCGCCGCGCTGCGCAACCGCCATCTGCCGGTCCACACCATCGGCTTTGGAAGGCCGCATCCCGCGCACGATCTGGAGATCGATGACATCGGCCTCGCTACGCAGGCGCTGTCCAACTCGCGCATGAAAGCCACCGTTAGCCTGCATCAGTACGGCTACGCCGCAGGCAAGGCGCGGCTCTCCGTGCGCGATGGCGACAAGCTACTCACCTCGACCGAGATCACGCTGCCCGCCGACGGAGTGATCGACACGCATACGCTCTTCTTCAGCGCAGGCGAGGCCAGCGTTAAGACCATCCGCTTCACGCTCGATCCGCTGCCGAACGAGGAGAACACTGCCAACAACGCCGTAGCCCGTCTCGTCGCCGTCAACGGCGACAAGCGCCGCATTCTCTATGTAGAAGGCGAGCCGCGCTGGGAGTACAAGTTCATCCGCCGCGCCGCCGAGGACGATAAGAGCCTGCAAATTGTCAGCATGCTGCGCACCACCGAGAACAAGATCTACCGGCAGGGCATCAGCGATCCCAGCGAGCTCGCTGCGGGCTTCCCCTCCAAGGCCGAGGACATCTTCAAATACGACGCCATCATCCTCGGCTCGGTCGAGGCAGGCTATTTCACCCCCGCGCAGCAGGAACTGATCCGCGAGTTCGTAGACAAGCGCGGCGGCGGCCTGCTCTTCCTCGGCGGACGCTTCTCCTTAGCCGAAGGCGGATGGTCCGCCTCCGGAGCCAGCGATCTATTGCCGACCTTCCTGCCGAACACGAAGGATACCTTCCACCGCGATCCGGCCACGGCCTCGCTCACGCCCGCCGGTGTCGAAAGCGCCATCACGCGCCTCATCGACGATCCGCAGCAGAACGCCGAGCGATGGAAGAAGCTGCCCTACCTGATGGACTATCAGGACCCCGGTCGCCCCAAGCCCGGCGCTACGGTACTCGCCGAGATGCACCCCGGCTCCTCCACGCTTCCGCTGCTCATCACGCAGAACTATGGCCGCGGCCGCACCGCGCTGATGGCCACCTCCGGCTCATGGCGCTGGCAGATGGGCTCGCCGCTCGGCGATACCTCGCACGATCTCTTCTGGCAGCAGCTCCTGCGCTGGATTGCCGCCGACTCGCCCGGCCGCATCACGGCCACCATGCCCACCGAGCGGCTCATGGATGAAGGCGGCGTCCACCTCACGGCCACCGTCCGCGACAAGGAGTACACGCCCGCGCCCGGCGCACATGTGCAGGCGCACATCACCGGCCCGGGCGATATCTCCGCGCTCGTCGAGATGACGCCTGTACCCGGCGCTCTCGGCGACTTCACCGCCGACTGGACCGCAGAGAGGCCCGGCGTCTACGGCGCCGAGATCACCGATGGAGACAGCCGCAACCTGCTCTCCTTCGAGCGCGAGGACGGCGTCGCGGAGAACTTCCACGCCGGCCAGAACCGCGACCTGCTCGAGAAGCTCTCCGCGCAAACCGGCGGGCGCTACTGGCAACTCTCCGAGGTGAACCGTCTGCCCAGCGAGATCTCCTACTCCGAGGCGGGCATCTCTGTGCGCGACACCAAGGAGTTATGGGACATGCCCATCATCTTCCTTGTGCTGCTCGCGCTCATCGCAGCCGAGTGGCTACTGCGCCGCAAGTGGGGTGTGCTATGAAGGCCCTTCTCCTGCTTTTGCTCATGGCGATTCCCGCGCACGCCGCAACCTTCTACATCACCGTAGCTGGTCTAGGTGGCGAGCCGGACTACGAGCAGCGTTTCACCGCAACGGCCAGGGATCTCGACAAGCTCTACAAGGCCACACCCGGCGCGCAGGTCATCACGCTTACAGGCAAGGACTCCACACGCGCGAAGCTAACCGACGCATTAGCCTCCGTAGCCCGCGATGCAAAGCCTGAAGACGACTTGGTGCTGACACTCATCGGCCACGGCTCCTTCGATAACATCGAGTACAAGTTCAACCTCGTAGGCCCGGACATCTCCGCCGCCGAGCTTGCACAGCTTCTCGACCGCATCCCCGCCAGGCGCCAGCTCGTCGTCAACACCACCTCCTGCAGCGGAGGTTCCATCGCCGCGCTCGAGCGCCCGGGTCGCGCCGTCATCACCGCCACCAAGACCGGCACCGAGAAGAACGCAACCGTCTTCGCCCGCTACTGGACCGAAGGCCTGCAAGACCCTACCACCGATCTCGACAAGAGCGAAGCCATCTCTGCCATGGAGGCCCTGCGCTACGCCGACCAGAAGACCGCAGCCTTCTACACCGAACAAAAGCGTCTGGCCACCGAGCACCCCGTCTTCGAGGACACAGGCCACGGCGAGGCCATCAAGGTAGCCGACGCAAAGGGCAAGGAAGGAGAGCTGTTAAACACCTTCACCGTCCTCCGCATCGGCGAGGCGCAGGCTGCCATGAACGATCCCGCCAAGCGCGACCTGCTCACCAAGAAAGAAGAGCTAGAGCAGAAGATCGACGCGCTCAAGTATCAGAAGGCCGCGATGGATGCTGCGGATTACAAGAAGCAGTTGACGGATGCGCTGCTCGAACTAGCCAAGGTACAGGAGGCGCTCGAACAATGAAGCCTCACCTTCTTGTGCTCACGCTCGCGCTTCTCACCGGCACAAGCCTCGCCGCGACCACGCCCGAGAGCTGCCGCGACCTTCGCAGGCATGGCCATCGCAACGAAGCGACCTCATGCTTCACCACGCTCAGCCAGTCGAACGACGCCTATCTCCGCGCCGAAGGCCTCTGGGGACTGAAGCAGTACGATGCTGCCAACGAGGCCTTCCGCCAGGCTGCTACTCATGATGCAAAGCCGATCGTCCGTGTGCGATGGGGACTTCTGCTGCATGATCGCTTCAACAATAAGGAAGCCGTCGACCTCTTCAACGAAGCCCTGCAGCAGGACCCCAACAACGCGCAGGCGTACCTCGGTCTTGCCACAGTCTCTGCCGACGGCTTCGACAGCCATGCCGAGGAGTACGCCCACAAGGCCGCCGAGCTTGATCCGAAGTCACCCGAGCCGCACGAGCTACTCGCCAACATCGCTCTCGCCAACGCGAAGAACGATGACGCTCTTGCTGAGGCCGATAAAGCTCTCGCACTCTCGTCCGATGCACTCGATGCCATGGCCATTCACGCCGCCGTCGATACGCTGAACGACCGCACAGCCGCTGCCGATATATGGTTCGCAAAGATCAGGGCCATCAATCCGAACTACGGCGAAGGCTACGCGCTCGTCGCGTATCACATGGTGCTCAACCGTCGTTATCCCGACGGCGTAGCCTTCTATCGTAAGGCCATCGCTGCCGATCCCGAGCTATGGCCCGCACACTCGCAGCTGGGCATCAACCTCATGCGGCTCGGCGAAGAGGAAGAGCCCATGCGTGAGCTTGAGCTGGCTTACAACAACGGCCAGCGCGACGCCGCTACCGTCAACAGCCTGCGCCTGCTCGATAGCTACAAGAACTTCATCACGATCCGCGACGACGTCTCCATCCTCCGCCTGCGTAAGAACGAAGCCGACCTGCTGCGGCCCTACTTTCAGCCCGAGCTACACAAGATCCTTACTACTTACACCGCTAAGTACGGCCTCAGCCTTATGCAGCCGGTGCAGGTCGAAGTCTATCCCGACCACGAGGACTTTGCCGTGCGCACGCTGGGCATGCCCGGCTTAGGCGCGCTAGGTGTCACCTTCGGACAAGTGCTTGCGATGGACTCGCCCTCCGGCCGCAAGCCCGGCGAGTTTAACTGGGGATCAACGCTGTGGCACGAGATGGATCACGTCTACGTGTTGACCATCACGCAGTACCGTGTGCCGCGCTGGTTTGCCGAGGGTATCGCCGTACATGAAGAAGGCCAGGCCTCGCCGGAGTGGTCCAATCGCGCCACGCCGGAGATATTGCTTGCCTATCGAGCAAAGAAGCTCCTGCCTGTCGCAGATATGGATCAGGGCTTCATCTATCCAAAGTACTCCGATCAGGTGCTCGTCTCTTACTTCGAGGCAGGACAGATGTGCGACTACATCCAGGAGCGCTGGGGTGCGCCGAAGCTCGTCTCGATGGTCCACTCCTTCGCCGCACGTAAGACCACACCAGAGGTTATCCGCACCGATCTCGGCATTGAGCCAGCAGTCTTCGATAAAGACTTCATGGCATGGCTCGACAAGCGCATCGGCGCGCAGTCGAAGAACTTCGACACATGGCGCACACAGCTCAAAGCACTGGACGAGGCTGCAAAGAACAAGCAGAATGATGTAGTCCTCAAGGCCGGCCCCGAGGTCATTCATCTTTACCCCGAGTACATCGGAGACGCCAGCGCCTATGAGTTGTTAGCCGCCGCACAGGTAGCAACAAACGACAAGCCCGGCGCCATGGCAACGCTCACCGCATACGAGAAGATAGGTGGCCAGGACCCCAACACACTCAACAAACTAGCCTCGCTCGAAGAAGAGCTGAACCATCCCACAGAGGCCGCCGCAACGCTCGACCGCATCAACTACATCTACCCCGAGTTAGACGGCTTACATGCTCATCTAGGCCATCTCTGGCTCGCGCAGGGTAATGCCACCGGAGCCATCCGCGAGTTCACCGCAGTACTAGCGATGAACCCGCTCGATAAGGCCACCGCGCAGTACGATCTCGCGCAGGCATACATGGCCGCGGGGCAGCGCGACAAGGCCGAAGAGAGCGTGCTCGCCGCGCTCGAGGCCGCGCCCACCTTTCGCCCGGCGCAGAAACTTTTAGTGCAACTGAAAGCAGCGGACACTACACCGAAATAGGAGAGGCCAGCACGCATGGATACTCAGGAACTGACCCCGGACGCAGCCCAACTGCAACAGCGCGTCGAGCGCTTCCACGCTGTACGCGACGGCATCCTTGCGCAGGTGCGCAAGGCCATCGTCGGACAGGATGAGGTGCTCGATCAGGTGCTCATCGCGCTCTTTGTCGGTGGCCACTGCCTGCTCACCGGCCTTCCCGGCACAGCCAAGACGCTGATGGTGCGCACGCTGTCGGAGGCGCTCGGCCTCAGCTTCAAGCGCATCCAGTTCACGCCGGACCTCATGCCTTCCGACATCACCGGCACCGACATCATCGAAGAAGACCCTGCCAGCGGACATCGCACGTGGACCTTCGTGCCCGGCCCGATCTTTGGCAACATCATCCTCGCCGACGAGATCAACCGCACGCCGCCCAAGACGCAGGCCGCCATGCTCGAGGCCATGCAGGAGCGCTCCTGCACCGTGCGCGGCCATATCTACAAGCTGCCCTCGCCCTTCTTTGTATTGGCCACGCAGAACCCCATCGAGCTTGAAGGCACGTACCCACTGCCCGAAGCGCAGCTCGACCGCTTCATCTTCAACGCACAGCTCGACTACCTCTCCGCAGCGGATGAACTGAAGGTCGTCGATCTCACTACCGCAACGAACGTCCCTGAGATTCAGTCCGTCACCAATGCGGAGGAACTGCTCGACTTTCAGCAACTCGTCCGCCGCGTGCCCATCAGCGAATCGCATGCTCGCTACGTCATCTCGCTCGTCCGAGCTACGCGTCACAAGAACGACAACGCTCCTGACTTCATCAAGAAGTACGTCAGCTACGGAGGCAGCATTCGCGCCGCGCAGTTTATTGTGCTTGCAGCCAAGGCCAGCGCGCTCTCGCGCAAGCGATACCACGTCACCTACGACGACATTACAGCGATGGCAATTCCTGTGCTGCGCCATCGCATCCTGCTCAACTTCCACGCTGAGAGCGAGCGTATCGACGCCGACGAGATCCTGCATCGTCTGCTCGGCCACATGCCGCCGCCGAAGGAGAGTTAGGTGCCGCGCTTCCTCGATCCCGCCGTTCTCTCCAGCATCTCTTCGCTCGATCTCATTGCGAAGACGGTGGTGGACGGCTTTGTCGCGGGGTTGCACCGCTCACCGGACTTCGGTTTCTCGCAGGAGTTTGCCGAGTACCGCCCCTACACGTCCGGCGACGATCCGCGCCACGTCGATTGGAACCTCTTCGCGCGCACCGATCGCACTTACATCAAGCGTTATCGCGGCGAAACTAACTCGCAGCTTACTTTGCTGGTCGATGCGAGTAACTCGATGAACTTTACCTCGCACACCGTCACCAAGATGGACTACACGCGCTACATAGCGGCCTCGCTCGGGTATCTTGCGATTCATAACCAGCGCGATCCTGCGGGGCTCATCGTCTTCGACGATGAGGTGCGCGAGTCTATCCGTCCTTCGACGCGCCACGGCCAGCTTTCACGCGTACTGGCTGGTCTTGAACAGGCAGAACCACGCGCGCGCACCGACTACGCCAAGCCGCTCGCGCATCTGCAGCAACTCCTGAACCGTCGCGGCATCATCGTCATCCTCTCGGACTTTTACGACGCGCCGGAAACCATCATCTCCACCATCGAGCCGCTGCGCTTCCATGGCAGCGAGGTGATTCTCTTCCACATCCTCGACCCCGAGGAGATTCAGCCGAAGCTTCGCGGCCCGGCAATTTTGATCGACCTCGAAACCGGGCAGAAGCTCGAAGTCATTCCCGACTACGTCAAGAACGAGTACCGCCGCAAGATGGACGCGCACCTCGAAGCACTGCAAAGCCGCGCCCGCGCCGCCGGGCTCGACTATCATCTGCTCGTCACCGATCAGCCTCTCGATGCGGCGCTGAGCAAGTACCTTCATCTTCGTCCGGGAGGCTACTGATGGGCTTCCTCGCGCCATGGTTCCTCGGGGGCCTTGCGCTTCTTGGTCTTCCTCTTTATCTGCATCTGCTGCGCCATCATACGCAGACGCCCAAGCCCGTCAGCTCGCTCATGTTCTTCGAGCGCGGCACGCAAAGCTCGACGCGTCACCGCCGCCTGCGGCACATCCTGCTCTTTGTGCTGCGTCTGCTGGTGATCCTTGTGCTAATCCTGCTCTTTGCGAATCCCTTCATCCGCCGCTCGTCGGCCTCTTCGAGCAATCGGCTGCTGCTCATTGCTGTTGACAACTCCTTCTCCATGCGCGCAGGCACGCGACTGCAGGATGCAAAGAACCAGGCCCTCAGCGTGCTCGCTGCACGACACACCGGCCAGCGCGCGCAGGTACTCACGCTCGGCGGCGAGATGCAGTTGCTGACGCAGCCTATCGAGGACTCCGAAGCCCTTCGCGCTGCGGTCAGCAACATTCAGCCCACCGATGGCCACAGCACCTTCGGCGAGCTGGGCCGCGGCATTCGCGCCATGGCGGAGACGGTGCATACGCCCGTCGAGCTGCATCTCTTCAGCGACATGCAGTCCTCCAACATGCCCGGCAACTTTGCGGAGATGGTGCTGCCGGGCAATGTCACGCTCGTTCTGCATCCAGTCGCCAAGGCCGTTCCTAACTGGACCGTCGAGAGTGTCGATGCTCCCGCGCAGATTGCCGACCCCAAGCATGCTCGCGTTCTTGCCGTTATCAGCGGCCATCAGACTCCTGCCGCCACGCGCACGGTATCGCTGGTGGTCAACGGCAAAGTGACCGCGACGAAGCAGCTCAACGTGCCTGCCGATGGCCGCGCCACAATTGCCTTCGACGGCCTCGATGTTCCTTACGGCGACAGCCGCTGCCAGGTGAAGATCGATGCTGCCGATGGCTTCGCCGCCGATGACGCCGCGAACTTCGCTGTCCGTCGCGCCGATCCCGAGCGCGTTCTCTTTGTGCATCCGTCGTTCGATTCGCGCTCGCCGCTCTACTTCGGCGCGGCGCTTGCGGCTGCGGCGCAGGCATCGTTTGTGCTGCAACCCATCGACGTCGAACGCTCCTCCGATGCTGATTCCACGCACTACGCTTTTGTTGTGCTGTCGGATGTGCCGCAGCTTCCATCGCTGCTCGAGAACAGCCTTCTGCATGCCGTGCAGAATGGATCGAGCGTGCTCATCGCGCTTGGCTCGTCGCAGGCGCGAGGCCGCCGCATTCCGCTCTTCGGCGGCAACGTCACGGACGTTCGCGCCTACAACCGCCAGCCCGAGGGCTTCTCCACCGTAGGCCAGATGGATGCGGCCTATCCGGCTCTCAAGGATGCAAACAACTGGGCCGACACGCGCTTTCTCTTCGCTTCGGTCGTCGATCCCGGCAACGCCCGCGTCGTGGCACGGCTGGCCGACGGCACGCCGCTACTGCTCGATAAGCAGATCGGTCAGGGGCACATCCTTCTCTTCACCTCAGGCTTCGACAACCTGACGAACGACCTCCCGCTGCATCCATCCTTTGTGCCCTTCGTCGATCAGGCGGCGCGTTCTCTCTCCGGCTCCGCGCAACTCTCCGGCGCGCGCCTTGTCGATAGCTTCGTACAGCTTCGCAATCCCAGTACGGACACATCACAGGCGAAGGCGCAGAACGCCGCCATCGATATCATTGGCCCGGATGGCCGTCACCCGCTCTCATTAGCGGAGGAGTCCACCGCGCAGGTGCTTCGTCTGTCGCAGGCGGGCTTCTATCAAATTCATTTCCCCACAGGCCGCGACGCGCTGATTGCCGTCAACCCGGACCGCCGCGAATCGGCGCTCGACCTCATCCCCGACGAGACGCTGAAGCTCTGGTCCGCAGGCAACGAATCCGCAACCCCCAATGCTGTCAACGCCGCCGCGCAGCAGCAACAAATCCAGACACAAACGACCAACCAAAGTTTGTGGTGGTGGTTTATGCTTCTCTTACTGATCGCGGCTCTCGCCGAAGCCCTCGTCGCCAGCCGCTATCTCGGCACACAACGGGAGGAGATATGAGCCGGCGCGAGCAGCTCAACCTCTACATCGCCGAGGTCCAGCAGCGTCTTCGCCTCCACGCAGGCGTGCGTGGAGCAGCGATCATCGCCGCCGCCGCGCTGGTCGGCACGCTCCTCATCGCAGCCATTCTCAACGCCTACGCCTTCCCTGAGCACAGCCTCGGCCCAGCTCGCATCGTGCTCTTCGCAGTCCTCGTCGCTGCCATGGCCTTCGGTCTTGCGCTGCCGTGGAGGCACCTTACCCGCCGCGCCTCCATCGACCGCGCCGAGCATGCCTTTCCTGCGCTTGAGCAGCGCCTCGTCACCTTCGCCGAGCGCGAGCAGGCCAGTGATCCCTTTATCGAGCTGCTCGCCGCCGATACGCTTCCGCTCACCGAGGACGCGCCCGCAGCCTCACTCATTCCGAAGCAGCGGCTCATCGCGCTCGCCGCGCTGGCTGTCGTCAGCATAGGTGTGCTCGTCTACCTCATCGCCGCTGCACCCGGCCATATCGGTTATGGTGCGTCGTTGCTCTGGACCGGCCCGAAGAAGAACACGGCTCCGCTCTACCAGATCACCGTAACGCCCGGCGATACCGCCATCCGCCGCAACGCGGATCAACTCGTCACTGCGCAGATCACCGGCCTCGACGCCGACAAGGTGAACCTCTACGCTCGCTATCAAAGCGCCTCGCGCTGGGAGCCGGTTGCCATGCAGCCGATTCAGGGCTCACCCGCCTTCCACTTCCTCTTCGCCGGTCTGCCGGAGTCGGTGGAGTACTACGTCGAGGCCGGTCCGCTGAAGTCGCAGCACTATCATCTTCGCGTCGTCGATCTGCCTTCGGTCAAGTCGCTGCATGTCACGTATCACTATCCGCGCTGGACCGGCATGCAGCCCGTCTCCGAAGAGCAGGGAGGTGACCTGCGCGCGCTTGAGGGCAGCGAGGCCGAGCTGACGCTGACCACCGACGGCCCGCTCAAGGATGGCATGATCGCCATTGACGATGGCGCACCCATTCATCTCGACGCCGCCGGACCCAACACCTACCACGGCACCATCAAGCTCGAGAAGGACGGGGCCTACCACATCGCCGCGACCGACCAGGGCCAGCAGGTGCGCCTGTCGGAGGACTACTTCATCGCCATTTCGAAGGCCAACCCGCCCTCGGTCGCCATCGAGCGGCCCGCGGGCGACTACCGCGCCAGCCCCATCGAAGAGGTCACGGTCGGCGTCAAGGCCACGGACGACTTCGGCCTCTCGCATCTGAGCCTGCACTACAGCGTCAACGGCGGACCGGAGCAGTCGCTCAATATGCTTCGGCAGGCAGGCCAGAAGAGCGCCAGCAACAACACCGTCCTGCACCTTGAGGACTTCCACCTTGCTCCCGGCGACGTCATCAGCCTGTACGCGCTTGCGAAGGACGCGCATACCGAGTCGCGCACCGAGATCGGCTTCATCCAGACCGATCCCTTCGAGCGCGAGTTCTCGCAGTCGCAGCAGAGTGGAGGCGGAGGAGGTGGTGGCGGCGGTGGTGGAGGGGGCAGCCAGACCGACATCTCCCGCCGCGAGAAGGAGCTGATCGCCGAAACCTTCAAGCAGTCCAACGATCGCACCGCCTCCGCGCAGCAGAAGGCCGACACCGGCAAGCTGCTCTCCGAGGCGCAGACCAAGCTGCGAGAGCAGGCGCTGGCGCTCGCCGGACGCATGCAGAGCCGCGACCTCTCCTCGGCGAACGAGGAGTTCAACTCCTTCGAGAGCGACATGCAGATCGCCGCCAAGGCGATGGAGCCCTCGGCCGACAGGCTGAAGGCGCAGGCATGGAAGGATGCGCTGCCGAACGAGCAGAAGGCGCTGCAGGCTCTGCTCCGCGCCGAGGCTACCTTCCGCCAGATTCAGGTCGCCTTCAGCCAGCGCGGCGGCGGGGGGGGGGGAGGCGGTGGTTTTGCGGGCCGCGATCTGGCCAGCCTCTTCGACCTCGAGCTGGATACGGAGAAGAATCAGTACGAAACAGCGCAGTCTGGCACCCCCGCCGAGGAGCGGCAGAAGAAGGTGGATGACGCGCTCGAGAAGCTCGATGCGCTCGCCCGCCGTCAGGAGGAGCTGGCCCAGCAGCAGACAAATCAGGCGCAGAACTTCCAGCAGCGTTGGCAGCAGGAGATGCTCCGCCGCGAGGCCGAGGAGTTGCAGCGCCAGCTCGAGCAGATGCAGCAACAACAGGGCCAGCAGGGAGGACAGCAGAGCGCCTCCGGCTCCGGCCAGTCCGGCTCCCAATCCTCTGGTTCCCAGTCTTCTGGTAGCCAGTCGGCCTCTTCTCAATCAGGCTCGCAGTCCGGATCGCAGAGCGCTGAAGCTAACGTCGGAGCTGATCCGCGCATTCAGCAGGCGCTCAACCGCCTCCGCGCCGCGACCGATGCCATGCGTCGCTCCGGTTCGCAGCAGCCCTCGACCTCCCAGCTTTCGCGTAACCAGCAGCCCAGTGCGAACGGCCAGAACCAACCCGGAGCCAACGGCCAGCAGGGGCAGAATCAGGCCAGCGCCAACGCACAGGCTTCGCAGCAAGCTGCCGAGTCTGCTCGCCGCGCCGCTGCCGAACAGCTTCGTGCTGCCACCAACCTTCTCGGCGGCGCACAGCGCCAACAGGCCACCGGTCAGCTCGGCCAGCTCTCTGCCGAGGCCGGTCGTATTGCCAAGGAAGAGTCGGCGCAGCAGGACCGCATCCGCTCCCTCGTCAACCGCGCCAACAACACCAAGGGTCCCACCACCATGGAGCAGTACAACGCCATCCGATCCGAGCGCGACAAGCTCGCTGGAGATCGCCAGCAGCTCTCCGACGATCTGGACAAGCTCCAACGCGGCATGCGTAATGCCGCCCGCTCACTCGCGCAGGGGCAGCCCGGAGCCGCAGGCAAGCTGCGCGACGCGATCAGCGACATGGATCAGGCCGACCTGAGCAACCGCATGCAGCGCACCGCCGACTGGCTCCGCCGCGGCATCAATCCCGAGTCCAATGGCACCGAAGGCAGCATCGCCTCGGGCCTCAAGCGGCTGAACGACCAGATCGCGCAGGCCGAGCAGCAGGGTGGCCAGCCTGGCAACGCTCCCGGGCGCAACGGCAACGACCCCAAGGCCCAGCAGGATAATCAGGTCGCCGCGCTCGATCGTGTCGATCGTCTGCGGCAGGCCATCCGGAGTCTCTCGGCGCAGCGCGGCCAGCAGAACGGCAACGGCCAGCAGGGCAATGGGCAACAGCCCGGTCAGGGGCAGCAAGGTCAGCCCGGCGGCCAACAAGGTCAGCAGGGAAGAGGTGGCCAGCAAGGTCAGCAGGGTGGCAATCAGCAAGCCTCTGGCAATCAGCCCGGCGGAGCCTCCCAACCCGGCGGAGGATCCCAGTCTGGCAACTGGAACAGCGGCGACCTCGGCGGACGCCGCGACCTGCGCGGAGGAGGCGGCGGCACCGCATGGAACAACCTCGATACCGGCGGACAGAACTTCGACCCCAACGCCCGGCACGCACAGGCTCCCACCAATACTCAGAACCCCGCCGACACCCAGCGCATCATCCGTCAGAGCTACGACCAGCTCAATCATCTGCGCTCGCTCGCGCAGGGCGACGCCGACGCTCAACGCCAGATTCAGGAGCTGGCCCGCGAGATGCAGCAGCTCGACCCCGCCCGCTTCCCCGGCAATCCTGCCATGGTCGAGGCTCTGCATCAGCAGGTGCTCTCCGACGTCGATAAGCTCGAGCTGCAACTCGCCCGCACCGGCGCCCAGTCCGGCGAGGCCCGCACCGGCAAGCCTCCCGTTGTTCCGCCCGCCTATCAAGACGCCGTCGCCGACTACTACCGCCGCCTCGGCAAGTCGCAGTAGCACAGGCAGAGTACGAAAACGAACGAAATCCCTCTCCCGCTTCCTCACCTTCCGTAAAATTTCGTATAAAGTAAGTCCATTACCGCAATCCCATAGCGGCCTCCCCGACAGACTGTATCCGGTTGGCCGCGCCAGCTTCACCCGGCATTTGCCGTCACTATCTCTGCATCTGGTGGTGTCTCGATGGCTTTTCAGCTCTCTCTTCGGTCCGTCTGTACGCGGATCGTGACAGCGCTTCCGGCGCTTCTTCTCGTTGCCGTGCTGGTTGCCGCACCCTCTGCCCATGCGCAGGGCGACGTAGCTGCCGCCGTAGCCAACGCGCAGACCTCCGCCGACAATGCATGGATGCTCGTCTCCGCCGCGCTCGTCCTTATGATGAGCGGCCCGGGATTGGCGCTCTTCTACGGCGGCCTCGTCCGCAAGAAGAACATCCTCGGCACCATGATGCAGACCTTCGCCATGATGGCGGTCATTACCGTGCTCTGGGCACTTGTCACCTACTCTCTGGCCTTCGGCGAGGGAACCTCCTTCATCGGCGGCTTCGGCAACGTCTTCCTGCACGGAGTCGGCCTCGCGCCCGACAAAGCCTACGCGGCCACCATCCCGGCACAGACCTTCATGGTCTACCAGCTTATGTTTGCCATCATCACCCCGGCGCTCATCACCGGAGCCTTCGCCGAGCGCATGAAGTTTTCCTCCATGCTGGTCTTCATGATCCTCTGGGCCTTCATCGTCTATAGCCCGATGGCGCACATGGTCTGGGGCAAGGGTGGTCTGCTCAACGCCGCTCTCGGCGGCCGGTTCCCGTGCCTCGACTTCGCGGGCGGCACGGTCGTCCACGTTACCTCGGGCGTCTCCGCGTTGATTACGGCGCTCTACTTAGGCAAGCGTCTCGGCTACCCCAAGACCCCCATGCCGCCGCACTCCATGGTGCTCAGCTTTATCGGAGCCTGCCTGCTCTGGGTGGGCTGGTTCGGCTTCAACGCCGGTTCTGCGCTGAGTTCCGGTTCGCTCGCCACCTCCGCCTTCGTGGCAACGCACTTCGCTGCCGCTGCCGCCGCCATTGGCTGGAGCGCCGCTGAGTGGATCTTCCACGGCAAGCCCACCGCCCTCGGCGCCATCTCGGGAGCCGTCGCCGGACTGGTCGGCATCACCCCGGCTGCCGGCTTCGTCACGCCGATGTCCGCCCTCTGGATCGGCCTGATCGTCGGTGTCTTCTGCTACTTCATGGTCTTCAATGTCAAGAAGATCTTCGGCTACGACGATTCGCTCGATGCTTTCGGCGTCCACGGCGCAGGCGGCACCATGGGCGCTATCCTGACCGGCATCTTCGCCGACTCCGCTATCAACCCGATCCTGGGCGCGGGCAAGCCCACCGGCCTGCTTGAGGGCAACGGCGGCCAGGTGCTCAACCAGCTTATCGGCGTCGCCATCGCGTGGACCGTCTCCATCGTGGGAACCCTTATCATTCTGTTTGTGGTCGATAAGGTCATGGGCCTGCGCGTCAGCGAGGAGGCCGAGCGCGAGGGCCTCGATCTCTCGCAGCACGGCGAGGAAGGGTACGACTGGGCGCACTAATCCGGCCACGAAAGGGAATCTGATATATGCAGAAGATTGAAGCCATCATCCAGCCGTCCAAGCTCGACGCCGTCAAGGACGCGCTGGTCGAGATCGGAGTCTCCGGCATTACCATCCTCGAGGCTCGCGGTCACGGTCGTCAGAAGGGCCACACCGAGTTCTACCGTGGTCAGGAGTACTCGGTCGACCTTCTGCCCAAGATCAAGCTCGAGCTGGTCGTCGCCGACCAGCTTCTCGAGCCTGCGGTCGAGGCCATCATCACCGCCGCCCGCACCGGCACCATCGGCGACGGCAAGATCTTCATCTCGAAGATCGACGAGGCCATCCGCATCCGCAACGACGAGCGCGGCGAGATCGCACTCTAGCTCTTCCTCCACCGCAAGAAAAAAAGACCGCCCCAAGGGCGGTCTTTTCAATCGTGTGCTGCTCTGACGTTACGAGCGGACTTTACGGCGAACGAGTCCAGCCAGGCCAAGGATGCCGGTTCCGACCAGCATCAGCGAGTTCGGCTCGGGAGCCGCGGCAGTAGGAACCGAGGGAGTCGACGGTATATCGGCGGAGGCCGTCAATTTGAGTCCTTCGGAAAACTGCGAGCTTCCATGCGCAGCGTTTTCATACAGTTTTGCATCGCCCTTATAGAGATCGATGATCGAACCATCTGCAAGAGTGAATGCAAGGCCCTGCTGGGTGAAGAACTTACCCTTATCTGCGGGGTCATAGATCAGGTTATCGTTTCCGTTCTGAAGACCGGGAGCGATCAGTGAGGCGATAGCCACCGTGGAACCGCTGCCGACCTTCGAGCCTTCGGCGATGGTTCCCGCAATACCTGTTACCAGGTAAACTCCCGTGGACTGTTCCTCCACAGTGAGGGTTCCCGAACCGGAGAACTGGTTCACGCTGGAGGCAGAGGGCTTGTCGAAACTAAAGGTGATGGTATCAGCCAAGGCAGGGATTGAAGCAGATGCGGCCAGAGCCAGGCCGCACAGGAATACAGATGCTTTTTTCATTCTTACAACTCCTTATAGGGACCCGAAACAGACCTGGAAAACACTGAAAAAGCAGCCTGCCCCTCCAGTGATAAGTGTTTGAAAGCATGAACGTTCGTCCATGTTTGCAAACCTTCCAATTTTAATTGGAATAGATGAGACGCATCAGTAACACGACGCTAATCTTTAGTAACTTACTAAACAATGCTATGAAAGGCCCTTGCGAATGAATGGCTACACTCTTCCTATGGGGGAGTCGATCAGTGCCGGATGGACCGCCAGTCTCGAGCAACAGGTAGAGCAGGCCGCCCTCGATGCGGGATTTGATCTCGCTCGCGTCGCCTCGGATCAAGCATCCGAAAATCAGTGGTTTGCGGGCTGGATTGAATCCGGTTTCGCAGGGGAGATGGAGTACCTCAAGCGCCGCGACGAGCAGGGCCGACTGCTGCGCGGCCGTCTTCAGGTCGCTATCCCGTGGGCGCGCTCCGTCATCGTCTGCGCCTTTGTCTACAACCACGCCGGGCCGAGGTCCATCGATCCAGCGCCTCCGGGGGCCGGATGGATAGCCCGCTACGCCTGGAGCGGGAGGCTCGTGGAGGGCGAAGGGGTAAAGCCGACCGACTACCACGACGACCTGCTGGCCCGCCTCCATCGGGTCGAGGCCGCGTTGCAGGAGAGGTCCCCCTGTCAGACCCGCTGCTATGTTGATACGGGGCCCATCCTCGAGCGCGACTTTGCCGCTGCCGCCGGGATCGGGTGGATCGGAAAAAATACCTGCGTCATCAACCAGCAGAAGGGCTCATGGATGCTGCTTGGGGTCATCGTGACCTCTCTCGAGAAGCGGACGCCCGATCTTCCAGCCGCCGACCGCTGCGGTTCCTGTACGCGGTGCATCGACGCCTGCCCGACCGATGCCCTGATCGCTCCGCGAATCATGAATGCGTCACGTTGTATCTCGTATCTAACCATTGAGAAGAAAGGGGATATTCCGGAGGAGCTGCGCGAGCCAATTGGCCGTCAGGTCTTCGGCTGCGACATCTGCCAAGATGTCTGCCCGTGGAATCGCAAGGCTCCGACGGCCGCTTCCTCGGGGTTGGCACTGCGGCCCGAACTGGTTAATCCCTTACTCTCATGGTTGGCCGAAATGGACAGCGCAGACTTCAAGGAAAACTTTAAATATTCTCCATTAGAACGAACAAAAAGAAAGCGTATTCATCGCAATATAGCCATCGCCATGGGGAACACGAAGGACCCGCAGTATCTCCCGCAGCTTCACGCATGGCAGGCTGGAGACGACCCTGTTCTGAGCGAGGCCGCCGCCTGGGCGATCCGCAGAATTGAGGCTGGAGGCTCTGCTAGCATCGGTGGATAAGCGAGGGGGCATGACAGCGGAAGAGCCGGAGAGGCCTGCGTCGGAGAAACGAGAGGTCCCGATCGAGGACCTGCATCCGATCGTCCCTCAGGGCGGGCTCTGGCCGCAGCTCGTCGAGCTGGGCCGGTACATGGTCAAGACCGAGGTGCACACCTACGCCTTCAGCGTGGCGGCCAACGTCATCCTGTCGCTCTTCCCGTTCATCGTGTTGCTGCTCACGCTGTGCCGCCAGGTCTTCCACTCCCGCTCGATGGAGTCGGTCGTCGCCGAGATGATGAAGAGCTTTCTACCCGTCGGGCAGGACTTCGTCATGCGCAACATGACCCTCCTCGCCCATCCGCGCCGGGGCACGCAGGTCTTCTCGCTGGTGATGCTGCTGGTCACCTCGACGGGCGTCTTCCTGCCGCTGGAGGTGGCGCTGAACAGCGTCTGGGGCGTCAAAGAGAACCGCTCCTACCTGCATAACCAGCTCGTCTCCATCGGGCTGGCGTTCTTGGTGGGCGCGCTGGCGATGTCCTCGGTCGCGCTGACCGCCGGGCACCGGACGGTGGTTTCATGGGTCTTCTTCGGCCATACGGACAATATCTTCTTCAGCCTGATCACGGCGGGCGCGCTCAAGATCTTCGCCGGGGCCGCCAGCATCCTGCTCTTTTTCCTGATTTACTGGATTCTGCCGAACCGCAGGGTTCCGGCGATGGCGGTGATGCCGACGGCCATCGTCGTCGGCCTGCTGTGGGAGCTGGCGAAGTATCTCTATATTCTGGCGCTGCCATGGCTCGACTTTCAGGCGGTCTACGGGCCGTTTTACATCTCGGTCGGGCTGATGATGTGGGCCTTTCTCTCCGGTCTGCTGCTGCTGGCCGGGGCGCACGTCTCCGCGACACGGTACACGCTGCGGCTGGCGCGCGAGGCGGAGGAAAAGGAGTAATAGCCCGATCATGTCACCTGCAAAGGATCTTCGGTTAGCGAGCCTGCTGCGTTGGCCCGGGACCACGCTTGGCCGAACAGTGCTCCTCTTTGGCCTGATCTTCGGGTTGACCTGGATTCTTCGTCTCGTCTTCGGTAGCAGCGGTCTTAGATTCGATATTCTGCAAATCGTTCTCGGGGCTGTATTCCTGGGCTTGGCGATTCCTCTGCTGGTGCGTTTTGTCCGCCATCGCATGTTGTGGAGCCTGCGCAGTAAGCTGATCGTGACCTACCTGCTGATCGGGCTGGCCCCGGTGGTGCTGGTGGTGACTCTGGTCATGATCTCGGCCTACGTGGCGGCGGGACAGTTCTCGATCCACCTCGTCGAAACCAGGATGCAGGCCGAGCTGAGTCAGATGGGTTCGGAGAACGCGGCGATGACCGTGCGGCTGGCGCATCTTCTGAACACCGGCACCAACGGCAGGCCGGAGGACTTCACGGCGGCAGAGCAATCAGCCGCGAGCGCCGTCCGCGGAGATCAGCCCCGGCCTCGTATGGAAACCTTCGTCAACGGCGCGCCGTTTTCGTTGCAGCGCAGGCCGCCGCACGATGAGGATCTGCCGCTGGGTCTGCCTTCGTGGGCAGTCAATCCGAAAAAGGGGGGATTCCGCAGCATCGTGCTCGACAGCGGCGGGCTCTACCTCGTGGCCGTCCAGCAGGAGCGTCTTTTGGATGGCAGAGAGTTTACGCTTCTCAGCAGCATTCCGGTCACGACGTCCCTGGTGGAGACATTCGTCGATGGGCTGGGCCATGCGCAGCTCTTCACACAGCAGGAAGGACGAGAAGCTCCGAACAGCGATCCGAACCGCAACAGGAGAGGAGGACAGCTGAGATTCCATGCCATCTCCGCTGGCAATGACCCGCCTCCTATAAATCTTGCCGATATTCACGTCCAGTTCCTCTCCACGCTGACGGCGACGGACTGGGACACAGGGACGCCGATCAGCCTCCCGCTGGAGGTGGAGTCCCGGCCCTCGCTGTTGTACCTGCAACTCTTCGGCTCCTCGCTTCGCGGCGTCATCACCTCGGCGATTCGTGTCGGGCTGATCGTTCTTTGCGTGCTCTTTGCGGTGATCGAGGCGCTTGCTCTGACGATGGCGATTCGCCTGAGCCGGACGGTGACGGCCTCGGTGGCGGACCTCTACGATGCCACGCTCCGCATCGATCGCGGCGAGCTGCATCATCAGATCGCGGTTTCGCGTACTGACCAGATGGCGGAGCTGAGCCGTTCCTTCAACCGGATGACCGTCTCGTTGCAGCGTCTGCTTGGAGAGCAGAAGGAGAAGGAGCGGATGCAGAACGAGCTGGCCATCGCGCAGGAGGTGCAGGCTACGCTCTTTCCCCCCGCGGTGCACAGCCTGCCCACGCTCGAGCTGCATGGCATCTGCCGCCCGGCGCGCTCCGTTAGCGGCGACTACTACGACTTCCTGCTCTTCTATCAGGACAACGATCGTTCTGCGAGCGAGAAGGTGGCGACCGGAGTCGGCATCGCGCTCGGCGACATCTCCGGCAAAGGAATCTCCGCGGCGTTATTGATGGCTACTCTGCACTCGGCGGTGCGCCTGGTCTACTCGGCCACAGAGACGTCCACTCGCGGCAGGGTTCTCCAGCCCGACGGCACAGAGTCCGATCTGGGCTTGCTCTTCACCAATCCCGGCCGCATCATGAGCATGCTCAACCGGCACCTTTATCGCAGCACGCAGCCGGAGAAGTACGCCACTCTTTTTCTGGCGCACTACGACGTAGCGACCCAGGCTCTGACCTACTCGAACGCGGGTCATCTCCCCTCGCTGCTGCTGGGGAGGGATGGGAGCGTCCGCAGGCTCGACGTCGGAGGGACGGTCGTCGGGCTGCTCGATGGCATGCACTACGAGGAGGGAAGGTTTCAGATGCGCTCCGGCGACATCCTGGTCGCCTACTCGGACGGCGTGACGGAACCGGAGAACGAGTTCGGTGAGTTTGGCGAGGAGCGGCTGATCGAGGAGGTGCAACGCTACCGCGACCAGCCGCTGCACGTGATCTCATCGAGGGTGATGCAGGCGCTGGACGCATGGATAGGCTCCGAGGAGCGGCCGGATGACATCACACTGGTGCTGGCGCGGCAGGTGTGACGGCGTCCTTGACGGGGACAACAAATTATGTTCCACGTGGAACATTAATGCTTGTCCTGCATGGCCTTGATGACGATGTCGTTGGGGGACTGCCCGGCGGGCAGGATCGTGAACAGGGTGGGGCCGGTGTTGCTCTGGGTGCGGATGACGGCGACGTCGCCGGAGCGGGCATCGGCCGCCAGCAGCAGGTGCTCGTCGGCGGAGAAGGCAAGCGCGTCCGGCGCGGAGCCGGTGTGGACGCTGCCGACTAGTTTGCCGTCGTCGATGCTGTAGAGGCCGATGGAGTCGGAGGCGAAGTTCGATACCCACAGCGTGCTGTTGTCGCGGCTGACGACGGCGTGCACGGGCCGCTTACCGATGAGGTAGGTGCCGCCGACCTCGTTGGTGTAGGTAGCGATCTCGGAGATGCTGTCGTCGGCGAAGTTGGAGACGAAGATCTCGCCGCCGTCGGGCTTCAGAGCCAGGTGGACAGGAGTTTCTCCCACGTTGAGCAGGGTAAGCATGTGGTCGGTGAGCGTGGAGGCGTCGCGGCGGGCGGGCCAGGAGCCCGGTTCGGAGGCGAGGCTGACGGCCATGACCTGATGCCCGGCGGAACAGGCGACGAAGACCTTGGACGAGTCGGGCAGGATGACGGCGTCGGTCGGGCCGGGGCATCCGGTAAAGGTGGAGCGCAGACGCAGCGGCGGGGCGCTCTTGGTGTCCTGATTTTTGGAGACGTCGAAGATGGAGATGCTGTTGCTGGCGCGATTGGTGACGACCAGCGAGCGCATGTCCGGCGCGATGCGGGCGAGGCCGGGCTGCTCGCCGGTGCCTGCGGTGGAGATCACGCGGCGGCGGTCGAGATCGAGGACGCTGACGGTGTTCGAGCCGGAGTTGGCGACATAGGCCCGGGTGCCGGTGGGCTCGACGGTGATGAAGTAGGGCTGGTGGCCGACGGGAATGGTGGCGACGACCTCGTTCTTCGCCGTGTCGATGACCGAGACGGAGGCGGACTGGGTGTTGACGACGTAGACCTCGTCGCGGACCGGGTTGACGGCCATACCGCTGGGAGAGACGCCGACCTTCAGCGTGCGGTCGCGCCGCAGGTAGACGAGATCGAGGACGCTGACTGTGTTGCTGGCTCCGTTGCTGACGTAGGCGAATTCGTGGTACCCGGCAGGGACCTCGGGGAAGCGGAAGCGGCGGCAGCCGGAGACGGCGAGCAGCGGCAGCAGAACGACAGGGGCATAGCGGGTGAAGAAGCGGATCGACACTTCTGCGAGTCTAGCGATGCGGTGAGTGCGCCGCAAGCGTGGAGGGGTGGGCAAGCTGGCCGCGAAAGATTTCAACAGGCTGCGAAACTTTTTTGCTCATTATTTGTTCTATAGAACAAGCGTGGCGTCTCTCGGGTGGCGTTGCGCGTGTAGCCTCCTCGGACAACGAAGCCGGTGCATTTGTGCAATCTTCCGGCTTCGTTGTTTTTTTGTGCCTTGTTTCTGTGTCGGGGCTGCGGTGCTTAGTCGCGGTCTTTCAGAGACTGCCACTGCCAGACGGTCCAGCCGAAGTATCCGGCCTGCACGAGGATGACGATGGCGTAGACAGCGAGCAGGTGGCGCGAGGCCATGGTGCTTGTATTGAAGAAGCTCTGCCAGGTCATTGGGTCAGCTCCAGCGAAGATTCAAGGGCGCGGAGCGCGGCGTCCTGCTCGGCGATCTGCCTGCGGCGCTCCAGCGCGAAGCGATAGCAGAGGATGAAGATGCCCCACATGCCCCAGCCGATGACGTTCCAGATGAAGGCGGGCATCATGGAGGGATCGACGCCGGAGTCCGCGCCGCCGCCGAAGACCGGGGCGGGGTGCTGCGTGCGCCACCAGCGGATGGACATGTAGACGATGGGCACATCGACCGCGGCGAAGATGGAGAGCACGGCACCAAGGGTCGAGGTCTGACCTGCGCTGGAGAGCTTGCGGGTAATCAGATAAGCCACATACAGCAGCCAGAGCAGCAGCATGCTGGTGATGCGCGGGTCCCACGTCCACCAGATGCCCCAGGCGGCCTTGCCCCAGACGCTGCCGGTGGCGAGGCAGATGGTGGCGTAGACGACCGTGACCTCGGCCGAGGCGACGGCCAGCGCGTCGGCGGTCAGCGCCTTGAGCGGGTTGCGGTGACGCCAGTAGAGGAAGGCCAGCGAGGCGGCAAAGTTGATGTAGGGGAAGAGCAGGCTCCACATGGAGTGGGGCACATGGTAGAAGAAGGAGCGTCCTACGTCGCCCTGCTGCGCGTCGGCGGGCACGATGAAGATGGCCGAGCGGAAGCCGAGGATGAGCACGACGAGCGTCACCGCGAACCAGGAGAAGCCGAAGAGCTGCATGGGGCGGATTGGTTTGGCGGCGGACATGACGCATCCATTCTAGTCCAATCCAGCGAGGACATGCGGGATTGGGCGTTATTCGGCTCCGAGGACTACCTGGAAGAGCAGCACGCAGACTACGGTGAAAATCAGGTCGTATCCGACGAGCAGGCGAATCCACTGGGCGATCTGGATGGAGTCCAGCTCGGCGGTCAGGATGCCGGTGGCGGCCTGAATCATGGCCAGCAGCGCGGGCAGCGAGATGGGGAGAAGCACCAGCGGCAGCATCAGCTCGCGGTTGCGGGTGCGCAGGCCGAGCGCGGCGAAGAAGGTGCCGTTGCACACCAGCGCCCAGGTGCCGAGCGGCATCACCAGAGCCAGCAGCCATCCGTTGCCGAGGGCGTTCAGGTTGTAGAAGACGATGAACAACGGCGCTAGGATGGCCTCGACGAGCAGGACGAAGAGCATGTTCGCCAGCACCTTGCCTAGAAAGAGCGCTGAAGCAGGCGAGGGAGACATGCGCTGCGCGTCGAGCACGCTGTTGCGCTGCTCGCGGGCCCAGGACTGGTTGAGCGAGGTGATGGTGGCGAAGAGGATGGCGACCCAGAGGATGCCTCCGGCGATCCGGCGCGATTCGGCTGCGGTGGGGTCGAAGGCGAGTGAGAAGACCACCACTACCAGCAGCGCGAAGAAGAGCATGCCGTTGATGGCGTCGCGGGAGCGCCATTCGAGGCGGAGGTCCTTGCGCAGATGATCGAGAACGTGGCGAAGGTAGTTCATGGCGCCGCCTTGGTCAGGTCGGCGAGGGTGGCCTCGGTGGCGCGGAGGTAGTCAGCGGGCGAGAGAAGGACCTGCAGGCCGCGTTGTCCGGCGGAGACGCTGATGACGTCGAAGAGCTCCAGAGTTTCATCCGCGAAGGCAGGGAAGGGCTTCTTCGCGGCCATGACGGTGACGCCGCCGCGCACGTAGCCGGTCAGCGGCTCGACCTCCTTGAGCGAGGCAAGCTCGGCCTTTTTGACTCCGGCG
Organism: Granulicella sp.; assembly: GCA_036398595.1. Classification (GTDB taxonomy): domain Bacteria; phylum Acidobacteriota; class Terriglobia; order Terriglobales; family Acidobacteriaceae; genus Edaphobacter. The sequence continues at coordinate 143,919 of DASWOV010000062.1, forward strand.
GCGGAGGCCAGCTTTTTCAGGTCCAGCTCGTCGTTGCCGGGGATGACGGCGAAGATGTGGCCTGCCGGGGTGGTCTGGGTGAGCAGGGTCTTGAAGACCTGTTCGATGGGCAGGCCGATCTTTTGCGCTACGGTGATGGCGGTGAGGTCGTTCAGGTCGAACTCGTAGGCGCGCAGCTCGTAGGCGATACCGAGGGAGTCGAGCAGGCGGACGGCATTTGTCTTTGCGGCTGGCTTCATGCGGCGGTCACCGAGACGACCTGCCCGGCGCGCATGGTGATGGTGGTGTCGACGAGCGTGTCGGCCAGATGCCTCTGGTGCGTCGTGAGCAGGATGGTGCGCCTGCCGCCGCCGGGGACGGGCCAGGTGCGGAAGTCGGCCAGCAGCTCGACCATCTGGGCGGTGGAGGCGACGTCGAGGTTGGAGAAGGGCTCGTCGAGCAGGAGAAGCTGCGGGTCTGCCTGTAGGACGCGGGCCAGCGAGGTGCGCTGGCGCATGCCCTGCGAGTACTGGCCGACGGGACGCTTGAGAAATGGGTCGAGGCCGACGGCGCGGAGGGCCATCTCTGGGCTGCCTACGCAGTCGCACCCCTGCTCGCCGCGGCTCAGGCGGGCGAAGTAGGCGAGGTTCTCCATGGCCGTCAGCTCGTCGTAGAGCATGGTGGCGTGGCTCATGTAGGCGACGCGGCCGCGGCTCTCCTCGGGCTTACTGCTGAAGACGCTGAGGGTGCCGCGGGTGGGCGTGATGAGTCCGGCGATTACGCGCAGCAGGGTGGACTTGCCCGCGCCGTTTTCGCCGAGGAGGACCGAGCAGGTGCCGGGCTGGAGTGAGAGGGAAACCTTTCGCAGGGCGGCGAAGGAGCCGTAGATCTTGGAGACATCGTCAAGCTGGACGACAGGGGCGTCTGCGGCGGGAGCAGCGGGCATCGTACCGATCTTGCAGGAGGGAGAGTCCATGCGGTCTGCATGGAGTATAAAGTGAACGAGCTATCGCGCGGAGGGAAGCATGGTCGCCGCGGCGGTCGGCGGCTTGGCTCCCGGCGTGTTGGCCGGGGCGTACTTGGAGGCGCACTTGGCCTGAAGCTGTGTGGCGTGGAAGACGCCGTCGCGGCTGTAGGTGCCGACGGCGAGCGCCTGCGCCTCATCCTTGAAGGTGTCCGGCGGCGGCTCGGTGCCCTGGTAGACGACGCTGAGCTTGCGGCCCTGCTCGAGGAGCGTGAACTGCGCGTTCGGCCCGTTGCGCTTGATGCTGCCCGGCTCCACGTTGCCCGCCACGCGAAGGTGCCGGACGTAGGCCTTGTCGCCCATCTTCTGCAGCTCGCCGATGGTCACGTAGTAGCTCTTGTTGGACTGGACGCCGGTGTAGGCGAGGTATCCAACCGTGGCAAGGATGACGAGGGCGGCAATCAGAATCTGGATCGGGTTCTTCTTCGAGGCGGCGCTCATAGCTACATCCAGTTTAGACCTTTGGCGGGAGAGAGCAAACTCCGAGCGAATACCGTCTGCCGCCGCACCAACTGTACACGGCGCGGCGTCGTATACTCAAGCAATCGCGGTGATCGTCTATGGACACAGGAACCGCACGGTGAATCCAGCATCAGGGAGCGACGCATGAGCATTAACGGTCATACGAATGGGAACGGACACGTACACGGGAACGACTACGTAGTTCCGCAGCCTCGGACGGAGTGGATCGTCAAGCGGAAGGAAGAGGCGGCGCGCACCGGCGACTGGAACATGAGCCAGATGCACTTTGCCCGCAAGGGTCTGGTGACTGAGGAGATGGCCTACATCGCGCACAAGGAGAAGCTCTCGGCGGAGCTGGTGCGCAGCGAGGTGGCCAAGGGAACGATGATTATCCCGGCCAACATCAACCACCCGGAGCTGGAGCCGATGGCGATCGGCGTCGAGTCGCTTTGCAAGATCAATGCGAACATCGGCAACTCGGCGATCACCTCGAACGTGGATGAGGAGCTGCGGAAGCTGCATACCGCTGTTCACTTTGGCGCGGATACGGTAATGGATCTCTCGACTGGCGGCGATATCCCGACGATCCGCGAGGCGATCCTGCGGCATTCACCTGTGCCGATTGGGACCGTGCCGTTGTATGAGGCGCTCTCTCGCGTGAAGAGGGTGGAGGATCTGAACATTGATCTGTACCTCGAGGTCATCGAGGAGCAGGCGCAGCAGGGTGTGGACTACTTCACCATCCATGCGGGTGTGCTGATTCAGTATGTGCCGCTGGTGGCCAAGCGCATCACCGGCATTGTGAGCCGCGGCGGCGCGATCATGGCGCAGTGGATGACGGCGCACCACAAGCAGAACTTCCTCTACGAGAACTTCGACCGCATCACGAAGGTCATGGCGAAGTATGACGTGAGCTATTCGCTGGGTGATGGGCTTCGTCCCGGCAGCGTGGCTGATGCCTCCGATGAGGCGCAGTTTGCTGAGCTGAAGACGCTGGGCGAGTTGACGCGGCAGGCGTGGAAGGACGATGTGCAGGTGATGATCGAAGGACCCGGCCATGTGCCGATGGACAAGATCAAGGAGCAGGTGGATAAGGAGGTCGAGCTTTGCGACGGCGCCCCGTTCTATGTGCTTGGGCCGCTCGTCACCGATATTGCTCCGGGCTACGACCACATCACCTCGGCGATTGGCGCGGCGATGATCGGCTGGCACGGCGCGGCGATGCTATGCTACGTGACGCCGAAGGAGCACCTTGGTCTGCCGAACGAGAAAGACGTGAAGGACGGCATCATCGCCTACAAGATTGCGGCGCATGCGGCGGATATTGCGCGGCATCGCCCCGGCGCGCGCGACCGCGACGACGCGATCTCGCACGCTCGTTATACCTTCGACTGGGACAAGCAGTTTGCGCTCTCGCTCGATCCGGAGACGGCTCGCGGCATGCACGATGAGACGCTGCCGGACGACTACTACAAGGAAGCAGCCTTCTGCTCCATGTGCGGACCGAAGTTCTGCTCGATGAACTGGTCGAGCAAGGTCGATAAGTTCAACGAGGAGCAGCACGGCCTGAAGAAGCCCGACCTGACGCAGATCGTGATCGAGCAGATGGCGCTTCGCAGCTAAGTTTCAGACAGACCAGGTACGAGGAGAGAGCATGATTGTCAGCGGCAATCGTCCGACGATACTACTTGTGTGTCCCGCGCCCGTTATGCGGGCCGTTTTGAGGGAGGTACTGGACGGTGCGCAGTATAACGTCGAGGCTGTCTCCGGGCTGGGCGGTGCGGTTGACCGGCTGAAGCGGATCAAGCCGGATCTGCTGGTGGTTCGTTCGTATCTGAACAGCATCGAAGGGCATGATGCGGCCGTCTATCTGCGCACGAAGTGTCCGGGGATGAAGGTCCTGATCCTCAGCGGCATGCTCGATGATGACCGGCTGTTGCGGCGGGAGCGGTTGGAATCGTTTGAGATCTTTCCCAAACCTTATACGGCGCAGGAGTTGCTTCAGAAGGTCGAGCAGGCGCTCGGTGCTGCGGTCGAATCGTAATTACTTTGCAGATTCGAGAATGCCCGCGGCGCGATTGAGTGCGGCGGCGAGCGCGGCGATCTGCGCCTGCGTTCTGCCTGCGTCCTCGGCGTCGATGCCCTCGTTGATGCCGGGGATGACGACGGCGTCGTAGCCAGTGAACTCCCCGGGCGAATAGATCGTGTGTTTGTACCACGAGCGCATGGGCAGACCGGCCGGGTCGAGCAGGGCGCGCTCGGCGGCTCGCAGGGAGTCGTTCAGGGCGGTGGTGTTTGCCGGTGGGTCCAACTGGATGGAGTGGACGGCTGCGCCTGCATCGAGAAAGCGCCGGGCGGCGGCTTGTGCCTGCGAAAAATTCAGCAGGATCTTTGCCTTGGCTGCCCGCTCCTGCGCGGCGTCGAGATAATTTACGATCTCCTGCCCGTAGAGCGCGTAGTCGAAGGGAAGCACGTCGGCGTCGGCCATGTGCAGTACCTCAAGCCCGAAGACACGGGCCTGCTGCTGCTCGTAGACGAAGGTCGGGTCGGCGAACTTGATGAACCAGTTGTAGTCATCGAAGACCGAGTGGTAGACGCCGTAGGGACCGTCGGAGCCGATGTCGGTGGAGGGAACGCCCGCGTGCTGCAGGAAGGGCGTGTAGTCCGAGCCTGAGCCGAGGTCGCCGACCTTGGCCTCCTGATCGACGCCGCCGGGATGGCTCTCATGCCTGCTGCTGCCACCGTTCTTCCACTGGTCGTAGACGGTGCCGCCTGCGGGGCTGGGCACGCTCTTCGTCACCTCGCGCAGGAACTGCTTGAGAGAGGGCACGGAAGCGGCGTTGAAGGCCGGGCCGGAGACGGCGACGTCGGTATTGAAGTAGGCGGCGGCGTGCGCGAGGTCGGCGGCATGCTGCTCGACCCACTCGGTTGAGCCGATGAGGCCCTCTTCTTCGGCGTCCCAGCTTGCAAGGACGATGGTGCGGCGGGGCTTCCAGCCCTGCTTCATCAGATCGCCGAGGCCGTGGACGGCCTCGAGCAGGGCGGCGGTTCCGCTGACCGGATCGACCGCGCCGTAGACCCATGCGTCGCGGTGGTTCCCGGCGATGACCCACTCGGGGTTGCGGTCGGTGCCGGAGATCGTGCCGATGACGTCCCAGATGGTGCGGACCTGGAAGTCCTGCTGGAGCTTCATGTGGACCGTCACCTTGCCGGGACCGAGGTGGTAGGTCAGCGGCAGGGAGCCTTGCCACTCCGGCGGCGAGAGGGGGCCGCCGAGCGCCTCGAGGATCGGCTGGGCGTCGGCGTAGGAGAGGGGATTGGCCGGGATGGAGGGCTCGTTCTTCGGGCGCTGGCGCTTGAAGCCGGGCAGGTCCGTGGTGGAGGCGAAGCCGGGCGTGTCGGGGTCGCCGGGATAGATCGGCAGGAACTCCACCGAGCCGCGCTGGACGGCTGAGCCGGGGCGGTAGGGTCCTTTGGGGTAGACGTCGCCCTTGAAGTAGCCGTCGTCGGCGGGGTCGGAGTAGATGAGGACGCCTTTGGCGCCGTACTTCTGCGCGATGTAGACCTTGACGCCGCGGAAGTTGTGCCCGTAGCGGACGAGGACGATCTTGTCCTTGACGGAGATGCCCATTTCGGCGAGCTTTTTGAAGTCGGCGAGCGTGCCGTAGTTGGCGTAGACGACCTCGCCGGTGACGTCGCCCGAGGGTGAGGAGCCGTTGAAGCTGGGGAAGACGCGGGGATCGTCCTGAAAGGGATCGCCGCCGTCTTGATTGGGATCGACGCGCTCGCGGGAGGGGCCGGAGAGGATCTTTTTGCCGTTGGCGTCGAAGGCCTCGATCACGATGCTGACGGGCCTGTTCATCCGCACGCGGTAGGGGACGATCTCGGTCTTCAGCCCGGCAGCCTTGAACTTATCGGCGACGTAGAGAGCGGTGGTGTAGTCCTCGGGCGAGCTGGCCCAGTGCGGAGCCTTCGTCAGCTCCTTCATGTGCTGACCGGCAAGCTGGGCGCTGGGGATGGCGAGGAAGGCGGAGTCCCACTTTGCCTGCTGCGAGAAGTCGCGGTAGCCGAAGACGGCGGAGCCGCCCGCCTGCGCACCTGCTGCTGCGACCAGGAAGGGAAGCAGGCAGGCGGACAGGCGAGCGGCTCGCACGATAAGGGCTCCGGAGATGGGGACGATCAGGCGGCGACGGGTTGCGCGCAGAACTTGCACCGATGGGCCGCGACAGGAATCTCGGAGAGGCACTCGGGGCAGACCTTGGTGGCCGCAGGAGCAGCGGGGGCCTCGGCGGGATGGAGGCGGGCCAGCAGCTTCTGCAGCGGCATCACGATGAAGAAGTACACGACGGCCGCGTTCAGCAGGAAGCTGATGAGGGCGTTCAGGAAGTTGCCGTACTTGATGACGCCAGCGGTGGCGTCCGGCGCGCCCATGGCGGGGTGGAAGTTCAGGTGCAGAACGAGTGCGGAGAAGTCTGGCTTGCCGATGATGGCCGCGATGAAGGGGTTGATGACATCGCTGACCAGCGAGTTCGTGATGGCTCCGAAGGCCGCACCGATGATGACGGCGACCGCCAGATCGACGACGTTACCGCGTAGGATGAAGTCCCGAAAACCTTTCAGCATGGAAGAATCCTTTCTGTTCTGCGTGCAGTGTAGCATCGCTCCCTGCGGATGCCGTATAGCGAATCCATGCCAGTAAGTTGTTTAGTGGGATGCGCTTAGCCAGAAGGCGTAGGGGTACAGAAGGAAGAAGAGGATGAGGGAGACGACCATCAGGTCCATATAGATGCACAGCAGGACGCCGCCGTGGTAGAAGCTCCAGCGCTTCTGCATACATCGCACGGAGTCGACTGTGCCCAGCATCGATCCCAAAGCGGGAAGGATCAGAAAAAGTGTCTGGCGATTGTTCGGAAAGTCGGACATCGGGAACGCGATGGCAAGGCATAGCAGGACGACCAGGTTGCCTCGAAGCAGCGATCGGTGACGCGGATTGAAGAAGGCATTTCTCAAATGGAATGCGGCGGCACAAGGCCGCCGCCCTCGGGGGTGCGATTAAGACGCGATGAGTACAGGCTGCTCTTGCGCGGACATCTCGCCGATGGACTTCTCATAGGGTGCGCGCAGGACGCCGCGCTCCGTTATGATCGCCGTCACATACTTGGCAGGGGTGACGTCGAAGGCGGGGTTTTCGATGCCGACGCCGTGCGGGGTCATCTGCTTGCCGTTGGAGTGCGTGACCTCGGTGGCGGCGCGCTGCTCGATGGGGATGCTGTCGCCGGTGGGCGTTGCCACGTCCACGGTGGACCATGGCGCGGCCACGTAGAAGGGGATGCCGTGCTCCTTGGCGAGGATGGCGACGTTGTAGGTGCCGATCTTGTTGGCGACGTCGCCATTGGCGGCGATGCGGTCGGAGCCGACGATGACGGCCTGGATGCGTCCCTGGCGCATGAGCGCGGCGGCCATGTTGTCGCAGAGGACCGTGGTGGGGATGTTGTCCTTCATTAGCTCCCATGCGGTGAGGCGGGCGCCTTGCAGGAAGGGACGGGTTTCGTCGGCGAAGACGTCAATCTCGTGGCCCTGCTCGATGGCGGCGCGGATGACGCCGAGGGCCGTGCCGTAGCCGCAGGTGGCAAGGGCTCCGGCGTTGCAGTGGGTCAGCACGGTGCCCTTCTGCGGCAGCAGGGAGGCTCCGTTCGCGCCCATCAGCTTGCAGGCGGCGATGTCCTCGTCGTACATCAGGTTGGCCTCATCGATGACGGCCTTGCGGATGGCGGGGATGTCGGCTCCCTCGGCGACCAGCTTGGTGTAGAGGTCACGGATGCGGGCGATGCCCCAGAAGAGGTTGACCGCTGTGGGACGCGTGCCGGCGAGGGTTTCGCAGATGATTTCGACCTCGGGGGTCAGCTCCTCGATGGTAGTGGCGCTGCTGCGCTCGATGCCGATGGCTACGCCCATCGCGGCGGAGACGCCAATGGCCGGGGCTCCGCGCACGATCATGTCGCGGATGACGGTGGCAACCTGCTTGTAGTCGGTGGCGAGGACGTAGGTTTCTTCGAGCGGGAGCTTGGTCTGATCGAGGAAGTTAACGCCGTTGGAGGTCCATTCGAGGGTGGGGATCATGTCTTTTTAAGTGTATCGCCGGGGCTACTTGAGCGCGAGGTGCGCCGTGCGAACATCGTTCGCGGTGAAGAGGGAGTAGATGGGAGCGTCGGGCGCGATGGCGGCGATGTTGGTGCGGCCGCCCATCTCGCGGTCGACGATGAAGACGACACCGACGACGTTCATGCCTGCTTCGCGGACGGCCTCGATGGCGGCGATGGTGGAGCCGCCGGTGCTGAGGGCGTCGTCTACGACGACCACAGGTGCGCCGGGCTTGAGGAAGCCTTCGATGCGGCGGCCTGCGCCGTGGGCCTTCGCGGTCTTGCGGATGAGGAAGCCGTGCAGGAGCTTCGGCTCGGGGCCGGGGTCTTCGTTCTCGTCCATCTCGAGGGCGCTCGAAAGCTCGAGGATCTCCTTGTAGTCGGCTAGCTCCCAGGCGCTGGCGGTGGCGACGTTCGAGACGACGGGGTCGGCGCCCATGGTGAGGCCGCCGATGGCCTCGGCCTGCGGAAAGTGCTCGTGGATCAGCTCGTAGAGCAGGATGCCGGAGAGACGGCCGCCTTCGGCGTGCAGCGTGGTGATGCGGCAGTCGATGTAGTAGTCGCTGCGCTGGCCGCTGGTGAGGATGAAATCACCCAGTTTGAAGGAGAGGGACGCGATCAGGTCGAGCAGGGCGGAGCGGCGGGCGTCGGAAGCGGCGGGCATAGATCGATTGTAAGCGAATGACTCAGCGGGCCATGCGGTCCAGATGGCGGTAGCCTCCAGTGGCGACGAAGAGCGCGAGGAAGACCGAGAAGTTGTAGCTGGCGTGCACCAGCGCGGAGCAGGCCACAGAGCGCGTGTGCAGGCGGACTGCGGTGAGGATCAGCGAGACGCAGCCGAGCAGAAGGACCGCGGGCCAGGTGTATCCGAGCTGCTGCGCGTGCAGCAGGCCGAAGAGGGTGCTGGTGACGAGGCTCGAGAGCGCGATGGCCGCAGTGCTGCGGTAGGCCATGTTGCCGGTTTCGAGGCTGGCGGTGCGGGCTTCGGGGAAGGCCTGGAAGTCTTCGGGGGGCAGATCGCCCTGAGCGCGGGAGGAGGAGAAGCGAACGAGGTAGCGCGACCACGCGCCCAGCCAGTCGAAGGCGATGGTGAGCGCCGGAAGCAGGAAGCCGCGGAAGCAGACCTCCTCGAAGAGCGGCGCGAGCAGCGTGCCGAAGATCGTGACCAGCCAGACATCGGTGCTGGAGCGGAAGAAGTCGTCCATGGGCATGGACTTCGGCATGGAGATGAGGCTGGAGATGCCCTGCACGGTCCATCCAGCGAGGATGCCGAGGGGGATCAGCTTGCCTGCGAGTTGGAGGGCTTTACTGCCGTTCCATGCGAGGCCGTTTGCGAAGGAACGATGCCAGAGCAGGGGAAAGACGAACCAGCTTATGGTGAGCGTCAGCAGGTAGGATGCGGCTTCACTGGCTAGCACAAGTTTTGGGTGCTGCTGCGCGAGTTGAGTGGGCGACTGGCCGTGCATCGCGGGTAAGAGCATGATGGCCTGTGTGACCAATAGCAGAAGCCCGGTGATGCCGAAGAACAGCAGCGCGTGGCCGAAATGCGGTACGCGGCCTGAGGGGAGCGGCTCGTCGTGCTGGTAGGGATGGAACTCCGCGGTGGGGGACCATTCGCCTGCCTTGATCTCCTCTGCCAGCTCGTCGGGGACTCGGTCCTCGTTCATACGGTCTTCTTTGGCCTGCCGACGGCCTTCTTTGCTGATTTCTTCGCGGCCTTCTTTGCGGTCTTTTTGGCTGCGGGTTTAGGTTCGGCGGTGGTGCGCGCTTCGGGAACGCCCGTCTTCTTTGCAGGTGCGATGAAGGGTTTGCGCTCGGCCTTCTTGCGGTCTACGGCGGCGGTGATGTCTGACTGTGGACCGGCGAAGTTTCCGTTTGCGGTGTTATTTGGGTAGTGGCGGGCCAGAAAGCTGCCGGTGTGTGAGGCCGCGACCGTGGCGATCTGCTCAGGCGTGCCGTGCGCGACGATGGTGCCGCCGCCTTCGCCGCCTTCGGGACCGAGGTCGAGGATGTAGTCGGCGTTGCGGATGATGTCGAGGTTGTGCTCGATGATGATGATGGTATTGCCCAGATCGGTGAGCCGGTGCAGCACTTCGAGCAGCTTGCGCACGTCGTCGAAGTGCAGGCCTGTCGTGGGTTCGTCGAGCAGGTAGAGCGTGCGGCCCGTCTGGCGTTTGGAGAGCTCGCGGGCGAGCTTCATGCGCTGGGCTTCGCCGCCCGAGAGCGTTGTGGCAGACTGGCCGAGATGGATGTAGCCGAGGCCCACGTCGATCAGGGTTTGCAGCTTGACCGCGACGGTGGGGATGTCCTTGAGGATGGGCAGGGCATCGGCGATGGGTAGGTCGAGCAGGTCGGCGATGGAGTAGCCGTTGAAGCGGACGGTGAGCGTCTCCTGATTGTAACGGCGACCGTTACAGACATCGCAGAGCACGTAGACGTCCGGCAGGAAGTTCATCTCGATACGCTTCTGTCCCTCGCCCTGGCAGGCCTCGCAGCGGCCTCCCTGCACGTTGAAAGAGAAGCGGCCGGGCTTGTAGCCGCGCTCGCGGGACTCGGGCAGCATGGCGAAGAGGTCGCGGATGGCGGTGAAGACGCCGGTGTAGGTCGCCGGGTTCGAGCGCGGCGTGCGGCCGATGGGGGACTGGTCGATCTGGATGACCTTGTCGAGCTGATCGACGCCGTGGACTGCTCCGTGCTGGCCAGGCTCTTCGCGGGAGCCGTAGAGTTCCTTGGCGAGAGCGCGGTAGAGGATGTCGTTGACGAGCGTGCTCTTGCCGGAGCCGCTGACGCCGGTGACGACGGTCATGACGCCGAGCGGGAAGTGCGCCGTGACGTGCTTCAGGTTGTGCGAGTGTGCGTCCTCGATGGTGAGCCACTTGCCGGTGAGCGGGCGTGGCTCAGCGCGTGCCATGAGCTGGAGCTTGCCGGAGAGATACTGGCCGGTGACCGAGGCCGGGTCGTCCATGATCTGCTGCGGGGTTCCGGCGGCCATGAGGAAGCCGCCGTTTTTGCCTGCGCCGGGGCCGAGGTCGAGCATGTAGTCGGCCTTGCGCATGGTGTCTTCGTCGTGCTCGACCACGAGTACGGTGTTGCCGAGGTCGCGGAGCGATTCGAGCGCGTTGATGAGGCGCTGGTTGTCGCGCTGGTGCAGCCCGATGGAGGGCTCGTCGAGCACGTAGAGGACGCCGCGCAGCTTGGAGCCGATCTGCGTGGCGAGCCGGATGCGCTGGCCCTCGCCGCCGGAGAGCGTGGCTGCGGAACGATCCAGAGACAGGTAGCTGAGGCCGACGGCGTTGAGGAACTCCAGCCGCTCGATGATCTCGCGCTGCAGGCGGTCGGCGATGAGGCGGTCGCGCCCGGTGAAGAGCATCGTCCGTGCGCTCTCGAGTGCGCGGACCAGGGAAAGCCCGGTGAAGTCCGCGATGGACGCGCCGTTGACCGTGACGGCGAGCGACTCGGGGCGCAGGCGCTTGCCCTGGCAGCGCGGGCAGGTGGTCGCGGACATGTACTGCATCATGTACTCGCGGTAGCCCTCGGATTTTGTCTCCTCGAGGTTGCTGCGCAGGTAGGCGAAGATGCCGTGGAAGCCGGTGCGTCCTGCCTCGTTGCGCGGCGGGCCGTAGAGGAGCAGGTCCTGATGGGGTTTGGAGAGGTCGCTGAAGGGTTGCTTCAGGTTGATCTTGTACTTGTCCGCCGCCAGCTTGATGAGGCGCAGCAGGTACTGCGAGGCGGAGCCGGGGCCCATGGCGCCATCGAGCAGGGGCTTGGACCAGTCGGTGATGGTCTTGGCGGGGTCGAAGTCGTAGATGCTGCCGAGGCCGTGGCACTCGGGGCAGGCGCCGTAGTTGGAGTTGAAGGAGAAGCTGCGCGGCTCGAGCCGGGGCACGTTGATGCCGCAGTCGGGGCAGGCCATGGAGGAGGAGTAGAGCGTCTCGTCCATGCCCGCGATGCCGATGAGCACGAGGCCGTTGGCCATCTGCAGAGCCTTGGCGACGGAGGTTTCGAGGCGGCGCGTGTCGTAGGTGGGTGGGCCGTCGCCGGGCAGTGGCTTCAGGATGATGCGGTCTACGATGGCCTCGATGGTGTGGTTCTTGCGCTTTTCGAGGCGCATGCCCTCGGTCAGCTCTACGATCTCGCCGTCGATGCGGGCGCGGAAGCCCTGCTGGTCGAGCGTCTCCAGCTCTTCGCGGAACTCGCCCTTGCGGCCGCGCACGATGGGCGCGTAGACCGTGATGCGCTCGCCCGGCGCGAGCGAGACGATGCGCTCGACGATCTGCTCGGAGGTCTGGCGCGAGATGGTGCGGCCGCAGTTGGGGCAGTGCGGCTGACCGACGGAGGCGTAGAGCAGGCGGAGGTAGTCGTAGATCTCGGTGATGGTGCCGACGGTGGAGCGCGGGCTGCGGCTGGTGGTCTTCTGCTCGATGGAGATGGCGGGCGAGAGGCCGTCGATGGCGTCCACGTCGGGCCGCTCCATCTGGTCGAGGAACTGTCGCGCATAGGCCGAGAGCGTCTCGACGTAGCGGCGCTGGCCTTCGGCGTAGATGGTGTCGAAGGCCAGCGACGACTTGCCCGACCCGGAGAGGCCGGTGACGACAGTCAGCGTATTCCGTGGGATGGCCACGTCGATGTTGCGCAGGTTGTGCTGGCGCGCTCCGCGCACCGTGATATGTGTAATCCCCATAAGATGGCTGGCACAGGAAGGCCAAGTATCTAGGATACGGCATTCCCGGTCCGGGCTGGGAACCGGCCGCCGCCGCGAGGCTGTCCGGCTTTGGGAAAGGTTGTCTGGAAAAAACGGGAAAACTATGTATCGAATCGCTACAAATATGGTGTATCTGGTCGATTAATAACGGGGAGAGATGCTCTTGCACTGTTGTGCTACGCTACGCGGCAGTAATTTTGCGACAATAAGCATCGAAACGTAACAACAAGCAGGACAAGCGGTTTCTCAGGAGCGTAGTGGTGGGTTCGAGTGTGTTGGTTTGTGCCGTGCTGGCAACAATGGCGTTAGGTGTACTGGTGGCATACAGCATTTGCTATCTGATGTTCGCGCTCTTCAAGGCGCATGCACGCCGCATCGCCGATCGTTCCACCGGTATCATCGCTGCCCAGGTCGCCGGAAGCTAGCTCGTCCGGCAGTTCTTTCCCTTAGACAATTCGATATAGCGCACGCCGCAGGCTACTCCTCCGGCTGTGCCTGTTGCTGACGCATCCGCTGGAGCTGCTCGTAGATCTGCTGCGGCGTCTTGACCGCGTTGGGATCGTTCGGAGTCGTAGACGTTGCGGGCGTCGTGGAGGACGGGTCTGCCGGGTCCGCGGCCGGTGTCGCGGGTGGCGCTGTGGCTGCGGGCGAGGCTGCTTCGGGAGCGGGCTGCGGCGGCGGTGACTGCTGTGGAGGCTCCTGCTGGGGCTGCTCCGGCGGCGTCGGTACAGCATCGTAGCTCTGGGCCGGAGGCTCGTCGCGCATGGCGTTGGGGTTCGGCGGGGTCGGGCCGCCGTGCCGGGGGGTCAGGATCAGCTCGCCCGCCGAACCGGCCTCTCCCGGCGCGAGCAGCACATTGCTGCCGGTTCCATCGAGCAGTGAGGCCAGCACCTCCGCGGCGGGGGCTGGGCCGTACTTGCCGAAGACGCGCTCGTCCTGAACGCCGCCGGTGATCTTGATGCCGGTCTGCTGGCTGATCTCACGCAGAATCTGATTCAGGCTGGAGTTATCGGCCGCGACGGCGATCTGTCCCTGTGCATACGTGACCTGCGCCCGATGCGGGGGCTGCTGCGCGGGCGTCGGCGGCGGTGGAGGGGCCTGCTCCACCGAGGGAGGAGCAGCGGCGGCAATTCGTGCCTGCGCGAACAGGGGCGATGCAGAGCCGAGCATGATCCAGAGCAGAACCGAAGACGCCATCCGTCTCTCCCCTCTACGGCGAGGCCTGTTGATAAGACGCAGATGCGACAGCGAAGCGATCATGATCCCTTCCAGCTTAACGCGAACCGGCGAACCGGCTGCGGCGGAGTGCTGCAAATATCCTGCGGATTCCCAATATCTTCGTCGGATGCGTATCGTCCGCGGGTTTGTACTATCCTGACAGGGTTCGGTCTGCCCGGAGGATGAGAGCTCGCTTCATGATGATGCGCACAGGCAAACTTGCGGTCGCCGTCTTCGCCGTGGCGCTGGCGGCTTGCGCTCCGGCGTGGGCGGATACCTGCACGACCCAGTCGCAGATGACCGCCGCCGACAGGAGCGCGCTGGCCTCCGTTGCCAGTGATCTGGCTGCGAAGATACAGGCTGGCGACAGCGCCGGGATTCATGCGGAGAGCGTTGCGGAGATCGCCAAAGACTTTGCCGCCGTCTCCGATGTGGTGACGAGCACGGCTCCGAAGCTGAAGGGCGGCGCTGCGGCGGTGGAGGCCGTGTATCTGCTCGATGGCTCGACGATGAAGCCTGCCGCCGACGGTTCTCCTGCGGACGCGCAGTTCTTCTGCACGCTCAACCGCTCTTCGGCGGATGTGGACTTTCTTATCCCCTCGCTGCCTGCGGGCAAGTATGGCTTTGCCATCGTGGAGTTTCCGGGTACGGCGGCGCCGTGGCGGCTCTCGTTCCTGCTGCGGTCGGATCAGGGGAGGTGGCTCATGGCTGGCCTGTATCCGCGGCCGACGACCGCCGCCGGGCACGACGGGCTTTGGTACTGGCAGCAGGCGCGCAAGCTGAGTGAGGAGAAGGAGCCGTGGAACGCATGGCTCTACTACCGGCAGGCGCAGGCGCTGCTGCTGCCCGCCGACTTCGTGCGCAGCACGCACTCGGAGAAGCTGGAGACGGAGATCGTTTCGGCCGCACCTCCCGCGCTCTCCGACGGCATCAGCACCGGCAAGCCGCTGGTCGTGCGGGCGAAGGACGGTAAGGAGTACCGCTTTACCGGGCTGGGCGTCGATGACTCGCTGAACGCGGCGTCGATCGACATTGCGGCGCATCTGCAATCGGGGCCGCTGGCCGATCAGGCGGCGATCCGTCAGCAGAACATCGCCGCGATGAGCGCGCTGCTTGGGGCGTATCCTGAGTTGCGGAAGGCTTTCCATGGCGTCTGGGTCTTCTCCGATGTGGAGGGGCAGGGGTCGTATCCTACAGAACAGGCGATGAGCGATATACCCTGAGGCTCATCGTGTTATCGGATGGAAATGTCGTTGTGTCATTTCTAGAGTGGAAACGAGCAGGCGCGTACAAGCTCCTGCCAAAAGAATGTCCTGATGGCCCAGGAGAGTGACATGGCACCAGTCGAGCCCCAAGCGGAGAAGAAGCTAAGCGAGATCGTCTTCAGCCGAAGGGCGACCCCGAGCTTCGATGGGGAGCCGATGCCACCCGGCGACCTGCACACGATCCTCCAGGCCGGATTGCAGGCTCCCAGCGGGTATAACATCCAGCCGTGGCGCTTTGTCGTGGTGCAGTCTGCGGAGCAGAAGAAGAAGCTGCGGGCGGCCAGCTACAACCAGGGCAAGGTGGAGGAGGCTTCGGCGGTGATTGTGGCCTGCGGCGATGCGGACGGCTGGCGCAAGGACCTCGACGAGATGCTGCAGATGGGCCGCGCCGCCGGTATGCCGGAGAGCTACGCGGAGCAGGCCCGCAGCGCGGTTCCGGAGTTCCTGCTGAGCTTTACCACGGAGCAGATGCGCGGCTGGCTGAACAAGCAGGTGATGCTGGCCTACACGCACATGATGCTGATGGCCGAGGCTCTGGGCTACGACACCGCGCCGATGGAGGGTTTCGAGCAGGATAAGGTGCACGAGATGCTTCGTCTGCCGATGAGCTACTGGGTGGTGGCGTTGCTGGGGGTTGGGCACCTGAAGGGCGCGGACAAGTATAACGGCGGCCGCTTCGAGATGAGCCGCAATGTGTTTGCCGAGGAGTTCGGCAAGCCGCTCAAATAGTTATTCCAGCTCGCTCTTCCACGCGTATGCTCCCGGCTGCCTGAGGCCGATGTGCGCCAGCACGCGATCTACGAACTGGCGGGCCATCTCCTGCATGGTTTGAGGCAAGTTGTAGAAGGTTGGAATGATGGGGAAGAGGGTCGCGCCTGCGTCGGAGGCGAGCTGCATGTTGCGCAGATGGATGCGGTTCAGGGGCGTCTCGCGCACGCAGAGGATGAGGGGGCGACGCTCCTTGAGGGTGACATCGGCTGCGCGTTGGATCAGGTTGGCGGCAAGGCCATTGGCGATGCCCGCGAGCGTGCCCATGGAGCAGGGAAGCACGATCATGCCGTCGGAGGGATAGCTGCCGCTGGCTACGT
The DNA here is from genome assembly GCA_036398595.1 of Granulicella sp. Lineage (GTDB taxonomy): Bacteria > Acidobacteriota > Terriglobia > Terriglobales > Acidobacteriaceae > Edaphobacter. The sequence continues at coordinate 159,797 of DASWOV010000062.1, forward strand.
TGGCGCCGATGTCGGTGTTGGTGTGGAGCTGGATCTTCTGTGGCGTCGAGCCGAGGAGCTTTTCTACGAGGTCGGTGCGGCCGCTGATCTGCATCTCTTCGGCGAAGACGCGCAGGGCGTTCTCGGAGACGATGAGGTTCACCTTGACCACGCGCTTGTCGGCTGCGAGGGTGCGCAGCATCTCGGCGGCGAAGATGCTGCCGCTTGCGCCGGTGATGGCGAGGGTCAGATTGCGCGGGGTTGGGTGCGTATCCACGGATTTGATTATCGCTGATGCGGCTCAGAGGCCGCGCAGAGCGTAGGCGACGAGGGTTTCACCGTGCTTGCCGGTGGCTGCGTCGTAGGCGTCGTTGCTGGCTTCTTCGAGCGCGGGGATGGAGGGATCAAGCTCGCAGCGGGCGATCTCTTCGGTTGAGGCTTCGATGTAGCACAGCTCGCAGGTGGCGAGGTTGTCGTCCTCGGTGCGCATGGGCGGGCCGAAGGTGCGGCAGAGGATAGGCCGATGCTCGTACAGGTCGCAGGTGCCGTGGTCGAGGTCGAGCGCGGGGCAGGGCTCGTTGTTGGCGAACTCCTCAAAGAGGATGACGTCCTCGTAGGCTTTGCCGAGGATGCCGGTGGAAACGTCTCCGGGGAACCATGGGTCGAGGCGGGTGAGTGCCTCGGCTGTGCGGGTACGGATGCGCTCGGCGCGGGTGGGATCGGTCGAGGCTAATGCGATGAGTCCGGCGCGAAGACGGTCGGCGTCCTGCTGGCGGATGGGGAAGACTCCGACGCAGCATTGCGAACAGCCCGGTTTGCAGAGAAGCCAGTTGCCGCTGCGTTCGGTAGTCGAGGCCATGGCGGCGGTGACGATCTGGATCAGTGACTCGTCACCGCGCTGTATGGTCATGGGTTATTCGCCGAGGACGCGCTTGAAGATCGCATCGACGTTCGCTAACTGGCGCTTGTAGTCGAAGGCGCGCGCGAGCTTTTCGGGGGAGAGGCGCGCGGTGATCTCGGGGACCTTGGCGATCTCGTCGCGGAAGACGAGGTCGTTCTTCCAGGCATTCATGGCGTGGCCCTGCACGAGGCGGTAGGCGTCTTCGCGCAGCATGCCGGACTCGGCGAGGTCGAGCAGAAGCTGGCCGGAGAAGATTAAGCCGCCTGTGGACTCGAGGTTCTTCAGCATGCGCTCGGGGTAGACGAGCAGCTTGTCAATCAGCGTGGCGGTCTTCGTCAGCAGATAGTCGGCGAGGATGGTCGAGTCGGGCAGGATGACGCGCTCGGCTGACGAGTGCGAGATGTCGCGCTCATGCCAGAGGGCGATGTTCTCGAAGGCGGTCTGTGCGTTGGAGCGCACGACGCGGGCGAGGCCGCTGATCTGCTCGCTGGTGATGGGGTTGCGCTTGTGAGGCATCGCGCTGGACCCCTTCTGCTTCTCGCTGAAGAACTCCTCGGCCTCGCGGACCTCGGTGCGCTGCAGGTGGCGAATCTCGGTGGCGATCTTGTCCAGCGTGGAGACGAGCACGGCGAGCGTGGAGACGTACGCCGCGTGGCGGTCGCGCTGCAGGACCTGCGTGGCGATGTCGGCGGGCTTCAGGTCCAGCGCGGCGCAGATGGCCTCTTCATGCTCGGGCTTCAGGTGGCCGAAGGTGCCGACCGCGCCGGAGAGCTTGCCGACGCGCAGGTCCTCGGCGGCGGCGCGGAAGCGGGTGAGGTTGCGCTGCATCTCGGAGTACCAGAGCAGCAGTTTGAGGCCGAAGGTAGAAGGCTCGGCGTGGATGCCGTGCGTGCGGCCGATGATAGGCGTGTGCTTGAACTCGACGGCGCGGCGCTTCAGGACTTCGCTGAGCTTTTCGATGTCGGCGAGGATGATGGCGGAGGCGGCTTTCAGTTGCAGCGCCTGCGCAGTATCGACGACGTCGGTCGAGGTGAGGCCGTAGTGCAGCCAGCGCGACTCGGGGCCTACGTGCTCGGCAACGGCGGTGGTGAAGGCGATGACGTCGTGCTTGACCTCGTCCTCGATGGCCTGAATGCGCTCGACGGTGAAGTTGCCACGGTCGCGGATGGCGTCGGCGGCCTCCTGCGGTACGAGGCCAGCGCGGGCGAGGGCTTGCGACGCGGCGACCTCGACGGTCAGCCAGCAGCGATACTTATTCTCTTCGGACCAGATGCGGCCCATCTCGGGACGGGTATAGCGGGCGATCAAAGGGAGCTCCTTGCAGTAGACCTTTAGTTTAATCGATCAGGCTTCGGTAGCGTTGATCGCTCAGGCTTCGCTGACTCCAAATAGCTCGGCCATCTCGTCGTGCAGGAAGCCCTCGCCCGGCTTGTAGGGCTGAATCCACTTGCCATCGAGTACGAACTGCGGAATGGCGCGCTTGCCTACATTGGCGTAGACCTCGTCGGAGGCTCCCGGCGTCCTCTCGATGTCGATCTCTTTGTAAGGAATGTTGTGTTTCTCGAGAAAGCGCTTGGCTTCGCGGCAGTCCCGGCACCAGGAGGCAGAGTAGACGAGCAGATCCATGTATTTATTTTAGCGGCTCAGGCAGCCGACTTTTTCTTCTTCTGCCCGGCGATGATCTCCGAGAGCATGCCTTTGGCCCGTTCCAGCTCCCTGCGGCGCGTTGCGGGGAGGGTTTTTCCGGCGCGGTTGATGTAGAAGTTCAGCATGCGCATGCCGGAGGATGGTCCCTTGGGGGAAACCTTTTTGGAGGCGAGATGCTTTGCAATCGTCGAGGCATCTTCGTTGAAGAGTCCCGGCTCCGGGTGCGTGGAGTCGGTGCTTACCTTGGCTGACCACTTTTTCGTTGCCATAGCCTGCTCCTGACTTGCTTTGTCGTAGGATGCGGGCTGTTTTCGGGAGGTCTACCTGCCGCGCTTCATGCGGAAGAAGTTCGTGAGCATCGCGCCGCACTCCTCGGCCAGCAGGCCGGGAACGACTTCGACCCGATGATTGAGCTGGGGGTGATTCATTACGCTCAGCACGGAGCCGCATGCGCCCGCCTTCGGGTCCGCAGCGGCGTAGACGAGTCGGGCGATCCGCGCATGGAGGATGGCTCCGGCGCACATGGCGCAGGGCTCGAGCGTGACGTAGAGCGTGCAGTCCTCGAGGCGATAGTTGTCGAGCGCCCGGCCAGCCTCGCGCATGGCGACGATCTCGGCGTGCGCGGTGGGGTCGCTGTCGCGGATGACGCGGTTCTGGCCGCGGCCGATCACGGTGCCCTCGTGCACGACGACCGCGCCGACGGGGACCTCTCCTTGTGTCTCTGCGGCCTGTGCCTCGGCGATGGCCTGACGCAGAAAGAACTCGTCCGGGGACATCGAGGGATCATCGAGCATAGGGCTAGTGTATGGGAGCGGCATCAGGCTGCGGGTGGCCGAGCAGCTACCAGATAGAACCGGCGACGGGCTACGAAGCCCAGTCGCTTGTAGACGTGGATTGCGCCAAGGTTGTGGTCATACGAGGTCAGGAAGGGAATCCGCCCGCTGGCATGAATGTTGCGCGCTACATGTGCCACCAGAGCCTGTGCACAGCCGCGACCGCGAACGTCCGGGTGGGTGCAGACGGCGCTGATTTCGGCGAATCCCTCCAGAGAAAGCCGCTGGCCTGCCATTGCGGCTAGCCTGCCGTCGATGCGTACACCGAGAAAGCCGCCAAGGTCTGCCGTCCGCTCGCGGAAGGGACCGGGCTCGGTCAGCGTTGCCAACTCCAGCATCTCCGGGTAGTCCTGCGGTGTAAGCGGCAGCAGGGGAGAGTCGGCTTCCGGCGGCTCCGGGGCCGTGGGGCAGATCATCTGGATCAGCGTGCCGTCGCGCAGCAGCTCCCAGCCGGCTGGAAGCGCGGACTTCTCTTCGAGGAAAAGTACGGCAACATCTCCTGCCGGAGTGATGGTTGCCAGATCCTCGTAGGCTGCGGGTGTCGGTTCGCGCAGAGCCGAGAGGGGACCTATCTCCGAGGGATAACGCCGTGCCCGATCCTGCCCTATGCCAGCGCCAAGAGCGATAGCGGCATGGTTGGTTGTCAGCGCGTTCCAGATGGGGTTATCGAGCAGGGAGAGGTTCGGGAGGTTATGAACAGTCATTGTGTTTCGTCGTACTTGAATTCAGGCTTTAGAGATTTCCGCGTGTCAGCGGTTTTGCTTCAGGCCCGAAGAATCGTGCGATCTGCTCTGCAAGGCCAAGCAGGGCGGGGCGGCGGGATGCGAGGGCATCATCGCTATGGAAGAAGCTGTCGCGCCACACCTGCTCGATGACAGGCGCAAGGTTCGCTGCTGTCAGCTTCTCGGTGGGCCATGTGGCGATAGCGGCGAAGAGAGTTTCTTCCTCCGGTTCGTACTCGTCCGCGGGAGAGCCCTCGGCGATGTGGCCCTCGGGATCGGCGGTGCGGACGAGCTCCTGAATCGAGTGCAGGTCGGGTGGTGGAGGCCACGAACCGCTCATGCGGGCTCCTGCTGCGTCATGCAGTGCAGCGTGCCCAGGCCCCAGACGAGATCGACTGCGTGGATGCCGACTACTTCGCGTGTCGGGAAGCAGTCGGCGATGATGTTCAGCGCACGGCGGTCGTTCGGATCGTTGAAGGTCGGCACTAGCACGAGATCGTTGGCGATGTAGAAGTTCGCGTAGCTTGCGGGGAGCCGCTGTCCTTCAAAGATGACCGGCGCGGGCATGGGCAGGGCGACGATCTCGAAGGGCTCGCCGTTCAGATTGCGAGCCTCGCGCAGGCGCTCGAGATTCTCGGCCAGCGGGAGATGGTTCTCGTCTGCCGTGTTCGGCTCGATGGCGGTCAGGATGGTGTTTTCTCCAACAAAGCGGGTGATGTCGTCCACGTGGCCGTGGGTGTCGTCGCCCGCGCAGCCGCGGTTCAGCCATACGACCTTCTCGATGCCGAGGTACTGGTTGAATGCGCTCTCCAGCTCCTCACGCGAGACGCCGGGGTTGCGCTGCTGGACTTCGCTGAGGAGGCACTCCTCGGTGGTGAGGAGGATGCCTGCGCCGTTGGTGTCGATGCTGCCGCCTTCGAGCACGAGCCGGTTGCCGTTGACCTCCGGGCAGAGCTGCGGAATGTCGTAGTGCTTCACCACCAGCGACGGGATCAGGTTGTCGCGGTGCCAGTTGTCATATTTGGCCCAGGCGTTGAACTTCCAGTTGGTCGCGGCAAGATCGCCAGCCTGATTCTTGACGAAGATCGGGCCGGAGTCGCGCATCCAGACGCGGTCCGTCTGCCACTGGTGGAAGTGCAGACGCGCGAGGTTCGCGCCGCCGCGCTTCAGGATGCCGGTGGCGCGCTTCTCGGCGGCGAGATCGTTGACGAGGATGTGCACGTCCTCGACGCGCGAGAGATGGCGCACGATCTCGGCGTAGACCCACGGGATCGGCTGGAACTTGCCCGGCCAGTCCTTGGCGTTGTGCGGCCAGGCGAGCCAGGTGGCGGCGTGGGGGCTCCACTCGGCGGGCATGCGGTAGTCGCGGGGATTCTGTGTCGTCATCAGTCGATAAACCTGCTGGTAATTCCGGTGTAGGAGTCGATGCGGCGGTCACGCAGGAACGGCCAGTGCTGGCGCGTTACTTCGACGAGCTTCGGGTCGATCTCGACGACGAGGATCTCTTCCTTGTCGTGCGAGGCCTGCGCGATGATGCGGCCGAATGGGTCGGCGACGAAGCTGCCGCCCCAGAACTCGAGGCCTGCGCCTTCCGGTCCCTTCATCTCGACGCCGTTGTGGATGACGTCGCCCTGCTCGTGGCCTACGCGGTTCACACCCGCGACATACACGCCGTTGGCGATCGCGTGGCCGCGCTGGATAGTCTGCCACGCGGAGTATTGAGCTTCGCCGAACTCTTCCTTCTCGCTGGGGTGCCAGCCGATGGCGGTGGGGTAGAAGAGCGTGTTCGCGCCACGCAGCGCGGTTTCGCGGGCGGCCTCGGGATACCACTGGTCCCAGCAGACGAGCGTGCCGAAGTCGCCCTGCGACGAGCGCCACGTCTTGTAGCCCAGGTCGCCCGGCGTGAAATAGAACTTCTCGTAGTAGAGCGGGTCGTCGGGGATGTGCATCTTGCGGTAGATGCCTGCGAGCGAGCCGTCCTTCTCGAGGATGGCGGCCGTGTTGTGATACAGGCCCGCGGCGCGGCGCTCGAAGAGAGAGGCGATGATGACGACGCCCTCCTCTTTAGCGATGGCGCTCAGGCGCTCGGTGCTCGGGCCGGGGATCGCCTCGGCGGTATCGAAGAGCGCGTGATCCTCGCGCTGGCAGAAGTACTGGGCGCGGAAGAGCTCCGGCAGGCAGACGATATTCGCACCCTCGCGGGCGGCCTCGCGCACCTTATCGGCGGCGCGGTCGAGGTTCTCGGCCGTATCGGCCACACAGTGCATCTGGATCAGTCCGATCCGCTTCTTCTCGGATGTGCTCGACATCGAAACTCTCCTTCTCCACCCGGTCTGTCTACCCAGTCAGGCGCATTGCAGGCACGGCAAAAGGCCGCCCGGCGCGCTGAAGACTCAATCTTTTAGTCTACAGCGTTTTGACCCTCTGTAGACATGCGGCCCGGGCCATTCCATGCCCCGAAGGGGCAGAATACAAATATGCCGTCACGGCAGGATGAATCTTTCGGTTTTTCCGCGACTTCTGATAATTTTGAGGCATCTCTGCGGATTTTCTCTGACTGCCGGTATGCTCGTACTCTCTTCGCAGGCCGACCTTGAGCATAGGTGGCAGCGGTGTCCCGTCAGGACGATCAGAAAGGATGTTCATGTCGACCGAATTTCGCAACTTCCTGGAGCTCCCTTACGCCGAACTGGAAGACCTCAACCTGATGGCGAAGGACCAACGTAAAAAGCGCGTAGCAATCGATGTCATCCAAGAGGAGCGGCTGAAGTACCTGACCGACGAGAAGCGGATCAAGGCCGTGACGGTGCTCTTCAGCGATCTCGAAGGCCGTCTCCACATGCTCGACTACGACAAGAAGTTCTTCGTCAAGGGCTGGGACAACCTGACCTTCGACGGCTCCTCGATTCGCGGCTTTACGGCCCAGCGCGAGAGTGATCTTCGCCTCGGCATCGACTGGAGCGCCTTCTACTGGACGCCCGCCGATGTCTTCGGCGCGGGCAAGGTCCTAGTCTTCGGCGAGGTCGTCGACAAGAACGGCGAAACCTACTCCGCCGACATCCGCGGCGTGCTGAAGCAGTTCGCGCAGGAGTCCTTCGACAAGAACGGCTACACCCTGAACGCGGCCAACGAGATCGAGGGCTTCCTCTTCGACGGCATCGACGCGGAGCGCAACTTCCACGAGACGGGCAAGTTCGAGTACGTGAACCAGGGCGGCTACTACCACTCGCTGCCGGGCGACCCGCTGCGCGAGTTCATCGACACTACGGCGGAGATTCAGCGCGCCATGGGCTTCGAGAACGAGAAGGACCACCCCGAGGTCGCTCCTTCGCAGTTCGAGATCAACTACACCTACGGCGACGTTGTGACCGCGGCCGACCAGATCCAGCTCTACAAGCTCATCTGTCGCCAGGTGGCCACGCAGATGGGCATGAGCGCGAGCTTCCTGCCGAAGCCTGTGACCGGCGTCAACGGCAGCGGTATGCACACCAACGTCTCCATCACCAAGGGCGGCAAGAACCTTTTCTGGGACGCTAATGGCCAGGAGAAGGTGTCGAAGATGGCATGGCAGTTCGTGGACCGCATCCTGACTCACGGCAACGATATCTGCCTGATGCTCAACGCCAGCGTGAACTCCTACCGCCGTCTCGATCCGCACTTTGAGGCTCCGAACCAGATCAAGGCCTCGGCGACCGACCGCGGCTCGATGGTTCGCATCCCCATCGGCAACGAGAAGTCGGCCCGCGTTGAGGTCCGCTCGGTCGGTCCGGACGCGAACCCGTACATGGTGCTGTACTCGATCTTCAAGAGCGGCCTGCACGGCGAAACCTCGAAGATCAAGAACCTGCGCCAGGCGGATCGCTACCTGCCGGACAACATCTACACCGCGCTCGAGAACTTCCGCGCAGCCGACTGGACGACGACCCTGCTCGGCGCGGACGTGAAGGCACGCTACGCCGACCTGAAGCAGGCCTCGGCTGACCGCTGCCCGCGGCTCCTCGGAACCATCGTCAAGGCTCCTGAGGTTCAGTTCCACCACGATGTCTACAACCAGCTTCTCTGGAACAAGTTCTAATCGGAACTTCATCTGAAGCAACCAAGGGGCCAGCGTGATGGATGCGCTGGCCCTTTTTCCTTCGAGCGCCAGCTACGGAATGGTCACTACGATGCGGGGTTTGCCCGGCGCGTCCCAATACTGCGCGATCTCTGAAAGCGCAACCACCCTGGTGGCGATCTGCAATTCGGCAGGTACTGCGGCCTCGAAGACGCGCCGAATCGCCTCAAGCAGCCTCGGCATGGGAACGCTCTTTATCCCGCTGCCCATCAATTGAATCGCAGATGAACGAAGAGCGGCGCCGGGTAGATCGATGTTTTCCTCGCCACTCGATCCGCCAACGTGCACAAAACGCACCGGCGTTGCATCCTCCACTGCCTTCGCAATGGCGACGATGACGGTCTTTGCGCTCTCGCCCCACAGATAATCGACGACGACATTGATCCCGTGCGAGAGTTCCCTCTGGAGTGCCTGCTCATACTGCTTCGAGTGGAAGGCCTCGGGCGCGAATGGAATCACAATGTCGGCTCCCAGAGACAACAGTTGCTGGAGCTCGGCTTCATTGCGTCCGGTGGCGATCACCTTGCCCGCGCCAAGAAATCTGGCAAGCTGCACGGCCAGCCTTCCCGCCGAGCCTGTAGCTCCGTTCACCAGCACCGTCTCTCCGGGGTGCAGATGCGCCCGCTCGACCAGAGCGGCCCAGGCGGACATGCCGGGATTGGCGATTGCCGCCGCTGTGGCATCGTCCAGGCCATGCGGAACCGTGACACACCGTTCCGAGCGAACCAGACACCTCTCCGCCAGGGCTCCGAAGGGCGCTTCCGGCAGAACGAAGTAGACGCGGCGTCCATCCGCGGTATACCCCACGCCATCAGCTCCAGCGACTGCGGGGAAGATCCCGTCCGAGCTGTAGTGCAAACCTGAAGAGCGCGATCTGCTGAACTGGCTCAACGCGGAGGCGCGCACGTCGATGACCTCCATCCCGTTCGCAGCCTCGGGTTTGTGAAAGGTTCCGTACACGGGTGTTTTGCCGGCGGCTGTGATGATCGCTGCGTTCATGACTCGAATCTCCTTGCGTCAACGGTGCGTAAAATCTAACGCCGTTAGATTAACCCTAACACTGTTCGATAAAGGGCTGTCAACCCTGATACGCTGAAGGGCATGAAGGTAAACCGTGAGCTGGTGATTCGCGCTGGCCTTGAGCTCTTGAATGAAGCTGGCCTGGAACAGCTAACCCTTCGGCTGCTCGCCCGGAAGCTGGGTATTCAGGCCGCTACGCTGTATTGGCACTTCAAGAGCAAGGAAGAGCTGATCGACGAGATGGCAACGATGGTTCTGGCGCAGGGCGCACGGCGGCTGGTCCCGGCGAAAGATGCCGCGGACTGGAGCGTCTGGGCCTCCACCTTCGGAACAGGGCTCAGAAAGACCTTACTGGCGTATCGTGATGGCGCCAGGATGGTCGCAGGGACACGGCTCACCGACACCGTGTATATGAAGACCGCCGAGGGCATCGCGGCCAGACTCGTGGCATGCGGATTGACGGTGCGGCAGACGGTCGTTTTGCTCAGCACGATCTACAACTACACCCTTAGCTTCGTCATGGAAGAGCAGGCCGTGTTCCCACGCCCTAATGAGCGAGCCTCGCAGTACAACATTGCTGAGAGAAACGCGAGGCTCGATCCTGAAGAGTTTCCGATCCTTCGTCAGAGCGGCTCGATTCTCTTTGACAGGTTCGATCGCCGCTACAAGGAGGGGCTAAGTCTGATTCTTGGCGGTGTGAGCGTGCGGGGTGCCCGCGATAGCTAGCCTCATGAAGGGACGTTGTGGTTTATTCGCTCGATTACCGGCCAGAGAATCCGATCATCGCTGGAAGCTCGACTCTCCGCGCACGTATCATGGGAGGGGCAAAGATACACCCAAGGGAGACATGAGAGCCATGCGCAAGAAGGTTACGATCGTCGGATCAGGAAATGTAGGTGCAACCGCGGCCCACTGGATCGCCGCCAAGGAGCTTGCGGACGTCGTCCTGCTCGACGTCGTCGAGGGCGTGCCGCAGGGTAAGGCGCTGGATCTGCTCGAGGCTATGCCCATCGAGAAGCGCGACTGCAGCATCATCGGCACCAACGACTACGCCGATACCGCCAACTCCGACATCGTGGTCATCACCGCAGGCATCGCCCGCAAGCCCGGCATGAGCCGCGATGACCTGCTGAACACCAACGCGAAGATCATGTCGGACGTGGTCGGCAAGGTGGTCGCAGCCTCGCCCAATACCATCATCATTGTGGTTTCGAACCCGCTCGACGCCATGGCGCAGGCCGCCTTCAAGCAGTCCGGATTCCCGCGTGAGCGCGTCATCGGCATGGCCGGTGTGCTCGACTCCGCCCGCTTCCGCACCTTCATTGCCGAGGAACTCAAGGTTTCGGTCGAGAACGTCACGGCCTTCGTGCTCGGCGGCCACGGCGACACGATGGTGCCGCTCTCGCGCTACTCCACCGTCGCCGGTATCCCGATCACGGAGCTGATCCCGGCGGACCGCCTGAAGGAGCTGGAAACCCGCACGGCCAACGGAGGCGCCGAGATCGTCAAGTACCTCAAGACCGGCTCGGCCTACTACGCTCCCTCGGCTGCCGCAGTGGAGATGGTCGAGGCGATTCTCAAGGATAAGAAGAAGATCCTGCCCTGCGCCGCCTACCTCGAGGGTGAGTACGGCATCAGCGGCCTCTACGTTGGTGTGCCCTGCAAGCTCGGCGCGAAGGGCCTTGAGCAGATCATCCAGATCAAGCTTACGGACGAGGAGCAGGCTGCGCTCAACAAGTCCGCAGAGTCGGTCAAGGAGCTTTGCACGGTTATCGGTGTTGCTTAGTTAGCTTTTCATTTCAAACGAGAGCCCGCTCTATGAGCGGGCTCTTTTACGTTAATGCCGAAACTGTATGCCCCTGCCAAGTACGATGATGTACGTCGCGCCCAGGAGAAGGGCCGCAATCCACCAACTTGTTGATCGGCGCACGAAGAGTTGCTGCTTCGGCTTTTCCTCGGGCATCATGCTGTCTGCCCACAAGAGTCCTGAGGAGCCGCCGAAGGCCGCTGGAATCGTCGAAACCAGCAGCAGCTTCCATCCCAGTGGGTCGAGCACTCCGGCAGCACAGCTAAACAGGCATGCCGCGTAATAGGGCAATCGGCCAACGGTGTTGTACTCTCTCTGCCCTGCCACAAATGGCCGTACTGTGGCCGCGAGCAAGCGAACCACCGCGAAGTACAACGTTGCTCCGAAGAGGCTCATTCCGATGCGCCATGCGGCTTGATGAGGCAGGCCTTCGATTACCTTTTGCCAGTCTCCGAAGCCGAAGATGCCGGAGAAGAGGAAGTATCCGGCTCCCGGCAGGAGATTGAGCGCGGCAAAGAGCCAGAGGAAATAGCGCAGGTTGGACCGATTGCCAGCAGCCTGCGAAAGCAGCAGGGAAGCACCACCCGCTGCGAGGTTGACCAGTGTGCCTCCGGCTTCGACCCCTTTGTCCGGGTGAACGCTGGAGAGGTGATTGCTGGTCAGCTCGGTGACAATGTCGGCGCGCAGCCAGGCTGTGACGCCGTGGCCAAGGCCCTCATGCAGCAGCGTGGCAAAGCCGGAGGAGATGACAGCCATGCTGATGATCGTCGTTTTGTCGTGCGACTCCGGCATGCTCTCCACTTTAGCGACTTCTGCGATGAAGGCAAGAAAAAGCCCGCTCCATGGAGCGGGCTTTTTCATCGCATCGGAGCTAATGTTTACGCTACGCGCTCGATCGTTACCGACTCCAGCACGACATCCTTGTGCGGACGGTCCATCGGGTTGCGCGCGACCTTGCTGATCTTCTCGACGATATCGTAGCCCTCGACCACCTGGCCGAAGATCGTGTGCTTGCCCGTCAGCCAGCTCGTGTCGGTCACGGTGATGAAGAACTGCGAGCCGTTCGTGTTCGGGCCCGCGTTGGCCATGGCGAGCTTGCCCGGCTGCAGGAAGCTGTGCGGCGAACCCTTGGTTTCGTCGGCGAAGCGGTAGCCGGGGCCGCCCATGCCCGTGCCCTCGGGGTCGCCGCCCTGGATCATGAACTGCGGGATCACACGATGGAAGATGGTGCCGTCGTAGAGCTTATCGCCCTTCTTGCTGCGGCTGTTCCACTCCTTGGTGCCCTCGGCGAGTCCGATGAAGTTCGCTACGGTCTGCGGGGCCTCCTGCTCGAAGAGCTCGCAGACGATGGTTCCTTCCGATGTCTTGAAGGTGGCGTATGTGCCGGGCTTGGTTGGCATTGCTGGATGTCTCCTAATGGTTGGTCTGGAACTTAAGATGCACTCCCACGCTGTGCGGGAGTAGGAAAATTACTGCGGAGCGGGCGCTGGTGTTGCTGCCGGAGCTGCTGTTGCAGGCTCGGGCGGCATGGGCTGGCCGTCGCGCACGATGGTGATCTTGCTGATGATGACCGGCGAGAGCGGCTTGTCGTTCTCGTCCCGCTGCACGCGGGCGATGGAGGCCGCAATTAGCACGCTGTGCGCGTCGCACTGGCCGAAGATGGTGTGCTTGCCGTTCAACTCCGGTACGGGCTCCTCCGTGACGAAGAACTGCGAGCCGTTGGTGCCGTTGCCGGTCGGTCCGGGGCCGGAGTTGGCCATCGCCAGCCTGCCGGGGACATCGAACTGGATCGACGGATCGATCTCGTCCTGAAAGAGATAGCCGGCATCGCCCATGCCTGTGCCCAGCCGGTCGCCGCCCTGAATCATGAAGCCGGGGATAACGCGATGGAAGGTTACACCATTATAGAAGGGTGTGTTTTTGACCTTGCGCTGCGTTGCCGGATCGGTCCACTCCTTCGTGCCTTCGGCCAGGCCGATAAAGTTCGCCGTGGTGATCGGCGTCTCTTTGTCGAAGAGCTTGCAGGTCATGCGTCACATGCTGGTGTCGATGACCGCTGTGGGGCCGGTCGGCATCGCCGGAGTCTTCACCTGCCCGGTGGTGCTGGGAGCGTCCGGGAGGTCGGCCGCCGCGGGAGCGGGTGTGGTGCTCTGGGCCGCTGCAACGGCGGTCAAGACGAGGGATAGAAGCGTAGATCGCAGAATCATCACGTGCCTATAAACAGGCTATCGCAAAACCGCGCAGCCTGCGTCGGCGGCCTGCATGGAGTGCGCCTGTACAACCCGGAACACGCGCAGCAGATTCTCCCCGAACAGCTTGAGCAGATCGCTCTCCGCGTAGCCGCGTTCGGCGAGCGCGGCTGCGATCTTCGGCAGGTCGGCGGCTGAGTCGATGCCCTCCGGGAGCGCCGGTATACCGTCGAAGTCGCTGCCGAGGCCGACGTGCTCGATGCCCGCGACCTTTGCAATGTGGTCGATGTGATCGATCAGGACGGAGAAGGGAGGCCGCGGAAGACGCGCCGCAAACTCCTTGTCGAGCTTGCCTGAGACGACATACGGCACAAGCTCTCCGCGCTCGGCGTACTCCGTGGTCAGGATGGACTGTGCGGCCAGCAGCTCAGGGCGGAGCTTGATCCATGCGGCGTTCCACGTTTCGTCGAGGAAGGCTGCGTAGAAGTTCACCATGACGAGGCCGCCGCGCTCGGCGATCGCGCGAAGCTGCTCATCGGTAAGATTGCGCGGCACGCGGGTCAGCGACCGCGCCGAGGAGTGCGAGGCGATGATCGGCGCCTGCGAGACACGCAGCACATCCTCGAGCGTCTTGTCGGAGACGTGCGAGACATCGACCATCATCCCCAGCCGGTTCATCTCGCGGATGACCTCTTCCCCGAAGGTCGTGAGCCCGTCATGATGCTGCACGTTCGGGTTACGCAGATCGCCCGAGGAGTCGGCCCACTCGTTGGTGTTGGCCCACGTCAGCGTCATATAGCGCACGCCAAGCTCGTAGTAGCACCGCAGCAGTGCGAGGCTGTTCTCGATGCAGTGACCACCCTCGAGGCCAAGGAGGATGGCAAATCGGCCATTGTTGCGGGCGGCCAGAATCTCATCGGCCGAGGTGCAGAGCCGGAGCTGCTCCGGGTATCGCTTCACCTGCTGCAGTACGCCGTCAATCAGCGTGAACGCGCGGTGTGCGTAGCGTCCTTTCCATGCAGGCTCGACCCAGATGGCAAAGAACTCGGCTGCAAGATTGCCCTGCCGGGCAGACTCCAGCGAGATCATCCCTCCGTCGAGCGGATCGACGAAGCTCCATCCCTCATCGACGAATCGCTGCGGTGTATCGGCATGGCCGTCGATCACCAGCATCGTCTTGTATAGCGCATCGCTGGACATTGTTTTCTCCGGTATCCTCTTTCGATTCTAACGGCCTTTTGAGCCGCTGAAAGTGTCTGCAATGCAGAGGACAACTCTCGATGAGACATCTTTGTCTCATGTACCCAAGTGAGGTGCAACGATGGCACAAGGAATCAACTCGACGAAGACTCCGGCAAGACCCTCGCATGAGGCGATTGAGTCCGGTCATCATGTGAAGGGGCAGGCTTCTTCGCAACGCAGGCTTGACGAGCTAGCTATGGAGAGCGCCAAGCGAGCGTCAAACCGCATTCACTCCAATGAAGAAGAGACTCGCAAGGAGTCTCTGTTTACGAAATAAATTCCTACATGCAAAAGGACCCGGATATCCGGGCCCTTTTGCATGTGGCAACAATGTTAGAAGGCTGCGACGCCCGCTTCGGCAACGGCATGATCCTGAACGCCGCTTCCGCCGCTGATACCGATTGCGCCTACGACCTTTCCGTCCTTCCGGATGGGAATTCCGCCGGCAAAGATCATCACCTTGCCGTTGTTCGAGGCGTGAATGCCGAAGAACTGATCGCCCGACTGCGAGTTATCACCCAGATCCTTGGTGGTGATGTCAAAGGCGCGCGAGGTCCACGCCTTCTTCTGCGCAATGTCGATGGAACCGAGCCATGCGTTCTCCATGCGCTCGAACGCGATCAGGTTTCCGCCCTCATCGACAACTGCAATGTTCATGGGTTGGCCAAGCTCCTCTGCCTTCTTTTCTGCGGCAGCGATGATGCGACGCGCATCTTCCAGACGAATCATTGAGACTCTCCTTTTTCGGCGGTAGAACAATGCACCCATCTTATGCGGAAATCGAAGAAGAGGTTGTTACGAATATCTGGGCCTCAGTGTTTCAGGACGGAGGCCAGCAGGACTGCAAGACCGTTCCACGCGATCTGCACGCCGATGCACAGCAGGATGAATGCGACGACGCGCAGGATACCGTGAGCCGTCGAGGGCGAGATGGCTTTAGTGATCTTCGCCGCATAGGCATAGCAGAGGTACACCATCTCGCTGAGAACAACGATGGCAATGAACAGGCCCAGATGGCCGAGGGCTGTACTTGTGCTGTTGCTGCTGGAGAAGCGGGCGCTCAGTGTGAGCAGCACGACCAGCGTGCCGGGACCAGAGGTGACAGGAAACGTAAAGGGATAGAAGGCCTTTGCCTGGAGATCGCGTAGCCCGCTGTCGGAGGTGATCTGGGCCTCCTCGCGCTTATCCTTGGCGGTGGCCTCGGAGTCTTTTTCGTTCAGCACCGACCAGCCGATGACGGCGATCACAATGCCGCCGGAAACCTGCACGATCGGCAGCGAGATGCCGAAGAAGTTCAGGATCGCAGAGCCCAGAAGCTCGAAGATTCCCAGAAAGACGATGTTGTTAATCGCAATCTTTCGCGCCAGCGAACGATAGACGGAGGGCGGAACATCCCCGGCCAGCCCCAGAAAGACCAAGGCCGAGCCAAGAGGATTGATGAGCGGCAGGAGCGCGCTAAAGGCGATCAGGAACGAGTTCCAAACTGACAAGCGGGGTGTCCTCTGGGGACTATCCTACTTGTTCTCGCCGTAGCCCATGCCTGCGAGCACGCCGCGCATGTACGAGAAGCTGGCGATGACTCCTGGCATCGGATCGTCCGCGTGCACCTCGTACTCGAGGTCGACGAAGCCCTTGTAGCCGATCTGGATCAGCGCCTCGAAGATGCCGCGAATAGGCATCTTGCCTTCGCCGACCGCTACCTGGCTGGCCTTGTCGGTGAAGCTGGTCAGATCCTTCATGTGCATGTTGAGCAGCCGCGGCCCGACCTCGTGAATCGCCTTGACCACATCCGTTCCGGCGCGCACCGTATGACCTACGTCGATACAGCAGCCGATGCGCGGGTCCATTTTTTTGACCAGCTTCAGAATGTCGAGCGGGGACTGCCAGAGCTTGTCCTCCGGCCCGTGGTTGTGGATCGCAATGCGGATGTCATATTCCTTCACGAAGCGCTCGATGCGTGGCAGCGTGTCCGGCGTGGGATCGCCCGCGACGATGGTGCCGATACCGGCTCGCTTGCAGTACTCGAACTTTTTGCGGATGTCCTCGTCCTCGTTCTTGTCGAAGTAGATCGCGCCCGCGGCGTGCAGATGAATGTTTGCCGCCGTGTACTCCTCGATGGCCTTTGTCTCTTCTGCGGTGTCCGTTGGCAGATGGTCCTTGGCGTCCTTGGCGTTCAGCTCCGTGACGTGAAGCTGCTTCATGAAGCCGATCATCTGCGTGCGGCTGAAGTTGCGGAAGGTGTAGCTGCACAGGCCCAGACGCACCGGAAACGGCCCTTTCGGGAACGTCTCCGGCGCCTGCGCGGTCAGCGATACAGGCAGGGAGGCTGCGGCTGCTGCGATGGCTCCGGTGCGGAGAAGGTCGCGGCGCGAGAGTGCGTTAGACATGGGGAGCCCAGCCTTTTTCGTACTCGCGCTGCCAGCCCTTCATGGCCTCGGCGTCGTTTTGGATGCGGCCGTCCTTCGAGTCGACCTGCAACTCGCGCTTCAGCTCCCAGGCGATGTTCGAGAGTTGCAACATGGTCACGGCGACGTTGCCGACCTCAATCGGTGCGTTCAGCTTTTCGCTGGTGCGGATGCCCGCGATGAAGTTCGTAAAATGAGCATCCGTCATCGAGTCGCGGCCTACTGTGTCGGAGGATGCGCTGCTGGCTCCGACCTTGTACTCGTTCACCATCTTGCCGCCGAGATCATAGACCTCGTACCCGCCGCGGTCGATGAGCACGCTGCCCGTTGTGCCCATGATGACGGCGCCGCGGTCGCGGTTGTAGAACTTCATCCCCTGGCAGCATTTTCCTTCCCAGTCGATCATCTTGTCGGGATAGGTGAAGGTGGTCAGCAGCGTGTCGTAGAACTGCCAGTCATCCTGAAAGTGATAGCGGCCGCCTACGGCGCTGATCTTCTGCGGATAGTCCACGCCGAGCGCCCAGCGGCAGACGTCCACTTCATGCGTGCCGTTGTTCAGCGTCTCGCCCGTGCCGTAGGTGCGGAACCAGTGCCAGTTGTACGGCTGCACGTTGTCCTTATATGCCTGACGCGGCGCGGGGCCCTGCCACAGGTCCCAGTCGAGCGTTGACGGCACCGGCACTTCTTTGCCGACGCCGATGGACTTGCGCGTGTTGCTGTAGAAGGCCTTTGCGTAATAGGCGCGGCCGATAAGGCCGTTCTGAATCTTGTCGACGATCTCCTTCGTATGGCCCGAGGAACGCTGCTGCGTACCCATCTGCACCAGCTTGCCGTACTTCTTCTGCGCCTCGATGAGCATGATGCCTTCGGCGGGGTTGTGGCTGCATGGCTTTTCGAGGTAGACGTGCTTGCTGGCCTTCAGCCCGGCGATGGCCATGGGTGCGTGCCAGTGGTCCGGCGTAGCGATGGTGATCGCATCGACATCCTTCTCGGCCAATACCTCGCGGAAGTCCTTGTGCTTCTTGGGCGCGTATCCCAGCTCCTGCTCGGTATTCGCGGCGAAGCGGTCGAGGATCGTCGTCTCCACATCGCACACATGTGTGATGCGGGCGGCACTGCTGTTTGCCTTGAGCGAGGAGAGGTGAGCCCCTGCGCGGCCATTCAAGCCGATCACGGCAAAGTTCAGCTTGTCGTTGGCTCCAAGGATTTGCCCATAGCTCTTGGCGCTTGCGCTCACAGCCAGTCCCGCCGCGCCGACGGCCAGCGTATCCAGAAACTCACGTCTTGTAATCATCTCTTCTCCTTGCGCGTTCTTAGCAATGGACGCCTGCGTCCGCCAGAATCTTCTTCAGCCCTGCGAAGCTCGCCCGTGTGGAGGCCTCCGGTGTTCCCGCGCCGCGCCAGTGTGTCTCGAGGCTCAGGCCGTAGTGGAAGCCATCCTGCTTGAGGGCGCGAATCTGGTCGGTCCAGCGAATGACGCCGCTGCCCATCGCGGCCCACGCATACTTGTGGTCCGGGGTGTAGCTTACGTCCTTGCAGTGGCAGTGGCCGATGCGGTCCTTCGGCAGGAGCTTGTAGCCGTCGGGGTAGGGAGTGGTCATCAGCGCGGCTGCGTTGCCGGGGTCCCAGTTCAGCATGAAGTTCTTGTTGGGGATTGCGGCGAGCACCGCGGCAGATTCTTCGCCCGTAGCCGTGTTGCACGACATCTCGTTCTCGAGCAGAAGGATCATGTTGTCCTTCGCGCAACGCTCGGCGGCCTGGCGCAGCCGGGCGTTGATGGCTGCGCGATAGGGCTTTTGGTCATCGAGCCGCCAGTAGTCGAAGCAGCGTATGCGGTCTGTGTCGAAGGCCTTTGCGAGCGAGATGCAGGTTTCGAGCAGCTTGTCCTGCGCCTTCGCGTCGAAGTCGGCGTTGAACTGATCGCGCCGCTCGCTGTTCTTCGAGATAGGAGCGCCGGGCCAGTCCGTCTTGAAGAGAGGGCTGGCAATATCGGTCACGCGCAGGCTGTACTTCGCCAGAATCTTTTTTGCGTCGTCGATCTGCTTCGGGCTCAGCTCCGAGACGTTCTTGTCCCACATGGAGCGCAGCTCGATCCAGTGCAGGCCGAAGTCGTGCGCTGCGATCTCGCAGGCTTTCTCAAAATCCTGCGTAAGCTCGTCGTTGATAACCGACAGGCGGAAGGGGCATTGGGACGTCTCATTGTTCTGCCCAAAAGAACTCCTCAACAGAGAGGGGACTACGGCTTGTGCTCCAGCGGCGCCCAGTGCCGCCAATACATTTCTTCTTGAGAGACTCACGCTTCGGCTCCTGATGGTCTGGCGCTCTGCCGCCACGAACCATCATGCTCCTCTGAAGCAAAATCTGTCATCTCGTTTATCTGTCTATTCTTCAAAACTGGAAAGAACTCTTTGGAAGAGGGCCATGGGGAGCAGCATCTTCTTTCTTTAAATAAGCAGAGTTTGTTGCATCCTCTCCAGAAAGAACAAAGGCTGTACGGGGTTTCCCGTACAGCCTTTGCCGGTGGAACCGGTGGTTGTTTACTGCACCGTCAGAGTGATGTTCTGCGTGTGCGTGACACCGTCGCTTGCCTTGGCCGTGACGGTGTAGTTGTAGGTGCCGGCGGGGGTGCCGTTCGGATTGGTCGTGCCTGTGGGTTTGCTGCTGCTGTCACCGCAACCGATCGCCGGGATGCAGACGATGAGCAGCAGCGCCAGCAGTCCCGCGACCCGGACCGTGTACTGGCCGAGACGGCGGGAACGAGCCGCCAGGAACATCATCACGCCGGAGAGGCCGACGAGGCTGACGGTCCAGGGCGAGCGCGGCCACGAGAGCGGCGCAAGACCACTGGTGGCAACCCGCGAGGTGGTTTGGATTGTTACCGTCTGCGTGACGGGCGAGCCGCTGAGGGTAAAGGCGCTTGTCGGCACGGTGCAGGTGACGCCGGTCGGAGCCGGGGACGGTCCGCTGCAGGCGAGGGTGATGGTGGACTGACCGGCGACCGGAGTGAAGGTGAGGACGATCGAGGTCGAGGAACCGGCTGCGACCGTCTGGGTGATGGTCGAGCCGCTGGGGCCGCTGATGGTGAACTCCGGCGTCTGGCCGGTGCCGGTGAGCGAGGCCGTCAGAACCCCGGCAGAGGTCGTGACGGTCAGCGTTCCGGTGCGCGAGCCGGTAGCGGTGGGAGTAAAGGAGACGCTGACCGTGCAGGTCTGACCGGCGGCGAGGGTCGAGCAGTTATTCTTCTGGCTGTAGTCGCCCGTTGTTGCAGTGCTCGAAACTGTCACGGCAACGGTGGAGCTGTTCGTGACTGTAATGGTCTGCGCGGCTGTCGTGCTGCCGATGGCGGTGGCCGCAAAGGTTAGCGAGGTGGGGGAGAGGGTAGGCGGCACAGGAGGAGCAACCGCCACGCCCGTGCCCGTCAGCGACGAGGTGAAGGAGCCGGTTGCCGTGGTTACCGTCAGGGTGCCCGTGCGGGTTCCCGCGGAGTTGGGGGTAAAGAAGACGTTGATAGTGCAGTTGGCTCCGGCGTCGAGCGAGGAGCCGCAGGCGTTCGACGTCGAGAAGTCGCCGCCAGCAGAGATGTCGGTAATACTCGCCGCGTCCGTGCCGGTGTTGGAGAGGGTGAAGATCTTGCTGGCTCCAGCCGTGCCAACCGTGCTGCTGCCGAAGTCCTGCGAGGCAGGCGTCAGCACAAGCGTCGGTGTGAGCGCCGGAAGCGGGAAGTAGCCGATCACCGGGTCGTGGTCCGAGCTGCGAGCTGGGGTGGTGGGGTCGTTGTAGGCGATGACGGGGAAGTCAGCATCGATGTGCGCGTAGGCGATGTGCCCGCCTGCAAGCTCAGGTGTGACGACCATGTGATCGAGGATCTGCGCGCTGCCGGACTCCACGTAGGACCAGCGCTGATCGGCCGGGAGCGTAAGCGCCATGTCGGTGAGCGGCGGCGTGACCAGACCGGAGACGCCGGGCTGAACGACCTGGGCCGCAGGAAGTACGTTGGTGTTGGTGTAGGTTGCGAGCGTGTCGGTGTAGCCGTCGGAGAACTCGAACGCATTGAAGTCGCCGCCGGAAATGACGTGCTTGCCCGCAGCCTGCAGGGTCTGGATGTACTTGGCGATGTCTTCGGCCTGCAGCTCCTTCTTGAGGCGGGTCGAGTTGTTGGTGGGGCTGTTGACGCCGGTCAGCGCCTTCATGTGATTGGCGATGATCGTGACCGGATAGTCGCTGCCGCCGGTGCGCTTGATGCCTGCATCAAGGACGAGCCATGGCCGGTCGTTGAGCGTCGTGAGATTGCCGGAGGTCGGCGTGAAGGTCTGATCGGCAAGGTCCGGCGCGCCCGGAGTGGCTTGGCCGAACTGCGTCACGTTGTTGACCGTCACGGTGTTCTTGACGAGGAAGCCGACCGAGATGCCGGTGCCGTCCTGCGTGAAGGTATTGGTGTTGTCCGTGCTGTAGCCCGTGTACAGGTTGTCTACGCCAGCGTCTGTGTTGATCTGGGTGGCGATATCGGTGGCGACGCTCTGGTTCTCGACCTCTTCGATGGTTACGACATCGGGCGAGTTGAGCACGGTGCGAACCGCGAGCGAGATCTTCTTCAGGCGGTTCGCGTACGCGGTTGAGGTCACATCGACTGCCTCGGACTGGAAGGTCTGGCCATCGGAGACGGTCGGCGTGCCGGAGCTTCCGTTGTAGCCGTTGACCCCGGCGGGGACGTAGTACAGGTCGTCGGCGCTCTCGGTGTTATAGAAACGCTCGATGTTGAAGGAGGCGACGGTGAACTCGCCGGGAGCGGGCGGAGCAACCGGCTGCACGGTCATGCCCGGGGTGATGGAGGAGGCGCTATAGGACGGGTCGGGGAAGAAGCGGGGCGGGTTGTAGTCGTCGTCGTAGGTGTTGGTGAAGTCGAGTACGCCGGTGATGTTCGGAAGCACCGCGCCGGTGGAAAGATCGATGGGCGTTGAGCCGACGAGGTAGCCGGAATCGACGTAGAGGCGCTCCGGGTTGTCGTCGAAGACCGCGGGTGTCTTGGTTGCATCGACGACTGGATCGCGCAGGTCGATGCCGGGCTCGCGGAAGGGACGCGGCGTGCCGGTGACGACCGCGTAGAACTCGCCGTAAGAGCTATAGGTTTCGGTGGACTCCTTCAGAGAGCCGTCGGTGCCGGAGGTAGCGGTAAGGGAGCCGAAGGTGACGCGCATGCCCTCATACGGTGTGAGTTGATAGATTGTGCCCGTGGGAGAGAGATCGCTGGCCGTCAGCGTCACCGGCGCAGGCAGCGGAGCCGTGCCATTGACGCTGACGGTGGGCGAGGTGATCTCGGTGGCGGGGATGTGCGTCTGCGGGGGAGTGGTGGTCGCGTTGGGGAAGGTGGCTACGGTCCCTGTCACGGAGACGAGGGCGCCGATGGTGATGGAGGCGGAGGGCTTGGTGTAGATCTCGATGCCCTCGGGGGTGGTGGGGTCGTCGTCGTCGGTGACGGACTGGATGTAGAAGGCGGTGGGAAGAATGGCGGTGACGACGCCCTCGACCGTGACTTTCTGGCCGACGTAGGGCGAGAGCACCATGGCTGTCTTGGACTTGTGTCCCTGGATGAGCGAGATAGCAAGCGTAGTCGGGGGAGGAGGCGTTCCGCCGCCGAGGTTATGCGGGTTGGGTGTGCCTGCGCTGAAGTCATTGCCGTTGTTATCCGTATCGACAGTAGGATCGTTGCGGATGATCGAGGTGCTGTTGGTCGTGGCGGCGGCGGGGGCGCCACCCTCGGAGCAGTTGGCGGTTCCCCAGCCGATGAGGTCGACGACGGAGGGCGAGGGAAGCGGGCAGCCGCTGCCCGAGATGAGGGTATTCGTCAGGACGACCTTGCCGGCGGTGCCGGAGATGGTAATGCTCGTCGCCTCAAGGTCTGGAGTTGGCAGGGCGGTTTCGGAGGTGTTCGAGCCGGGGGCAGCCTCAATCAGAAAATACTGTCCGGCAGGAATGGTCACTGCCGGCAGGGCCGCATTGTTGCCCGCCGACGCCGAGTCGCTGAAGTTGCCGGTCGTCGAGGCGTACTGCACATACAGGCCCGAGGTGCTGAGCTGACCGCTGGATGGGTTGTACAGCTCGATGAAGTCGTTGGCGTAGGCACCGCCGGAGTTGCCGCCGCCGCCGTAGACCTGCGAGATCACGAGGTGGTTGACCTCGCCTAGAGATGAGAGCGTCGTGGCAAAGAAAGCAAAGAGAAAAAGAACAGAAGAGAGCTTCTTCATATTGGGAAACCTCACATAGACTGGTGGCCCTGCTTTCGATCATGACGGCAACGGGATAAACCGCAGCAAAAGAGCATGCGGCCTCTGTGTGTCATGCACAGGGAACCGGGATTAGTTCTAACAACTCGGCGTCATAGAACTGTGAGCGCACGGTGAATTTCCCGGGGAGCATCCTGCTCTCTCGGCGTTGTTCTGTGGACATCGACATGCTCTCTGGGATGGCAGGAGGGCGGTGCAGCGCCCGGCTGACGAAAGGTTAGCCGCGCGGCTGTGTCATCGCCCTCCGGTTTGCCTGCTCAGTTTCCGGCAGTATGTTGTGAGGCGGAGGAGTCCTGCAGGTGAACCGCTCCCTTGGGGACCTCGGTTCCAACCGTGAGCTGCCGGCTCCAGTCCATCGCGCCGGAGCCTCGCAGATAGAGGTCATGGGTCTTCGCGCCGGTAATGCGATAGGAGGCCGCGGAGGATGGAGCCACCTCCAGGCTTTCGATGAAGCTGTCGCTCGCATCGTTGAGCCAGAGGCGCGCTGCTCCGTGCTTTTCGAGACAATCGAGCCGCAGGCGTAGCTGCTCGACGTCATCGGCAACAATCTCAGGATGTGCCTCATCAGACGGGAGGCTGAAGAGAACATCCTGTGCCTGCAGGCGAGTGACATGGCGCAGAAAGAGCCCGGCTGCGGGTAGCTCGCCGAACATCGTCGGCTGCGGGTATGCCTTGGGCTGCTCGGGAATATCGTGCAGCGAGGATGGTCCAGTGTGGGCCGCAACCATGCTGATGGAGATGTCCTTTAAATAAATGTCTTCGACTGGTGAGCCGGGAAGACCCGCGATCACGCTGGTCAGCTTCGCTCCGGTAGCGACGATATTGCTCATGCGGATGGAGCGGAGCACGCCTGGTCCTTTGCCTGTCGCACAGCGGTCGCGGTCGCCGCGAAGGATGGCGATCGGTGTGCCGACATCCTGCATGGTGATGTTGGAGATCACGACATCTTCGAGCGCGCCTTCATCGACCGTATAGAACGCCAGCCCCGGGTTGCCGTGGCGCATGCCCGCGCCTCCCTGAAAGATGCAGTTGGAGATGGCGATGTGGCGGAAGTCGCCGCAGCTCTCCGTGCCGCACTTGAAGTGAATGCTGGCGGTGCGCAGGACGCAGTTCGTTACCGTAACGAACTCGGTCGCGCCGCGCTGTCCGAGCGCGCCACTGGCCTTGAGGCAAAGGCTGTCGTCGACGGACTCGATGTAGCAATTGCTGATGCGCACATGGCGACAGCAGTCCGGGTCGATGCCATCGGAATGTCCTGCGAGAATCGTCACGCCGTCGATATCGACAAAGTCGCAGCCCAGCATGCTGATGTTGTAGTGAGCGGCATTGCGAATCGTAATGCCGCGCAGGCTGACATAGTTGCAGCGTCGCAGCGCAATGGGCTTGGGGCCGCCGCCCTTCACGCCTCGATTGCATTCGATGATGCCTTCGCCGTGGATGGCAATGTGCTCCACGCCATCGCCGGCAAAGAGAGCTACGTGAAAATCCGAGGTCGCCTGATTGGCGCCGGGATCGTAAGAAAACTTTTCGGGCGGAAGGAACTCGGCGTTGTCGGGGCTCATTGCAAGCACGGCGCCGTTGTCTAACCAGATCGAGACATTCGAGCGTAGCTGCAAGGTGCCGGAGATGTATTGCCCCGCCTGTAGGAAGACGGTGCCGCCGCCACGCGTATGAGCCTCGTCCATGGCGCGCTGCAGCCGCGCTGTATCGCTGGATTCGCCGGACTGTCGTGGGCCGGGAACAACGAACGCAGTTGTGTGGGGCGCCTCTACCGTGGGGCTTTGCATGACGGCTCCTTTGAGCCACGTGCCAGGAGCGACAGCGATGCCAAGGCCTGCCAGTTTCAAAGCCTGTCTACGATCAGGAAACACGGATTCTCCAGACAACAAGTGGGTTCGAGAAGAGAATGCACGGACGCAGGGACAGTCTTAACCGCGGCTGTCGCCTACGTCCAGAACAAACCGCATCCGCTAGAAGCGAATGTGTGCGGATACCTGCATGGTGCGGCTCTCCCCAGCCTGCCCGGTGATGAGGCCGAAGGAAGAGCTGGTGGGGGTCAGGTTCGGGTTGCTGAAGACGGGATGATTGAAGAGGTTGAATGCTTCGATGCGAAGCTCTCCCGTAATGCGGTCGTGATAGCTGATCTGTCGTGCGAGCGAGGCGTCAAGGTTGTTGGTCTTGTCGCCACGCCAGCGGCCGTCCGTGGAGTGGAAGGTGCGGATATTATCCGACGGCTGATCCGCGGAGTTGCGGTCGAACTGGGTGATGTCGAACGCAGGCTTATTCGTCTCGCGTGTGTTCAGGTGCAGCGGACCGCCAAGATAGACGACGTTACCCCAGGAGAGCGGCGGACCGGACTGCAGCAGATAGGTTCCGCTGGCAGCCCAGCCTCCCAGAAGCGCATGCTTCAGATGACCGACGAAGCCGCTGCCGCCAATGGAGGCATAGGGCAGCTTGTAGGTAGAGGAGATGACCAGATGGTGCGGGTAGTCCTCCGTGGAGACATGCTTCTCATAGCTGGTGTCGCTGGGGTTCAGCAGCGAGGTCTGCTCGATGCTCTTGGACCAGGT
>DASWOV010000063.1:0-2290 GCA_036398595.1 Granulicella sp.
AGCTGCTGCGTCAGCGGCTGCACGTCCTTGTCCGCGACGATGGCCGGGGCGTTGCGAAGATAGCTCGCCAGCACGAACGAGTTGCCGGTCGCCGCATCCACGCCATGCGTTCCCCACGAGCAGCACACGGTCGCGTCGCCATCGGCGTAGTAAGTAACGTTGTGGGTCAGCGCGATCACCAGCTTGCCGTCCTGCTTCGGAAGCTGCTTGAAGATCTCCTTCTGCAAAAACTCGATGTCGACGACAGCGACCGAGGTCCCGCTCGACTTCGAGGTCAGCACATAGCCGAAGCCCGCCGGAATGCTCACCGTGACCGGCTTCACCTCGGGCTTCGCGAGCAGCGTGTGCCAGCCCGTCGCCTTCGGAAAGGTGGAGCGCAGCATCGCGTCGGCGTACTGGGTCGTCCCTGCGCTGCCAAACACCGCTCGCGAAAATACCGGCGAGCCGAGCGCCTGCGGCACGTCCGTCTTCGCATCCATGCGGAAAGCCTTGCCCGCGACCTTCTTCGATTCAAAATCAAGAGCGACCGGCACCAGCACCGTCGGGATCGTCGTCGTCGAAGCCTGTTCCGGGCTCTGCCCTGCCAGCGTGTAGGTTTTGCCACCAACCGCGTGGGTAAAGGTCGGGACCGTTCCCTGTGCAACCGTGAAGCGTGCGGACAAAATCAGGAAGGACAGCAGGCAGATAAACTTGAGTCGCATGACCGAACCGGGTCTCCTCGAAAAGTGCACCCAGCTTGCTCTATTCACAGAGCCTTCGGCAACAGGCAGATGACCTAGAGCCCGCGTCCGCCTTCCCGCCATTCCCTTTGTCACAGAAAACTGCAGGCAATCCCTCTTCCCCGTGGTGCGCCCTCTCCGGAAACGATAGACTGTGCTCCGAATGCACGCGCGACAGCACCTCGATTCCCCGGCCCCATCCGAAACACCCGTCTCCGCCGCTCCCGCCACCGAACTGGACCCTCCCGCCTTTCGCCGCCGCCTGATGAGCTGGTACCGCGCCCATGCGCGGGAGCTTCCCTGGCGCGGCATCCACGACCCCTACCGCACCTGGGTCTCCGAGGTGATGCTGCAGCAGACCCGCGTCGCCGCCGTCATCGAGCACTACCAGCGCTTCCTGCGCCTCTTCCCCACCATCGTCGCTCTCGCCCTCGCGAAGGAAGAGGAGGTGCTCGCCGCATGGTCCGGCCTCGGCTACTACCGCCGCGCCCGCATGCTGCACAAGGCCGCGAAGTTCATCGTGGAAGAGCGCGGAGGCGTGCTGCCCCCCACCGCCGTCGAGCTGCGCACGCTGCCCGGCATCGGCGAGTACACCTCGGCGGCCATCGCCAGCATCGCCTTCGGCGAGAGCATCCCGGTCGTAGACGGTAACGTCGAGCGCGTCATCCTGCGCCTGCTGGGCAAGCCCGCCGATGGCACAGCCGCCACACGCTCCCTCATCCTGCGCCAGGCGACCGAGCTGGTTCCCCGCCGCCGCCTGGAGGGACGATGGAACGCCGCAGGCGATCACAACCAGGCCATGATGGAGCTTGGAGCCACCCTCTGTCTTCCGCAGGCTCCGCTCTGCCTGCACTGCCCGGTGCATTCCATGTGCGTCACACGAGGCGAGCATGTCACGGCTCCCAAAGAGACCATGCACAGCCGCCCGGTCGCGCATCTTCTCTCGATTCGCAAGCGCGGAACCGTCACCGAGGTCCTGCTCGAAAAACGCGCCGCGGATATAAGCCTGATGGCCGGGATGTATGAGCTTCCGCCGCTGCCGCTCGACGCCGTCGAACACCGCGAGCCGATGCTTCGCGTGCGCCACTCCATCACCAACACTAACTATTACGTGCAGGTCTTCGCCCCGCGCGACCGCACCGACCGCTCCCTGCGCCGCGCCGTACCCGCCTCCGCCGACGACCTCCACTGGGTCCGCACCAGCCGGCTCGGCTCGCTTCCGCTTACCGGGCTTGCTCGCAAGATTCTCCAGCGCCTCGACGTCATGGAGATTCAGGCGGTGCGCCTGCCCGAGCCGGAAGAGGTCGCCGCGCCATCCTCAAAGCGAGCCTCCGCAGGCACTCCCGCTAAACTGAAGCAATCATCCCGCACCGCAGGAGCCCGCAAGTGAGAATCCTCCGCACTGCCGTTCTTCCGCTGCTCGCGCTCTCCACCGCAGCCCTCGCCCATGCTCAGACCCAGCCTGTGCCCGCCTCCGTAAAGACCGCCGAGGCCAGCGTCGATCCCGAGAAGATTCGCTCCCACGTAAAGTTCCTCTCCGACGACCTGCTCGAAGGCCGCGGCCCCGGCAC
>DASWOV010000064.1:0-1540 GCA_036398595.1 Granulicella sp.
GCTTGGTGGGAGCCTCCGCTGCGCCGAGCCATACGCCTGCGGTGAGTCCGCAGATGACGCCGAGGCCATGCAGCGACATGCCATGCTTCTTCGAGGTATCGACTGTTTCGGACATCCGCTTCTCCTTAGTGCAGCACCACCAGCAGGACGATGCCTGCCAGCAGGACGAAGAAGGGAATCAGGAAGTGGCTGTCGGTGAGTATGGCTTTTGTCATCTGGGCAAATGTCATCAAGAGTCCTTAATTCGGGAGAGCGAAAGAGATCAAAGTAAGCGGTAACGTACGGCCATCCACCCTATAGGGCGCGTATAGCGCTGTCAACGGCGAAGCCGGAGAAGCGAGCCTGAACCCTGCCGGGAGCAGCGGCCGGTCGCTGGCGGAGAGGGGTTTCCGCATCCCTTTTATGGTCGCACACTCTTCGTACGGAGCCGCTGATCCGGCCGGAAGCAGCCTCGCAAAAAAAAGTTCATAACCGCCGCCGCGTTTGCTTGTCTAATGCGCTGAATGGAAGGGAACGACGACCAGATCGTCCGGGCGGTACTTGCCGGAGACAAGGACGCCTACGGCGCGCTCGTGACCCGCTATTCGCAGATCGTCTTCCGCGTCGCCTATCGCATTACGGGCGATGAGGCGGACGCCGACGAGGTAGTACAGGAGGCCTTTATGCGCGGCTATCAAAAACTGGAGAGCTTCGAGTCGCGCGCCAGCTTCGGCACCTGGATCTACCGCATCGCCGCGAACGCTGCGCTGAACCTGGTCAGCAGGCGGAAGGCGGGAACCAGCCTGCAGATTGCAGACGATGCCGATCCCGCGCAGCAGCAGGTCCAACTGGCCGATCCAGGCGCAGGGCCGGAGAGGCATCTGCTAAGCCGTGAGATCGAGGCGCTGCAGGAGACCGCGATGAGCAAGCTGACGGCCACGGAGCGCACGGCCTTTGTGCTGAGACATATGGAAGAGAAGACGACGACCGAGATCGCCGAGGCGCTGGAGATCGCGCCCAATGCGGCCAAGCAGGCGGTCTTCCGCGCGGTGCAGAAGCTGCGCCGCACCCTGGCTCCCCTGCGGGTGACATCATGAGCCATTTCAACGAAGAAGCATTGATCGAGTATCACTACGGCGAGTCCGACTCTGCCGGTGAGATCGCACATCACCTTAGCGAATGCCCCGATTGCGCGCGCAGCTATGCGGCGCTGGTGCGTGATCTTGCGGAGATCCATGCGCCTGCGACGCCGATGCGCAGCACCGAGTATGGCCAGCAGGTGTGGGATTCGATTCGCGGTTCGCTGCGGGCCTATCCGGAGCGCCGGAAGCGCAACTGGTCTTCGTTCCTGACCGGACAGCAGTGGAAGGGGTTTGCCGCTGCCGCAGCGTGCCTGCTTGTGATTGCGGCGGCCTTCTTTGCGGGAAGGCTCTGGGAGCACTCGTCGAAGAAGGCAGGGGAGACAGCTTCGAACAATGGCGGCCGCGAGCGCGTCGTTCTGCTGGTGGTCGGCGATCACCTCGAGCGCTCGGAGCGTCTGCTGGTGGAGTTGCGACACGCT
>DASWOV010000065.1:0-7126 GCA_036398595.1 Granulicella sp.
CGTTCGGCATGGTGTTGTCGGCCAGCCGCATCGGCTGCATCACGACGGTCGGCTCCATCGCCGCGCGCGGCTGAATCAGCGGCGGGCGCGAGGGAGGAACGATCTGCTGCTCGGCCATTCGCGGCAGGCTCCCCTTGCTCACAGGAGTCTCGCCACGCTGCCCGCCGCCACCGCCGGAACGGTCGGCGGTCTTTGCCGTCACATGCAGCACCGGCTCAATCAGCACGGCGGATGCCCTCTGCACCGGCTGAACGTCCCTCACCTGGGCGCGCACCACGAAACCGATCACCAGCACGGCCATCGCATGCACGGCCACGGCGTATACCGTCGATGCCGTGCCCCGATCTGCCGCGAGGGGATCTTCCACCGGGATCGCCCGCGACTCCAGCACCAGCGGCGGAAGCCTGCGCGGGAACAGCGCATCGCGCACACCACGCCACAGCGAGACGAAGACGCTCTCGCTCGAGATCTCTCCTGCCATCACCAGCACATTCGCCACGGGTGAAGCTGCGGTCGCCGACCGCGCCACAATCCTCTCCTCCAGACCTGCCATCGGTTCAGGATTTGCCGCGTCATGCAGCACGGAGTCCAGCAACATCTCGAATGGAAGATCTTCCGTCATCGCCCGACTCCTTTCATGGCCTCAAACCGCCGCTTCAGCTCCGCCTTCGCCCGCATCACCCGCGTCCGCACCGTGCCTTCGGGGATGCCCATCACCTCTGCGACCTCGACCGAGGTCATCTCCTCGATCGCGCTCAGCACCAGCGGCCTTCGCAGCTTCTCCGGCAGGGCGTCGATCATCTGCCGCAGCAGCTCGCGCTCATCGCCCGCCGCCAGGTGCTCCTCCGGCGACCATCTGCCATCGACCAGCCCCGCCTCATCCGCATCCTCGATGTTCTTCTGCGGAATCCGGTCCAGCGCGACGCGCCATACCGTCTTCGCCAGGAAGGCCCGCTCGTTTTCCATGCGCAGCCAGCCGCCCGTGCGATAGAGCTTGAGGAAGGCCTCCTGCACCGCGTCCTCGGCGTCGTGCGCGTTACGCAGCAGCCCATAGGCCACGCGATACATCGTCCGCGACTGCCGGGCAACCAGCGCCGTGAACTCGAGCTCCTCATCGGTCTCGTCCGGCGCTACAGCCCGCCTCTCTTCGCTCCAAACCGCAGCCACGTCCATCCGCTTTATCCGCTCTCACCCTCTAAGACCGGCGCGGAGGCAAAACCGTTCACTTTTCTGCGAAGAATCTCTGAGGCGATGAAGCGCAAAAGCAGAACGGGCGAGGCGGAGGAGCCGTGCTCTCCATGCCTCGCCCGTCTTCATCAGCAGAAGAAAGCTACCAGCTCTTCTCCCATACCTCGACGACCGGGTAACGGTTGACCGCCGATGGCTGGTAGTTGGAGCGCGTGATCCACCAGTCGAGCCGCGCCTGGGAGTCCGCGGCAAACTTGGGGTCGGAGCTTACCTTCTGCTGAAACTCGGCCAGCAGCGCAGGATTCTCCGCCGCCATTTTGTTGGCGATGGGAACCGTCAGGTACTGCCCGGCGCCGATGCGGCCCATCGTCTGAAAGATCGAACCGGCAAAGCCCCAGCGCAGCAGAGCGTCGGGAGCGGCAGGATGCAGCAGCGCCATGATGAGCCGCGCCCGCTGCTGCTTCATCGGCACATACCACGAGCCCGCCGGGATGTGGATCTTCTCCTTCACCGGCGTGATCGTGTAATCGACCATCATGCCGCCCTCCATCATCGCGGCGGCATACTTCACGTTGGAGAACCTCCACGTATCGAACTGCTGGTCGATGTCCTTCGTGGTCTTCTCCATCACGACGCCGTGCAGTGCAAGCTCGTCGGCGAG
The DNA here is from genome assembly GCA_036398595.1 of Granulicella sp. Lineage (GTDB taxonomy): Bacteria > Acidobacteriota > Terriglobia > Terriglobales > Acidobacteriaceae > Edaphobacter. The sequence continues at coordinate 1,850 of DASWOV010000065.1, forward strand.
CTCCTTCCACGCGGCCGGGATGAGCCAGCCCAGAGGCTCCTGCGCCTCCGCCGTGGTATCGATGCCGTCGTGCATGGCGACCTCGATGTCGTCCTTCTCAGCGGTGTAGCGAATGACCGGCGTGCCTGTAATCTCCGACTGAAACTGCGCCGTCTTCAGCGAGCGATAGACCAGCGGATGTGAGCCCGCCGCCGTCTTGCCCGCAAGGTAGACCGGAGAAGCGTTGCGGTCGCCCGCCATCGCGGCATACTTCTCATCCGCCGCCTTGATCGAAGACTTCAGCGCCGCCGGGTCTTCGGTGACGATATCGATCGAGGCGACCATGATGTCGTAGTTGGACCACGCGCGAGTCCTCGCGTCCTTCAGGCTATGCGTCTCGACCAGCAGGCAAGGCCGGTTGAGCGCCGCCGTGTAGAGATGCGAGTAGCGCGGCGAAAACACCTCGACGAAGAAGTCGCGCTTGCCGTCGGTCGAGCGCCGCAGAGCGCCGTACGGCGAGACGAGATGCCCGCCCGTCTCCATGCGCTTGTTCAGCTCGGGAATGTAGCGGTCGTTGACCCAGGCGCGAGTGGGCTCGCCCATATCGTTGTGATGGGCCATGTCCCAGGTAACGTCGTACTGATAGTCCGCGCCATCGGTCACGTGGTTGTCGAACATGAAGTCGGGCATCCACGCGTGGTAGAGCGCGAGCCATCCCTTCATCTCCGGCGTCGCCGCCTTGATGTAGTCGCGGTTGAGGTTCAACAGCTCGGCGTTGGTGCGCGTGCCGGTGATCTGCGGGCCGTTCTGGTTGGCGCGGTTGAAGCTGCCGCGGTTCTCGTGGCCGTCGATGTTGAAGACGGGGATAACGACGAAGATCGCCTTCTGCAGCCACGCCGCCTGATGTGCCCGCTTCGTGATGACCATGTCGCGCAGGAGCATCAGAGCCGTGTCCTTGCCCTCGATCTCGCCCGAGTGAATGCCGCTCTGGATCAGGACGACTGCCTTGCCCGTCTTCGCTGCCGCTGCAGGAGTGAACGCCTTGTCCGACGAGACGATGGCCGCATACATCGGGCGGCCCTCGGCTGTGGTGCCGAACTGAATCACCTTGACGAAGGGCGAGCTCTTCTCGAAGCGGCGCAGCATCGTGACGGTCTCGGAGTAGACGCCGGTCTGCCGCCAGTCCGTCTTCTCGCCCGTGGTCAGCCAGTCGGCAGAGGCCGCCCTGGTGCTGGCCGCAAGGGTCGCGGCCTCCTTTGCCATGGGCGGCTCATACGCCGAGTGAGGCGAGAGCGCCTCATGCTGCGCATAGACTGGGGCGATGGCCAGACACAGGCCAAGAGCTGCAAGACTCCGGGTACGCACAATCGTCATCCTTATATGTTGAGTTCCTGTAAGGACGTTGCAGCCACCTCCAAGGACGCATACACACGACCGATAACGGCCCGCCTTCTCAAAAGCAGGCGCAGAATCAGGCCGGCTTTCTTCGCTGCTGCAGTATCCTAAGCATCATTCCGCCATCCAGATCAGGAGCCAGCGCCCTTTGCGACTCACCGTCCCCCGCCTGTCTGCAACTCTCGCCATCCTCTCGCTTGCCACCACGCTCCACGCGCAGGACCCCAACGCGCAGCCGGTTCGCTCGCCGCATGCCATGGTCGTCAGCGTGCAGCACGACGCCAGCGATGCGGGACTCGAGATCCTGAAGAAGGGCGGCAACGCCGTCGATGCAGCGGTGGCCGTGCACTTCGCCCTCGCCGTCACCTATCCCTTCGCCGGAAACCTCGGCGGCGGCGGCTTCATGCTCATCCGCGAGAAGAACGGCAAGACGCACTTCCTCGACTACCGCGAGATGGCTCCCGGCGCGGCCTCGCGCGATATGTACCTCGACGCGGAGGGCAAGATCATCCCCGGAGCCTCCACCACGGGCTACAAGTCCTCCGGCGTGCCCGGCTCGGTCGCAGGCATGGTCTACGCGCAGTCGCACTACGGCAGACTCACGCTCGCCGAGGACATGGCCCCCGCCATCCGCCTCGCTACCGATGGCTTCACGCTGATGGCCCCCGAGGCCACACTCATCAGTGGCACCAAAAAGCTCTCGCAGTACCCAGCGTCAAAGGCGATCTATCACCGCAACGGCGACTTCTACAAAGCGGGCGAGGTCTTCAAACAGCCCGAGCTTGCAGCGACGCTGACTGCGATCTCAAAAAACTCTTCCACTTTTTACAAGGGCGCGATCGCGCAAAAGATCGCCGCCTTCGAGCAGGCCCACGGCGGCATCATCACTGCAGACGATCTCGCGCACTACGTCGTCAAAGACCGCGAGCCCATCCACAGCCGTTACCACGGCTACGACATCTACACCGCGCCGCCTCCATCATCAGGTGGCATCGTGCTCGCCGAGATCCTCAACATCCTCTCCGGCTTCGACCTCACAAAGATCGGCCCCGGAGGCACGGAATCGAAAGATCGCAGCGCCGCGCAGGTGCAGATCATCACCGAGGCCTTCCGCCGCGCCTACATGGACCGCTCCGACTATCTCGGCGACCCCGACTACAACGTGCTTCCGCTCAAGGAGCTGGCCAACCCGAAGTACGCCGCCGCGTGGCGCGCCTCCATCGTCGCCGGCAAGCCCACGCCCTCGAAGACACTCGTGCGCCCCGCAGGCTTCGTGCCTCCACCGCCACCTCCGCACAAGGGCAAGGAGCCGACCGACACCACGCACTTTTCCATCGTTGACGCCGAGGGCAACGCCGTCTCCAGCACCACCACGCTCAACGGCGGCTTCGGCAACGGCATCGTCGTCGAGGGCCTCGGCTTCCTGATGAACAACGAGATGGACGACTTCACCTCGAAGGTCGGCGTGCCCAACATGTTCGGCCTCATCCAGTCGTCGGCCAACTCCATCGAGCCGGGCAAGCGGCCGCTCTCGGCGATGACGCCCACCATCATCACCACGCACGGCGGCTTTCTGCGGCGTAAAAAACTCGCCTACGTCATGGGCTCACCCGGCGGCTCGACCATCATCACCACCGTCGCCAACGACGTCATCAGCGCCATCGACAACCACCTCGACATCCAGAAGGTCGCCGACGCTCCGCGCTTTCACCACCAGTACCTTCCCGACAAGCTCGACTTCGAGAAGATCTTCCCCAACGACATCGTCGACCAGATCAAGGCCATGGGCTACAGCACCAACCGCGACCAGAAGGCCGACGGCGCCACCATGGGCCAGTGGGGCGACAGCGAGCTAATCGCCATCGACCCAAAGACCGGGGAGCGCATCGGAGGGCACGACTCACGCCGCACTTTCGGCAAGGCCGCGGGGTATTAAACTGCAGCCTCTTCAGGCTTAGGTTCGAAGGCCAGCAACGATAGCGAGATAAAGAGAGGGCAGTAAGGAAGCGCCGTTAGTAAGGAACCGATGGCCTGCATCCACAAAGATGGTACCGCATGACTGCGTTCCGCCGACGCTTGCGCAACCTGACTACAAAAAGCACCGAGTACAGCGCAGGTAAGGGCTGCCATAAGACCGCTGATTCGCGCCAGCTTAAGCCTCTTAGCCACATCACCGGAGAAGACATCCGGAGACAGCAACAGTAGGCCTGACGGCGTCATGATGTAAACCACCACGATCGATACTGTGAATGCAAATATCCACATCGAGATTGGAGTGGTCAGCAACATGTTACCGCTGGCATTCATCATGCCTATGATCAGCCACGACGTTCCGGCATACAGGATCAGCATCTTCACCGCGAAGGTGATCGTCTGACGGTTCCCGAGCCGTCGCAAGTACGAACTGCTTCGATCCGCGACAGGCCCCATCGCAGCTGGACGTACACAATCTGCGATGAGGAAGTATGCAGCGATGTATAAGAGTATGCAGATCAGATATCTTGCCCACGACAGGGGCGCTACCAAGAACGTCAGCTTTAGCGTTTCTACGTAATTCATCGATTCGGGCGTTGAGCCGAGAACCGATTGCTGATGCCTTGCGACCAGCCAGACGATCACTCTATGAGAAGCCCATGCCTGTATCTGTGTAACGAGAAATCCAGCTAGATCGGCTACAGCTACATATAGCCACAAAACCGGATGTTGCCAGAATAGATCTGCCGTCTTGCGCCATAGTTCTTTCACAGGGGCTAGCCTCAAGGTCTTCGCTCGAGACTAACATCCGATTTACACCGGCATCTTCACTGTTTTAATGCGCGTCCAGCTCCACATGCTTCTGCGCCGGAGGCCGCTTCAGGAAGAACACCAGCGGCAGCATCAGCACCATGACGCCGCACAGCATCTTGAATTGGTCCATATACGCCAGCAGCAGGGCCTGCTGCTGCATCTTCTGGTAGAGCTCCGCCAGCGCGCGGTAGTGCATATCGGCATGGTTGCCGGCCACGGCCGACATCTGCGCCACGGCACTCTGCACCGCGTGGTCCGACGCGCCGAGATGCTGGCCCAGCACCGTCTGAAAGACCTGTGACCTTCGCTGCAGCATCGTGCTCACCAGCGCGATGCCGATGCTTCCGCCCTCGTTGCGCACCAGGGCATACAGCCCCGCGCCCTGCGAGCTCTCCGTCTTGGGGATGAAGCGGAAGACGATGGTGCTGACCGGCACCGTAATCAGACCCAGTCCCAGCACCTGCACAATGCGCGGGATGATGAAGTTGCGCTCGGCCACATCGAGGTTCATCGAGCCCATCCACCAGCACGCGCTCGCGATAATCAACATGCCGCAGAAGATCATCTTGCGCGGGTCATAGCCCTTGGTCAGTACATAGCCGACCAGCGGCACCTCCAGCATGGTGAAGAGGCCCGCAGGCGACAGCGCAATGCCCGCCGTCGTCGCGTCGTAGCCCATCATCTGCTGCATGAAGGTCGGCAGAAGGTAGGTCGTCGCATACAGCACCATGTACAGGCCAAGAATGATCAGGCAGCAGAAGAGGAAGTTGCGCTCCTTCAGCAGCCGCAGATTCACCACCGGGTTCTTCGTGTTCAGCTCCCAGAAGACCGCCGCCGTCAGCGCGATCGCCGAGATGCTGGCGAAGAGCACGATGAACGGCGAGCCGAACCAGTCCAGCTCCTGCCCCTTATCGAGCACGATCTCCAGCGTCGCCAGGCCAATGGAGATGAAGCCCAGCCCGCCCCAGTCCACCGCCACCTTGCGTGCCTTCGCCTTGGCCTCCTTCATATAAGGAGGGTCCTCCAGCACCATGCGCGTCAGCACCACGCACAGGATGCCTACCGGGATGTTGATGTAGAAGATCCAGCGCCACGAGTAGTTGTCGGTGATCCATC
>DASWOV010000066.1:0-1894 GCA_036398595.1 Granulicella sp.
AACAATCTGGCCTACTGCCTGGCGGTCGAAAAGCTTATCGGGCTTGAGATTCCGGAGCGTGCGCAGTGGCTACGAGTTCTCTTCGGTGAGTTGACCCGCATCCAGTCGCATCTGGTCTGGCTGGGCACGCACGCCATGGACATCGGCGCGCTGACCGTCTTCCTCTACTGCTTCCGCGAGCGCGAGAAGCTGCTCCGCATCTTCGAGGCCGTCGCCGGCCAGCGCATGATGACCAGCTACATCCGCATCGGCGGCGTGAGCCTCGAGCCACCTCTGGACCTCTACGATCAGATTCGCGCCTTCCTCGATGAGTTCCCCTCGAAGATCGAGGAGTACGAGGGGCTGCTCCAGAACAACCCGATCTGGATCAACCGCCTGAAGGGCATCGGCTATCTCTCGCCTGAGAATGCGATCGCGCTCGGCGTCTCCGGGCCGCCGCTGCGCGCCTCGGGCGTCGACTTCGACGTGCGGCGCGACATGCCGTACTCCAGCTACGAGAAGTTTCAGTTCAACGTGCCGGTTTCGACTGACGGCGACGTCTGGGCGCGGTACATCGTCCGCATGCAGGAGATGCGCGAGTCGCTGAAGATCTGCTATCAGGCGCTCGACGGCCTGCCCGAGGGCCGCATTACCGCCAACGCGCCGAAGATCGTGCTGCCGGACCGCGAGCAGATGAAGACGCAGATGGAGTCGCTGATCCATCACTTCAAAATCGTCACCGAGGGCTTTGCCGTACCGGCCGGTCAGGCGACCAGCTCGGTCGAGGCGCCGCACGGCATGATGAACTACTTCGTCGTCTCCGACGGCACCTCGAAGCCTTACCGGGTACACATGCGCAACCCGGGATTTGCAACGCTGCAGGCGCTTGAGACGATGTGCAAGGGCGGTCTGCTGGCCGATGTGGTTGCGGTCATCGGGTCGATTGATATTGTGCTGGGAGAGATCGACCGATAGAAAAGGTTTTACAGCAAGGTCGTTCGTCGTTGTTTTGTTGTGCTTGATTAGATTTTTGAGGCTGGGCTGGTTTGAATGATCGACTCCATACCGAACTCTGGACCTCGTTCGCCTCGCAGATACGCAGTTACGCGGCTGCTCACGGGTTGAACAGCCGGCATCACGCAGTGGTCGAAGTCGGACCTGAGATCATTACCCTCCGCGTCAACACCCGCTGGCTCCGGTTTACGTCCAGCGAGATGACTGGAGACAACATCACGTCCCAGCCCTTCGAGCTTCACGAGGACGGGACCGTTACCGTCGGCGCCGTCACAGAGGCCATGGACTTCACCGCCGAACGCCTGACGCGGGAGCTAATGCAGTGAGCACAGTTGCCAACACGATCTTCTCTCCGGAGCTGGCCGCCCGCTTCGACAAGCTGGTCACTATTTACCCGGTTAAGCGCTCGGCCCTCATTCCCATGCTGATGTATGCGCAGGACGAGGTCGGCTATGTCTCCGACGCGGTAGTCACTGAGATCGCCCAGCGGCTCGACCTGCTGGAGTTGGACGTCCGCAACGTGCTTTCGTACTACTCCATGCTGCGGACCAAGCCGGCAGGGAAGTACAACGTGCAGGTCTGCACGAACATCTCCTGCATGCTGCGCGGCGGCTACGACATTCTGGACCACTGCAAGCACAAGCTCGGCATCGGTCATAAAGAGGTTACGCCGGACGGTGTCTTCTCGCTCGAAGAGGTCGAGTGCATCGGCGCCTGTTGCTGGGCTCCGGCCATGCAGGTCAACTACGACTTTCACGACAACCTGAACACGGTTAAGGTGGACGAGATCCTCGAAACCTACCGCAACGGGCAGGGAAAGGATGTGAAGTAGATGCCAACCCTTGTCTCCCACCCCGATGAGGTCAAGGTCGTCTCCCGCCGTTTCGGGCAGGGCGCGGCC
>DASWOV010000067.1:0-57969 GCA_036398595.1 Granulicella sp.
CACGCCTTGGGCCTGAAGGAAGGTGAGCACGTCTGCGAACTTGTTATGCACGGTGCGTGGAGAGAGCTTCTTCGTATCGCGGAGGAAGGCCGCCAGGCGCAGGAGATCTTTCCGCTCCACCTCGTCCAGAAATCTCTTGCCACAGGATTCCTGAAAGTATCGTAGGGAGACGATATACCCCATCCAGGTTTTTCTTTGCCGGCTGAGTTGCATCTCTTCAAGGAAGTCTTCTACTGCGGCGCTAATCCTTAGGCGAGAGTCGTCATCGATTGGATTGGCAACGATGAGGCCTGATGCAAGCGCATCCAGCTCTCTTTGCTTGCGAACGCGGCAGTTGTACGCAGCGGTTGCGTCGGTGCCGACGGACACGCGGTTGCGTTTTCCGTCTTCGGTCCAGTCGAGGTAGTAGGCGCCTTCGGAATGCTTTTCCTGGCGTCCATCGACCATCACTGAATCGGGTTTGATGCGGCCGTTGGGACCGACGACAACCGGGCAGTAGCGCTTGCCCTCCGGGGTGTCGATACGTTTGGTGATATTCACCTGCATGGGACCTTCCCACGGCAAAGTTCGTATCACTTTTCGTATCACCCCTCCTATACTCGGTCAAACTTATTGATAGGGAAGAGGTTAGATGGTCGGGGCGGAGGGATTCGAACCCCCGACCCTCTGCTCCCAAAGCAGATGCGCTACCAGACTGCGCTACGCCCCGACTTTAGCTAGTTTAGCAGTACAATCAATGGCCCCGGAGGGCACGTAACAGCTCGTCCGCAATCAGGCCCATCAACAGCAGCGGCGCCAGCGCCAGTGCCATCAGCATCGCGAATAGTCCCAGCAGGAACAGGTAGTCGCCCCACTCGTTCTTGCGCGGATGGTTCAGGCTCCGCTCCAGCAGGGCATAGTTCTTCCGATTGGCCTTCCATGCGATGTCGAACCAGTCGCCGAGGAAGGGAATCATCCCTACAACCACCTCGATGCCCACGTTGGCGACCATCCGCAGGATCGTCACATACGGCACGCCGCGAAACCAGGCCGCCAGCACGATGATCGTTGAGGCCAGGCCGCCCAGAATGTCTCCGACGCCCGGAATCAGTCCGACAATACCATCGATGCCGAACCGGAAGCTCGTGCCGGGGATGCGGAACCAGTCGTCCAGCACGTGCGAGAGCAGGTCCAGGTTGTGGTCGTCAAACAGGCGCGCGCCATGCCGCTCCCGTGGCTTCTGTCCCGGCGGTAGAATCTCCGGTTCGACCTCCACGTGGCTCGGCTTTATCGCCATAGTCATTCGATGCTACTCCCGGAGCTCTCGCCAGTGCTACAATCAAAGACAATACGGCGGCTATAGTTCAGTGGCAGAACGCCGCTCTGTGGCAGCGGATGTCGTGGGTTCGAAACCCACTAGCCGCCCCAATTCTCCTCTCCACAGCGCAAACGCGTGGCCACTCCATCGACATCTTCATCCCGCCTCTTTCTCGGCACCTCCGGGTGGGCTTATCCCACGTGGAAGCCCGGTTTTTATCCTCCCGGAACCGCTGCTAAGAGCTTCCTTGCCTACTACGCTACCCGGCTTTCCTCGGTCGAAGTGAACTACACCTTCCGCACCCTTCCTTCGCCAAAGCAGCTTGAAGGCTGGCTGACCGCCGTGCCGTCGCCGTTTCGTTTTACCTTCAAGGCTCCTCAGCGCATCACGCACTTCAACCGTTTGCGGGACTGTAAGCCGCTCCTTGAGGAGTTTCTCGCCGCGCTCGCTCCTGTCCGCGAGGCAAAGCAACTTGGCCTGATTCTCTTCCAGCTACCACCCAACTTTGCAGCCACCGGAGAGCACGCCGAGCGGCTGGCTGCCTTTCTCGAGCATTCCAGTCTCATCACGCATCGCATCGCCTTCGAGTTCCGCCACGCGTCATGGTTTACCGAAGCGACCTATAGCCTGCTGCGGTCCCGCAACGCCGCTTTGTGCATTGCCGAGTCGGACGACCTCGCTACGCCGGAGGTCCACACTGCAGACACCTACACCTGTTTCCGCCTCCGCCATTCGGGCGGCTATAGCCATGCGGAGCTGGAAGAACTCTCCCGCAAGCTGACCGCTCTGGCCAGGGACCGCGAGGTCTACGCCTATCTCAAGCACGAGGACGATCCCACCGGCGCGCTCGATGCGGCCGAGTTGCTGCGGCTCGCCGGGGCAGGGAGCGCCTGATGCCCACGGCCACCTCGCTCTTTACGGCGACGCCCTTCGTCCCGCGCCGTTATCTCGCCAACGGGCACCTGCAGACCATCGTCGGCAACTATCTGCACCGTACGGATGAACTTCCCACACCCATTGCAGAACTGGTCGAGGTCGCTCCCGCCGCTGGCGGGCTCATCTCTTCGCAGGTGCTCTGCCACTGCCACTGGCAGCCCGAGCCGCACACGCATCCGACTGCCATTCTTGTGCATGGGCTCGAGGGCTCCTCGTTTTCGCAATATGTCATCGGCAACGCCAACAAGCTCTGGCGGGCCGGCTTCAACATCGTGCGGATGAACATGCGCAACTGCTGCGGCACCGAGAACCTCTCGCCGACGCTCTACCACTCCGGCCTCTCGGGCGACGTGCTTGCCGTCATGCAGCACTTCATCGCCGCACGTGGATTGCAATCGGTCGGCCTCATCGGCTACTCGATGGGCGGCAACCTCGTTCTCAAACTGGCCGGAGAGCTGGGCGCATCGCTGCCGCAGCTGCACAGTGTCGCAGCGGTTTCGCCCGCGCTCGATCTCGGCCCCTCCGCCGAGCTACTGCACCGACCCATCAATCGCGTCTACGAGATCAAGTTCCTCGTTGCTCTCTGTGCACGTTACCGCCGCAAGGCCGCGCTCTTCCCGCAGCTTTACGATGCCTCCCGCGCTCACCGCATCCGTTCCGTCATCGAGTTCGACGACCGCATCACCGCGCCATACTCCGGCTTTGCCAGCGCAGAGGACTACTACTTCCGCGCCGCTGCCTCCCGCGTGCTCGGCCAGATCCGCGTGCCGACGCTGATCCTCCACGCAGCCGACGATCCCTTCGTCCACATCACACCGCAGAGCCGCGTCCTGCTCCACGACAACCCGGCCATCACCTATCTCGAGCCAGCCCACGGCGGCCATTGCGCCTTCCTCACCGAGGCTACCGCAGACGATGACGGCTACTGGGCCGAGAGCACGGTGCTGCGCTTCCTTCTCGCTAACGCCTGAGCCTTCAGGGCGTCGGCCTGCCCATCGCCTCGTCATACAGCAGGTCGCCGACCGCCTTGTGCGTCGCGGTCGAAGGATGCCCCTCGTGAAAGTAGAAGTGCGTCTCGGGCGAGGCGCACGGCGCCGGGTTCTGGTCCTTCAACAGACGTCCCGCACAGGTGCTCGTCGTATCGATCAGGCCATACTTCGTCGGATGCGTGATGACCTCGTCGAAGAACTGTCCCCACTTGCTGTTGGCGATCTGCAGGTCTGCATGCCTGGCTCGCATCTCCGTGGGAATCCTTGCAAGCTGCGGGTTGAATCGCTCGCCCGCCGTGGCGAACGCCGGAATCTTCTCTGGCAGCAGAGCCACCATGAAGCGCCGCGCTCCCAGCCCATACAGCGTCTCGATCTCGCTCTCAAGGTTGGTGACGGTTTCGCCCTCCGGCAAACTGCGGTCGTTCAGTCCGCCCGCCAGAAAGAACATTGTCTGCGCGGGATCGAAGTGTGCCTTGCCATCATGCACCAGCGCGGCAAACTCCTCCACCTGGTTCTTCATGCCGCGTCCGAGCAGCTCGCCGTGGCTGTGCCGCGTGCCCTCGCCGGCCCCGGTGCGCGCTCCGCTTACGGCAAAGTTCAGCCCCTTGCCCTCGCTCTGTGCGTCGCCGTAGTACGTAAACGGAATCTCCAGCCGCTGCGCAAGGTACGCCACGGCCGTCGGCCCATTGCCATCCACATACCCCGCCCCCGTATCCGAGTAGCTGTCTCCGAAGACATACAGCATCGTGTACGGCCGCGCCTGAGCGCCCACGGACAGCGTCATCGCCCCCATCACAAGCCAAAGCCACATCCTCCGCATCGCCTGCACCTCCATGCCGCCGGGACCATCCTAAGCTACCGGGCGGTCCGGCACGATAAGATAAAGATTCATGCTCGCTGAATGGTCTGCCGAATGCTCTGTTGACGCGCCCGTCCTTATCGTCCCCTGGTCCGATCCCAACGGCACGTTGCGCTACATCGACCTCCGTGCCAACCCGCACGAGATCGATCACCTACCCGAGGCCGAGCAGAACCCGCCGCTCATGCAGGCCCTGCGCGCCCTCAACGCGCCACGGTCCGCCGTCTTTACCGCCAAGTGCGACGCCTGGGCGCTCTCGCTCGAGGAGCGCGAGACGCTACTGCTCAACATTGATCCAACCCTCAGCGACGTCCCTGTAGGCTTCGGCAGCTACATCGACCTCGTCCCCCGCGAGCGCACGCTGCTGGGCTCATTCCCGCAGCAGGAGCAGCTCCTCGGCCGTCTCATGCGCCGCGCCGTGCCGCTCGACCATCCGCTTGCCGCGCTCGAGTGCATCATCCGCCCGGTCTTCCTCGAGATCACCACGCCGCAGGAGGGCTACAGCATCTCCCTGTACGTCAAGGCGCTCGGAGCCGACGCGCAGGACGCCTGGCAGAACTGGGCTGCGGCGCTCGAGTCCGTGGTTGCGCTTCTTCGCAGCAAAGACCTCTCGCTCATCTGACGGGTTCAACGCGCATCGTCCGCTTCGCATCGTCATCCCGTAGCGCGGCCGGGGTAGAGCCGGGGTCCCCGGCGAACGCATCTGTTCGCTGGGGTGGGCGCGGAGGAATCTGCTTTTCTACTGGTAAGCCCCGGCTTGCACGCTACAATCGACACAGGCGGGCGAGTAGCTCAATCGGATAGAGCACGAGCCTTCTAAGCTCGGGGTTGCAGGTTCGATCCCTGCCTCGCCTACCAGCCGCTAAATCCCCTACCCTTACCTCTTCCCGATGTCGTCCAACTCGGTCTTGAGCGCCATCGAATCGAGGCTCGACAGGGGCAGGGAGAGGAACAGGGCGATTCTCCTGTCCAGAACGGAGAATGCCTCTTTGTAAGCGCGCTCGATCTCCTCTGGCGTCCCTTGAACCGCTGCCGGGTCGGGAACGCCCCAATGCGCGGTCGTGGGGTGACCCGGCCAGAAGGGGCAAGCCTCCTGCGCGGCGTTATCGCAAACCGTAAAGACGAAGTTCATCACCGGAGCATCGGGCCCGACGAACTCGTCCCATGACTTGCTATGGAGGCCGGTCGTGGGAAGACCGGCGGCTTCAAGCTGCCGCAACGCCTCGGGCCGTACTGCGCCGGAAGGGTGGCTCCCCGCGCTGTACGCGGTGAAGCCGGGTGCTCCCTTCCGATTCATAATGGCCTCCGCCATGATCGAGCGGGCGGAGTTACCAGTGCAGAGAAACAAAACATTGTAGTGAGGCATCATCGCTCCTCCTCACAGCATTCCGGCGCGCAGCATGACGTCGACGGCGCGTTGGGCTTGATGTTGGCTCCGGGTTTGACGGCATAGACCTTGACGCTGGCAGCCGCCGCGTTTACGTCGTACTTCGTTAGTAAGTCGGATAACTCTGCAGAAAGAGTCGCCGCGTCCGACGAGGGTGAGCAGCACGACTCTCCATCGTCTTCCGGAGAACAGCAGACGGACTGATCTTTGGCCTTCGTATACGAATTCAGGTCCGCCCCGCTATCCACAATCTCGACGTGCTCAAAGCCGGCGGTGAGCAATCCAGCGCGATACTCCTCTATCCGGATCGCACCCGCAATGCAGCCCACATAAGCCGCTAGGCTCTTGGCAATCGCTTCCGGCAGTTCACCCTTCAGGGCAATATCGCTCACAGTGAGACGACCGCCCGGCTTGAGGATGCGGGCAACCTCCCGAAAGACAGCGGGCTTATCCGGCGCGAGATTGAGGACGCAATTCGAAATGACACAATCAACCGAAGCATCCGCCAGAGGAATGTTATCGATGGTGGACTGATAAAACTCGACGTTGGTATATCCGCCCTTTTCGGCGTTTGCCCTTGCGCGCTCGATCATGGCCGGGGTCATGTCGATACCGATGGCGCGTCCTTCCGGGCCCACCATCTTCGCGGCCAGAAATACATCCAAGCCGCCACCTGAGCCGAGATCTACGACGACCTCTCCTGGCCGAAGGTGCGCAGTAGCCGTAGGGTTGCCGCACGACAGGCCCATATTGGCCTCTGCCGGAATAGACGTCAGTTCTTCTGCGGAGTAGCCAAACGCTTCGGCCACAGCCCGTACACCTGCGTCCTTGCTGGAACGTGTGCTCTGCGCCACCGAGCCATACTTCGACCGGACCGATTCGAGAATCTCTTCTGCCATGCCATCACCTCCGACAACATATTCGTCAAGGTGAATATATCCATTGCAAACATATTCGTCAAAGCGTATATAAATTGTATGGTCCGCGTTAAACAGTTCGATATGCCGCAATTCTTTCAGGCGCTGGGGGATAACACGCGTCTCCGCCTTCTCAATCTCATGGGGGAGCAGGAGGTCTGTGTCTGCTACTTTGTGGAGATTCTCGGCGCTCCGCAGCCGAAGATCTCCCGGCATCTGGCCTACCTGCGAAACGCTGGCATCGTCTCAGCTCGGCGCGAGGGGAAGTGGATGCACTATCGCATCATTATGCCGCCGCATATCGGGGCGACTCAGATACTCCGGCAGACGCTCGACTGGCTGCAAGAAGACAAGGAGATGCAGGCAGACCGGGCACGTCTCACAAAGGCATGCTGTGCTCCCGCCAGATACGCATTAGACGGCGCTCCACTTCCGACTCTTGTCTCTGAGCAGTGCTGCGAGGCTTGCTGATGGGTATGACCGCAATACAAGGCCGTATCTGCGCTCCGACGCAGCGGAAGCGGCTGTCCTTCTTAGACCGCTACCTGACACTCTGGATATTTCTTGCGATGGCCGTGGGCGTGAGTATCGGGCACTTCGTTCCCGGCTCCGCTGCCTTCGTGAATCGCTTCCAGACTGGGACGACGAACATCCCCATCGCCATTGGCCTTATCGTGATGATGTTCCCGCCGCTGGCAAAGGTTCGCTATGAGAAGCTGGGCGAGGTCTTCCGTAATAAGCGGGTGCTCGGGCTGTCGTTGGTGCAGAACTGGCTTATCGGCCCGGCGCTGATGTTCGTGCTCGCCGTGGCCTTCCTGCGAAACGAACCCGCATACATGCGCGGCCTGATCCTGATCGGCCTTGCCCGGTGCATTGCGATGGTGCTGGTCTGGAATGAGCTTGCCGAGGGTGACACGGACTACGTCGCCGGGCTGGTCGCAACCAATAGCGTCTTTCAGGTGCTCTTTTACAGCATCTATGCGTGGGCCTTTCTGAGCGTACTCCCGAAGTGGCTCGGACTAGAGGGCAGCGTGGTCAACATCGGGATCGGCCAGATCGCCGGGAGCGTGGGCCTCTATCTCGGAGTCCCGTTTGTTGCCGGGTTTCTGACTCGTTTCTCTCTCATCCATCTCAAGGGAGAGGAATGGTATCGGACGCGCTTCATTCCTCGCGTTAGCCCGCTGACGCTGGTCGCATTGCTGTTCACGATTCTGGTGATGTTTTCTCTCAAAGGCGACTTGATCGTTCGGCTGCCCCTGGATGTGGTGAAGATCGCCGTGCCGCTGGTCGTCTACTTCCTTGTCATGTTTCTGGTCAGCTTCTGGATGGGAAAGCGTCTGGGCGCGGACTACGCGCAGTCCGCCACGCTCTCATTCACAGCCGCCGGGAATAACTTCGAGCTGGCGATTGCGGTCGCAGTCGCGGTGTTTGGCCTGAACTCGGGCGAAGCATTTGTCGGAGTCGTCGGTCCTCTCATCGAGGTCCCGGCGCTTATTGGACTGGTGAACGTCGCTTTCTGGCTGCGAAGGCGCTATTTTGGTGCAGCCATCGTTGTAGATCAGCCTGTTACAAAAACTATTCAGTAGTGGCCGCTCGATAGACTTAAACGAAGAAGGCCCGGACATCCGTCGGATGTCCGGGCCTTCGTGTTGCTGTCTTACCAGATCGCCTTGACGGCGAGCTGGATGCTGCGGTTGGAGAGCCCCGAGGAGGTCGCCGAGATCTGTCCCACCGTGGTCGTGGTGGAGATGTTGCCGGCAGGCTGAGCGAAGATCGGGTGGTTGATGATGTTGAACGCCTCGGCGCGGAACTGTACGCGGAGCCTCTCATAGATATGGAAGTCCTTGATCCCTGAGAAGTCCACGCTGGCTGTGCCGGGGCCGTGCAGCGAGTTGCGGGTGACGTTGCCTTGGAAGGTTGGACCCGGGTCTACAAAGGCCGTCGGGTCGAAGAAGTGGTAGAACTTCGGATGCGGCAGCACGGCGCTGGCCAGCGTGCGGCCAGGAGCCAGGTTCACACGAGCGCCCATGTACGAGGAGAAAACCTGTCCCGAGCGGGTTACGTTGAACGGATATCCGCTGCGGAACTGGATCGCCGGCTGGAACGACCATCCACCGGCAAGCGCATTGCCAATGCCGGAGTTCAACCACGCATGGCCCTTGCCCAGCGGCAGCGTGTAGCCGCCGCTGATGACGGCCCTGTGGCGCACGTCGAAGTTCGAGTACGAACGATCGAAGGCGAAGTTGGAGGCATACGAGGCATCGTTCGATCCGGCTTCGCCCGAGCTGTTATCCAGGTTCTTCGCCCACTGGTAGCTGCCCAGTGCGTAGAGCCCGCTGCTCGTGCGCTTCTCCACTTTAATCGATCCACCGTTGAAGCTGGAGTCGCCGCGCGTCACGCTGGTCAGCATGCCGTGGCCGAACTGCGGGAAGGGACGGATGCCCTGTCCTGCAGGATTGCTGCCCGTTCCGACATAACCCGGCTGCAGCTCATCCATGTTCTGGTCATAGCGCTTCCACAGGCGGTGCGAGTTGCTGCCTGTGTAGGCCAGCTCCATGATGGTGCCCTTGGCCAGGTTGATCTGCGCGCTGGCGTTCCACTCCTGCGTGTAGGGGCGTCCGTTGTTGGGGGCGATCGAGAACGGCGTCGGAATCTGCGTTGATGCTGCCGGGTTGGGGAACATCGTGTTGACGAAGACGCCATTGAATGCCTGCTGCGAGTACAGTGGCGGCGCATAGCGCGTGAACTGCAGTTCGTTCGTGTTCAGGTTGTCGAGGTACACGCCGAAGCCGGCGCGGAAGACGATCGCGGGGTTGACCTGGTAGGCAATGCCAATGCGCGGCATGATGCCCATACGCTGAGGATCGACAATGCCCTTCCGGTAGGTCGTCGAGGAGTCGATGTAAGGCAGGTACGCTGCCGGGATGTTTGCAGGAAGCTTACTGAACCGGATCTTGTTTGCGGATGGATCGAACGATCCCTCCAGTCCGTTCTGCTCGATCCAGGGCTCGTTGTACTCCCAGCGCACGCCGAGGTTGAGCGTCAGCCCATGACCGAACTGCCACACATCGCTGGCAAAGAGGCCATATGTGTTGTCGCGGTAGTGGCCGAGCGAGGTGCCGGCGTTGCCGTTGCAGGCCGAGGTGCAGAAGCCGCGCGCGAAGTTCTCGTACGCGGTGTAGGCCACTCCCGTCACCGGGTTGATGGTGTTGCTCGCGCCGCAGATCGTCACCGTGCAGGCGCTGAAGGTGAACGATCCGCGAGAGTTGTTATCGGTGATCTGCCACACGCGCCGGTTCTGGCCCTGGAAGCCGAACTTGAACGTGTGCTTGCCATGTACCCAGCTCAGAGAGTCGCCGATGCTGATGACGTTCTCCTTGCCGCCCTGGTCGCCGGCACCGTCACCGGTGCTGCCGTTGGGGGTAATCGTTACTGCGGCTCGACCGTTCTGCGTGGGGCTGGTCAGTGCCGTCACGTTCGTCAATCCCTCGGCGGCCGCCCACTGGATCTCGGGATGGAGCAGGGTTGCGAGCGTGATGTTGTAGAACTCGTTGTAGCCGATGCGAACCTCGTTGACGAGATTCGGCGTGATCAGGAACGTGTTGCCCACGACGGCGTTGCGACCGATCAGGGGATTGGTCTGAGCGCCGCCTACTACCTGCGGGTTGCTCTGTGATGCGTTGAAGTCCACGTACCGCTCGAAGAGTGAGTTCCGCTGCGAGAGCGTCTGGTCAGCGCGGATCGTGTACTGGTCGTAGTTATCCACGAAGACGCCGTTGGTGGTGTAATTGCCGCCGGAGTAGGTGCCGTTCGGTACAGGGAAGTACGGAGCCAGAGCCGTTGCAAGCTGGCTGTATGGCGTGCCCGCCGGCAGCGTCGTCGGATGGAGTTGAGCCTGCGTCGGGAAGACGGCGAAGAGCTGCGTCGGCTGGTTCGTGCGAAGTCCCTCATAGCCGCCGAAGATGAAGTACTTGTCCTTCACAATCGGCAGGCCCAGTGTTGCGCCGAACTGGTGACGGCTGAAGTCCGGCTTGTTCGGGCTATTCTTGTAGGTCGTAAAGAAGTTGCGCGCATCGAAGATGGCGTTGCGGGCAAACTCATACGCTGTACCGTGGATCTGGTTCGCGCCGGACTTCGTCACCATCGAGACGACGGCGATACCCTGCCCATACTCCGTGCCGAAGGTCGAGCGAAGCAGGTTGAACTCCTGGATCGTATCGGTGTTCGGCTGGATCGACATGTTGTTGAAGCGCACCGAGCGGATGTACGTTCCATCGAGCACATAGTTGGTCGAGCTGCCGCGGCCGCCGTCCACCGTGATGAACAGGTTGCGCGTGCCCACCTGCGCTGGAGCGCCGGTGTTCGAGGTCTGCGGCGGCGAGACACCCGGAGCCAGTGTCGCAAGCTGGAGCACGTTGCGGCCGTTCAGCGGAAGGTCGTTGATCTGCTTCTGGTCGATGACCTGTCCGACGGTTGCCTCGCTCGTCTGCAACTGCGGAGGCAGCGTGCTAACCTCGACCGTCTCAGTCGAGCCGCCGACCTCCAGCGTCACCGAGCCGTTGGCCGTCTTGCCGATCTCGACGTCGAGCGCGGGAATCTGGCTGACCTTGAAGCCCTCCTTCTCCACGCGCACCTTGTAGCTCGCCGGAGGAAGGTTGGGGACCGACCAGTCGCCGTTGTCGTTGGTCGTGGCCGTACGCTCGGCGCCTGTCGCGTTGTTGATCAGGTGAATGGTCGCGCCCGGAATGGTTGCGCCCGTCGGGTCGGTCACCTTGCCCGAGGCATCCGAGCTCGAGCTCGCCTGGCCGAACGCCGGATGGGAGAAGAGGTTTATCGTCATCGTGAGAGAGGCGGCGATCATAACTGCCAGGAGTGTGCTGCGGATGCTCCCGCGCTTCGCTTCGCGCTCCCACAGAGGCTTCCTGAAAAGACGCGGCATCTCTTCAAGAGCTGTAGCAATCTGTTGGTTCTTCGTCATCATCTGGTGATGCCTCCTGAATCATTCGTACTTCTGTGTGTTTCTTCTGTGGTGTCCTCGCGCACGCTTCAGCCTGGGAGTGATCCACGATGGCGGAATATGTAAAACGCGGGTTACAGATCTCCTCAAAGTACCTACAGGGCCCATGCTCCCGGCTCTCGAGCGCCGTGTGAGCATCGAACCTCGCGCCACGGGATCAATCGTCTGAAATGGCCTCGTTTCGAGGGTGAAAACCACTTCAGCGCGAAAATCTGAGACGTTTCAGTTCGGGCGGGATGCTAGCCATCTCGCGGAACATCTGTCAAGTATGTGCAGTTTTTTTTTGTTTCTTCGGGAGCCGACGAAAGTACGGGAGAAACAGAAGTATGGGCGGCTAACCGGGGCAGACGCTGGAGATAGCAGGAGTCAGGCTACCGAAAAAAATATCAGTGGCAGAGAGATCGGGGCCGACCGTGGAGCGGCGGCCGCCTAGATCTCGACGACTGTGATGGACTCGCTCGCCGGAGGAGCCGCATCGCCGCGTCCGGCCAGGTGCCGGGCGCCCGCCAGCCCCATCAAAAGCAGCGCCAGCCCACAGACTCCGCTCCACTGCCAATGCACCCACGCGACAGTCGCCAGAGCCGAGCCGACCGCGCCTCCGGTGAAGTACACCGTCATGTACACCGTGTTCAGGCGGCTGCGCGCCGAGGGCACCAGCCCGAAGATACGCGTCTGGTTAGCTACCTGCACGGCCTGCATGCCCATGTCGAGCACCAGCACGTTGGCCGCCAGCAGTGCCACGTGCGCCGCCACAGGGAGCTGAAACTTCTCCGCGAGCCACATGGCGACGAAGGCCGCCGACATGATGCCGCCGCCCAGCCCGACCACGTACCGCGAGCCATGCCTGTCCGAGAGCCTGCCCGCGACCGGAGCTACCAGTGCTCCCGCTGCGCCGACCAGCCCGAAGCTGCCCGCCACGCCGGGGCCGAGCTTGTAGCGGCTATCCAGAAAGAATGCCAGCGTCGTCCAGAAGCAGCTAAAGGCCGCGAACACCAGCCCGCCGATCACGCACGATTCGCGCAGCAGCACCTTCGATTGCCACAGCGTCCACAGCGACCGCATCGCCTCGCCATAGCGCACCGCATGCTTTGGCGGCAGCTTCGGCATCAGCTTCCACAGCATGGGCACGAAGGCGGCGTTCATCACTGCCGCGGCCGCAAATACAAACCGCCATCCATGGAACCTTGTCAGCCAGCCGGAGAAGGTCCTTGCCAGCAGCACGCCGAGCAGCAGGCCCATCATCACAATGCCGATGGCCCGCCCGCGCTCGCGCTCCTCCACCATGTCCGGGGCGATCGGCAGCACGATGTGCGTCACTGCGGCCATCGCGCCCGCAAGGCAGCTCGCCGTAATCAGCCAGCCAAGGTTCGGAGCCCCGGCGATCAGCAGCAGCGCCAGCGTCACCGCCGCGTACATCTTCATCATCAGGCTGCGGCGCTCCAGTACGTCGCCGAGCGGTACGAACAGCAGCAGGCCCGCCGCATAGCCTACCTGCGTCGCCACGGCGACAAAGCCGGTGTGCCCGGCGGTGGCTCCGTAGCTGTGCCCCATCTCGAGCAGCAGCGGCTGGTTGTAATAGATCGTCGAGACGCCGACTCCGCAGGCCAACCCTAGGAAGGGAAGGGGAGTGCGAGGCGCATGGACCGTGCTCTTGCTCTTCATGGACGAGACAAAATCCTCATCTCCCAGTGTACCGAGGACAAGTGCATACTGCTTTTCCGGCCTCCGCATGGTCTAATAACTGCACACCCCATCAACAGGAGCCGGGACCATGAAGCGTCTCCTATTGCCTGTAGTTCTTCTCCTTCTTGGAGCAGTTGCAGGCATTGTGATCTACCGGGCCGTACACAAGCCCAGGCAGTGGCCGACCGAGCCGGAGGCCTTTCTGAACATCCGCCTCGGCGTGCCTCTGGTCGAGTCCATTCATCCCTGCGACCAGCGCGCTCCGGCCCCCGGACCGTGCTTCGAGGAGCTTGGCGGACACAACACCGTGCAGAATGTCGACGGCTATTGGGAGATCAGCATCGACGCGCTCGACCGCAACGTCAACGGCATCACCGCCTACTACGAGCGCGATAGCGGCACGCGCGTGCGTACCGACCTGGTGCGCCAGTACGGCCAGCCGCATCGGCACACCACCGACGACACCGGCGACCACGACATCTGGACGGGCGACCACGTCACGCTGACTTTTTACAACAACCCTGACGGCACGGGCTTTGTCGCCGCCAGTCTGAATGACCACCACTACAGGCCGCCCTCCCGGAAGCAGTAGCACGCTGCTCCTGCTTCCGGGCGTTCTTTGCGGCAGCTCGAAATTTTACGTTGCTCTGGCGCATGCAGAGGGTATGATTGCCTCGTTTCCACCCTCTCCGGCCCCCAGAGAACACTATGCCGATCATCTCCCTCAGCGACGCCACGTCGAAGATTCATCGCATCGTCCGCCAGCGGCAGGAGCGCGAGGAGCGCTCGCCCTTCTTCTTCATCGTCGGAGCCGGTGTCTCCGCGCCAGAGATTCCCCTCGCCGGCGAGATCGAGGAGCACTGCCGCAACGAGGCCGCCCGCGACGGCAACACTACGCCGCCCGACTCCGCCCGCGCCAGCGACACTTACTCCTACTGGTTCTCGAGCGCCTACCCCTCCGCTGCTGACCGCCAGTTCTACCTGCGCAGCCTCATGGAGAAGAAGTCCATCTCCAAGGCCAACCTGCGCCTCGCGCACCTCGTTCTCGACGGCACCATCGCCCGCACGGTCTTCACGCCGAACTTCGACGACATGCTTACCAAGGCGCTCCAGCTCTTCGGCCAGCGTCCGCTCGTCTGCGACCATCCGCTTACCGTCGGCCGTATGCGCATCGACGCCGAGGACATCCAGATCATCCACGTCCACGGCTCCTACTGGTTCTACGACTGCTGCAACCTGACGCAGGACATCGCCGACCGCGCCGGCAGCGCGCCCATGTCGCTCATGCTCGACGGCTCGCTGCGCGACCACGCTCCGCTCGTCATCGGCTACAGCGGATGGGAGAGCGACATCCTCATGTCGGCCATCCGCCGCCGCCTCCAGACCGGCCTCTCCACGCCGATCTTCTGGTTCTGCTACAGCCAGGACTCGTTCAATAATCTCCCGCTCTGGCTGCGGAAAAACGAGCATGGGCAGGATCGCACCGACATCCTCTTCGTCATGCCGGAAAAGGCGCCCTCCGCCGATCCAGCCGCAGGCTCCCGGGGAGTTCGCTCCAGCGCGGCCTCTGCCGAACCCGTGTCACCTGGAGGAACCGCCGGTCCCACCGCGGCCGCTCCGGCCTCCGGTGCGAACGCCGTGCACAAGGCCGGCGAGCAGAGAAGCCGCGGCGGCCTGAGCGCCGATGTGGTGCTCGACGCCCTGGTCCGGCGCTTCGATCTCCCCGTTCCGCCGCTGACGGAGAATCCGCTCGCCTTCTACGCTCGCCAGCTCCGCGAACTGCTGGGAGTCACCGATCAGGAGAACGCCGATCAGGATACCTTCTACGGCTTCCACACTGTTATCGCGCGCGTCGAGCGCGCCCGTGTGGCCGATGCCAACAAGGCTCCAGAAACCCTCCAGAGCTTCCGCGAGGCCATGAGCAAGGCCGACTATCGCCGCGCCATCGAGATCGCGCAGGAGTTCAAGCTCGCCAAGCTTCCGGTCGAGCAGCTCCGCGAGCTGCACAGCGCCCTGTGGGACGCCTCCGTCGGCCTGCTCGATAACTCCGACGACGAGCTGGCCGGTTACGATCTCGTCATCCAGTGCGCCGACCTGCTGCCGGGCGACGCCAGCGCGCAGATCAACGCCGCCCGCGCCTTCGTTAACAAGGGCATCACGCTGGCCGCGCTCAACCGCGGCGAGAGCGCCATCGCCGCCTTCGACCAGATGCTCCAGCGCCACTCCGCGTCGAAGGACCTTGCCATTCTCGAGCAGGTAGGCAAGGCGCTCTTCAACAAGGGCGCTTACCTCGGCAGGCTCGGCCGCAATGAGGAGGCGATCAAGGCCTACCAGGAGACGGAGCAGCTTCTCTCCGGCCACACCGACGTTGCGCTCAGCTCGCTGGTGGCGCGGGCCATCCTGAATCAGGGCGTCTCAGCACGCATCCTCAAGCACCCCGAGGAGGCGATCAAAATCTACGACGATCTGCTGCAGCGTTTCTCCAGTCGTTCCGAGCCTGTGTTGCAGGAGCAGGTCGCGCTCGCGCTGCGCAACAAGGGCGTCGCCCTTTCGAGCCTTGGCCGCAACGAGGAGGCCATCGCCAGCTACGACGATCTGTTGCTGCGCTTCGCCTCTGCTTGCGAGCCGCCGATCCTCGAGCAGATCTCCGCCGCGATGCTGAACAAGGGGGTCGTCCTCGGCACGATCAATCGCAGCGAGGAGGCCGTTGCGGTCTATGACGACCTGCTGCGTCGCTTCAGGGACTCGCCCGAGGCCTTGCTGCAGGAGCAGGTCGCCTGCGCTCTGCGCAACAAGGGCGTAGAGCTGGACAATCTCAACCGCGGCGAGGAGGCCATCGCGGTCTACGACGATCTTCTCCAGCGCTACCAGAAGACCACGGCCGGGCCGATCACCGAGCAGCTCGCCAAGGCCCTGCTGAACAAGGGCGTCACCCTCGGCAGCCTGGGGCGCAACGAGGAGGCGATTGCCGTCTACACCGATCTGGCGCATCGCTTCGGCGACCAGCCCGAGATGGTCTTTCAGGAACAGGTGGCCCGCGGCCTGCGCAACAAGGGCGTGGCGCTCGACAACCTCCAGCGTTACAGCGAGGCCGTCGAGGTCTACGACGACGTGGTGAATCGCTACAACGGCTCCATCTCGATTGACATTCAGGAGCAGGTTGCGGGATGCCTCCGCAACAAGGGCGTCTGCTACGCGCACCTCGACGACGGCGACTCCGAGATCGCCTCCTACGACGACCTGATCCATCGCTTTCAGGACTCGCCCGAGCCCGGCGTCCGCGCCGAGGTCGCTCACGGCATTTATTACAAGGGACTTACGCTCGAAGGCCTCGACCGTAAGCCTGAGGCCGTCGCTACCTACGACGACCTGCTCGCCCGCTTCGACAAGGCTCCCGAACCGATCATTCAGGGCCTGCTCGACAAAGCGCGAGAGAGCCGCAAGAAGCTCCAGAGCCTCGCAGGGGTCTGAACATCGAAGGAGAACAGATGACCCAGCAAGCTCCGTTGTACTTCGTCTTTTACATCGCCGCATCCCCGGAGAAGGTCTGGGAGGGCTTCGTCTCCCCTGAGTCCAACCGCATCCTCTTCATGGGAGCAGAGCTGGAGGCCGATTTGCGACCCGGCGGCTCGATGAATTGGGTAGGCACGGATGCCGACGGCAAGCGCACGGTCTATGTCGGTGGCGAGGTGATCCAGTCGGAGCCGCCGAAGCTGCTGCAATACACCTTTGCCATGGGCGCCTCCGGCCATGTCTCCCGCGTCACGATCGAGCTCGTGCCGGAAACCGAGGCAACGAAGGTAGTCGTGACGCATGACCAGTGGGCGGAGGACGATCCAACCCGTAGCGCCTGCGCCGATGGCTGGCCACGTATCCTCTCCCGCCTGAAAACACTGATTGAAACCGGAAAGACGTTCAAGCCTCACTAATGCGGAGAGGTTGTTCCGGTGGCTTCAGCCTGCGGCGATCAGCGAGCCTCTCCGGCTGACGATCCGCAGCCGCTCGCCGCTCAGGATCTTGCGCGCCTGCCCCTTCGCATGGTTCGCCCACGGCCCCACTGGGTCGAGCCGGACGTACATCAGCCAGTGCCGAAGGGCGCGCCGCTTCTCGCTCTTCCGCTCGTAGGCCAGCGCAAGGTTGTAGTGGGCGTCCGCGTACTGCGGCACGAGCGCAATCGCCTTGCGGTAGGCGACGATCGCCTCCTCAAGCTGCTGCATCTCGTCGAGCACGTTGCCCAGGTCAAAGAAGGCCAGCGCATATTCGGGATCGATCACGGTGGCGCGCCGATAGAGCTGCTCGGCTATCTCGAAGCGCCCTTCGTTGTAGTGGAGCGTCCCCAGGTTGATAGCCGCCGCCGCATGTTCCGGCTGTTCGCGCAGGATGGTTTCGTACAGCTCCGCAGCCTGCGGCAGCGTCTCGAGATGCTCCTCGAAGCGTACCGCCTGCAAAAAAATTTCCTGAAGGTTTAGCAGCTTCGCGTAGGATGGCGCAGCCTTCGGCTCCATCGCCAGCGGTGTCCGCGAGGTGCCCTCGAAGTCGAAGGCAAGCTGCTGAGTCACTGGGTCGAGCAGCGCATTGCCCTGCCGGAAGAGGAGCCTTCCTTTGCTCTCGACCGCCGCCGACTCCACTAACGGATTCCGCACACCGGCCAGCCGCTGCATCGCCGTGACCGAGGTCCGGATGCTGCGTACGGAGATGCGCCTGGCGCACAGATCGCGCAGGGTCCGCAGGCGGCCCAGCTCTTCAAAGGTGTATTCAGTGTGGGGAGAGATCAGACCGCCACGCTCCCAGGACTGGAGCTGGCGTCTCTGGATCTGAAGAATCCGAAGCACATCACGACGGCTGTATCGGTTCACTGGAGTCGTCTCGGTACCAAACTATCCAAAGTATGGAGTCGATGTCCGAGCGAGGCAAGCCCATTTCCAGCCGTGCGCGAAAAAGGCGTGGATATCCTGTACCAAATAGGGTTCAGAAGAGCGAAGCAACCACTCCTCTGAACCTCTCTGCTACCAGAACGGCGTGAAGGAGATGAGGAACGTCAGGAAGCTCAACCCGAAGACAATCACCAGCAGGGGCCACCAGGTTTCCAGCCAGAACTGCGACTCGTGCGACTCACTCATGGCAATGCTCTCCTTTTCGACTCGGACCTGCGTGGCTAAGGGGGAAAGATGGAGCCGATGAGCGGATTTGAACCGCTGACCTACTGATTACGAATCAGTTGCTCTACCAGCTGAGCTACATCGGCGTACTGAACTATTTTATCGGCAACTTCGCTGGCGGCCAAGTTTTTGGCCTAAAAAACAATCGCCGGGACCGATTTGCGTTTGGTCCCGGCGTTGTCGATGCAGGATCAGCCTACAGCTTGGGCAGAACCACCAGTCCCCACGGCCCCTTGCCGGCTGCAATCTTCTTCGTGACGGTGTTCGTCGCAAGGTCCACGACCGAGACATCGTTCGAGGTTCCATTGGCTGAGTACAGCGTCTTGCCGTCGAGCGAGAGCGCGATGCCCCACGGACGTCCGCCCACCTCGACCGAGCTGAGAATCTTGTCCGTCGCTGTATCGACCGTGAAGACCATGTGACCGCGGCCCGTGCTCACATACAGCTTGCTCGCGTCTGCCGAGAGGATCACGTCCATCGGCTTGATCTTGCCCGCCTCGCCGATCTGGATCGTCTTCACCATCTTGTGCTTCTTCGTGTCGATGATGCCTACGGTGCCGTCGTTCTCGGCGTTCACATACGCCTTCTTGCCATCCGGCATAAAGGCGACGTTGCGGGGCCGGTGGCCCACTTTGAAGGTCGCCGTAATCTTGCCCGACTTCGTATCGAGCACCGAGAGCGTGCCTTCTTCCTCCGAGGTGACGTACGCCTCCTTGCCGTCCGGCGTAAGCTGCACGCCCTCCGGCTCCGAGCCCATCTTCAGCGATTTCACCGGCTTGCCCGACTCGATATCGACGATGCTGACTGCCGACTCATCCTCGTTCGAGATGTAGAGCTGTTTGCCATCCAGGCTGACGGCGAAGTTCTCCGGGTCGGAGCCGCCGTTGATCGTGCGGACAATCTCGCCCTTTGCCACGTCGAAGACGGCGATGCCGTCCTTGCTGTGGTCGGCGGGCGGCAGCGTACTTTCATCCACGCCGGGACCAGCAATCGGCGAGCCGCTCATGGCGATGTAGAGCGTCTTTCCATCCGGGCTGGGATGAATGCCGCGCGGCCTCTGTCCGATGACCTTGTTCGAGAGCACGTTCATGGTGCCCGAGTCGATGATGGTCAGCTCGCCGCCGACCTCGTTGGTGACATAGAGACGTGGCGCGTTCGACTCCGGCACCTTCACCTCGGCAGGAGCCACCGGAGCGGCCTCTTTCTTCGAGCAGCCGATGGCGAACACGGTAAGACCGGCAGCAAGCAGGAGGGACTTCATCTTGACCATGACTTGTTTCCTTTGCACTTCAGTAAGTTGCGGTGTCGCCGCCGGGGAGGATGGCTGGAACAACTCCTGCATGGATATTCCCGAGACAAACCGTTTGTTCAGTACATTTCAAGAGCTACTTGCCCTTGAAAGTAAAGTTGCTGGCCACGCTGCTGCCCGCCGCGACGGTGATCTGCTGCTCCTGCGGATCCATATTCTCGTGCCAGACCGTCAGTGTATAGGTGCCCACGGGTAGGTTCTTGATCTCGAAGCTGCCGTCGTCCTTCGTTACTGCATAGTACGGATGGTCCACCACGCCGATGAAGGCGTGCATCCAGCTATGGATGTTGCACTTCACCGGGATCATGATCTCGCTCTTGATAAACCTGCGGTGGAGTGGCTCGTCTCCCGGCCCCATGCTGTGGTTCCACTCGCGGTTGGTGTGCGCCATGGGATGAATATTGTGCGTCACCGGGTCGGAGTTGATGATGTCGAGCACCTGCCCCGTCTGGATGCCCATCACCCTCGGACGGAACCAGCAGCCGCGCTGGTCAATCGTGACCGACGTGGACGGAACCTCGAAGTTCTTCCCCTCAAGCCCCTTGGAAATATACACGAAGGCATTACCCAGATGCCCCTTGCCATCGACGATCAGCGACTCGTCATAAACCTTACCCTGATGCGACTTCACGCATGCCGGGTCGCTGCTCAGGTCGATCAGCTTGCGGGCGGGCTTCCTGCCGGTGTACAGCACCGTTCCGCTCACCGACCCGGCGCTTGCCGGATCGACGTGGAAGTAGACCACGGCGGGCTTGGCAGGCTCGGCCGCGGCAGGAGGCGGAGCCGGTTTGCTCGAGCATCCGGCGACCACGAGAGCGCTCGCAAGGCAGCTCATCGGCAGAAGGCGTAACCATCGCATCGTCATATCCGTCTTCACCTTACTCCTTTTCCGGAGGGCCTATATGCGGCGGCATATCCCCGGTCAGCGATTGCAGAAACTCCACCAGGTCGGAGCGGTCCTGCCCTGAGAGTGTGATGTTCTTCATCTCTTTATCGAGGTATGGGTTCGAATTGCCGCGTCCCGCATAGAAGTCGACCACCTCCTGCAAGGTCTTCAGGTTGCCGTCGTGCATGTAGGGCGCAGTCCTGGCGACGTTGCGCAACGTGGGCGTCTTGAACGCGCCGGTATCGGTTTCGACGAGTGTCTCGTGGTAGCGGCCCACGTCGGTGAGCTTCTCCTCGTCGCCCACGCCCTCGCCCGTGTTGTGGAACTTGCCGTCGGTAAAGAGCGCGTCCTTGTCGCCAAGGGTGTGGCAGGCCGCGCAGTTGCCGCGTGTCGGATCGACGAAGACCGAGAGCCCGCGAACCTGCGCTGGAGTCAGGGCCGTCTTATCGCCGCCGAACATGTAGCGATCGAAGGCCGAGTTGCCGCTGAGGATCGTCCTCTCGAAGCTCGCCAGCGCCTTCTGCACCCGCGGCAGCGTGGCCTCAGCGGAGCCGAAGGCCTTCGTAAAGAGCGGACCAAGCGAGGGATCGCCGTTCAGCTTCTCGAGCATGACGGTATGCTCCTGGTTCATCTCGACGGGGTTAATCATCGGCCCGGCGGACTGCTCCTCGAGACTGATCGCCCGGCCGTCCCAGAACTGGAAGGGCATATACGCCGCGTTCATCACCGTCGGCGCATTACGCACCCCGATGGCTCCCCCTACGCCGTGCGAAAACCTCTGGTTATCCGTAAAGTAGCGGGCCGGATCGTGGCACGAGGCGCAGGAGAGCGTGTTGTCCTTCGAGAACTTCGTGTCGTAGAAGAGCCTGCGCCCCAGCGCAATGGACTCCTCGGTCGGCGGATTGTCCGTCGGGATCGGCACCGGAGGCAGTCCCAGCGGGGCCTTGATCTGCACGGGAGTTCCCAGTGGCTTGCTACTCGGCGGAGTCCTCTTGCAGCCCGCAACAAGCAGAAGAAGCATCGGAAGGCCCAGAAGAACACGCCGCGGAGAACATGTACGGTCGATCCAGCCTGTCCTGTACCAAACGCCCATGCCGACAGCATCCCTCTGGAGGCCTCGCATATAAAGCATGCTCGCTCCGCCCTTCCAATATGACGGTTGCGCGCAAAAGAGGTCAATGCGGCCAAAGCAAAACGGCCCATCCTAGGATGGGCCGTTTGATAACAGAGAAAGAGCTGCTTTAGATGTCGAGGTTCTTCACATCGAGGGCGTTCTCCTCGATGAACCTGCGGCGGCTCTCGACGTCCTCGCCCATCAGCGTGGTAAAAATCTCCTCGCAGGCGGCGATGTCCTCGAGCTTGACCTGCAGCAGCGTGCGGCGGTCGGGGTCCATCGTCGTCTCCCAGAGCTGCGGAGCGGTCATCTCGCCCAGACCCTTGTACCGCTGCACCTGGTACTCGCGGCGTCCCTGCTCGATGACGTACTCGAAGAGCTCCTGTGGCGTCTGCTTCTCCACCGGGTCCTGCGCGGCCTTGTTCGAGCGGCGAGCGGCAGGCTTGACCTCGGCCGCGGTGCCCGGAGCAGCCGCGATGTCGGCGACGCCCTCCTCGGACTCCGCCTCTTCGGCGTCCTCGATCGCTGCCTGCTTCGAGGGCTTCGCCGCGTACTCGACGAAGAACGGCCCCTCAAGCTGGTCCTTGATGAGCGCATGCTTGGCCAGCATCTGCCGCGACTCGGGCGACGAGGCAAAGGTCCAGTCGATCAACCGCACCGCGCCCTGCGCGTCGGTAAAGCTCACCGAGTAGGTCCGATGCTCCTCATCAAGCGTCACCGCGCTCACGGCCTTGAACTGGTAGGCCTTCACCAGCGACTCGAGATACACGCGCATCTCCTCCAGCAGAGCGGGAGACTCAAAGTCCGCCCGGTGCGCCGGGTCCTTGCCTTCGCGCGAGAAGAGCTTCGCAAAGTGCGACGTGACCTCTTCGTTGCGCAGCCGCTTGGAAACCTTGTCGAAGAAGCCGAGGTACTCGTTGAGCTGGCTCATGTACTTGGTCAGCGCCGGGCCTTCGAGCCTCTTGCCCTCCTTGCCGTGGCGGAGGATCATGCCGTCGGAGGCGCGGTTCACCATCACCTGCACGTACTCGCGGTCGTCCTTGATGTACTGCTGGAACTTGCCCTTCTTGATGCTGTACAGCGGCGGCTGCGCGATGTACACGTGCCCGCGCTTGATCAGCTCCGTCATGTGGCGGAAGAAGAAGGTCAGCAGCAGCGTGCGGATGTGCGATCCGTCCACGTCGGCATCGGTCATCAGGATGAGCTTGCCGTAACGAAGCTTCGCTACATCGAAATCGTCCTTGCCAATGCCGCAGCCGAGCGCCGTAATCATGGCGCGAATTTCTTCGTGGCCGAGCATCTTGTCGTAGCGGGCTTTCTCGACGTTGAGGATCTTACCCTTGAGCGGCAGGATCGCCTGGAAGCGCCGGTCGCGGCCCTGCTTCGCGGTTCCGCCTGCGCTCTCTCCCTCGACGAGGTATAGCTCGCAGCGGTCCGGCTGGCGCTCGGAGCAGTCGGCCAGCTTGCCCGGCAGGCCGCCGCCGTCCAGCGCGCCCTTGCGGCGGGTCAGATCGCGGGCCTTGCGTGCAGCCTCACGGGCGCGGGCGGCGTCGATGGCCTTGTTGATGATCTTGCGCGCAACCTGCGGATTCTGTTCGAGGAACGCGCCCAGCCGTTCGTTGACGAAGGCCTGCACCGTTCCGGCGATGTCGGAGTTCAGCTTGCCCTTGGTCTGGCCCTCGAACTGCGGCTGCGACAGCTTGACCGAGATGACCACGACGAGCCCTTCGCGGACGTCATCGCCCGAGAGATTCTCCTTCACGTCCTTGAACAGCCCAAGCGACTGTCCGGCGGCGTTGATCGTGCGCGTCAGCGCCGTCTTGAAGCCCGAGAGGTGCGTGCCGCCGTCCACCGTGTTGATGTTGTTGGCGAAGGTGAAGACCGTCTCCGAGTAGGCGTCGTTGTACTGCATGGCGATCTCCATCGCCACCTCGTCGCGCTCAGCCTCCATGTAAATCGGCTTCTCGTGCAACACCTGCTTGCCCTTGTTCAGGTGCTTGATGAACTCCGCGATACCGCCAATGTACTTGAACTCCTGGTGCTTGCTCGCGCCGGTCTTCGGATCGGTCACGCGTTCGTCGGTCAGGTGGATCTCCAGCCCCTTGTTCAGAAAGGCCAGCTCGCGCAGCCGCTGCGCCAGCGTGTCGTAGTTGTACTCGTACACGGAGAAGATGCTCTTGTCGGGCAGGAAGTGGACCTTGGTGCCGCGGCGCTTGCTCTCGCCCATCTTGCGCAGCGTGCTGATCGGGTCGCCTTTGGAGTAGTCCTGCTCCCATGCGAAGCCGTCGCGCCAGATCTCAACGTCAAACTCTTCGCTGAGCGCGTTCACGCAGCTCACGCCGACGCCGTGCAGACCGCCCGAAACCTTGTAGTTCGAGGAGTCGAACTTGCCGCCCGCGTGCAGAATCGTCAGCACCACCTGCACCGCAGGCATCGTCTCGCCGTTGATAACCTTGTTGTCCACCGGGATACCGCGGCCATCGTCCACAACGGTGATCGAGTTGTCCACGTGAATCGTTACGTCAATGCGTGTAGCGTAGCCGGCGAGCGCCTCGTCGACCGAGTTGTCGACGACCTCGTAGACCAGATGGTGCAGACCCTGTTCGCCGGTCGAGCCGATGTACATGGCCGGCCGTTTGCGAACCGCGGCGAGGCCTTCGAGCACGGTAATGTTCTCGGCGGAGTAGCCTCCTGCCATCTTGGTTTCCTCTTGCGGGGTCGTCCCAGTGGAAGGCTGGGACGCAGTATCGGTGGGCACAGCAGTCGATGCCATTCAAGCTCCGTTCGGCACGGCCCGGGGAATAAGGGAGGGGGTCAGGCCGGCTCCGCACGCTCTGGCCAACATACAAATACCTGTTGATTCAGTCGCTTACGGGGATCATGCCGATGATTTTTCTAATAAAAGTATACCACGTGGGGCAGGCCGTTTGTTACCGAAGGTAATACCCGCCGCCGGATGGAAGATGGTCTGTCCGGGAAACTGGGATATAGTCATTTCCATAACAACAAGCCATTGATCGTACGAACATACTAGGTTCCCGCAGTACCCTGCTGCCCTTGCTGAACCTTCTCCGACAGGTCTGAGCTGCGCTCGGAAGATCGAGCTAACCTCGGACAATTCGGATGTTTACAGTGAAGAGCGCCTCCGCTGAGCAACTTCCCAGGCACTGGAATTCGCTGGATGGGATACGTGGACTTGCCATCCTGATGGTGGTCTTCACGCACGCCTTCCACTCCAACTACGAAACCGGCGGTATGCTCGTCCGCCCCATCGGGCAGCTCTTCGACTACTGCCGCTTCGGCGTCGATCTCTTCTTCGTCCTCTCCGGATTTCTGATCACCGGCATCCTCGTGGATACGCTGGGCGACGAGGGCTACTTCCGCAAGTTCTACATGCGGCGCACGCTGCGCATCTTTCCCCTGTACTACGGCGTCCTTCTGGTGCTGTTTCTGCTGACGCCCCGCCTGCATCTCCACTGGCAGGGGATGGGCTGGCTGCTGCCCTTCTACCTGCAAAATCTGAGTCCGGGGACGATTCGCAACTTCTTTCCGTCCCCTTCCATTGGCCTCTACCACTTCTGGTCGCTGGCCGTGGAGGAGCAGTTCTACCTCGTCTGGCCGGCGATCGTCCTCCTGGTGCGCCGTCGGGACAGGCTTCTGCGCGTGGCGCTGATCGGATCGGCAGCGGCGCTGGCGCTGCGGCTGATGCTTGTCTCCGCCGGAGTCTCCGAGCAGTTGGTCCGCGTCACGACGGTCTGCCGTGCGGATACCCTGCTGCTCGGTGGAGCGCTGGCTTTCCTCTACCGCTCCCGCTCCTGGGAGCGCGTGCAGCGAGCCGCTCCGTGGGGCGTCTTCGCTGTGGCGGCGATTCTGCTGGCCATCATCCCGGCAGAGCCGCGGCTGGCCGTCTTGCACCCGCGCCTGTGGCCCTTCTGGCAGGACGGCCTCCACTACAGCGTGCTGGCGGTGGGCTTTGCCTGCATGATCGCCTGGGCGCTTCGTGCGGGCTCGCTCTGCGAGCGAGTCTTTCTGACAGGCTGGCTGCGTTTTCTGGGCAAATACAGCTATGGCTTGTATGTGCTGCATGTCCTGGTGCTGACGCAACTGGAGCAGCCGTTGCGTGCCACCATTGGCGCGGCGACGCACAGCAAGCTCCTCGGAGTCATCGGCTCGGCGGTCATCCTGATCTCCCTCTCGATCGCGCTGGCCTATGCCTGCTTCCATCTGTATGAAAAGCCGTTCCTCGGCCTCAAGCGATACTTCGCGTACGGCCCGAAACGGCAGCCCGAGCGCCTGCCCGAGAGAGAATCCGTGCTCGGCGGCCATCTTTCCGGTCCTCTGGAGGGAATAAATCTGGTAAACTCATAAGGTTGTCGAAACCTATGCTTCACCTGTTGGGAATACCATGCCAAAGCTAAAGACTCACAGCGGAGCAGCCAAGCGCTTCCACAAGACCGGAACCGGCAAGTTCAAGCGGGGCCAGTCGAAGATGCGCCACATCCTCACCTCGAAGGCGACCAAGACCAAGCGTAAGCTGGGCGGGTCCGTTCTCGTCTCCGATGCGGATCAGCACAAGGTTGCCCGGATGCTTCCGTACGCCTGAGCTTCAGGCGTCCTAGTTTTTCAGATCGAGCCGCTGTACAGCAAAGGGCCGCAAGATGCGTCGAGGCCCCTGGGAGGCGTAAGCTGCCCACCGAGATCTGAAGTTGCAGAGCGAGTGAAGAGGCCCCCTTACCTCCAGCCGCTGAAACGATGTACGCAAAAGGAGATGCACCATGCCCCGTGTAAAACGGAGTACCAAGCGTAACGACCGCCGCAAGAAGATTCTAAAGCGCGCAAGCGGTTACTTCCTCACCAAGTCCAAGCTGTACCAGGCCGCTCAGGAGGCTGTCGAGCGCAGCCTGAAGTTTGCCTACACCGGTCGCAAGCAGAAGAAGCGCCAGTATCGCTCTCTGTGGATCGTGCGTATCGGCGCGGCCTCGCGCCAGCACGGCATGAGCTACTCGACCTTTATCAACGGCCTCAAGAAGGCAGGCAACGGCCTCGATCGCAAGATCCTCGCTGAGATCGCAGCGCATGACGCTGCGGGTTTTGCCGCTTTGGTGGCGCAGTCGAAGGCTGCTCTGGCCAGCCAGAAGGCTGCCTAAGCAGTTTCGCCGCAACAATTATGAGAGGGCGTGGCTTCGGCCACGCCCTTTCTCGTTGAATTTCACAGGGATAGGGAACCGCGTTGGCTATCATAGGAGAAATGCCTCCTACGGTGACTACATCGGCAACCTCTTCGGACCGCACTGTGGAACAATCTTCGGATGTTCCCTTCGAGTCCTGGGGACGCTATCCTCTCTATCCGGCGCGCATCCGCCCTGTGAACTGGCAGACCGACTTTCCCGCGGTGATGGCCGGTGTGCACGACGGCGTTCTTCCTGTCGGCATGGGCAGGAGCTACGGCGACGTCTGCCTGCTCAAGGGCGGCAACCTGTTGCTGACTACGGGCATGAACCGCCTGCTCCACTTCGATCCGGAGACGGGTATCCTGACCGCCGAGGCGGGCATTACTCTGGCGCAGATCCTCGACTTCGCCGTGCCGCGCGGCTTCTTCCTTCCGGTCACGCCGGGCACAAAGTACGTCACCCTCGGCGGAGCCATCGCCAACGACATCCACGGCAAGAACCACGAGCTTGCGGGCTCTTTCGGCAACTACGTCCCGCGCTTCGAACTGGCGCGCTCGGATGGCTCGCGCCGTATCTGTTCACCGACCGAGGACCCGGACTTCTACGCTGCCACCATCGGCGGCATGGGGCTGACGGGACTCATCACCTGGGCGCAGCTCCGGCTCAAGCCCATCGTGACCCGCATGATCGACTACGAGGGCATCCAGTTTCATGGCATCGACGAGTTCCTCGCGCTCAAGGAGCAGTACAAGCACGTCGAGTACACCGTCTCCTGGGTCGATTGCGTCTCGACTGGCAGGAACTTTGCCCGCGGCATCTTCATGGTCGGCGACCACGCCAAAACGACCGGCCCGTTGCCCCGCACGCCCGAGCCGAAGCTCGTCTTTCCCTTCGACGCGCCGGGGTTCGCGCTCAACAGGTTCACCGTCTCTGCCTTCAACACGCTCTACTTCCACAAGCAGATCAAGGCCCGGGTCAAGACGCAGGTGGACTACGAGCCGTTCTTCTACCCGCTCGACAAGGTGCTGCACTGGAACCGCATGTACGGCAAGGCGGGTCTGCTGCAGTTCCAGTACGCTCTCCCATGGGAGAGCGCGAAGGAGGGCACTGTCGCCATCCTTAAAGAGATCGCCAAGTCCGGCCTCGCCAGCTTCCTCGCCGTGCTCAAGGCCTTCGGCGACATCCCTTCGCTCGGCATGATGAGCTTCCCGATGCCGGGCATCATGTTCGCGCTGGACTTTCCCATCAAGGAAAACATCAGCTTCCCGCTCATGCAGCGGCTGGGCGATATGACCCGCGACTACGGCGGTCGTCTCTACTCCGCCAAGGACGCCTGCATGACGCCGGACCAGTTCCGCGCCTTCTATCCCAACTGGCAGAGCTTTGCCCGCTATCGTGACCCGGCCTTTACCTCCAGCTACTGGGAGCGCGTCACCGGAGAGCAGCCTACCCTATGAGCACACCGTCCCAGCCCAAGAAGATTCTCGTCCTCGGCGCGACCTCCGGTATCGCCGAGGCCACCTGCCGCATCTGGGCCGAGCAGGGAGCGCGCCTCTTTCTCGTCGCTCGCAACGCAGACAAGTTGGCCGCCGTCGCCGCCGACCTGCAAACCCGCGGCGCAAGCTATGTCGATACGGCGGTCGCCGATCTGGACGACACGGCGCAGCATCCCGCGCTGCTGGCGCACGCAATTAACTCGCTGACCGGCATGGATATCGCCTATCTGGTGATGGGCGTTCTTGGCGAGCAGCCTATCGCGGAGCAGGACTTCGTCCACGCGGAGCAGATTCTGCACACCAACTTCGTCGCGCCGGTTTCACTGCTGACCTGGCTGGCAAATTATTGCGTGCAGCGCCGTTCCGGCGTGCTGGCGGTGATCTCGTCGGTGGCGGGCGACCGTGGCCGCAAGTCGAACTACCTCTACGGCTCCTCGAAGGCCGGACTGTCGGCGTTTCTGGCGGGCCTGCGGAACCGCATCGACCGCGAAGGCGTCACCGTGCTGACCATCAAGCCCGGCCCGACGAAGACCTCGATGACCGCCGGGATGAAGGGCTCCGAGAAGTTTGCCGACGTGAATGCGGTAGCCCGCACGATCGTCGCGGCCATCGACAAGCGGCAGGATGTGCTCTATGTGCCCTTCCAGTGGGGACCGATCATGTTCATCATTCGCCATATCCCGGAGAGCGTCTTCAAGAAGCTGAACCTGTAAGTGGTGAGTGGACTTCCCAATCTCTCAACCGGATTGCATGAGGCCGCGGCACGCATCCCATACAAAGGGGGCTTTGCGTCCCCAGCGAGATTCCGTTTAGGTTGAGAGGGGAGAAGGATCGGATTGCTTTCACGGCGCAAAGTATTGCAGGGGGCTGCAGCCCTGGCGACAGGGGCTGCTCTCCGGGGCTGGGCGCAGGAGGATATGGCCTCCATGCCCGCGCCGGTCGCTGCGACCAACTGCGGTCCGGTGCGCGGGTTTATCGACGAGGGTGTGCTCGTCTTCAAGGGCATACCCTACGGCGAGGACACGGCCACGCGGCGCTTCCAGCCGCCGGTGCGCCCGTCCCCATGGGTCGAGGCGCGGAACACCGTCGCCTTTGGTCCGCAGGCCCCTCAGGCTCCGCGCAACCGAGAGAACCGGAGGGCATTTGCGCCGATGGACGCCATCGGCCCGGTCAACAGCGAGGATTGTCTGCACCTGAACGTGTGGACGCCGAAGCTCCGGGACGGCCGCCGTCGTCCGGTGCTGGTCTATATTCCCGGCAGTGGATACTCCTACGGCAGCAGCAATGGGGCTGTCTTCAATGGCGTCCGACTGGTGAAGCGCGGCAATGTGGTCGTCGTGACGCTGAACCACCGCATCAATCTCTTTGGCTATCTCTATCTGCGCGAGATCGGCGGCTCGCAGTTTGCTGAATGCAGCAACCTCGGCCAGCTTGACCTGATCCTCGCGCTCGAGTGGGTGCGCGATAATATCGCGGAGTTCGGCGGCGATCCCCACAGCGTCTGCATCCTCGGACAGGGTGGCGGCGCGGCCAAATGCTCCACCCTGATGGCCATGCCGAAGGCAAAAGGGCTCTTTCACCGGGCCGTCCTCCTCAGCGGCCAGCAGGTGACGGCGATCCCGCCTACGCACGCGACCGCGACGGCAAACACCTTGCTGGCCTCGCTCGGGCTCAAGCGGGCTGACCTCGCCGCGCTCGCCGACCCGGAGGAATTTCCGATGGAACGGTTGGTAGCAGCGTTGCAGGCCAATCCGGATCTGCCTTTCGGACCGGTCCGCGACGGTCGAACCCTGCCGCGCGACCCATTCTCGCCGGATGCGCCTCTGCTCTCGGCCAGTATTCCCATGCTCGTCGGCACGACGCTCGACGAAACCCGGCTGACGCTCGGCGCGGCGGATCCTTCACTCTTCTCTCTGCAATGGGAGGATCTGCCCAGCGCGCTTGCCGCGTACAAGCCGCGCTTCGGCGCGCTCAAGGTGGAGAGCCTCATTGCACAGTACAAGCAGTGGTATCCGGCCTACTCGGCCAGCGACGTCTTCTTTGCCATTACCACGGCCTTCCTGAGCTGGCACGGCATCCTGATCGAGAGCGAGCGGAGGGCGCAGCATGCCCGCACCGGACCCACCTGGGTCTACGAGTTCGACTGGGAGAGTCCGGTCGAAAATGGCAAATGGGGCGCCTCGCACTCGATGGATGTGCCGTTTCTCTTCGACAATCTCGCGCTGGCCGGTTCCATGATGGGCAGCAGCCCGGCGGCGAACCGTCTCGCCGGGCAGATGGCCGACGCCCTGATCGCCTTCGCCAGCACGGGTGACCCGAACGCCTCTTCCATTCCCAAATGGCCTGCCTATGATCTTACGCAGCGCCCGGTCCTGTGCTGGAACGAGTCCTCTGAGGTGAAGCAGGACCCGCGCAGCGACGAGCGCAAGCTGCTGGAGCGGGTTCCGTTCCTCTAAACGAAAAGGCCACGGATTTATCCGTGGCCTTTTCGTCCTACTGAAGCGCTGGATTACTCGAGAGTCGATCCGCCCCGGGTACCCTTGGGACGGCGGTTCGCCTGCAGAACCTTCTTTCGCATACGCAGGGACTTCGGTGTAACCTCAACCAGCTCATCGTCCGCGATGAACTCGATGGACTGCTCCAGTGTGAGCTGCTTGTACGGAACCAGGCGCAGAGCATCGTCCGAGCCGGAGGCGCGCATGTTGGTCAGCTTCTTCTCGCGCACGCAGTTGACGTCGAGGTCGTTGTCGCGGGAGTGCTCGCCGATGATGAGTCCCTCGTAGACATCCAATCCATCCGGAACGAAGAGGACGCCGCGGTCCTGAATACCGTCGAGCGCGTAGGTCGTCGTGACGCCCGCGCGGTCGGAGATCAGAGCGCCCGTGGGACGCTGCGGAATCTCGCCCTGGTAGGGGATGTACTCACCGGCGATCGAGTTCATCACGATGGTGCCGCGAGTCTCGGTCAGCATCTCGTTGCGCAGGCCGATCAGGCCGCGGGAGGGAACCTTGAACTCCATGCGGACGCGGCCTGAGCCGTGGTTGGCCATCTTTACCATCTCGCCCTTGCGCGGCCCGAGCCGCTCAATGACCGTGCCGACGAAGTTCTCCGGAACGTCGATGGTCAGGATCTCGGAGGGCTCCATCAGGTTGCCGTCGACGCGCTTGGTGACGATGGTGGGGCGAGAAACCATCAGCTCGAAGCCCTCACGGCGCATCATTTCGATGAGGACGGAGAGCTGAAGCTCGCCGCGGCCGAGGACCTTGAAGTTATCCGGGGTGCCGGTGTCTTCGACGCGGATGGAGACGTTGGTGAGAAGTTCGCGGTCCAGACGCTCCTTGATGTTGCGTGAGGTAACGAACTTGCCTTCGCGGCCGGCGAAAGGACCATTGTTTACCGAGAAGACGATCGCAATGGTGGGGTCGTCGATCTTGATGATGGGAAGCGGCTTGGGATTCTCGAGGGCGCAGAAGCTTTCGCCAATGGTGATGCCGGGGATGCCGGCTACGGCGATGATGTCGCCGACGGTCGTCTCGTCGGTATCGATGCGCTTCAGTCCGTCGAAGGTGAAGAGCTTGGTGACCTTCACGGTCTGGAGGGTCCCATCGATGCGGGAGAGGTTGACCTCCTGGCCGTTCTTCAGGGTGCCGTTGAAGACGCGGGCGATGGCGAGGCGGCCGAGGTAGTCGCTGTAGTCCAGGTTAGTGACCAGCACCTGCAAGTCGCCGTCAGGAGTGCCGGGCGCTTCGGGAATGGTCTTAAAGATGAGCTCGAAGAGCGGCTGCAGGTCCGTGCCGGGAACGGCGAGGTCCATCGTCGCGGTGCCGGCCTTGCCGTTGGTGTAGATGACCGGGAAGTCCAGCACGGATTCGTCGGCGTCGAGATCGATGAAGAGGTCGTAGACCTCGTTCAATACTTCCTGGGGACGCGCGTCTGGACGGTCGATCTTGTTGACCACCACGATGGGAGTCAGCTTGGCTTCGAGCGCCTTGGAGAGCACGTAGCGGGTCTGGGGCAGCGGGCCTTCCGAGGCATCCACCAGCAGAACAACGCCGTCGACCATCTTGAGGGCGCGCTCGACCTCACCGCCGAAGTCGGCGTGGCCGGGGGTGTCGACGATGTTGATCTTGGAGTCCTTGTAGTGGATGGCGGTGTTCTTGGCGAGGATGGTGATGCCCCGCTCCTTCTCCAGATCATTGGAGTCCATGACTCTGTCGGCGACGGCCTCGTTGGACCGGAAGGTGCCGGACTGCTTGAGCATGGCGTCGACGAGGGTCGTTTTACCGTGGTCGACGTGCGCGATGATGGCGATATTTCGGATAACTGACTGATTACTCACAAGATCTCTCGGTTGGCTGCTATTTGGGGAGGGGTAGTGCGCAGACCTTCTGACATTATCTCAGATCGGTTAGGAGGGGATGAACGGAAGGGGGGAAGGTCGTGGTCAGTTCGGGAGTAGAGTGACGGGAAGGGCGTTTTGCGGGGCACCGCAGAACTTAGTCCTGTTGCCTTTCTTTTTCATTTCCGAAGAGAATTTGCGCTTCTTTGCAGGACTTAGTAGCACAGCTTTATCATCCTGCAGAGCGGAGAAACCGGCAGATCCTTCCGCTTCGGTCGGGTGACAATTAATCTGCAATAGATTTCTATGTGGGTATGCCCTGGCTGGGAGTTGGTATCCGACGCTCATCCTCATCCGCGGGCGTGTTCCAGCTTTTTAGACCGCTCCTGGATTCCGGCACCGATTTGAATACCCGGTTTCTTCCCGTCTGCTTGGCCTGATAAAGTGCTGCATCCGCCAACTGAAATAGCTCGTTGGAAGTATCGACATCACATGAAGCTCCAATCCCCACACTGACCGTGACGACGTGGCCTATCGGGGTCTTATTCCTGAGTTGCAGCGCCCCAATGGCGCGACAGATCCGTTTCGCCACCTTCTCCGCGTTTTCTGCGTCAATATCGTGCAGGATAACGACAAATTCTTCGCCGCCGTATCTTGCCATATAGTCATGCTCATTGCGAGAGATGGATACCAATACATGGGATACAGCGCGAAGGCATAGATCGCCCTCGTGATGCCCGAAGACGTCATTCAACATCTTGAAGTAATCAATATCAATCACCAGGAGGGCAAACGTGCGCGCCGATCGGCCTGCCCATTCCCACGCCTGACCAATATGAATGTCATACCCTCTACGATTTCCGATTCCCGTAAGGGGATCTGTGAGGGTGAGATCGTGAAGATGCGTATGGAGAACTGCCATTTCCGATTGAATTTTTCGATAACGAACCTGGATACGAATTGTCTGGATGGCAAAGACGCTCAAAGAAATGCTGGTAGCAGCCACAGCAAGGAAAAAGTGGGCTGGCGCGACCAGTACGCTCATTACTCCGGCGGCAACGGGCAGGGCGACAGCTCCGTGATCCAGAACAGCTACCAGCAGTTCCTGCCCCGAAGAACGTGTCTCGTTAGGTGCGATTGGAGGCGGATGAATGATCAGAAAAATCAGGATCAACTCTGCAAAAAATAACAGCCAGGTCCATCGCGCCGACGCGCCCGGTTGTAAAAACACTGCCACGCTGTAGCAGAGGCTTGTCACGGCATACACCGATGTCGCACAAAATAACACCAGGAAGAAGCGTCGCATCGTCGTAGGACGCGGGTGGCTCCACCAGCGCAGACCGGCACCGATGGCAATCACGAACTTGGTCGCAACAAAGGCAATGTAAGCGTTACGTTCGAACGATAATCCACTCCATGTCCGGAAGAATGGAAAACTACCAAAGATAAGGTTGAAAAACAGTGTCAATAACAGAACAACCTGGATCGCGCTCGCCCAGTAGAAAAAACTGTCCCGTTCACTTTCGGTAGGAATACTCAGCAAAAGTACCAGCGGTAGTATCCAGGCAAAGAAGAGAAGATCAGATGGGTGAGTATGCTGGGGAGCGACTCGCCATACCGTCAGTTCAAGCCCCTCCAGAAACAGGGCACACGACCGAATCGACGCTGCGATCACAAGAAATATCCAGAAGCCTCGCCATGTTCGATCGGAGGTCTGAAATCTCCAGAAACAGACGTATGCCTCGGTCAGACTTGCCGCTGTCAGCAGGACCCTGCACCACCAGAATGCAGTGGATGCGCTAAGTGCATAGGGGCCGATGGCCACCGTGAGCAATGCAATCGTGCAAGACCAAAGCAGGATAGGCGGAGTTGCAGAAAGCCACTCCGGGAAATGAATTTTTTCCTTATTCAGATGCGCCGCGACGTTCATGAAGATGAAGATAAGGTCGTATCTATCTGATGCAAGATTGCCTGGAAAGTCGCCTTTCGTAAAAAATGATCGATCCGGTCGCTTCC
Organism: Granulicella sp.; assembly: GCA_036398595.1. Classification (GTDB taxonomy): domain Bacteria; phylum Acidobacteriota; class Terriglobia; order Terriglobales; family Acidobacteriaceae; genus Edaphobacter. The sequence goes on from DASWOV010000067.1 coordinate 34,576, forward strand.
TGGTAGCGGCTATTTGTGGAATGGGCCAAGGAGCGAAAAGGGCTGCCCGCGGGCAGCCCTTTCTCGATTCCGTAAGGAGGGGTTACTTCTTTGCCGTAGCGAAGCGCTTGTTGACCTCTGCCCAGTTGACGGTGTTCCACCACGCCGCGAGGTAGTCGGGGCGCTTGTTCTGGTACTTGAGGTAGTAGGCGTGCTCCCATACATCGTTGCCGAGGATGGGGTACAGACCCTGCGAGAGCGGGCTGTCCTGGTTGGCGGTCGTGACGACCTCCAGCTTGCCGCCCTTGAAGACCAGCCAGCCCCAGCCGGAGCCGAACTGCTTCGCGGTGGTTTCGTTGAACAGCTTCTTGAAGGCCTCGAAGGAGCCGAAGTCGGCCGTGATCTGCGCGCCGATCTCGCCCGTCGGCTCGCCGCCGCCATTGGGTCCCATAATCTCCCAGAACATGGTGTGGTTCGCGTGGCCGCCGCCGTTGTTCTGGACGACCTTGCGGATGTCCTCGGGGATGGCGGCGAGGTCGCTGACAAGCTCCTCGACGGTCTTCGAGGCGAGCTCGGGGTGCTTCTCGATGGCGCCGTTCAGGTTGGTGATGTAGGCCTGGTGGTGCTTGTCGTGGTGGAGCTTCATGGTCGCTTCGTCGATGTGGGGCTCAAGGGCCGTGTAGTCGTAGGGAAGGGGCGGAAGTTCAAAGGCCATGTGATTCTCCTGTGCCGTGCGCGTGCAGGCTGGTTGTCGGGGGGTCGCCTTGCGATCCCTATGTTCGTTCAATGCGTTCTTCGATGCCGCTTGCAGAGCAAGCGATGCAGGGAGTTGTCCTGTGAGGATATCGTATAGCCGTTGCGGCGGGGGAAATCGGGGGGACGGGCCTTTGTCGTAGACGGGGATGGGAAGAGTTTTCTGACAGGAAGGGCGGAATAAGAGGGCCGTCTTAAGGTTCAGTAAGGGTAAGCGTCGCTACCGTGTAGGGATGCAGGGGAACTGGAAGGCAGAAGGGTGGGGAAGGATTCGCCGCGTGCTGGTGGCGGTCCTGTTTGTGGTATCTGTGGCGGCGCGGGCGCAGGGCGGACCTCCGTTCCGGACCGACGATCCGGAAACTCCCGGCAATCGGCACTGGGAGATCAACTTCGGTTGGATCGGCGATCGCAACCCGGCGGCGGGGGAGTATCAGGTTCCGGACTTCGACATCAACTACGGGCTGGGGGATCGTATTCAGCTCAAATACGAGATCCCGATAGCGATCGAAGAGACACGTCCCCAGCCGGCAGGGCCGAATGTGCCTGCCGAGCCGGGGCAGGTGATCGGCGGGTTGGGGAACAGTTTGCTGGGAGTTAAGTGGCGGTTGTATGAACGTCACCCGCATGATCCATGGATCAAAGAGCGATTCGGCACAGGGTTAATGGAGGCGTTCGGTCATGTTGCGCCGCCGGACAAGGCAGGGCAGGCAGGCGACGAGCCGGAGGTGAGCTTCAGTATCTCGACGTATCCGCAGCTCACCCTCAATAACCCGACAAGCGCAATCCGACGCGGCCTGGTCGAGTCCGGCCCCCAGTTCTACCTGCCTCTCGAGGTGAACGGGCGCCTGGGGCCGATCCGTTATGACGGCGAGGTGGGGTACAACTTCGGAAACAGGGCGGCTCCCCAAAGCTGGGGTCGCGGTCTTCTGATTGGCCATGAGTTCTCGGAGCGGACGGAGGCGTATGTAGAGGTTTACGACGAGCAGGATGCCAACCGGCTTCCCGGCGGGCACGGTGTCGGGCAGTTCGTCACCGGCGAGCCGAAGCAGCGCGAGCTGACGCTCGGCTTCGGTGGACGTCAAACGCTGAACCGCGACAAAACCCTCAACCTTCTGCTGATGGGTGGTCGCAGCATCCAGACCGTAAGCCCCGACAACAGCCAGCCGGGCTGGATCGCCTACGTAGGGCTCCAGGTACTGCTCGGGCCAAAGTATCGGTAACGCCTCAGGGGGGCGACAAAAGCTGCACAACGAGGGCCGTCCGCTTCCTGGTTCCGATGTCCTGTCCTGCAAGTCGCGCCAGTGGAAGCGGATGCAAATTCCCGGCATTTACCGTAGATTTTTCCTTCCCTCCCGGTTTTGGTTTCTAATACGACCTGATGAGCGAACTGAGCGCTTCCTACTACTGGCTGGACGATCAAGGGCCCGCATTCGGCGGACCGGGGCTGGCTCCGAGATGGACCTCGAGCCAGAAAGACGCGGTAATCACGGCGTATTCGGCATCGAGCCGGGTGTGGTTCACGGTTTCGCACGGCACCCTGAACGAGGTCTACTACCCGACCATCGACCGCCCGCACACCCGCGACATGGAGCTGCTGTTCACCGACGGCGAAACCTTCTTCCATGAGGAAAAGCGCGACCTCAGCTACCGGTTCGAGTACATCGACCAGAGCGCGCTGGCCGTGCGCGTCACCGGCAGCGATCCGGAGGGCCGGTACACGGTCGTCAAGGAGTTCATCTCCGATCCGCACCACCCGGTGGTGCTGATGAACGTGAAGATTACCGGCGACGAGTCGGTGCTGGAGCGGCTGAAGTGCTACGTGCTGATGGCTCCGCACCTCGACGGCGGCGGCGCGGGCAACTCGGCGCGGTCGATCCGGCTGGCCGGGCAGCGGGCGGTGCTGTGCTGGAAGACGACGTCGCTGGCGCTGGGCGTCTCCTGTGGATTCAATCGGACGTCCTGCGGCTACGTGGGCACGAGCGACGGCTTTCAGGACCTCTTCGCCGACATGAAGATGGACTGGCAGTTCGGCCAGGCGCTAAACGGCAACATCGCCGTGACGGGCGAGATCGAGGTGGCGCTGCACCGGGAGTTCACGGTGGCTCTGGCGATGGGCCTGCGGCCGCATGCGGCGCTGGCCAACCTGATGCAGGGGCTCTCGACGCCCTTCGAGGTCAACCGCAAGCGGTTCATCGAGCAGTGGATGCGGACGGGCACGCCGGAGGGGCTGGCGGAGTCCTCGACCGACGGCGGCCAGCTCATGCGTATCAGTGAGAATGTCATTCTGGCGCACGAGGACAAGACCTACTCGGGCGCGTTTATCGCCTCGGCGTCGATCCCGTGGGGCGCGTCGAAGGGCGATGACGATCTGGGCGGCTACCATCTCGTCTGGACGCGCGACATGGTGCAGACGGCCAGCTCCCTGCTGGCCTGCGGCCGCGTGGAGACGGCGCGCCGGGCGCTGGTCTATCTAGCCTGCACGCAGAAGCCCGACGGCAGCTTTGCGCAGAACTTCTGGATCGACGGAACCCCCTACTGGACCGGCCTGCAGCTCGACGAGGTGGCTTTCCCGATCGTGCTGGCATGGCGGCTGTGGAAGCTCGGCGGCCTGGCGAGCTTCGATGTCTTCCCGTTCGTGGAGAACGCCGCGGCATTCCTCGTGAGAAAGGCTCCGGTGACGCAGCAGGAGCGCTGGGAGGAGAACTCGGGCTACTCGCCCTCGACGCTGGCGGCGGTCATCGCCGGTCTGGTCTGCGCGGCGGAGCTGGCGCGGGACCGGCAGGCGGTCGAGCTGGCGCACTTTCTGGAAGAGTACGCCGACTGGCTCGAGGCGAACCTCGACAAGTGGACGACGACCGACGACGGCGTTCTGCTGCCGGATGTGAAGCGGCACTACGTCCGCATCCAGCCGCCCGCCGAGGGCGAGCCGTATCACAACCCGGAGATTCCGCCGGGGCATATCCGGCTGAATAACCGCGAGCCGGGCGAGCGCAACCTCTTTGAGGCGCGTGAGATCGTCGATGCGGGCTTCCTCGAGCTGGTGCGGTACGGCATCCGGCGGCCGGACGATCCGCTGGTGGTGGACTCGCTCAAGGTGGTGGACGCGGTGCTGAAGTACGAGACTCCCTACGGTGCCTGCTGGCGGCGCTACAACCACGACGGCTACGGGCAGCGGAAGGATGGCGGGCCGTTCGAGGGCTGGGGACAGGGCCGCGCATGGCCGTTGCTCGGCGGCGAGCGGGCGCACTACGAGCTGGCGGCGGGCCGGGACATTGAGCCGATGATCCGCACCTACGAGCAGTTCGCCTCGGTGGGCGGCATGCTGCCCGAGCAGGTGTGGGACTACGCGGACCTGCCGGAGGAGATGATGTACCTCGGCAAGTCGGCCGGATCGGCGCAGCCGCTGGTTTGGGCGCACGCGGAGTACCTGAAGTTGCTGCGCTCGAAGGCGAACAACCGGGTCTTCGACCGGGTTTCGGCGGTCGAGGAGCGTTACCTGAAGCCGCAGAAGGAGCGGAAGTTCCCGAACAAGCTCGAGATCTACCAGCTCGAGCGGCCGGTCAGCACAATGACCTCCGGCCTGTCGCTGCGCATCATGGACGCGAGGCCGTTCCGGGTGGTGTTCACGTTGGACAACTGGGAGACGACGCACCGGCTGGACTCGCGCTCTGTCGGATATCCGGGGTCGTATGCGGATATCCATACAACCCCGGGGCAGGAGGGTGCCATCGTCTTTACTCTGCACTGGATGTTGGAAGATCGCTGGCTGGGGCGGAATGTCGAGGTACGGCTGACTCCTCCGGAGCCGCAAACCGCCGGATGAAACGGTTCAACGGGTAGACTGTCAACACGCATGGCCGGAAGGACCGGCAATCCAAAAACGACGGGCGGCCGGTGCGCCGCCTCCCAAAGACCTTCGAGGAGAACATGAGCGATCAGCAGCAGGATCTCGATCAACTTTCGATCAATACACTTCGTTTTCTGGCCGTCGACCAGGTGGAGAAGGCCAAGAACGGCCACCCCGGAGCGCCGCTCGGCTGTGCGCCGATCGCCTACCTCCTCTTCCACAAGTTCATGAAGCACGACCCGACGGACCCGCTGTGGAGCGACCGCGACCGCTTCGTGCTCTCGAACGGCCACGCCTCGGCGCTGATCTATGGCATGCTGCACCTCGCCGGGTACGACCTGCCGATCTCGCAGCTCGAGCAGTTCCGTGAGTGGGGATCGCACACGCCGGGCCACCCGGAGCGCGGCGATACGCCGGGCGTCGAGGTGACGACCGGACCGCTCGGACAGGGCTTCGCCATGGCCGTGGGTCTGGCCATCGCCGAGAAGCACCTCGCGGCGGTTTACAACCATGAGAACCACACGCCGGTCGATCACCACACCTATGTACTCTGCGGCGACGGCGACCTGATGGAAGGCATCTCGCACGAGTCGGCCTCGCTGGCGGGTACGCTCAAGCTGGGTAAGCTGATCGTGCTGTACGACGACAACCTGATCTCGCTCGACGGCCCGACCGACCTCTCCTACACCGAGGATGTGAAGCTGCGCTTCGAGGCCTACCACTGGCAGGTGATCGAGGTCGAGGACGGCAACGATCTTCATGCGCTCTCGGAAGCGATTCAGGCCGCCAAGGCCGACGTAACCCGCCCCACGCTCATCAAGGTGCGCACGGTGATCGGCTACGGCAGCCCGAAGGCGGGCACCAAGGCCGTCCACGGAGAGGCTCTCGGAGCCGAGGCGACCAAGGCCACCAAGCGCAACCTGAACTGGCCCGAGGACAAGAGCTTCTACGTGCCGGAAGAGGCCGCTAAGAACTGGGGTACCATCGTCGAGCGCGGCAAGGCAGCACACGCCGAGTGGCAGGCCAAGTATGCGGAATACGCGAAGGCCTATCCCGAGAAGGCGGCCGAGTTTGACCGCACGTTCGCGGCGAAGCTGGCCGAGGGCTGGGAGAAGAAGCTCCCTGTCTTCCCGACGGACAAGCCGGTTGCCACCCGCAACGCAGGGCAGAAGATCATGGACGCCATCGCCGAGGTGGTTCCGGAACTGTTTGGCGGCGCTGCCGACCTGACCAGCTCGACCAAGACCATCTTCGCCAAGTCGGCTAACTTCCATCTCGATCCAGCTGGCCGCAACGTCTACTTCGGCGTGCGCGAGTTCGGCATGATGGCGGCGGTCAACGGCATCGCGGCGCACGGCGGCCTTATCCCGTTCGGCTCGACGTTCTTTACCTTCTCCGACTACTGCCGTAATGCGATGCGCGTGGGCGCGCTGATGAGCACGCACTCGCTGTACATCTTCACGCACGACTCGATCGCGCTCGGCGCGGACGGCCCGACGCACCAGCCGGTGGAGCATCTGATGAGCCTGCGGGCGATTCCGCAGCTCACCGACCTGCGTCCGGCGGACGCAAACGAGACGGTAGCCGCGTGGAAGCTGCTGCTCGAGCGCAAGAGCGCGCACTTCATGGCGCTCAGTCGTCAGGACCTGCCGGTGCTCGACGTGGAGAAGTACGGAGTTGCCGCGGGCGTGCCGAAGGGTGCGTATGTGCTTGAGGATCTGGGCAAGGACATCATCCTGATTGGAGCCGGTGCGGAGGTCCATGTGGTCCTCGCGGCGGCGGCGAAGCTCAAGGAAGAGGGAATCGGGGCCACAGTGGTTTCGATGCCGAGCTTCAAGATCTTCGAGGAGCAGGATGAGGCCTACAAGGCCAGCATCTTCCCGGAGGCGACGCCGAAGCTGGCGGTCGAGGCCGGTGCCACGATGGGCTGGTGGAAGTACGTCGGCCACAACGGCGGCGTCATCGGCGTGGACAAGTTCGGCGCCTCGGCCCCGGGCAATATCGTGCTGGAGAAGTACGGCATCAGCGTGGCCAACGTGGTCGACCATGCGAAGAAGCTGGTGAAGAAGTAGTCCATTGCAACGAAAATGGTGCGGTCGTGGGCGAGCGAGCCTGCGGCCGCATCCTGGCCAGCAATCACCAACCCGACGGAAGGGAGGCAACTATGATTTCGACCGATGAGCGGGAGATGTTGAAGAAGCCGGAGGTCCCGGCCAAGGATAGTGAGCGGTTTACCTCGCTGCAGCCGAAGTACGAGGACAGCGTGCCTTCGAGCGAGGACGACTGGGAGCTCGAGGACGAGTAAGCTCAGGACGAGCAGGAAGAGGAGCAGCCATGAAGATTGCCATTGCGGCCGACCACGCGGGATTTCCGCTGAAGGAAGAGGTTCGCGCGTACGTCGCCAAGCTGGGGCATGAGGTGCATGACCTCGGAGCCTACAATACGGTCGCCTCGGACTATCCGGACTTTGCCGTGCTGGTGGGTAAGGAGCTGATGGCGGGTACCGCTGACCGTGGCATCCTGATCTGCGGCTCGGGCGTGGGCGTGTGCATTGCAGCCAACAAGATGCCGGGCGTGCGGGCTGGCATGTGCCACGACACCTACTCGGCCCATCAGGGCGTGGAGCACGACCAGATGAACGTACTGGTGCTGGGAGCCCGGATCATCGGCGTGGAGCTGGCCTACGAGTGCGTCGCCTCCTACCTGAAGGCGAACTTTATCGGCACCGAGGAGCGATTCGTGCGCCGCCTGAACAAGGTAAAGGCCATCGAAAAGCTGTACATGCCCGCGGCGGCGGGAACGACCCTGGGATCGTAATCAGGTTCGCCACAGCCTCAAATTGGCGCGATTTGCTGAAGATTTGGCGGAATTGGCTGGATGTTCACGCATTTGTTGGATATTTCTGCTAACCGATAGGACAGGGCCGCATCGCCGCCCCGTCCGGCGGCATCTGGAGAGGAATGACAACATCGATACAGAACCGCGTGTGGTTCATTACGGGTGCGTCCACTGGGTTTGGGCGCATTCTCGCTGAGGAATTGCTGAAAGCAGGAAATAAGGTCGCGGCGACCGCCCGCCGGGTGGAGCAGGTTGCTGATCTCGAGGAGCAGTATCCGGAGCAGGCGTTGGCGCTGCCGCTCGACGTGACGAAGCAGGACTCGATTGACGCGGCCGCAAAGGCGGCGCTGAGCCGGTTCGGCCACGTGGACGTGCTGGTGAACAACGCGGGCTACGGCATCACCGGCGCGGTGGAAGAGACGGTCGCCGAAGAGTACGACCCGGTCTTCGCCACCAACGTCTTCGGCCTGGTCAATGTCACCAAGGCCTTTCTGCCGCAGATGCGCGAGCGGCGCAGCGGGCACATCCTGAACCTGTCGTCCATCGGCGGCCTGATGGGGCTGCCCGGCTGGGGCTACTACAACGCGACGAAGTTCGCGGTGGAGGGGCTTTCGGAGGCGCTGGCGACCGAGGTCGGCCCGCTGGGTATCAAGGTGACGATCATCGAGCCGGGGCCGTTCCGTACCGACTTTCTGGGCCGGTCGGGCGTGGTGGCGAAGACGCATATCGCCGACTACGCGGAAACCGTCGGCAAGACCCGGGAGTACCGCGAGTCGAACAACGGCAAACAGGCGGGTGATCCGCTGAAGGCCGTCCATGCCATGATGCAAGTGGTCGATTCGCCCGAGGCCCCGCTGCACCTGTTGCTGGGCTCGATTGCGCTGGAGCGGTTCGAGGGAAAGCTCGACCGCTGGCACAAGGAGATTGAGGCATGGAGGTCCGTAACGGTAGGCGCGGACTATCCGAAGGAAGATTGAGCAATTATGGCCCGTTCATTCACAAGTGAATGAACGGGCCATAGAATTTCGTAGAGAGTACAGGATTTGATTTTATAGTTAGCAATACCTGCGCGATGTACTGACCCTAACGAGATTCTCACCTCAAAACGGCATAGGCCGCAGACGGAAGGACAAACATGGAACTCGGACTGATTGGACTGGGCAAGATGGGCTTCAACATGGCGGAACGTCTTCGCCTGGCGGGGCATAAGGTAGTCGGCTTCGACTTCAACGCCGAGGTGGTGGACAAGCTGACCGCGACCGGTTCGGTTGGTGTGCACTCGCTCGAGGACCTGGTGAAGAACCTCTCCGCGCCGCGCGCCATCTGGATGATGGTTCCGTCGGGCAAGCCGGTGGACGACACGATCGCCAAGCTGGAGGCCCTGATGGACAAGGGCGACATCTTCATCGACGGCGGCAACTCGAACTACAAGGACACGCAGCGCCGTCATGCCGAGGAAACCGCCAAGGGCTACGAGTACGTGGACTGCGGCACCTCGGGCGGCGTCTGGGGCCTCAAGGAGGGCTACTCCCTGATGGTCGGCGGCGACAAAGCCGTGGTCGAGAGCCTGAATCCGATCTGGGAGGCGCTCGCGCCCTCGCCGACCGAGGGCTGGGGACACGTCGGACCTGCTGGCGCGGGTCACTATGTGAAGATGGTGCACAACGGCATCGAGTACGGCCTGATGCAGGCATACGCCGAGGGCTTTTCGATCCTGAAGGCCAAGGAAGAGCTATCGCTCGACCTGACGCAGATCTCGGAGATCTGGCAGAAGGGCTCGGTGGTGCGCTCGTGGCTGTTGGACCTGACGGCCGACGCGCTCAAGAAGAATCCGACGCTCGAGGGCATGGAGGCCTTTGTGCCGGACTCGGGCGAGGGCCGCTGGACCGTGATGGAGGCCATCGACCTCAACATCTCGGCCCCGGTCATTACGGAGTCGCTGATTCGGCGTCTGCGCTCGCGGGAGCAGAACAACTTTACCGACCGCATGATCTCGATTATGCGAAACGAATTCGGTGGCCACGCCATCAAGAAGTCATAGGCGGAAGACGGAGGGAGGGCCGGGACGGTCCTCCCTCCGGGGACGGGGCACTCTACCCTTCGTCCTTCCGCCGGAGTCAAAGAACCTGATTGCCGTTCGAGAGCGGTAGGATTCAGAGAAGGAGCACGTTATGGCAACTACAGCGGTCGCGCCGTCGACGGCAGTGGATACAAGGAAGGGCGAGCGGATTCCCGAGCCCTGCATCGTCGTTATCTTTGGAGCTTCAGGCGATCTGACCAAGCGCAAGCTGCTGCCGGCGCTCTACCACCTGGAGCAGCAGGGCCTGCTGCCGAAGGACTTCACGGTGGTGGGCGTGGCCCGGCGCGACCTGAGCGCGAGCTTTGCGCCGGATATGCAGGACGGCATCGTGAAGGGCGGCGGCGTCGAGGAGAACGAGCCGAAGCTGGCCTCCTTCGTCGAGCGAGTCAAGTACTTCCAGACCGAGTTCGACGACGACGAGGGCTTCGAGCGCCTCAAAGGATATTTAGCCGAGCTGGACGGCCAGTTCCACACCAAGGGCAACCGGCTGTTCTACCTGGCCGTGGCTCCCGAATACTTTGCCGACATCATCGGCCGTCTGGGCAAGCATGGTATGTCGAAGCCCGAGCCGGAGACGACGCAGTGGGTACGCGTCATCATCGAGAAGCCATTCGGCACCGATCTCGAGTCGGCGAAGAAGCTGAACGACGAGGTCAACGCGGTCCTGAGCGAGAGCCAGGTCTTCCGCATCGACCACTATCTCGGCAAGGAGACGGTGCAGAACATCCTCGTCTTCCGCTTCGGCAACGGCATCTTCGAGCCGATCTGGAATCGGAACTATATCGACCACGTGGAGATCACGGCGGCCGAGTCCATCGGCATCGAGGGCCGCGGGCCGTTCTACGAGAAGGCGGGCGCGGCGCGTGACGTGCTGCAGAACCATGTCATGGAGGTCCTGAGCTTCGTAGCGATGGAACCGCCGGACTCCTTCCTCGCGGCGGCGGTGCGCCGGGAGAAGCTGAAGGTATGGCGGGCGATTGAGGGCATTCCGGTCGAGCACACGGTGCGCGGACAGTACGCCGCGGGCACGGTGGAGGGCAAGGAGGTCATCGGCTACCGGCAGGAGGATCGCGTCAGCTCCGAGTCGAACACGGAAACCTTTGCGGCGGTACGGCTCGGGATCGAAAACTGGCGCTGGGCGGGCGTGCCGTTCTACCTTCGCGCAGGCAAGCGGCTGGCCAAGCGCGTGACCGAGGTGACGGTGGTCTTCAAGGAGCCGCCGACGCACCTGTTCAAGAGCAACAACTGCGAGGACACCATCGAGCCGAACGTGCTGACCATGCGCATTCAGCCGGATGAGGGCATCAGCCTGCGCTTCGGCGCGAAGATCCCCGGTCCGACGACCAATGTGCGCCCGGTGACGATGCACTTCAGCTACGCGGACGCCTTCGGCAAGAGCACGGCCAACGGCTACGAGCGGCTGCTGCTCGACGCCATGCTGGGCGATGCGACGCTGTTCGCGCACCGCGACGGCGTAGAGGCGACCTGGGCTCTGTTTACGCCGATTCTTGAGGCGTGGGCGGCTCAGAAGGCGAACTTCCCGAACTACGCGGCGGGTTCGTGGGGGCCGAAGGAGGCCGACGACCTGCTGGCGCGGGACGGCCGGAGCTGGCAGAAGCTATAAGGAACGAAGGAGATAGTAGATGCCGCGTCCGGTGACGGTGACGTACAAGGTTGCAACCAGTGCAGGAGCGGTCGCCGAGGCGGCGGCCGCCTTGTTTACGAAGGCCGCAGTCGATGCGGTCGCCGCACGCGGGCGGACGAAGATCGCCATCTCGGGCGGATCGACGCCCAAGGCGATGTTTGCCCTGCTGGCCGATGCGACGAAGCCCTTTCTGGCGGAGGTCCCTTGGGACAAGCTCGACCTCTACTGGGTGGATGAGCGCTGCGTTCCGCCGGACGACAAGGACTCCAACTACCGCATGACGAAGGAGCAGATGCTCTCGAAGGTGCCGCTGGCCGAGGACCGCATCCACCGGATGGAGGGTGAGCTGGAGCCGGAGGTCGCGGCCTCGCGCTACGAGAGCGTGCTGCGGAATACCTTCAAGCTCGAGGGCGCGGAGACGCCGACCTTCGACCTCGTCCTGCTGGGCATGGGAGACGACGGGCATACGGCGTCGCTGTTTCCGCACACCGACGGGCTGAATGAGATCGGCCGCCTGGTGATCGCCAACCACGTGCTCCAGAAAGAGACGTGGCGGGTCACGCTGACGTGGCCGGTCATTAATCAGGGGCGGCAGGTAGCCTTTCTGATCGAGGGCGCGGCGAAGACCGACGTGCTGCACCGGGTGTTGCAGGGACCGTACGATCCGGAGACGCTGCCTTCGCAGTTGATCCGCCCGGCGAGCGGGAAGCTTTTGTTTCTGCTGGATGAGGTCGCGGCGGCGAAGCTGCCGGAGCCTGCCGGTCACGAGAGCGGACTGAAGGTGGGCATACTGGAGCTCGATCGATGATTCTGGCAGGGGATGTTGGCGGCACGAAGGTTCACCTGGCGCTGTACGAGTTCGAGAACGGAAGATTGAAGCAGATTCGGGAGCGCAGGTTCCCGGCGCACGAGTTCCGGTCGCTGGGCGAGGTGGTCGTCAGGTTCCTTGAGGGCACGGACGACAAGGATAAGATCGCTGCGGCATGCTTCGGCTGTCCCGGGCCGGTGCGCGACGGGCGGCTGAAGCTGACGAACCTGCCGTGGATACTGGATTCGCGCGATCTGGAGGCCGAGTTGGGCATCCGGCACATCTTCCTCATCAACGATCTGGAGGCGAACGGCTACGGCATCCCCGAGGTCGCTCCGGAGAAGATCTTTACGCTGCACGAAGGCAATCCCGAGGCTGCGGGCAACGCCGGTCTGGTGTCGGCGGGCACCGGGTTGGGTGAGGCTCTGCTCATCTGGGACGGCAGGCGGCACAAGCCGTTCGCGTCCGAGGGTGGTCACTGCGACTTTGCGCCGCGTACCGACCGCGATGTCGCTCTGCTGCAATACCTGCGTCATACGCTGAATGGCCGCGTGAGCTTTGAACGTGTGGTTTCGGGGCTTGGCATCAAGAACGTGTACGCCTATCTGCGCGATGTGGAGAAGCTGGACGAGCCGGGATGGCTGAAGGATCGGCTGCTCCACGAGGACCCGAATGCAGTGATTGGCACATGCGCGGAGGATGGGTCGAGCTCCATCTGCTTCGAGACGATGCGGCTCTTTTCCGCGGCCTACGGAGCCGAGGCAGGCAATATGGCGCTGAAGGTGCTGGCCACAGGAGGCATCTATCTGGGTGGTGGCATCGCTCCAAAGACGCTGAAGACGCTGCGGCATGGGGCGTTTATGCAGGCGTTTCTGGATAAGGGACGCCTCTCGCCGCTGCTGGAGGCGGTTCCGGTGCGGGTCATTCTGGACGAAACCTGCGCTCTGCTGGGTGCCGCGGCCTACGCTGAGGAGCGCGCCGCGGAGTTGGCTGGGCGGGCGGCTCGGACAAACTAGCTTGGCAAATGTGGATCTCAGCTTGCGGGTGGCACCGTCATCGCTGCCGGAGCTGATGGACCAGCCGTGCAGCTTCGAGGAGCTGCGGGCCTGCCTGAAGGATCTTGCCTGGCTGAACCGGTTGACGGGAGCCTATCGGCCCACGCTCGAGTGGCTCGATAGGCTGGTAAAGCGGCTTCCGCAGGGATTCGAGCCGCTGCGTATCGTGGATGTGGGCTGTGGTTACGGAGATACGCTGCGGCGGATCGCCGTGTGGGCCGCGGACCGCAGGGTGCCGGTGCGTCTGGTGGGCCTCGACCTGAACGCGGACACGGTGCGGATAGCGCGCGAGGCGACTCCTCCCGAAAGCACGATTGAATGGATTCATGGAGATGCCTTTGCCTATCCCGGCGAGGTGGACGTGGTGCTGAGCTCGCTCGTGACGCATCATCTGGAGGAGGGCGAGATCGTCGCCTTTCTGCGCTGGATGGAGCAGCGGGCGCGGCTGGGGTGGTTCCTCAACGATCTGCACCGCAAGGAGACTCCCTACCGGCTCTTTGGCTGGATGGGGCGTCTGCTGCCTCTGCATCGGTTCGTGAAGCACGATGGTCTGGTGTCGATCCGGCGGAGTTTTCTGGAAGAGGACTGGCAGCGGATGGGGCTCGCTGCGGGGCTGTCGATGGAGCAGATTGCGATCCAGACAGCACGCCCGGCGCGGCTCTGTGTGGGACGGATGAAGATTTAAGTCCGGGACGCCACATCCCTATCTGTCGTACGCTGGAATAGGTTCTCAATAAGAACCGAATCAACGAGGTTTCCACGCATGTCGTTTCACCGTTGTCTGCTTGCCGTCTCCCTTGCTCTCACCTTTACCACAGCGCTTCGGGCGCAGAGACTGCCGGGAGGAGTTCGGCCGGAGCACTACAGCCTGTCTCTGACGCCGAACCTGAGTGCTGCGACCTTTACTGGCAGCGAGACAATCGACGTTGTGCTGGATGCTCCCATGGCGGCGATCACGCTGAATGCGGCGGAGATCGAGTTCCAGCAGGTGACGAGCGGAAGGCAGATGGCTACCGTCTCACTCGATGCGGCCAAGGAGCAGGCCACGCTGACCTTTCCGCAGGCGCTGCCAGCGGGGCGGAACACCCTTCAGATCGCCTATACGGGCATCCTGAACGATAAACTGCGCGGGTTCTATCTCTCGAAGACGAAGGCGCGCAACTATGCCGTGACGCAGTTTGAGGCCACCGATGCGCGGCGGGCATTTCCGAGCTTCGATGAGCCTGCGCTGAAGGCTACCTTCGACGTCTCGCTGACCGTGGATGCGAATGACTCGGTGATTGCAAATACGAACCAGATTGCCGATACCCCAGCCGGGCCGGGCAAGCACACGCTGAAGTTTGCGACGACGCCGAAGATGTCGACCTACCTTGTGGCGTTTCTCGTGGGTGATTTCAAGTGCAGCTCGGGGGAGGCCGATGGTGTGCCGATCCGCGCCTGCGCCACGCCGGACAAGGTGAAGTTCACGCCCTTCGCGGTGGAGGCAGCGGAGTTCGTGCTGCACTACTACGATACTTACTTCGGCATTAAGTACCCCATGCCCAAGCTGGACATGATTGCGCTGCCGGACTTCGAGGCGGGCGCAATGGAGAACTTCGGCTGCATCACCTACCGCGAGACGGACCTGCTGGTGGACGCGAAGACCGGTTCCATCGCCAGCAAGAAGGAGGTCGCCAGCGTGGTGGCGCACGAGATGGCGCACCAGTGGTTCGGCGACATGGTAACGATGCAGTGGTGGGACAACCTGTGGCTAAACGAGGGCTTCGCCACGTGGATGGCGTACAAGCCGGTCGAGAAGTGGCATCCGGAGTGGAACATCCCCGAGGACCGGGCGAATGAGCTGGACTCCACGCTGAACCTCGACGCGCAGCCGACGACGCGGACGATCCGCGCCAAGGCGGAGACGCCTGCCGAGATCAACGAGATGTTCGACGGCATCGCCTACGGCAAGGCGGGCGCGGTGCTGCGCATGGTGGAGAATTATCTCGGCGAGGAAGCCTTCCGTCAGGGTGTGCACAACTATCTCGCGGCGCACATGTACGCGAATGCGACGGCCGAGGACTTCTGGGGAGCGCAGACCGCGACGAGCCACAAGCCCGTGGACAAGATCATGCAGAGCTTCGTGGCCGAGCCGGGTGTGCCTCTGCTGAAGTTCGGCGACGCGCTGAAGACCGCCGACGGCGGCAGTGCGATCGTCATGCAGAGCCGGTTCTTCCTGCAGGCGCACCCGGAGAACCCGACTATGCAGAAGTGGACGGTGCCGGTCTGCCTGAAGGCTAGCGAATGTCAGGTGGTGACGCCCGAGACGACGACGGTGAAGTTCCCGGCGCAGGCGGAGTTCTTCTATGCCAATGCGGCGAATGCGGGGTACTTCCGCACGGCGTATGAGGCGAACGATCTGGCCAACATCACGAAGCAGGTGGAGACGACGCTGACGCCGCCGGAGCGCATCGGCCTGCTGGGCGACCAATGGGCACTGATGCGTGCCGGTCAGGGATCGGCAGGCGAGTTTCTCTCGCTGGTGATGGCGCTGAAGCAGGAGCAGAGCGGCGCGGTACTCCAGAACGCCTTCGTTAAGGTGCATGCGGTGAACGAGCGAATCGCCGACGCGGACGACCAGAAGCGGCTCGCCGAGGTGGTGCGGAAGAATTTCGGCCCGGTGTATGCCGCGCTGGGCAAGCCCTCGGCGAAGGACAGCTATGATCGCTCGTCGCTGCGGGCGGAGCTGCTGAGTGCACTGGGCGAGGCGAAGGACCCGGCGGTGCTGTCCGAGGCCCGCAAGGTCACCGAGGAGAGCCTCGCCGGGCATAAGACGGGCGACCCGGTCTTCGAGAATGCGGCGGTCGAGATTGCTGCGGAGAACGGCGATGCGGCGCTGTACGAAAAGTTCCTCGCCATGAGCCAGGACGAGCGCGACCCGGTGGTGCAGGCCGACTCGCTGCGCACGCTGGCCATATTTACCGACCCGGCGCTGGTGCGGAGGACGATGGCGTACGCAGTCTCGGGCAAGGTGCGTAACCAGAGCAGTTGGATTCCGATGGCCGTGTTGCTCTCGCAGCGGACGACGAGCGGGGTGGCGTGGGAGTTCGTGAAGGAGAACTGGCCGAAGGTGCAGGCGCAGCTTACGGCCAGCTCCGGCGCAAGAATCGTGAACGCGCCGGGCGGCGGTTTCTGCACCGTTGAGCAGCGGGACGAGGTGAAGCAGTTCTTCGGCGAGCATCCGGTAGTGGGCTCGGAGCGGACGCTGGCGAAGGCGATCAACTCGATCGATGCGTGCGTGCAGCTTCGCGCAGCCGAAGAGCCGAAGCTGAAGGCGTGGCTGGCGGAGCAGAGGTAGCTACAGCCGTTTCTCGTAGCAGAGGAAGCGCATGCCGGGGCGGAAGCCGATGCCGAAGGAGCCGACGAACTGGTAGCCGAGTTTGGGGAAGAGGTAGTTCGTAACCGGGTTCTTCGGGTCGGTGTCGGCTCGCAGCAGCGAGACGCCCCGCTCGCGTGCGATCTCTTCGGCCTTCTGCATCAGGCGGCTGGCGATGCCGCGGCCACCGAGGTCGGGATCGACGGCGAGCCGATGGGTCGTGATGGCAGCGGTGGGATCAACGGTCCAGTCGGGGTTGAGGAAATAGCTCGGCGCGTCGAGGGTGACGGCGGCCACACCGCCCACGGTGCCGTCGATTTCGGCGACCCAGAGCTGGCCGAGCCGGATGTCCTGCGTGAAGACCTCGGCGTTGGGGTAGCCGCTGCCCCACTGGTGATTTCCTGCGGCGTGCATGATCGGGATCACACGGTCGAGGATATTCAGAATAGCTGGAAGATCGCCGGAGGTAGCTGGCCGGATATGCATACCTCCAGTTTAAGCCGCCGCTAGTTGATAATGCGGAAGCGCTCGCGCAGTAGCCGCTGAAAGCGCGGCCTCCAGATGAGGTCGTAGGCCAGCTCCTTGCCGGGGAACATGGCCAGCGCGGCCCGGCGGCTGTCGGCGATCATCTGCGAGGCCTCGTCGAGCGTGAGCGTGGTGTCCTGCGCGATGGTTGCGCTGACCATATTCATCATCATTTGCAGACGGCGGAGGAGTTTCTGCTCCTCGGCGCGTTCTTCGGCGGTCATGGGGATGGTGGGTTCGGGGTGCTGGCCGTATTCCAAGGAGTACCTCCGTTGGGGAATAGACGCAGATCGGCGCAGGGAGGGTTCGCGGGGATGGCGTCATACAGGTAAAATTCGGAGAGATGAACATCCGGAAGCTCCTCCTTGCCCTGGCCTCAGCCGTCTTTGCCGTCTCCACCGCGCATGCGCAGATCGGTGCGTTTGGCACGGTGACTGTGCACCATATGTACAACGTGCCGTACCAGGAAGGAAACCAGACCTTCACGAACGGCAACTATAACCCGGTCGGCGCGACTGGCGGCATCTTCTATGACTGGCGGAGCTTCGGTCTGGTGCGTCTGGGCGGCGAGATCCGCGGCTCGATCACCAACAGCACGCAGAGCGCGTACCCGAACTACAACGGGGGCGGCGGCCATCTGGGTGAGGGCCTGGGCGGCGTGCGGCTGTCCTTCCATGCGCCGATCCTCAAGATCAGGCCGTATGTCTCCGGCATGGTGGGCGTGGCGCGCACGAACTTCGGCGTAGCCTACAACAATGTGCTGGCGACGACGCCGGGCGGCATCTCGAAGGACACGGGCGTGCAGATCACGACGCACTTTGCGTACAACGTCTTTGCCGGCGTGGACTACCAACTGATACCGATCATGGACTGGCGCGTGGTGGAGCTGGGATGGGGTGGGGTGCAGGGTAAGCAGTTCAACAACCCGACCGCAACGGGGCCGGACCATATGTTTCCTGTGGGTTCGATCAGCACGGGTGTGGTCTTCCATTTTCCGCGCCTCCCGCTCATCAGCAAATAGTCAGGGCATAGCGGCAGATTCACAGGCGGTATGAAAGGGCGCGGCTATAAGCCGCGCCCTTTCTGCATATTTGTGCGCGAACGGTGCCGATACGCCTAGTTGTCAGCGGCTCCGGTGATCTCCAGGATGCTGCCGTCGGCCGAGAGCAGGAAGGTCGTCAGGCCGAACTCGTCGGTGCGGTAGAGGCGCGTTCCGGCTGCGGCCAGCCGGGCGAGGATCTCGGGCCTCGGATGGCCGAAGGTGTTGTCGCGCCCGGCGGAGATGACGGCGTCGCGGGGCGCTGTCTGCGCGAGAAACTCGGGCGTGGTGCTGGTCTGGCTGCCATGGTGGCCGACCTTGAGCAGGATGACAGGGCCGAGAAGGCCGGTGGCGAGCATGGTGCGCTCGCTGGGGGCCTCGGCATCGCCCTCGAGCAGCATGGAGGCGCGGCCGTAGTCGACGCGCAGCACGAGCGAGTCATTGTTCACGGGAACAAAGGTATTGGTGTACTCGGCTGCCGGGGAGAGCACGGTGATCTGCGCTCCGCCCCAGGCGATGGCGTCGCGGGCGTGCAGATGGCGGACGGTGACGCCAAGCTCGCGGGCCTCGGCGAGCAGGGCGTTGTAGGCGGTGGATTGGGGATCAATCGAAACCCACAGCTCCCGTGGGTGGAAGCTGCGCAGAACCGCAGGCATCCCGCCCATGTGGTCGCTGTGGGCGTGCGAGAGCACGAGGACGTCAAGGCGGCGAATCTGCCGCGACCATAGATAGGGGGAGACAACCTCATCGCCGACGTCGAAGCGACTGGTGGCCTCGGCCGCCTCGCGGAAGGAGCCGGTGGGTCCTCCGGCGTCGACGAGCATGGTCTGTCCGGTGGGCGAGACGACCAGCAGGGAATCGCCCTGCCCAATGTCGATGGCGGTGAGCTCGAGGCTGTTGGGAGTGACCTGCGGCGGTTCGGGCCAGAGGATGAGGACCGCGGCTAGCGGAAGAGCGACCGCGGCCGCGAAGGCCCATCGGCGGGAGCGCCGGACGGCCCAGCAGCAGAACATCCAGAGAAGGACGGCGACGAGCGCGATCGGCATCGTCGGTCCGGGCGTGCGCCAGTCGGCGGTGTGCAGCGTGCTGATGTGTCCGATGACGGCGAGGATACCGTGCAGCAGCAAGGCCGTTGCCGCTCCGGGCAGAAGAGCCACCACCGGGCTGACGAGCGAGCCGAGGAAGGTCACGAGCGCCATAGGAGCCAGCAGCGAGATCAGCGGAATGCTGAGGATGTTGGCGGGCAGGGCGAAGAGCGTCGCCCGGTGGAAGTAGAGCGCCATGGGCAGGACCATGAGCATCTCGGCGACGAGGCCGATCAGGATAAGCTCTGCGAGGTTTAGAGCGAAACGAAACAGCATCGCAGGCAGCAGGGAAAGGCGGCGATGGATGCGGGTGAGAGGCTCTCCCCAGAGGCGCAGCCGGACGCGAAGCTGCGCGAGATGCGGAGGTAAGGACGTATCGAGCCGACGTTCGCGGAGATGCCGCGCGGCGCGGGCGTAGGGGAGGATCGTCCACTCGCCGAGCGGCACGGCGATGCCCGCAATGGCGACGATGGCGAGGAAGGTCATCTGAAAGCTGGCCTCGAAGAGAGCCCGGGGCGAGCCGACGAGCACGACCAGCGCGGCGGCTCCCAGCGCATTGAGCACGCTGCGATCGCGCAGCAACAACCGGGCCAGCAGGAAGACCGCCGACATGGCGAGCGCGCGCTGCACAGGCGCTCCAAAGCCGGTGAGCAGCGCATAGGCGGTGGTGAGTGAGAGCGTCAGCACGGTCGCGGGGATACGGTGCAGTCGCAGCCGCCGGAGTATCCAGAAGAGTACGCCCGCAAGGAGAGCTACGTGCATACCCGAGACGACGAAGAGGTGGAACGAGCCGGTTCGCTCGAAGCCAAGGCGCAGCGTATGAGTGAGTCGGGTGCGGTCGCCGAAGAGCATGGCGTTGAGCATGCCTGCGTCGTCGGTGGTGAGCCGCATCGGCGCGACCAGCGCATGGTTGGCAGGCGAGGCGGCAAAGTCGAGGATGCGGTTGGAGGCCCATGTCTGCGCGGCGTACAGGCGGCAGTGCAGATGAACGCCAGAGGAGGGTGTCTGCGGCAGCATGCGGAGATGGTTTGTGCGGGTGCTCGCATGCGCGCCGATGCCCTGCTCGAGGAGATAGTCGGCGTACTGCCATGCGCCGGGGTCGCGGTAGCGTTCGGGGCGCTTCAGGCGCAGGGGAACCTCGATGAGGTCGCCGCAGGCAAGCGCGGGCGGCTCACCAATCAGCGTGATGCGGACGCCGCCGGTAATGGGGACCATCTTCGAGATGTCTGGCGTGAGGTACTCGATGGCATCGAGTGCGAGATCGAGCGAGACGGTGCCGGGCGGCGCGAAGGCGTCCTCATTCCATGTGGTGTGGTCGGTGTCTGTGTCGTGCGCATCGAGCGGGGGCAGCTCGCGGATGCGCACGATGCGCCCGCGCACGGTGCGGCTGAGGCCGTCGGCGTAGGTGAGCATCTCCGGCTGCGCGGGCGGGACTGGCTCGATCTCCGCGCACCAGAGCCCGGCGACGATCCAGAGCGCAGCTACAGCGATGAGTCCGGCGCGGGCGGTATGCAGCAGGCCGAGGAAGGTCAGCAGGACGAGCAGAAGTGTAGCAAGTAGAAGCTCCACGACAGGGTGCCACGTATGGGCGAGGAGGACTCCCGAAGAGAAGCAAAGCGCGGCAGCAAGTAGGGGAGCACGACGGAAGGCAAGCGGCTCGATGCGGCGGGCATCGGGCCAGAGCACGCGTTCGAGGGCGGCGCGTGGGTGCGCGCCCGGTGGAGTCTTCATCTGCCCGCCATTCCTGCTCTGCGTCGCGGTGGAGGGTGAGGTCCGGCCGCGTCAGCGGTGAAGTGTGACCACCGTCTCCATGTGGAAGGTCTGGGGGAAGAGATCGACCAGATCGACCGTGTTGACGGTGTAGCCGGAGTCTACCAGAGCGCGAAGATCGCGGGCGAGCGTGACGGGATCGCAGGAGACGTAGACGATCTGCGGGGCGCGGATGCGGGCCAGCAGGGCGCAGACCTCGGGGCCAAGCCCGGCGCGGGGAGGGTCGGCGAGGATGAGGTCGGGGCGGTCGCGCTCGAGGATCGCGGCGCGGAGGAAGTCGAGCACGGTGGAGCCGACAGCCCGGTGCGGCGAGCGGAGCGACTGCGTGAGATCGGCGGCGACAGTCTCGACGGCGGTGACGCGGGCGAAGCGCTCGGCCAGTACGCGGGAGAAGAGGCCGACGCCCGCGTAGAGGTCCCATGCGAGATCGCCTGAGCGGCCGTCTGCGGCGAGCTTGACGAGGGTATCGACGAGGAGGCGATTGACCTGAAAGAAGCTCGGGCGGCTGACCCAGTAGTCACGCCCGGCGACGTGGTAGAGCAGGCCGGGCGTTCCCCATGTGGCTCCGGGCTGGTGCTTGCGGCCGGAGGTTCCGGTGACGACGATGCCTGCCCCGGCGAGCTGTGGAATGCGCTGCTGAAGCTGCGTGCAGAGGAGTGCGAGGTCGATTTTGCGGTCGCTGCGGAGGAAGAGCGTGATTTGTAACTTCGACTGGTCGTGATTGGCGAACAGCTCGATCTCGTCGAGGTTGTCGGCCCAGCCGGGTAGTGGTTCTGCCGACGCGATGAGCGCCTGTGCGGCCTCGATCAGCAGCGGCGCGGCGATGGGGCACTCGTCGATGGGCAGCATCTCATAGCTGCCGCGGCGGTTGTAGCCGAGGCGCAGCTCGCCGTCGACACTGGCGACGCGCAGGCGGATGCGGTTGCGATACTGCCACGGCTCGGCGGTGTGCAGGCCGGGCGCGGGCGTGGTCAATCCTTCATGCGCGAAGGTGTCCTGCAGAATCTGCCGCTTGATCGCAGTCTGTTCCGGATAGGCTACGTGCTGATACTGGCAGCCGCCGCAGGGGCCGAAGTGCGGACAGCGCGGATTGACGCGATGCGGCGAGGGCTGGTCGATGGCGATCAGCTCGGGACCGGCGTGCGTCAGGCTGATCTCCACCTGCTCGCCGGGCAGCACGAAGGGCACGCTGTGCAGTGTGCCGCGCTCGTCGAGGCCAGAGCCAGCGCCGCCGTAGAACATGGTGTGGATGGTCAGCTTCATCCTTCGTGACTCATATAGAAGAGGCTGAGGCGCGGTAGGTTGCGTGATTCCATCAGGCGCTTGTGCAGGAACTGCTGCTGTACCTGCTTGATCTGTACGGCTCCCATGCGCGATTTGTAGGGGGCAAGCTCGCGGTCGGCCTGCGCCTTGAGGGCGACGATCTCGTCCTCGGGAGCAATCGTGAGCAGGGCGGCGGTCAGGCGCTCCTCGAGCGCAGAGAGCGTGCGGTCCAGCTCTTCCAGCGTGGCCGCTGGCTCGAGCGCGAGTGAACGCAGGCGGGTTGCCGTTTCAGCGGCCAGCGCATCGGCGGGCGCGGGTAGCGCGGCGGCCTCCAGCAGCGCCGCATTGCGCTCGAGGTACTGCGCGATGCGCGGCTGCTCGAAGCCGCTCTCCTGCGGCTCGGTCGACGGAGTAGCCAGGCCGATGGCGGCCTCCTTCACCTGCTCGGCAGCGGTCATGACGGCCTGCGCGCACCATGCGAGTCCGTTGACCTTGCGGATGCGCGAGCCAGCCTGCCGCGTGCGGGCGTCGTGCTTGTCGAAGGAGTCGTCAATACCGCGCAGCACGGCCTCGAGTGGGATGCCCGCCTCGCGCCATGTCTCGATGAGCGCCCAGTCGAGCGTGGAGAGCATCAACAGCGTGCCTCGACGCTGCTGGAAACGCTCTTCGATCTCGGTGAAGTAGTTGATGTAATTCATGATTGAGCGTTGGTGGCGGTTCGGAGAAGCGGATTCCTCCGCTGCGTTGCGGAATGACAGCCGTTCCTGACCTAGAAATTCTTCTTGCGGCTGCGTTCCAGATGCCGCTCGTAGACGATACGGATGCCGTCGAGCGTCAGCGTAGGATCGACGATCTTCAGGAAGCGCGAGCCCTCGGCGATGAGCCGCGCCTGCCCTCCGGTGGCGACGG
Source organism: Granulicella sp. (assembly GCA_036398595.1). GTDB lineage: Bacteria > Acidobacteriota > Terriglobia > Terriglobales > Acidobacteriaceae > Edaphobacter. The sequence continues at coordinate 57,527 of DASWOV010000067.1, forward strand.
CCTTCGTCTCCGGGCCGGTTTCAGCGATCATGCGCTCCAGGATGCCGTCGACCAGGCCGATGTATCCGTAATACAGGCCGATTTGCAGGTTATCGACCGTGTTGGTGCCGATGACCTTGGGAGGCTTGCGCGTCTCCACGCGCGGCAGGCGCGAGGCGCGGACGAAGAGCGCGTCGGCCGAGATGCCGAGGCCTGGCGCGATGGCTCCCCCGATGAACTCACCCTTTTTCGAGATAACGTCGAAGGTGGTGGCCGTGCCCATGTCGACGACGATGGTGGGACCGCCATACTTCTCGAAGGCGGCGACGCAGTTGGCGATGCGGTCGGCTCCGGCCTCGGATGGATTGTCGGTCAGCACGGGCAGGCCGGTCTTTACACCCGGCTCGATGAAGAGCGGCTTGATGTGGAAGTAGAACTCGCAGACCTGCCGCAGCAGCCAGTCG
>DASWOV010000068.1:0-31405 GCA_036398595.1 Granulicella sp.
CACGCGCAGGCGTCCGGCAGAGGTGAGCGAACGCAGAGGCACGATGCAAAAGGCCATGCCCGTGGAGACGGTCTGGATAGGCAGCGAGAGATCAAGGTCGTCCAGCGAAAGCCCAAGCGCCTTCGCAACGGCCGCAGGCTCGTGCAGGCTGCCGAAGACAGGGTTCTGCTGGCGCATGGTGGCAAAGACACCGGGACGCTCCGGCGAGGGCGTAAAGCGCACCGGGATGGGCCCCACAGGCAGGTCGAGCGTGATCTCCTCGGCCTCGCGCAGCGAGGGATGGTTCATCCACAGCCACGAGGCCGTGCCGAGCGTAGGATGCCCGGCGAAACGCTGCTCCTCGGCGACGGTGAAGATGCGGACCTTCACGCCCTCGCGCACCTCGATCTCTGGATCACGCGGCAGGATGAAGGTAGTCTCCGAGAGGTTGGTTTCGCGGGCGATGGCCTGCATCTGCTCCGTGGTCAGGCCGCGAGCGTCGGTGATGACGGCAAGCTGGTTCCCCTCGAGCGGGCGTTCGGCGAAGACATCGAGCAGCGCATAGTCGAAGATGCGAGGTGTTGACATGAGGTGGGCCTCGGACGTATGGTGTGAAGACCGCAGGTGAGCTAACCGGCTCCCTTAATGCCAGCTTAGCTGGCGCGGGCAAATTCAGGCGAATATCGATGTCGATGACTCCGTCCAACCCGCACCTTTGCTGCAGCCGCTGCTGTCTTAGCGCGGCATAGGGTGGGTCTACGGGAGCGAATCGGTTGAACGATCGCCAGGCATAGAAACCCCACCCGGATGCGGTGGGGTTTTGTTGTTTTCGCGGCATGATGTTTGTACCGCACAGGGCACCGATGGCGAAGTGGCTAACGCGCTGGTCTGCAAAACCAGTATTCGCGGGTTCAATTCCCGCTCGGTGCTCCAAAGATCACACGACAAAGCCAGCCTCTCCGGCTGGCTTTATCGCATCAGCAGCTAAAGGCTAAGAGCTAATAGCTCGCCAACATCCGCAAAAAATCCTTCAGCGAGCAGGAAAGATCCTTCCCGCTACAGCCCGGCAGGTAGATCGGAATCCGCGCCGGCGGCTCCGCCAGCGTCAGTGGCGTGGAGTTCCTCATCTGCTCAAGCGTCTGCATCATGAGCCACGTGCGTACGTTGTACGCATGGGTGGCGCGGTCCTGCCACAGCTCGAAGACCAGCGCCGTGCCCGGAGGCGTATCGTCGCGGCGGCCATCGGCGATCCACGTCAGGTTCAGCGCACCGGAGATGTTCGAAAGGTTCGTGTCATGCCCGACGAGGAAGAGAGCGCGGTCCGAAGGCCGGGCGATCGCGTCCGGATCGACCTTGCCCGTCGCAGCCTGCGTGAGCGCCCGCCCGATGCGATCGAGCAGCTTCGCAGCCTGCAGACGCGCAATCGGCGTGGTGCGTTGCGCGAAGTCCGAGGCGGCAGTGTGCAGGTCGATCAGCGAGCGCAACGAGGGCCCGTCAATGCAGCCCCATGCGACATCCTTGGCGGGCATGCCCTCCGCGTACTCGAGCAGGATGTTCTCGCTCAGCGTGGAGGAGGTGTTGAGCGGCCCGCGCAGCTCGGCCGCGTGGTCGCCCTTGCCGGAGGTGAGCGTCGCCGGAATATCGAGCAGCGAGGTGCGCGGATGCTGTGGATCAGCAGGAGCGCCGCAGGTAGCCAGGATCTTATCGAAGGCCGCTAGCTGCGTGCGATAGGCCGCAGTCACGTTGTTGGGCGAGCCGCCGATGCGTCCTGCCAGCGCCGTCGCGGCGAGCGCGGCATCGTCTGCAGAGACACCAGCCGAGGTCGGGTGAAAGAGCATGTCCTCGGTGCCCTCAGACAGCGAATGAATCGCAACGCCGCAGTTGGGAAAGAGCCCGGCGGCGAGCGCCTTGCCTGTCTCCTGCGTGCGCTGATCGGAGTCGGCATAGACGGTGATCGAGGAAGCATCCTCGCAGCCCGCGGGCCTGAAGAGTCCCTCGCTTGCAAACAGCGCACGGTCATAGACGCCGAAGAGCCGCATCAGCTCGAAGCCGTGCGGGGTAAGATATCCCGGCTGCACCGGCCACTTCGGCCATGCGGCAGTCGAGTACTGGTTGTACTGATCGGCCTTGTTGGTCGGCGAACGAACGCCGTGCCGCGTCAGATACACGACGAAGCGCAGGTCGGCGCTGGGCTCCGTGGCGGCGGGAGCGCTGGTCTGCGCTTCCGTCGCCATCGGAGAAAGAACCGCTATCAGAGAGAGCGCCAGGAGGAAGAGATGCTTCATGCCGAGAGGTTTCCTTCGAGCCATGTTATGGATTCAAGTTGCCGCGCCCGGCCCTAACGCCTGGCCGAGAAGTTGTACCGCAGACCACCCGTGTAGGTGGGCTTGTAGTACTCACGCTGATTCACGAAGACCGTGCTGCCAGTGTAGTAGCCGAAGACCTCGTTGTTCAGGTTGAGGCCGGAAACCACCACGCTGATGCCCTTGTAGAAGCGGTAGCTGGCCTGCGCGTCCACCTGGAAGTGCGTGAGCGTGTAGACGTCGCCCGAGGGTCCCTTAGGTCCGAGGCCCGTGGGGTCCGAGGCTAGCTGCCCCGTCACCGCGGGCGAGGTGTAGTTGTAGGTGAAGAGGCTGCCCTGGTTATAGGCCATACCCACGCGAGCCGAGAAGCGCTTCGTGTCATACGTCGGTCCGATGTTGAAGGTGTTCGGCGACTGGTCGATCAGCGTCGGATGATCGGTGCGCAGCGGCACGCCCTTCTCCCGCGAGCGCGTATAGCTGTAGTTAGCCGAGATGCCGAGCCCGTGCAGCACGCCGGGCAGGTAGTTCATGTGCTGCTGGTAGCTCAGCTCGAAGCCGTACAGCCACGCGTTCTGGCCGTTGACGAACTGCGTGATGGTATCGCCCGGATACTGCGCCAGCACGCTCTGCGTAGCCTGCGAGATTGAGCCGGGAGGCAGCGTTGCCAGGTCCAGCCCCGCAGGCAGGATAGTCTCGATCTGCGGAGCCGTAAGCTGCTTGAAGAAGAAGCCTGCCTGGATCAAGCCGAGCGGGTTCAAGTAGTTCTCATAAAGCACGTCGTAGTTGTTGGCGTGCGTGGGACGCAGCGAAGGGTTGCCGATGGATACCGACGTCGGGCTCGAACTCGAATCCTCGGTGACATAGGGAACAAGCTGGTAGGGATCGGGCCGAGCCACACCGCGGGCATAGACCACTCGCAGGGCCGAGTTCGGAGTCAGCCCGTAGCGCAACTGGATGCTGGGCAGCACATCGAGGTACGACGGCGTATTGCGCACCTTGGTGGCCGTGTAGCAGTTCTCCGGACTGGCAGGCAACGGAGTCGGGCAGGGCGAGCCCGAATCCGGCCCCGTGGTCGTCGGGTAGAAGGTCAGGTTGTAGCCGGTGACGGGCATGTTGGTGTTCTCGAAGCGCAGACCGGTCTGCAGGTGCAGCTTGCCGAAGTCGATGGTGTTCATCAGGTAGCCGGAGGTGATCTGCTCGATGGTGCTGAAGAGGTTGGGATAGATGTCCGCAACCGTCTTCTGCGCATCGACGAAGCTCGAAAGATGCTGCAGCGTGTAGTCCTGCGCCTGCGTGAAGTTTGAGACGGGACCGTACTGTCCGTTGAAGTAGCTCTTGTCGTAGAAGTCCGTGTTGTTGAAGTTGTCCTGGAGCTGGTCCATCGTCGGCGTGGTGGAGCCTGCCTTCGTCGACCAGCCATCGTAGACCGTCTCGGTCGAGTTCTGCGACTGGTGGTTGTTGGAGAACTTGAAGCCCATCTCGAAGGTGCCGTAATGGCCGTGCGAGGAGTACATCTTGGCCCATGAGGTCTGCGCCGTCAGCGCCAGCGCGGCGTTGACGCCCTTGGAGATTGTGATGTCCTTGAAGATCCAGTTCTTGGCGGTCAGTAGCGGCGAGGTGTTCGTCGTATCGCAGCTTCCGAAGGTCGGCCGCATCTGGTTAGCCTGTCCCGTAGGAACGTAGTTGCAGAAGACCGAAGGCCCGACCCATGAGAAGTCGGCCTTCGGGTTGCCCGCCGAGTCCTCCTCATAGCCACGCGAGGCCGATATCTGCCAGGTGAACAGCGAGGTGTTATGCGTATGTCGTCCGCCGATGATGATCGTGCTCACGGCCGCATTGGGACGCTTGTTGGAGGTGTAGAACTTCGGGCTGGGCGAGGCCTTCGTCGCCGAGGGCAGAGTCACGTTGGAGCCGCCGGAGCAGTCCGTATTCTTGGGGCAGCTCAACCCGGTGGAGATCGGCGAGTAGTACCACTTGTCGCCGTAGTCCTGCAGGTCGCTGTAGAAGCCGTGGGCGTAGACGTTATTGTTGTTGTCGAAGCTGTAGTCCAAGCTGCCGGAGAAGCCGTAGCGCGTGCGGTAGTAGCGATACTCGCGGATGGTGTCGTTGTCGTAGAAGGGAGCCGCGAAGCTCGAGAGCGGATCGAGCGTGGGCTGAATGTTGTCGATGCCGCGGCCGTTGTAGTCATAGGTCGCGTTGCCCAGCACGCCGAGCTTCTTGTTCAGGAAACGCTTGCCCGCCGTGCCCCCGAAGCCATAGCTGCCGCGGCCGTTGAGGATCGGCGTATAGCCGCCGTTGCCGTAGAGGTTCAGGATCGGCTGGTCGCCCGCCTCCTTGGTGCGCAGGTTCACCGAGCCGCCGATGCCGTTGGCGTCCTGGTTGGCCGAGAGCGTCTTGTTGATCTGCACCGCGTCGACCATGTCCGACGGAATGATATCCATGCGTACCTGGCGCACCGTCGGCTCGGGCGCGGGGATGGTGATGTTATCGACCGTCACGTTGGTCAGGCGAGGCTCGGTACCGCGCACCTGCACGTACACACCCTCGCCCTCGATGCGGTAGAGCGTCACGGAGGGCAGGCGGCCTACGGCGTCGGCCACGTTGGCGTTGGGCAGGCTGGTAATGACCTCGGCGGGAAGCACCTGCAGGATGTTGTCGGCGGTGCGAGTCTCGTTGATGGCCTCGGCCTCGCCGTGCGGACGCTCGGCGGTGACGAGGATCTCCTCGCTGGAGGAGGCGACGTTCATCTGCGGTGTGACCGTCATGTTCTGGCCCGCGTTGAGCGTCACCGGAAGCTCGATCGGCGAAAAGCCGATGTACGAAACCGAGAGCGTGTAGCTGCCCGCAGGAATATCGCCGAAGCTGAAGGTTCCAGTCTCGCTGCTGGCGGCGGTCACGCCGAGAGGCAGCAGACGAAGCTGCGCGCCCGAGAGCGTAGCGCCCGAGCCGTCAACCACAGTGCCAATGATGGCGCCGTGCGAGGTACTCTGCGCCGCGAGCGGGGAGATGGAGAACAGAAGGCAGAGCACAAGTGCAAGTACAGGAAGGATGGTCTTCAAGCGCCTGGGGATCATCATACGAGCCTCTTTCCGGTTGGCTGGTTAAGGACACAGTTTCGGGGTCGAGGGCGAGTGTGGCAGTGCCGTCTAAAGCGAATCTAAGGAAACCCTGGCCAGCACTGTGGATTTACGCGAAATTCATCTTCCGCCTCTAGCCTGCGGAGACATGCGCATCCTCGTGGTCGAAGACAAGCGAAGCCTGGCCGGGCATCTGGGACGGGCGCTCGAGCGTGAGGGGCATGCCGTCACCCTCGCCTACGACGGTGACGAAGGCCTGCGCCTCGGCAGGAGCGATCTCTTTGACCTGATGATCCTCGACGTGATGCTGCCCCGCCGCGACGGCCTCGCCGTCATCCGCCAGCTACGCGAGGACCGCCTGACGACGCAAACGATGATCGTCTCCGCGCGCGACTCCATGCAGGACATCGTGCTCGGGCTCGACGCGGGCGCGGACGACTACCTCACCAAGCCCTTCCCGCTCGACGTGCTGCTGGCCAAGGTGCGCGCCTCTGAGCGCCGCCTGCCCACAGTCGCTCCGCAGACCCTCGAGATGGGCGAGCTGACTCTGCGGCCTCACCTGTACGAGCTGCAACGTGGCTGCCGCATCGTCTCGCTCACCCGCACCGAGTGCGCTCTGCTCGAGACGCTGATGCGCCGCACCCGCGCCGTGGTGACGCACCACGCGCTCATCGAGGCTGGCTGGGGCGAGGACGTCGAGGTCAGCTTCGACAGCCTGTACGTCTTCATCCGCGCCCTGCGCGCCAAGCTCACGCAGCCCGGCGAGGCGGAGATCCTCCACACCGTCCGCGGCGTGGGCTACACCCTGCGGCCTGAGCATGTTGAAGCATAGGTTCTCCATCTCGCTGCGCCTGACCCTCTGGTTCGGAGTGATCTTCTTCGCCGGATGGGTGCTCTTCGGCACGTCCATGTGGTTCCACCTGAAGCACACGCTGACCTCCGAGCGCCGCCTGACGCTGACGCGCCGCATGGACCGCCTGCAGGACCTGCTGACCCGCAACAAGAGCGAGAGCGAGGACGACCGCATCGAGGACTTCCGCGACTTCGCCTATGCCACCGGCAACGGCCTCTCCGAGGTGCTGCGCTCCGACGGCGAGCGGGCGCTTCCCTCGCCCTCCGAGGCCGCGCGCAACTTCGCCTGGCCCGCCGTGCCCCAAGCCAATGGATCACAAACCAATGAGCCGGAGAGCTTCCTCCACGTCGAGTCCAACGGCGCGCCGTACTGGGTCATGATCCGTCGAACGACCATCGCGGGCAGCGAGCCGCTGGTGCTGATGGCCGCCGCTCCCGAGGCCGGAAATCTCACCGTGCTCGAGAGCTTCTGGACCGGCCTGATGATCTCCGCGCCGGTACTGCTGCTGATCTCGCTCGCCGGAGGCTACTGGATCAGCCGCCGGGCGCTCGGGCCGGTCGACCAGATCACCGCCAAGGCCCGCTCGATCAGCATTCGCAACCTCTCCGAGCGGCTGCCGGTGGCCGAAACCCGCGACGAGTTGGAGCGACTGGCCGAAACCTGCAACGTCATGCTGGACGGGCTGGAGTCCGCCGTAAACCGGCTGAAGCAGTTCACCGCCGACGCCTCGCACGAGCTGCGTGGACCGCTCTCCTTCGTCCGCACGGTAGCCGAGATCGGGCTGCGCAGCCCGGAGGCCGATGCGATCAGCCAGCAGGCCTTCCGCGAGATCGTGGACGAGGTCGCCAAGGCCACCGAGATGCTCGAGAACCTGCTCACGCTGGCGCGGGCCGACGACCACGTGCAGTCGGCGGAGCTTGTGCCCGTGGACCTGAACGACGTCGTGGCCGAGGCCTGCGGCATGGCCCAGTCCGTCGCGGAGAGGTCGCAGGTATCGCTCTCCATCACCGGCCCGCGCGATCCGGTCACGGTGCTCGGCGACTTCTCGAGCCTGCGCCGCCTGCTGTGGATCGTGCTGGACAACGCCCTCAAGTACACCGAGGGTCCGGGCCGGGTCGAGGTCGTTCTGAACACACGGGAGGACGAGGCCGTAATCGTGGTGCGCGACACCGGCATCGGCATCGCCGAGCAGGACCTGCCGCACATCTTCGACCGCTTCTACCGCGCCGATCCCTCGCGCAGCCAGGTGGAGGGCAATGGAATGGGACTCGCCATCGCCGCATGGATCGCGGAACTGCACGACGCCAGGCTGAGCGTCACCAGCAAAGAGAGCATCGGTACCACGGTGCGCATCGAGATACCGCTGGCCGCGGCGAGAAGCCACGCAGGCGCATGGCAGCCCATAACACCAATGAATAGGTAATCGACACATTTGCTATGTCGCATGTTGAAAGGGCGCGGCTTTAGCCGCGCCCTCTATGCGCTATCCCCTGCTTATTTTTTGCCACTGGCTGAGGGGCCAACGGAAAAAGAAGAGTTAAGGGAACAGGATGTGTCGGTACAGCCCTAGTTGCCGCTCGGAGCCGGAGCAGGAGGCGTCGCCGGAGCCGCAGGGGCCGCGGGCGTCGCCGGGAAGCTCGTCGTCAAATAGTTGAGAATCTCCGTAAACTGCTGATCCGTACCGCTGGCTCCGAAGCCGACCATCTTGGTGATGATGTCGGCCCAGCCGTCGCGGTCGAGGTGGTAGGCCAGCACGTTCGTCGGCGAGTGGCAGGCGCTGCACGTCGCCAGAAAGGTAGCGCGGCCCGGATTATCGGGGAACTGCGCGTTCGCATCCTTCGCGGGAGCCTGGGCTGCCGGAGCCGAAGCCGCCGGGGCCGGAGTCGCGGCCTGCGGTGCGGGAGACAGCGCCGAAAGCGTGGAGGCGACAAAGAGAGACAGACCGAAGACGACTGCCTGGGTGAGGTAGAACCTTCTTCCAAAACTGCTGCGTTGCTGCTGATTGCCCATAGTCTGCGTTTCCTCAATCCCGATCGGAGTCATCGATCTCTTGCTGCTACATATTGTCGCTGAGCGTGCCCATTGCTTCAAGCCGCGCATAGAGCTGTATACAGTGCCGCCTTCCATATGATTCCGGTGCGGCGCAAACTGTTCAGGGAGATTCCTGCAAAGAGGAGCGGCTTCCCTCGTCTCTGCAAGGCGCAGAGCCTCGAAAACAATGCGTTGCGAGAGGTGAAGCGATACGGAAGAACCCCCTGCATCGACTCATCTGTATATGGTATACATCTACCTGCATTGAAAATTCAATCGCCATTCATCGAATGGCTCATGTAGGATGGCGGGCATGGCACCGAACCAGAAAGAGCTGGCGAAACTCGCCGGGGTTTCCACAGGAACCGTCTCGAACGTTATCAGCGGCTCGACGCGCGTGGGAGAGCGTTCACGCCAGAAGGTGCTCGAGGCGATCAAGGTCCTCGGCTACCAGCCGAACCTGATTGCGCGCAGCCTGCGCACGAACCGCACGCACACCCTCGGCATCGTCGTGCCGGACATCACGATTCCCTTCTTCCCCAAGATCATCCGCGGGGCCGAGTGCGCGGCGCGGGAGCGCGGCTACTTCCTCATCATGCTTGACTCCGAGGGCAGCCCCGAGCGCGAAGCCGACATGATGGCCCTGCTGCGGGCGCAGCGCGTCGAAGGCGTGCTACTGGTGACGGCCACCAGCGAGGAGAACTCGCCCGAGCGCCTCAACTCGCTGATGGAGCACTTCCCTGTCGTCTGCCTCGACCGCCTGCCGATGGACCTCGACGTCGATGCCGTCTGCGTGGACGGCCGCGGCGCCGCAGCGATGGCCGTGACTCACCTGATCGACATGGGACACACGCGCATCGCCTGCATCACTGGCCCGCAGACCCTGCAGAACGAGAAGGAGCGCCTGCGCGGTTATAAGCAGGCGTTGCAGAAGCACGGCATCGAGGTGCTGCCGTCGCTCATCTGGAACTGCGGCTTCGACCAGCAGCACGCGGCGCGCATCTGCCGCGAGGGCATGCAGGGGCCGAACCGCCCCACGGCGCTCTTCGCCACCAATGGCGTCACCGGGCTGGCGACGCTACGCGGGCTGGACGCCATCGGCCTGACCACGCCGCACGACTTCGCCTTCGTGACCTTCGACGAGATCACCGCCGAGGACTTCCTCAAGCCGGGCGTGACCTCCGTGGTGCAGCCGACCTACGACATGGGGTACCAGGCGGTCGAAATACTGCTGCGCCGCATCGGCGCGGGCGATACCCCGCTGCCGCACAAGAAGGTGCGTCTTCCGGCCTCGCTGCAGATACGCGACTCCTCGCGCCTGCCGCACTCCGGCTCACCGTACGCGGTCGTGCCGGTTGATCGGAGAGCGGCAAGCCGATAGGCTGATTCCATCGGTTCCGTCGCGTGTCCATCTCAGCAGCAATCCATCCCGCAGCCCCCGTGCTTTCGGCTCGATCCATCACCAAGAGCTACGCGGGCGTGCGTGCCCTCAAGGGCGTAACTCTGGAGCTGCTGCCGGGCGAGGTTCACGCGCTCATCGGCGAGAATGGCGCGGGTAAATCCACGCTGACCAAGATCATCACCGGCGCGGTGCGCGCTGACTCCGGCATTCTCGAGGTCCACGGGCAGCCCGTCGAAGAGAATAGCCCTGCCGTCTCGCAGTCGCTGGGCATCGCCGCCATCTATCAGCAGCCCTCCATCTTCCCTCACCTCACCGTCGCCGAAAACATCGCGCTAGCCCTCGAAAACGGCACCAGCGCATGGCGTGTGAACTGGAAGGAGCGCCGCACCCGCGCCGCCGAGCTGATCGCTCGGCTCGGAGACTCCATCGACCCGCAGCGGCAGGCCAGCACCCTCAGCATGGCCGAGCAGCAGATCGTCGAGATCGCCAAGGCCGTCGGCGCACAGGCAAAGATCCTGCTTATGGACGAGCCGACCGCCCTCCTTAGCGACCGCGAAGTGGACAATCTCTTCCGCCTCGTCGCGCAGCTTCGCGCCGAGGGCGTCGCCATGGTCTACATCTCGCACCGGCTGGAGGAGATTCTCTCCATCGCCGACCGCATCACCGTGCTGCGCGACGGCGAGAGCATCGCCTGCCGCGAGGCCGCGGGCGTAAGCCGCGCCGAGCTGATCGAGCTGATGGTAGGTCGCTCCATCGCTTCTGTCTTCCCCAAGCGCGAGGTGCCCATCGGCGAAGTAGCCCTCGAGGTCCGCAGCCTGACCAACGCCACCGCAGGCGTGAAGGATATTTCGTTCACCGTGCGCAAGGGTGAAATTTTTGGTCTAGCCGGACTCGTCGGTTCAGGCCGCACCGAGCTGGCGCGAACTCTCTTCGGCCTGACGCCCATAGATACACCCATCCTCATCGAAGGCCAGCCGCACACCATCTCATCCCCCGCCGACGCGATCCAGCTCGGCCTCGGCTATTTACCCGAAGACCGCCGCCAGCACGGCGTCATTCTCGAGATGAGCGTCGCCAAAAACATCAGCATGGCCAACCTTGCAGAGGTAGCCCCAAACGGCCTGATCGACATCGCCAAAGAAGACACGCTCGCCGAAGGATACGTGCGCGACCTCCGCATCAAGACCGCCTCTATCGACGCGCCCACCGGCACGCTCTCCGGCGGCAACCAGCAGAAGGTCGCCTTAGCACGCTGGCTGGCGATCCACCCCCGCGTGATGATCCTCGACGAACCAACACAGGGCGTAGACGTAGGCTCAAAGTCCGAAATCCACGAACTCATCATGCAGCTAGCCGAGCGCGGCCTGGCCGTAGTGATGATCTCCTCCGAGCTGCCCGAAATCCTCGGCATGTGCGACCGCATCGGCGTCATGCACCAGGGCCGTCTTGCAGGCATCCTCAGCCGCGCCGAGGCCACGCAGCAAACCATCATGCACCTAGCCTTCGGCCACAAGGAAGCGGCCGCATGATCAAAACACACGCACGCGAGCTGGCCGTAGCCACCACCATCGCCCTGCTGGCAGCGGTGTTAGCGACAACGACGCAGGGCTACTTCAGCCACGAAAACCTGACCGACCTCTTTCTCGCCAACGTGCCGGTCATCGTCATCGCCCTCGGCATGACGCTCATCATTCTCACCGGCGAGATCGACATCTCCGTCGGCTCCAGCTTCGCCGTATGCAGCATCCTCATGGGCGTCTGCGCCCGCGCCGGAATCCCCGACCTCGCCAGCGGCCTGATCGCCATCCTCGCCGGAGCCTTATGCGGCGCGCTCAACGGCGCGCTGGTGGCCTACCTGCGCATCCCTTCCATCGTGGTCACGCTGGCAACGATGGTCGCCTTGCGCGACGGCCTGCGCTGGCTCACGCAGGGTTCGTGGATCGGCGGCCTACCCGCGGGCTTCCAGTACTTCGGCATGGGCCAGATAGGCTACACAGCCATCACCGCCACCATAGTAGTCGTATTGATCGCCGCAGTCGCCACATCACTGCGCTGGCTGCGCGCCGGACGAGCCATCTTCGCCACCGGCTCGAACAAGGCTGCCGCGCGCATCGTCGGTATCAACACCGAGCGCGTGGTCTTCTCGGTCTTCACCCTGACCGGCGCGCTCACCGGCCTCGCCGCCATGCTGAACGCCGTGCGCTTCAACCAGATTCCAAGCAACTCCGGCCTCGGCCTCGAGATGAAGGTGATCGCCGCAGTCGCCGTCGGCGGCGCGGCCATCACCGGAGGCTCAGGCACCATCTCTGGCACCGTGCTCGGCGTGGCGCTGCTCGGAATGATCGGCCCGGCGCTCACCTTCTCCGGCGTCAGCGCCTACTGGGAGAAGGCGATTCAGGGCGGCATCATTCTCGCGGCGGTCACGGCCAACGTGCTCGGCCGTATGCGGAGGCGCAATGCGGCGCTCGCGGGCTGAGGGCCTCTTCGCCAACGGCGAATGGGTACTGCTGCTGGCGGTGCTCGCCGAAGTAGTGTTCTTCGCCGCGCTCGCGCCGGGCTTCTTCACCGTCACCAATCTCTTCGAGGTGCTGCGCTACAGCATCGAGCTAGGCCTGCTGGCCGTAGCCATGACACCCATCATCCTGACCGGCGGCATCGACCTCTCCGTCGGCTCCACGCTGGGCCTCGCAGCAACCATCTTCGGCATGGCATGGCACGACGGCCATCTGCCGATCCCCTTAGTGATTGTGTTAACGCTGCTCATCGGCACAGCCAGCGGCGCACTGAACGCCGCGCTGATCGCTGGCCTGCGCCTGCCCGCGCTGATCGTCACCCTCGGCACCTATTCCCTCTACCGAGGCCTAGCCGAAGGCCTCACGCATGGCGCAGCAAGCTACACCGGCTTCCCGCACAGCTTCCTCCTGCTCGGTCAGGGATACATCGCCAAAGTCATCCCCATCCAACTCCCCTTGTTCCTCTTAGTAGTAGCCGCCTACGTGGTTCTGGTGCACTGCTCCACACTCGGACGCTCCTTCTACGCCATCGGCTTCAACGCCGAGGGCGCGCGCTACGCGGGCCTGCCCGTACAGCGCAGACTGGCCCTGCTCTACCTGCTTTCCGGGGTAGTCGCCAGCCTCGCGGCGATCATCTTCGTCGCGCACGTAGGCCTCGCCAAGTCCGACCTCGGCACAGGCTACGAGCTCGAAGCCATCACCGCCGTCGTACTCGGCGGAACCTCCGTCTTCGGCGGACGAGGCTCCATCTACGGCACGCTCGCGGGCCTGCTCTTCCTCTCCGTGCTGGAGAACGGCCTTCACCTGATGGCGCTCCCCTCGGAGTTCACCGGTGTGCTCATCGGCCTGCTGCTGCTCGGCATCGTCAGCCTCGACCGCATCCGCCAGCAGCGCGCTACGGTCGCCCGCGAGCAGAACGACGGGCGGCGCAGGCGCATGGTGACGATCGCAGCAGCCGCAGCCATCGTGCTCGCCATCGGCGGCTTTACCATCGCCCACACACGCAGTGGCTCAGGCGCAGCAGGACATCGCCTGACCATTGCCGTCATGCCGAAATCCAAGGGCGACCCGTATTTCATCAGCGCCCGCGCCGGAGCCGAAGAGGCCGCCAAACAGCTCGGCGTGGACCTCATCTGGGACGGCCCCACCAGCCTAGACGCCTCTCAGCAGAATGAATTAGTCGAAAGCTGGATCACCCGCCGCGTCGATGCCATCGCCGTAGCGGTGACAAACAAGGGCAGCATCTCGACCGTCCTGCGCAAGGCACGCGAGCACGGCATCCCCGTGCTCACATGGGACTCCGACGCCGAAACCACCGCCCGCGACTACTTCCTCAATCAGGCCACACCCGAGGGCATCGCCAATGCGCTGACCGACGAGGCCGCACGCCTCATGCCGCAAGGCGGACAGTTCGCCATCATCACCGGCCCGCTCAGCGCCGAGAACCAGAACGAATGGATTGCGTGGATCAAAAAGCGTCTGGCGAAGTATCCGAAGCTCGAGCTGGCCACCATCCTGCCCAGCGACGACGACCGCGACAAGGCCTTCTCGCAAACGCAGAACGTGCTGAAGGTCTACCCGAAGGCAAAGCTGGTCATGGCCATCTCTGCCCCCGCCGTACCGGGCGCGGCTGAAGCCGTACAGCAGTCAGGCCGCCACGACGTCGACGTCATCGGCCTTTCGCTGCCGAGCATCTGCAAGCCCTATATCCACAGCGGCGTCGTACAGACTATCGTGCTCTGGAACACGCGCAACCTCGGCTACCTGACGGTCTACGCGGGCACGCTCGCCGCACAGAAGAAGATCGCGCCGGGCGCAACCTCCATCGACGCAGGCCGCTTAGGCAAGCTCGAGGTGCGCGGCGACGAGGTCGTCCTCGGCACACCGCTGCTCATCAACGCGGCCAACATCGATCATCTGGATTTCTAGTTAGAGCGCCGTCTTCCGAACCGCCTCAATTACCTCTTCGGCCCCTTCAAGCACACGCAACTCCGTATGGAACTCGTGCCGCTCGCCGGGCTTCAGAAACTGAAGCGTCCCGCGCTCGCGCTCCGCTTTGCGGCCGAGACTGCGGCAGTTCGCAGGCTCCAGCCCGAGGACATAGTGGTTCACACCCGTCAGCTTCCACTCGATAAACTCCGGCAGCGTAGAGGCGTCGTAGCTCAAAGCAATCCCGAACTCAGGCCGCTCCCGATCACTGACCAGCACCGCCGTCACACGGCCATCGGCATCGGGCCTCATGCTGTGAAAGTAGACCCGCTCGTCGATACCGCGCTGCGGCTCCTCGAACAGGTTCCAGCGTTCGGCGCTGGCCGCCGAAACCGGCGTGCTCGGATCGCGTGTCACCGAAGGCACATGAATCTGGCTACGATCCGTCAGCAGCGGGAAGCCGAAGTTCCAGTGATAGAGCAGCATTAGCGGAGACTCCGCGATGCCCTGATTCTCCACCACATCCTTCACCGTGAACGACGAGCTCGCCAGCGAGGTCGTAATCGTGCGCTCCAGCACCAGATTCGGCCCGAAGACCGAGGCCTCGCGCACCTTGCCCGAGATCGTGAAAATGCAGTCATCGCCCTTCCACTCCTCGGTCCAGTTGCACGGTTCGGCGGGCGTGTTGTTCATGTAGCCGTGCAGGCCGAGCGTCTCACCGTTATCCACCGACGGCGCGCCCGCAGTCGAAAGCCCACAGGTCGTCAACAGGCCGCCAAAGAAACCACGCAGCCACTCGATGCCACGATTCGAGAAGTAAGCAGGATGCGTCACACCCGTAGGCGAGTGCCAGCTCAGCGAGACGCCGCGAAAGCTCGCCTCAAGAATATCCATGCCGCGATCCGGGATCACCCAGAACTCCAACCCGCGCCCCGTGCGTACACGCAGCGTCGAGACACCTTTGGCCTTGCTGCCATCGTGAACGAAGGGCGTAATACCGCCGATCTGCGAGAGCCTGCCGGTGCGCTCCTCAAGAAACGTGCGCGAGTTTGCGGGAGTATCGGACATGGTGGTCATCCTATCAGGAGGTAACAGCGTTCGAGATGGTTCTGTAACCATAACGGTTACAGAACCATCTCCCCTATCTTAGTGCTGCAGAACACCCGGCTCATTCAGAACCGTCGCCCAGCGGCCTACCGCAGCCGAGGAAACACCCTGCGTTCCGGGGTTCTCCTCAAGCGAGGCAAGCTGCACCGCGAAGTTGCCCAGTGTCGAGCTCTCCGGAGAGGACGGAACCACTGCAAGCCCGGTCGCCTTGCCGACAAGCTCGTTGAGGAAGGCGTTACGACTGCCTCCACCAACGATGAACAGCCGCCGAAGTTCCTTGCCCGAGATCGAAGCCAGATGATCGATCACCTGCTTATACCGCGCCGCCAGACTATGGAAGATCAGGCAGGCATACCGCGGCGCATTCTCCGGCCCTTCGGACAGCGGCAAATGCCCATGGCTCTGCAAATGGTAGTTGATGCGCGCAGGCATATCGCCGGGAAGCATCAGCGAAGGATCGTCCACGTCGAGCAGGTGCTGCGGCTCCTCGCAACCCGAGCTGGCCTCGACCAACTCGGCGATGTCCCAGTCCTTGCCATCAAGCTTCCACTGCTCGATGCACTGACGGATGAGCCACATACCATTGACGTTCTTCTGCAGGTTGATACCGCCGGTGCCGCCCTGATTAGTCAGGTTCTCAGCGCGAGCCTCGGGTCCAGTCGAGCCTTTCTGCACCACCGTGCCCACCAGCGACCACGTACCCGAGCTGATGTACGCCCAGTCATCCGCGCCGGTTACAGGAATCCCCGCAATTGCCGAGGCCGTATCATGACAGGCCGGAACGATCAGCTTCGTCCCATGAAACGCCGGAAACTCCGCCAGCTCGCCCGCAAGCGTGCCCACGACCGTACCGGGACGAACCATCTCCGGCATCGCCGCAGCGGAAAGCCCGGCAGCGGCAAGAATCTCGAGAACCCACTCGCGGTTGTCCACGCCGAGCATCTGCGTATGCGTGGCGTTGGTGTACTCGCTCACCTTGCGCCCGCCGAGCAGGTACGTC
This sequence comes from Granulicella sp., assembly GCA_036398595.1. Lineage (GTDB taxonomy): Bacteria > Acidobacteriota > Terriglobia > Terriglobales > Acidobacteriaceae > Edaphobacter. Next base: position 16,195 of record DASWOV010000068.1, read on the forward strand.
AGATACTCCGGCAGGTTCAGCCACATCGCATCGCCCGGCACGCCATGCAGCGTATCCGAGTAAAGCTGATACAGCGTGTTGATGCGAATATCCTGCGCACCGGTCAGCTCATACAAACGATCCGCGGAGATCGTATGCTGCAGCTTCTCCACGGCAGTCACGGTGCGCTCATCCCGATAGCAGAAGGGCTGGCCAATCGCGTTGCCATTGCCGTCGAGACGAACATTGTCCACGGCCCAGCCGTCCACGCCAATGGCAGCGATGCCCTCAGGGGCAAGCTCCGCGCACTTATGCAGACCAGTCAGAACGCTCGCGTAAATCGCGTCAAAATCCCAATGAAGCTGGCCGCCGGTTTCAACCGGCCCGTTCGCCGTACGGTGAACGAGCCGGATGACCGGTGAGCCGTTGTGGAACCGAAGCAGGGAGACGCGGCAGCTCTCCGCGCCCAGGTCCACGGCCACAAGGGCCTGTTTACGGTCGATTGCTGTCACACGTCTCTCCCGTTTACCGCAGGTACGCTTCGACGAGGCCACCGTCGACCGGAATGATGTGTCCGGAGGTGCAGCGTGCGAGCGGACCGGCGAGGAACATGATCGCCTGAGCGCAGTCCTTCGGGTCGATCGGCTGATGCGTCAGCGTACGCTGGGCGTAGAACGTCGCCAGCACCGTGCGCAGCTCCTCATCCGTCATCGACTCCTCGAACGGCAGCTTGTACTTCGACAGCGAGGCCTTCACGCGGTCGCGCGGGAACATGGTGGACCCCTTCACGACCGTGGCCGGGCTGATGCCGTTGACGCGGATCGTCGGCGCATACGTCACCGCCAGCTCGCGGACGAGATGGCTGAGCGCCGCCTTGCTGACGTCGTACGCCTCGCTGCCCTTCTTCGCAACAACCGCGTTCGCCGAGCTGGTCAGCACGATGGAGCCGTCGATGCCCTGCGCGTCGAACACCTTCTTCGCCTCATCGGTGAGCAGATAGTTCGCCGTCACGTTCACCTCGAGCGTCAGCGCCCACTGCGCGTCGGTGATGATGCCGTCCGGAGAGGACGGGAACATCGCCGCCGTGTTGACGAGGATGTCGATGCCGCCGAACTGGCTGACAGCCGCATCCAGAGCAGCCTTGATAGCATTGCGGTCGCGGATGTCGATCGCCGTGAAACCGACGACCTCCTTGCCCGCGAGCGCCTTGACCTCTTCGGCCACAGCCTCGGCGCCCTTTACATCGCGGTCAGCGACGATGACGTGCGCGCCCTTCTCAGCTGCCAGCAGGGCAACCTCGCGGCCGATGCCGCTGCCGCCACCCACAACGAGGGCGATCCGGCGGCTCAACTCCTTCTCAGGTGGCTGGCGGCGGATCTTCGCCTCTTCGAGCTTCCAGTACTCGATGCGGAAGGCCTCGCTGGCCGGAAGCGCAACGTAGTTGGCATGCGTCTTGAACTGGTCGGCCGTAGCAGCCGGACCGGCCTGCGGAACGTCCTTCAGGTCCACATTGACGCCCACGCCGAGCGCGCCTGCGCCCTGCATCACGCCGATGGCGTTGATGTAGAACTCACCGGTCAGGCGGGCCTCGGTCTTGTTCTTACCGAAGGTAAACATGCCCACGCCAGGAACGAGCACCACGGTCGGGCTCGCGTCGCGCATGGCGGGCGAGTCAGGCAGAGCGTTCGCGTTGTAGTAGTCGGCGTAGTCGGCGCGGTAGGTTTCCAGGCTGTCGTCGATCAGCTCCGTCAACTCCTTCGGATCTCCCGCCGGGTTCCAACGCACGTACATCGGGCGAATCTTGGTGCGGATGAAGTGATCCGGGCAGCTCGTGCCGAGATAGGCAAGATCAATGGCCTGGTTCGAGTTGACGAAGTTCAGCACCGCATCGGTGTCGGTGAAGCTGCCGACCCAACGCTGACGGCGGCTGACCGCGCCACGGATGATCGGGAAGATCTTCTGCGCGATCTCCTTGCGGTCCTCGCGGCTGGTGTAGTTCTGACCACCGAAGACGACGTATCCCTTCGCCGCATGGTTCTCGATGAACTGCCCGATCTGGTCGATGATGGTGATCGTGTTCAGGTAGCTCTCGCGCTGCGTGTCGCCCCACGTAAACAGGCCGTGGCCTCCGAGAATGACGCCATCGCAGTTCGGAGTCTCAGCAACGATCTTCTTCAGCATCATGCCCAGCTCGAAGCCGGGGCGCTGCCACGGAAGCCACGCGAGGTTATGGCCGAACTCCTTGTTGAACTCCTCCATCTTCTCCTTGCCGTTGGCCGAGGCCGCCAGCGCAATCGCCCAGTCCGGGTGCAGATGGTCAACGTGGGGGAAGGGCAGATAGCCGTGCAGCGGCGTGTCGATGGAGGCCGCGGTCGGGTTGTTGTTGAAGGTAATCATGGGGTACAGGTTCACCATGTCATCTTCAAACTGCACGCCGCGATAGATCGTCTCGAGCTCAAGCAGCTTGTCGAGATACAGCGTGGCAAACCCGGCGCGCTTGATGCTGCCGAGGTCGCCGCCCGAGCCCTTGACCCAGAGAACCTTCTTGGCCTTGCCGTCGATCGGGTCTACCGTGTCGAGCTTGGAGCTGGTGTTGCCGCCGCCGAAGTTGGTGATCCGCAGGTCGGAGCCCAGCAGGTTCGAGCGATAGCGAAGGAGCTCAGGCTCATCGAGCTTGCTGGCAACGGAGTCGTCCCAGAGATCCTTGAGGAAGCGAAGAGGTGCGTTGGTATTCGGCATCGTAGTCCTTCTGTGGTTGTGGTGCGTTAAGGAAGCTTCTTCAACCAGATGTTCCGGTGAGAGATCTTGAGGGTGCCGCCGCCTTCGATCTCAAAGGCGATCAGACCCTTGGCCGCGGCATAGGCCGGGTCGGTATCGACGGTGACGGACATGACGTGGCCATTGATCACATGCGTCAGCGTGTGGCCGTCCGCAATGATCTCGACCTGGTTCCAGTCGCCGACCTTGATGTAGGAGCGCATCTCCTCGGGCGTGCCCAGCGTAGCGAAGAGGCGATGATAGTGGCCCTGCTCTGTCTCGACCGCCTGGCCTGGCCATGCGATGATGCCGCGCGGCGAGTCCTGCTCATACAACTGGCCGGAGTACTTGTTGCTGTAGTCGAAGTCGGCCTGATAGCCCTTCAGGTTCCACTTCGCATGAGCTTTGGACAGCTCCTGCGCCTTCTCGAAGCGGGCCTTCTGTTCCGGCTTCATCGCGGCAATCTGCTCGGGCGTCATGGGACGCGCCATCGGCGGCACATTCGCGCTGCGGTACTGGATGCCGCCGTTCGCGCCCGCGCCGTCGAGCTTCATCTCGAGCTTGAGCTTAAAGTTGCCGATCTCGCCGCCAGCGCGCCAGATGATGTTCGTCGTGCCGGAGGGATGCTCGTCGCTCGACTTGCCGACGATGGAGCCGTCTTCGACCGACCAGACCTCCGAGGGGCCGTCCCAGCCCGTCAGCGTCTTGCCGTCGAAGATCTGCACCCAGCCGTTATGGTCATCCCAGTTCATCGGCTCCGGCTGCGAGAAGCGGCCCGAGGCCGGGTTAGCGTTGGCGGCAGGCGCCTGCGCGACGGCGGGCGCCACAAGGACGCCCGCAAACACCGCGGCCAGCGAGAGCCGAGCGGCAAGGTTGAAACGATCCATCATGTGCGACATACCGTGCTCCTTGCGAAACCTCTGCATTAGATCGAAGTAACCTCTTCCCACCGGCGATTTTTGGCCGAGCTGAGAACAGCATCGGTCACGTAGTCGCAGGCGAGGCCGTCTTTGAAGGTCGGCGCAACCGATTCGTTCTTCGCCGCGCCGGTCAGGAAGTCCGCCACCTGGTGAATGAAGGTGTGCTCATAGCCGATCTGCAGGCCGGGCACCCACCAGTTCTTCATGTAGGGGTGGTCGCCGTCGGTGATGTGGATGCTCTTCCATCCGCGCAGACGGCTCTCGTCGCGGTGATCGAAGTACTCCAGCCGATGCAGGTCGTGCAGATCCCAGCGGGCCGAGGCCTTCTCGCCGTTGATCTCCACCGTGAACAGAGCCTTGTGGCCGCGAGCATAGCGCGTCGCCTCGAACATGCAGGTCGAACCGTTGCCGAAGCGCCCGATGAACGAGCTGGCATCATCAATCGTCACCGGCATCATCTCGCCCGTCAGGCTGTGCTTGCGCTCCTTGATGAAGGTTTCGGTCAGCGCCGACACCTCCTTGATCGGCCCGTTGAGCCAGAGCGCCATATCGATGTTGTGCGCCAGCAGGTCGCCCGTTACGCCCGAACCAGCAACCGCGGCATCGAGCCTCCATAGCCCCTCGCCGCCCTGCGGCAGGTCCTCCGAGATCGTCCAATCCTGCAGAAACTGCGAGCGATAGTGGAAGATGCGTCCGAAGCGGCCCTCGTCGAGCAACTGCTTGAGCAGTTGCAGCGCGGGAACGCGGCGGTAGTTGTACCAGACCCCATTCGGCACGCCAGCGGCCTCGACGGCCTCGTACATGCCCTTCGCCTCCTCGGCCGTGCGGCCGAGCGGCTTCTCGCAGAGCACCATCTTGCCCGCCTTGGCAGCGGCAATGGCGATCTCGGCGTGCGTGTCGTTCGGGCTGGCGATGTCGATCAGGTCGATGTCCGGCCGCGCAATCAGCGCCTTCCAGTCCGTCTCAATCGACTCATAGCCCCAGTTCTCCGCAAAGCCCTTCGCCCGCTCCACGCTGCGCGCGCAGACGGCCTTCAGCACTGGCTTGTACGGCAGGTCGAAGAAGCGCGGAGCCTGCAGGTAGGCGTTCGAGTGCGTGCGCCCCATGAAGCCATAGCCCACCAGGCCAACATTCAGAGTCTTCTTTGCCATCGTCGTCAAATCCTTCTCTTGTTAGTCCCAGCCGTGAGCGTCGCGCACTGCGATCAGCGTCCGCAGCACATCGTTCCAGGTCTGGGGAGACAGCATCATGGAGTTGGGGAACATGCAGCCGTCCCAGCAGATGTGCTGGAAGGCCTTCGTCGGCTGCCCATCCGCGCCGCGCATCCACAGACCGGCCACCTTCACAATGTCCATCTTGCCGTTGGGGTCGGTCGCCGGGCAGTGGCGTCCGGTCTTGTCATGCGATCCTTCGCCGTGCACGGTGCCGTCGTTCTGGGCCACATGGAAGTCAATCGTCCACGGACGAAGCGCATCGGTCAGCGTCTTGAGCGCCGCCATCAGCACCTCCTGGCTATCCCACTGGAAGCCCTCCGGCAGAATGCGGCACTCCGGCGCGTTATAGCCCATCGTGTAGAGCAGCGAGTGCGCCATATCCGCCTGAAAACCAAAGGTCTGCGGACGGCCAACCATCTCCAGCAGCTGCACCATGTACTTCCAGCCGTGCATACCGCCCCAGCAGATCTCGCCCTCGGCGGCGAGCCGCTCGCCATGATCCTCGGCGATCGTGCAGGCCTCGCGGAAGGTCTCGGCAATCTTCTTTTGATTGCCCTCCGGGTCCTTCGACCACTCGCTCGGCCCAACAGCCGAGTCGATGCGGATGACGCCATACTTGCGGATGCCGATCTCACGCAGCGTCTTGCCCATCGCGCAGGCCTTGCGCACCTGCATCAGGAACTTGCCGCGCTCCTCAGCATCACCCATCGCGGAGCCGCCGCCCGTCGGAGCCCACACAGGAGCCACCAACGAGCCGACCACGAGATTGCGCCTCGCAATGCTGTCGGCGATCTTCTGCAGATCATCCTTCGTCGAATCAATATCCGTATGCGGAGACGCGGCGAAGAGGTCAACGCCGTCAAACTTGACGCCATCGACCTCCGCGGCAGCCGTCAGATCGAGCATTGTCTCCAGCTCGATCGGGGGCTCGGAGTCCGGGCCTTTACCTACCAGGCCCGGCCACATCGCGTTGTGAATCGCCGGTTTCGTATGAGTTGCGCTCATCGTTTCCTCGTCGTTTCGTTTACTTCTCGAGCGGTTTTGCGTCCGGGTTGCCGGGGCCGAAGTGCTTGAGAATCACCAGCGGATCGCTCTCGCTGCGGTTCTCGATCACCACGCCGCCACGCGCCGCACCGGCCGTCACGAAGACCTCGTCCTCGGTCATCTGACCGAAGCGGATCATCGACGGCGTGCTCACCGGCGTCGAGCCGATCAGGCCATGGCCCTGCGTCACGATGACACCATACGCCTCGGCGTCGGTGATGGTCACCTTCTGCTTCGGCAGCACAGTCAGCTCCTTGGCGGAGTAGAACGGCGTGCCGTAGGTGATCCAAAGCTCGCGGTAGCCAGCGGCCTCCGTCTCGGCAATCGGCTTCACCGGCTTCGGCAGCGTCTTGTTCGACTTGCCGAACTCGGGGTTCACGTTGCCCTCCCAATCCAGCATGGCGATCAGGTAGTCGATGTCGTTGTGGTGCTCCGCCGGAACGTCCTTCACCAGCAGGCTGCGGTCCACGATGCGGCCCTCAACCTCCGACTGGAACATCGCAAACACGTCGCTGTTCACCTGCGGCTCATAGGTCACGAGCGACCCGGGAGCATGCAGGATGCCCGGGTTGATCTGCCAGCCCTCGCCCGGAATGAGCTTGTAGGCGCGGGCAAACTTCAGGATGCCGTTGTCGCCCTTGTTCCAGTCCTCCAGGCACTTGCGGACGTCATCCTTCGTCGTGCCGGGCTCCAGGCCCATGTACGTGTGCGGGAAGTTGTTGTTGATCTGGTTGTACTGCGGCGGGAAGTAGTACGCCTCGGGCTTGCCCTTGTGGCCGACCTTCTTGGCGAACTCATCCGTCTGGTGCATATGGTGCGGGATCGGACCCATGTTGTCGAAGAACTTGCAGAGGATGTTCCAGCCGTTCTCGCGCGACATCACATCCGCGCCGAGCAGCAAGTCGCCAGCCACCTCAACCGCATCCTTCAGCAGGAACTTCTCACCCGCTCCGGGCTGCACATAGCTCAGACCCTCGTCCGGGGTGGTGTCCGGGCCGTTCGAGGCCTTGGTCGTCGAGGAGAACCAGCGCTCATTGATGCCGCCGCGATGACCGCCGAAGGCATACAGGTCGTCCGGGTGAAGCTTCAGGCGGCGACCGGGGATCATGAACGAACGGGGAACCCAGCAGGGCCGCAGCCGGAGAATGCCGGCGCCCGCGCCGACCGCTTCTTGCACTTGCGAACGATTGAGCATACTTACTTATCCTTTATCGGTATGAGTGAACTGATGTTGCGTTGTTCCCCGAAGGCGAAATCTTTCAGCCAGATGAATCGCTGGCAGGGTGTTTTCCGCCCATTTGTGAGACGTCTCATTTCGGGAGGATACTACTGACCGCAACATAGCCCTGTCAAGCACTCCATGATACACATCCGCTCCGGCGACTGCATCTTCCCCCGCTCGCCGGGGAGGTTCCCTCCTGGAAAGGGCGCGGCTGTAGCCGCGCCATAAATCGCACCAGGCAAAGACGGGCTTTCGCCCCCGAAGGGACTGCCGGGCAAAACCCCAAACCACCGCCGCCATTGCGCTTAGAATGGAAAGAGATGGGTCTATTCCGCAAGAAACTGAAGCAGGAACACAAGGTCATGCAGCAGGCCGAGCGCGCCGCCGGAGCCCTGCTGCCCGAGTACCACCGCGCCACCCCCGAGTGCCCCCACCCCGAGCGATGGAGCATGTACGACTCCATGACCGCCGAGGCCGAGGTGCTCGAGTTTCTGCGCACCCTCATCACCACCGTCAAACCGGCGCTTGTCGTCGAAACTGGCTCCTTCCTCGGCGTCAGCACGCTCTGGATCGCGCAGGGCCTGAAGTCCAACGGCTTCGGCAAGATCATCTCCTGCGAGTTCGACCCGGTCGTCTTCGAGAAGGCTAAAGAAAAGATCGCCTCCTCCGGCCTGAGCGAATGGATCGAGCTGCGCAACGAGTCCTCGCTCGAGATGAAGGTCGAGGGCACCATCGACCTCCTCTTCTCCGACTCCGATGTGGATATCCGCGAGTCCGAGGTCAAGCGTTTCCTGCCGCAGATCAATCCCTATGGCCTCGTCCTGATGCACGACGCCAGCTCGCACATGAAGGTCGTCCGCGAGGCTGCACAGCGACTCGAGCGCGAGGGTCTGCTCTCCTGCGTCTTCCTGCCCACGCCCCGCGGTCTGGTCGTCGCCCAGAAGCGCGAAGGCCGCTCCTGACCATGTCCGCCAACGCAACCCCGAAGACCCCGTGGCTTCAGACTCCATGGGCCATGCTCTGGGTCGGCCTCTCGATCCGGGTCCTGTACATCATCGCGGCCCATACCTACCGCATCCGGCCCTTTGACACGTACTTCAACTTCGGCTGGGAGATGGGCCGCGTCGGCCGGGCGCTGGCTACCGGCTACGGCTTCTCCGATCCCTTCCAGGGACACACCGGCCCGACTGCCTGGTTCCCGCCGCTCTATCCCCTGCTGATCGGCGGCGTCTTCAAGCTCTTCGGCGTGTACACGAAGCTCTCGGCCTTTGCCCTCTTCACCGTCAACAGCATCTTCTCCGCCGCCACCGCGCCTGCGGTCTATCGGATTGGCCTGCGCTCCTTCAATCGCCGCGTTGCGCTCTGGTCCGGCTGGCTCTGGGCTCTGTATCCCGCGGCCATGCAGTATGCCACCCACTGGATCTGGGATATGGCCGTCACCACCTGCCTCTTCGCCTGGGTCATCGCCATCGCCCTCAAAGCCCGAGGCATCGGCGAGCAGGAGCCCGGCAAATCCACGCAGACCTTCCGCCTCTGGGCCGTCTTCGGTCTTCTCTGGGCAGGCATTGCCCTTCTTAACTCCTCCCTGCTCCTGTTCCTACCCTTCTGCGGACTCTGGATGGCATGGCCTGAGCGCCGCCGCCTGATCCCTGCAATCGCCCGAGCAACCCTCGCCGCTATCATCTTCCTCGCCTGCCTCTTTCCGTGGACGCTGCGGAACTATCATGTCTTCCATACCCTCGTCCCGCTCCGCGCCAACTTCGGGGCAGAGCTTTATGCGGGCTCACTCGAATCAAATGGCGGCTTCCCTTATGGCCCATCAGTCGCCGTCTACGAAGCAGCCCCGGACATGAAGCGCTACAAAAATTTAGGGGAGATTGCCTTCTCTCACGAACGGCTCGGGATGGCCAAAGCCATCATCCACGCCTATCCTGACCGCTTCCGCAACTACACGCTCAAGCGCATCTGGTTCTACTGGGCCGGCGTCCCTCACCCTATCGAGAAGAGCCTGCTCGCCGAGGTCATCCGCGAGATCAACTACTGCGTGATCTCGGTTTCCGGCGTCCTCGGCCTCGCGCTGGCCCTTCATCGCCGCCGCCCCGGAGCCATCCTCTTCGCAGCCGCGTTCTTTTTCCTTCCGCTCACGTACTACATCGTTACGGTACAGGCGCGCTTCCGGGCACCGCTCGAGCCGATTCTTTGTGTGCTGAGCGTCTATCTCTTCCAGTCCGCCGACCGGTCGCGTACCTGGTCCTGGCAGCAGCCAAAGGATGCCACCCGATGACCCACATCCTCGTCACCGGCGGCTCAGGATTCTTCGGCGGCGTGCTCAAGCGCCGCCTGCTCGACGAAGGCTACGCCGTCACCAACATCGACCTCGTCGCCGATCCCGACACGCACCCGAACCTGACCAGCATCCGCGGCGACATCCGCGACCGCGCCCTGCTCGATCAGCTCTTCGCCACCGGTAACTTCGCCGCCGTCCAGCACTGCGCCGCGCAGCTCGCGCATGACGCCATCGATGACACGCTGCTCTGGACCTCGAACGTCGACGGCACGCGCAACCTCGCCGAGTCCGCCCGCAATCATGGCGTGCGCCGCTTCGTCTTCATCTCCTCGAACTGCCTCTGGGCCTCGAACCTCGGCCATGACGTGCGCGAGGACGAGCCGCCCAGCCCGATCGAGCTATACGGCAAGTCCAAGCTCGAAGGAGAAAAGGTTCTCGGCGAATACGCCGCCGATCTCGACGTCATCACCATCCGCTGCCCGACCATCATCGACAGTGGACGACTCGGCCTGCTCGCCATCCTCTTCGAGTTCATCGACGACGGCAAAAAGGTCTGGGTCGTCGGCGACGGCAGCAACCGCTACCAGTTCATCTACGCGCAGGATTTAGCCACAGCGTGCATCCAGTCGCTCAGCTACGCAGGCTCGAACCTCTTTCACATCGGCTCGGAGAACGTGCCCTCGCTCAAGGGCGTATACGAGGCCATCATCCAAGCGGCAGGCAGCAAATCGCGCGTAGCCTCGCTGCCCAAAACCCCGACCATCGCGGCGATGCAGCTCGCACACCGGCTGAAGGTTTCGCCACTCGGGCCGTATCACTACCAGATGATCGCCGAGAGCTTCGTCTTCGACACCACGCGCATTCGGCAGGAACTGGGCTGGCGCCCCACACTGACTAACGAGGAGATGATGGTCCGCGCCTATCGCTACTACAGCGACAATCGCCGCGACATCCACAGCCGCACGGACGTCTCCGCCCACTCGAAGCCCGCTTCGATGGGCATCATCCGCCTGCTGAAGTGGCTGTCGTAGGACACCCTCACGACTATCATTCGGCAAGCCCCTTTTGTTGTCATTCCCTTCGGGAATGACAACAAAGAGGGGAATGACAACGTTTAGGGAAACCCCAACTACTTCCTCACCGAAAACGTAAACTCCGTCGTCGTATGCAGCGTCTCCCCCGGCTTCAGCAGCGTCGAGGGGAACACCGGATGATTCGGCGCATCGGGATAGTGCTGCGTCTCCAGACAAAAGGCCGAGTTCCGCCCATACACCTGCCCATCCTTGCCCTTCAGTCCCGGCGGAATCGAGTTGCCCGTGTAGAACTGCACGCTCGGCTGGGTCGTCGTCACTGTCAGTACGCGGCCGCTCTTCGGGTCGAAGGCCACCACCGCCGTCTTCATCGCGCCGTCCTTGCCGTTCAGCGCATAGGCATGGTCGTAGCCGCCCGCCTCCTGCAACTGCTTATCAGGATCATTGATCCGTTTGCCAATCGCCACCGGCGCGCGGAAGTCGAACGCCGTCCCCTCCACCGGCTGCAATACCCCGGTCGGAATCTGCGTCGGATCGACCGGCAGGTAGTGGTCCGCGTTGATCTGCATCTCGTCGCCGAGGATCGTTCCCTCACCCGACAAATTGAAGTAGGAGTGGTTAGTCAGGTTCGTCACGGTGGGCTTGTCCGTCGTCGCCGTGTACTCGATCTTCAGCGTCCCATGATGTAGCGTGTAGCGCACATGCACGGTCAGCGTGCCGGGGAAGCCCATATCGCCGTCCGGGCTGACCAGAGTCAACTCCACGCCGTCGGGAATCTCCTTGCCGGTCCACACCTTCTGCGAGAACCCCTGCGGGCCGCCATGCAGCGCGTTAACTCCGTTGTTCACCGGCACACTGTACTCGTGCCCGCCAATGGAAAACTTGCCCTTCGCCAGCCGGTTGCCGTAGCGGCCCACAATCGCGCCGAAGTAGTTCGTGTCGGCCAGGTAGCCCTGCACATCGTCATACCCGAGCACGACATCAGCCACCTTGCCCGCGCGATCCGGCGTGCGGATCGAGACGATACGCGCGCCATAGGTCATGATGCGCGCCTCCACGGTGTCGCTCTTCAGCGTATAAATCGTTACCGGCGTACCATCGCCCGCCGTCCCAAAAGACGCCTTCGTCATCGAGCCACTCGCAGCCATTGCCGTCATCATGCCAAGCAGAATCCCCTGTATGAGCTTCATCATGGACCCCTTATACACCCCACGCCGGGCATTCAGCTGTCTCTTGACAATCCATAAAAAGCGTGAATGTTCCACGTGGAACATTCACGCTGGGTACAATGGTGCGTCGTCACAGGAGAACCCCGAATGCGCTTCATCCTCGCCCTCGTCCTGCTCGCCTCCCTGCTACCCACCTACGCGCAGACGCCGCAGGCCGGCCGCTGGGTCGGCACATGGGCCGCCTCTCCCTACGCCGCGAACAGCCACGACCACGGACAGACCGGCGAAGCCGACACCACCTACCGCGAGATCGTCCACGTATCTCTGGGCGGCCCGCAGGTCCGGGTCGCGCTCTCGAACGAGTACGGCACCGATTCACTGACCATCGGCGCGGCCTCGGTCGCCCTCAGCGCCGGTAAGGATGCGATCAACCCGGCCAGCTCGACCGCGCTGACCTTTCACGGCGCGACCTCGGTTATCATTCCTCCCGGCGCAATGATCCTCAGCGACCCGACGGCGCTCAGCGTGCCCGCCTTCGCCGATCTGGCCGTCAGCTTCTTTGTGCCGAAGCAGACCGTCACCCAGCTTACCTACCATGGCTTCGCCGACCAGACCAGCTACACCGCCACTGGCAACGCCGTCGGCGAGCATACGCTGACGCAGCCTGCCGAGATCGCCAACTGGCCGTTCCTGAAGGGAGTGGATGTGCTGGCAGGCGCCGACGCCGCCACCGTCGTCACCTTCGGCGACAGCATCACCGATGGAGCGCACAGCACGCCAAACACCAACGCCCGCTGGCCGGACGTGCTGGCGAAGCGGCTACAGTCCAATCCGGCGACGGCCCACATGGGCGTACTCAATCAGGGCATCGGCGGCAACCGCATCCTGCACGATGTCTCAGGCCCGAACGCGCTGGCGCGCTTCGACCGCGATGTGCTGAGCCAGCCCGGCGTGCACTACGTCGTCCTCCTCGAAGGCATTAATGACATCGGCCACGCCGCCGATCCGGTGAAGCCATACGACATCGTCTCCGCGCAGGAGATCATCGGCGGGCTGTCGCAGCTTGCGACACGGGCGCATCTTCGCGGGCTAAAGGTGTACGGGGCGACACTGACGCCCTACGTCGGGGCGAAGTACCAATCGCCTGCTGGCGAGACGATGCGGCAGACCGTGAATGACTGGATTCGCACAACAAAGGAGCTGGACGGTGTGATCGACTTCGACAAGGTGACGCGCGATCCGGCAAACCCCGGCAGTTTTGCCGCAGCGTTCGACTCGGGCGATCATTTGCACCCCGGCGACGCAGGCTACAAAGCAATGGGTGAGGCCATCGACCTCACCCTGTTTACAGCAAAGTAGCCAGGCCTAGCGCGAGGAGGTCCGCTCCCACGGCTGCGGCACGCGCACCGCGGCCATGCCCGCTGCCACGGCCGAACGGATGCCTGCATCGGCGTCCTCGAAGACGAGGCAGTTCTGCGGCTCGATCCCCAGCCGCTCGGCGGCGAGCAGGAACGGCTCCGGGTGCGGCTTGCCGTAGGTGTAATCTCCCGCGCAGACCATCGTCTCGAAGCGGTCGAGCAGGCCGACCGCCGTGAGCGAGGCCGTGACCGACTCATGTGTGCTGCCCGAGACTACCGCGAACGGAATCGCGCCGTAGCTCGCCTCGATGTGCTCGACGACCTCGGGCACGCCCTTCAGCTCGCTGATCCGCTCGTAGTAAAGCTGCTCCTTGCGATGGGTGACGATGTCGACCGGCATCGAAAGACCGTCGCGCTGGTTCAGCGCAGCGATGATCTCGGCCACCGGCCGTCCACCCCAGTCGTAGAAGAGCCTCTCGTCGAAGACACAGTCCCACTCACCCAGCGCATGTTTCCAGGCCAGGTAGTGCAGCGGCATCGAGTCGACGATGGTGCCGTCGCAATCGAAGAGATACGCCTTGAACTCGCCCTCGGGCAGCTTGAGCTGCATTACTTCAACTCGATGCCGGCGAAGAAGTAGCCGATCTCAAAGGCAGCGGTTTCCTCGGCGTCGGAGCCGTGGATCGCGTTCTCGCCGATGGAGGCGGCGAACTTCTTGCGAATGGTACCCTCCTCGGCCTTGGCCGGATCGGTCGCGCCCATCAGCGTGCGCAGGTCGGCGATGGCGTTCTCCTTCTCGAGCACCATCGGGAAGATCGGGCCGCTGGACATGAACTCGGTCAGCTCGCCGAAAAACGGGCGGGCAGAGTGCACATAGTAGAAACCCTCGGCCTGAGCCTTGGAGATCGACAGACGCTTGATCGAAATGATCTTGAACCCGGCCTTCTCGATCTCGGCGAGAATGGCGGCAGTGTGCCCTGCGCGGACCGCGTCCGGCTTGATGATGCTGAAAGTGCGCTGTGACAACGTATTTCTCCTAGTGTGAATAACTTTCGTTAAGTGTAAAGCAAGCAGATGACGGCAGTATTGCGCGGGAACGGGTATCTCCGCGCCATCCGGCAGCGTCCTAATCCCCAGAGGGATGCGCTCGACGAGCTGGATCTGGTTTGCGGGGTTCGCTGTCTGGGTTTTCGACGGCCTGGTGCAGATACACTATCGCGCCTGGCTCCACGCTCGCATCGCGCTCTCGATTGCACTGCTCTTCCTCGTCGTTGGGCTCTTTTACCGGAAGCAACTTCGTTAGCACCACTGTCCGGCAACGATACAGCAGTGAACCGGCACAGCGGGCTCGACGATACAGTGAGCAGGAAGTTTACAGGGCAACCAGGCAAGAAACAGGCATTGGCGCATGCGGAGCAGAACTCCACATGCGCCGATTTTTTGAGCATGACTATGCCTGTGCCTTGTCGAAGAACTTATGCCTTGCCGAGGAGCCTCGCCATTGCCTCCCCGATGTCGGCGGGCGACTTGACGACGGTGATGCCGGCCTCGCTCATGGCCTGCATCTTGCTGGCCGCGGTGCCCTCGCCGCCGGAGATGATCGCACCGGCGTGGCCCATGCGGCGGCCCGGAGGCGCGGTCTGACCGGCGATGAAGCCGACGACCGGCTTCTTCACGTTCTCCTTGATGTACTTGGCCGCAGCCTCCTCAGCGGTACCGCCGATCTCGCCGATCATGATGATCGCCTCGGTTTCGGGGTCCTCGTTGAGGAGCTTGAGCGCATCAATGTGGGTCGTCCCGATGATTGGGTCGCCACCGATGCCGATGGCCGTGCTCTGGCCGATGCCCAGCTGCGTGAGCTGATGCACCGCCTCATAGGTCAGCGTGCCGGACTTCGACACGATGCCCACCGAGCCTTCCTTGTGGATGCGGCCGGGCATGATGCCCACCTTGGCCTTGCCCGGCGAGATCACGCCCGGGCAGTTCGGTCCGATGAGCCGGGTCTTCGATTGCTTGACCACGTCCCACACCTTGACCATGTCTAGCACAGGAATACCTTCCGTGATGCAGATCACCAGCGGCAGGCCCGCGTCGGCGGCTTCGAGAATGCCATCGGAGGCGAATGGCGGCGGCACGAAGATCACGCTGACGTTCGCGCCGGTTTCCTTCACAGCTTCTTCCACGGTGTTGAACACCGGCCAGCCTTCGTGCGTCGTGCCGCCCTTGCCGG
>DASWOV010000069.1:0-1505 GCA_036398595.1 Granulicella sp.
CAGCTCGGCTACGTGGCGGGTGAGAGCCAGGGCCTGGAGGTCCGTGCGGGAGAGCTCGGCTTCCAATTCTTCCAGCTTGGCCTGAATCTCGCGGAGTTCGCGTTTGAGTGCAAGCGGGCCTTCGCTGCGAATGCGGCCACCGGTGACGGTGACATTGTGGAAGGTCTCACCGGATGGGGAGAGGAAGAAGGCCTGGGGATTTTCCAGCGCGAGCGAGCGGGCGATCTGCGCGTTGGGGGCGACGAAGCCTTCGCGTAGCTTGGGCAGAATGACTTCGAGCGAGCGGCCAAAGCCGTCGAGCACGCGCATGCAGTTCTTCAGCGGAACGACGCCGCTGGAGGTGGCGCTGGCGCCTGCGGTGCTCTGCATGCCTTCGAGAAAGGAGAACTTGGCCTGTGCGTCGTTGGGGTGAACGAGGAAGGTGGCACGGCCGGCAACGTCGGAGCTGAGCATGCGCATGCCTTCGTCGGCTGCGTCCCAGCTTTTGACGACGATGTAGTTGAGCTCGTCGCGGAGGAATTCATCGACGACGCTTTCGTACTGGCCATCGACTTCAAGGAAGTCTGCGAGCGTGCCGACGGGCGAGACGCCGTGGCCGCCGGCTGCCTGCGCGGTCTTGTTGGCGCGGAAGATGTCTCGGACGGTTTCGGTGGAGTAGCTGTGTTCGCGGATGAGGGATTCTAGGGAGTTGCGGCGGCCCAGAAGCGTGGCCACTTCAGCGCGGAGCGAATCGCCGCGGCGCTTGGTCTCGGTCTCTTCCTTGCGGGCGGTCTCGAGCTGCGCGCGGAGATCGACGATCTCCTGTTCGAGGCGGGCTAGCTTTTCGGTGACGTTTTCGAAGGCGAGTGAGACCTGGCCGCGCTGCTGGCCGAGGGTTTCAAGCTCGTGGCGGGCGGTGTCCGATTCGCGGGTGAGGCGCTCGGCATCGCGCAGCAGGGAGGCGAGAGACTCTTCCGCCTGGGTGACTTCGTTGCGGGCCTGTGCGGCGCGCGAGAGCAACTGCATGGAGGCGTGGCGCGATTGCTCAGTCTGCTGCTCGGCCTGCGATACGGCGCGGGAGGCTTCCTGCGCGGCAGTCTGGGCCGTTTGCGCCTGCGTGCGCGCGGCGGCAGACTCTGCATTGGCGTTGTCGAGGAAGCTGCGGTGCTGCTCGCGCTCGGCGACGATGGTTTCCATCTGCGTGTGCAGAGAGGAGAGCTCTTCGGTGCCGGCGACGACGCGGGCGGTGAGCTCGGCGATGCGGTCAATGTTGGATGCGGTGCGGCTGGCGATGCGCTCCAGTTCGACAGCAGCGGTATTGGCCTGGGTGGTGGCTTCGCGCGATTCCTTGTCCAGCTCATAGCCGCGCTGCGTGCCAACAGTGTGCTCGGTGTCGAGGAGTTCGATCTCGCTGGCCTGTGCATCGATGGCGATGCCGAGTTCGTTAATCTTGGCGGTGGTCTGCGACTCTTCCTGGTCCATCTGCGACATGCGGCTGGCGAGGACGACGCGGAGCTTCACGCGGA
>DASWOV010000070.1:0-49068 GCA_036398595.1 Granulicella sp.
GATGCTGCAGGCGAAGACCATTGCCGTAGTCGGGCTCTCCGAGCGTCCCGACCGGCCCAGCCACTATGTTTCTGAGTACATGCAGAGGCATGGGTACACGATCTATCCCGTTAACCCGACGCTCGATGAGGTGCTGGGCGTGAAGGCATACCCGAGCCTCGCCGATCTGCCGGTGAAGCCCGACGTGGTGAACGTCTTTCGCCTTCCGGCGCAGATTCCGGCGGTCGTCGACGAGATGCTGCGGCTTGGCCTGACCCGGCTGTGGGTGCAGCAGGGGATCGTCAACATAGACGCAGCAAAGCGAGCGGAGGAGGGCGGCATCCGCGTCGTGATGGATCGCTGCATCATGGTGGAGCATGGCCGCGCCGGGCTGGCCTGAGCGCGGCCATGCTCCGCGCGGTTACTGGGTCGGCGGAAGGTCTTTGCGCTGGTTCGCAGGCAGCATGTTATTGGCGGAGTGGAAGGACCCTGCCGCGGGCTTCGCCGGGCTCGGCGCGGCGCTCGTGTCCGTAGAGGCGGCGGGAGTGGGCGCGGACTGACAGCCGAGGGCGATGAAGACGGCCGAGGTGGCCACGACGGAAAGAACTGCTCGGGCGGCGGTGCGAGTAAAGCTGCGATTCATGACGTTCTCCCAATACATTGTGGATAGTGCAGTCAATACAGAGACGAACTTGAACGAAAGGCAACAACGACGGCAGCGCCGCCTGCTGGACTATGCAGGCCCTGCCGGTACACCGGGGTTGAAGCAGAAAACAGGCTGTAACGTGATGAGCGGAGTGTAGCAAAATTCGCGGAGCTTTCAAGACCTTTTGAAGACGCCTGCCGGAATTCCCTGATTTCAGAGCGTCTTTTGTAACTCCCGCTCCGGCTCCAGCGTCTAATCCGCAGTGGTTCCGCGGCGTCGATTGTCATTTCCTTGTCACCTGCTCCTGTAGACCGGGCCGCCCATCCTAGAATGGAAGTCGCATGATTCTTCGCCGTTTCGCCCTCTTGTTTGTTCTTCTTTTCGCCTTTGCGCACACCCCGGCGCGCGCCCAGATCCAGGAGGCCGGTGACGGCGGCCCCGGCCCGGTCAAGGCTCCGCATATTACGGTGGAGATGGTTTCGCTTGGACCGGCGATTGCTCCCGGTGGCACGCAGCAGGTCGGGCTCGTCGTGACGCTTGAGGAGAAGTGGCACGTCTACTGGCACAACGCCGGGGACGCGGGCGAGGCTCCGCGTATCCAGTGGACGCTGCCGGAGGGAGTCACCGCCGGTCCCATCTGGTTTCCGATCCCCGAGCGCCTGCCTAACGGTCCTCTGATGGACTTCGGCTATGAGGACGCTGTGACCTTCCCGGTCGAGATCAGCGCCGCCTCCAACCTGAAGCCCGGCCCGGCCCATCTGGATGCGCATGTGCGCTGGCTGGTCTGCCGCGAGGTCTGCATCCCCGGCCGGGCTCACCTTGGGCTGACGCTCAACGTTACGCCGAATGCGCCTGCGCCGCCGATGGTCGGACCCATCGCCGAGGCTCTGAGCCTGCTGCCGAAGCCGCTTCCGGCGATGGACAAGTTCACCGTCAAGGGCGGCAAGAGCGAGTTCGTTGTGACGCTGACGACCGGCGACAAGCTCACCGACGCCGAGTTCTATCCGGACGACAAGGAGCAGATCATTAATGCCGCCGAGCAGGAGATCACGGCGCTGCCGGATGGCATTCAGCTTCGCATCCAGCGCGCGCCGGAGTTGGCCGAGCTTCCGAAGGAGCTGCATGGGCTGATTAGGCTCTCGGACAAGGAGGCTTATACCGTCTCGGCTCCGGTTGTGCCGGGCGAGGTGCCGCGAGTGCCCGGCGAAGGCCAGCCTGCCTCTGCTGTCTCCGGGCTTACGCTGGTGCCGGCCATCGGGCTTGCCTTTGTCGGCGGCATCATTCTCAACCTGATGCCGTGCGTCTTCCCGGTGCTCTTCCTCAAGGGGCTGGCGCTGGTGCAGTCCTCGAACGAAGAGCGCGGCCGCATCCGCAGGCATGGCCTTGTCTACACGCTGGGCATTCTGGTTTCGTTCTGGGTGATCGTCGCGGCGCTGCTGCTGCTGCGCGCCGGGGGCAGCCAGGCCGGATGGGGCTTCCAACTCCAGTCGCCGACCTTCCTGGTGCTGCTGGCCTCGGGCATCTTCTTCTTTGCGCTCTCGCTGGCCGGACAGTTCGATATCGGCCTCTCGCTGACGAGCGTCGGCGGCGGCCTTGCGGAGAAGCAGGGCTACACCGGCAGCTTCTTTACCGGCGTGCTGGCGACCGTTGTCGCTACGCCGTGCACTGCGCCCTTTATGGGAGCCGCCGTCGGCTTTGCGCTTGCCGAGCCGGGGATTGTCACCTTTGCCGTCTTTACGGCGCTTGGGCTTGGCCTTGCGCTGCCGTATCTCGTGCTCAGCTTCGAGCCCTCGTGGACGCGCATTCTGCCGCGGCCCGGCGCGTGGATGGAAACCTTCAAGCAGATCACGGCCGTCATCTTCTTTGCCACGGTCATCTGGCTGGTGTGGGTGTATGGACGGCTCTATAGCTCCGCATCCAATGTCAGCCTTGGCGTTGACCGGCTCGTGATGCTGCTTGGCTGCCTGCTGCTGATCGCCGTTGCCGGATGGGTGCTTGGCAAGTGGCCTGCGAAGTGGGCCAGCACCATTGCGGCGATCGTCAT
The DNA here is from genome assembly GCA_036398595.1 of Granulicella sp. Classification (GTDB taxonomy): domain Bacteria; phylum Acidobacteriota; class Terriglobia; order Terriglobales; family Acidobacteriaceae; genus Edaphobacter. The sequence continues at coordinate 2,670 of DASWOV010000070.1, forward strand.
TATTGCGCTCGGCCTTACGCTGCCGCTGTATCAGCGCAAGGACACCACGCTTGCGTGGACACCGTACTCCCAGCAGGCGCTCGATCAGGCCCGCTCTACGGGGCATCCGGTCTTCATCGACTTTACTGCCGCGTGGTGCCTCTCCTGCCAGGTGAATGAGCGGGCTGTGCTCAAGTCCGCCGAGGTGCAGCAGCAGTTCCGCGACCGCAACGTGACCCTGCTGCGCGCCGATTGGACCTCGTACGACGAAACCATCACGCAGCAGCTTGCGGCGGTGCATCGCTCGGGTGTGCCTACCTACGTCATCTACCCAGCGGCTGCGACGGCTCCGGCGGATGTTCTGCCTGAGCTGCTTACCAAGGACATCGTCCTGAGCGCGCTCGCCAAAGACACGAAATGACGGATGAGCAGCAGATCCGCGAGTTGATCGACGCTTGGGGGCGGGCCTCGGAGAGCGGTGACCTCGACACGCAGCTTGCGCTGATGACCGAGGATGTCACCTTTCTGACCGCAGGCAATCCGCCGATGCACCGCGATGGGTTCATCGAAGGCTTTACGAAGATGATGCAGAGCTTCCGCATGATCTGCCGCTCCGATGTGCAGGAGATCACTGTGACCGGCGATCTTGCCGTGACCTGGAATCACCTGCATATCGAGATCGTTCCGCTGGCCGGAGGGGCTGCGATTCCTCGCTCCGGGCATACGCTGACCGTCCTCAAGCGCGGCGAGGATGGCCAGTGGCGCATCTGGCGCGACGCCAACATGCTCGGGCCGGCCCGCTGATCCTCTGGCAAGTGCTCCGGCAGCGGGACTACAATTTCCTAACCATCGGCCCCGGAGTACGTCATTCCTTGTAAGGAAGGTGTTCTCATGATTCCGAAGCGCCTCGCATCCCTCGCCGTCCTCGCTCTCACCGCCACCGCTCTCGGCCTGCCGCCTAACAGCATCGCGCCCGACTTCAAGGGCACCGATGCCTTCGGCAAGTCGCACTCGCTCTCCGAGTACCGCGGCAAGTATGTGGTTCTCGAGTGGGCCAACAAGGGCTGTCCCTTCGATCAGAAACACTACCGTTCCGGCAGCATGGAGGCCCAGCAGAAGGAGTGGACCGGCAAGGGCGTCGTGTGGCTCTCGGTCATCTCGTCCGCGCCCGGCCAGCAGGGCTACGTCACGCAGGCCGAGGAGCAGGAGTACCTGAAGACCATGCACGCCGCGCCTACCGCCGCGCTGCTTGATCCCTCCGGGGCGATAGGTAAGCTCTATGGCGCGAAGACAACGCCGCACATTTTTGTCATCGATCCCAACGGCAAGCTCGTTTACCAGGGAGCCATCGACGACAAGCCCACGCCAGACTTTGAAGACCTGAAGGGCGCGCGCAATTATCTGAACGAGGCGCTGACGGCCTCGATGGCGGGCAAGCCCGTGCCGGTGGCCGTTACCGCGCCGTATGGGTGTTCGGTGAAGTACGCGAACTAGCTACTGCACCATCGTTTGCTGGAGATGGAAGAGGGCGGCTTCGTATTGATACCACGCCGATGGGCCTTCCTTCATCTCCTCCGGTGTCAGCAGGCACTCGTTGAGCGCCCGCTCCATGGCTGCGCGGTTCATATCGACTCCGATGAAGACGATCTCCTGCCGACGGTCGCCGTATGGCTCCTCCCACGTGCGCTCCATGTAGCTCTTCAGGTGCGGCTGTTGTTGCAGCAGATCTTTCTTTGCGCCGTAGCAGGCGATCCACGGGCCGGTGCTCTGCATGTTTACCGTGCCACCCGCAATCGAGAGCATCTCGCACTCGTTCGGTCGTGAGGCGATCCAGAGAAAACCCTTCGCGCGAAGCACGCCGGGGAAGCCGCGGTCAATGGTCAGCGCCAGGCGCAGCGGATGGAGCGGCAACCGTGAACGATAGACGAAGCTGGCGATGCCGTACTCCTCCGTCTCCGGCACATGCTCGCCGCGCATCTCCTTCAGCCAGCCGGGTGAGTTTCGCGCCGCCGCAAGGTCGAAGCGGCCTGTGTTCAGAATTTTCTCCGGGGCGATCTGCCCGCGGGTGCAGGGGATCAGCTCCGCCCTTGGCGCGAGGTGATCCAGCAGATTTTTTAGCTGCTCCATCTCGTCCTCGCTGACCAGATCGCACTTGTTGATCAGGATGATGTCGGCGAACTCTACCTGCTCGGTCAGCAGCGTCGAGATGGTTCGCGTATCCTCGTCGCCTGCGACCATGCCGAGCTTCTGCAGACTCTCGCCCGACTGGTAGTTTCGCAGGAAGCTCTTTGCATCGACTACCGTTACCATGGTGTCCAGCCGCGAGACGGTGGAAAGCGATCGACCAGTCTCATCCTCGAAGTCGAAGGTCATCGCCACCGGCAGCGGCTCGGAGATGCCGGTCGATTCGATGAGCAGATAATCGAACCGCTGCTCGCGCGCCAGCCGCGAAACCTCCTTGAGCAAATCCTCGCGCAGCGTGCAACAGATGCAGCCGTTGGTCATCTCGACGAGCTTCTCGTCCACGCGGCTGAGTGGGGAGCCGTTCTTCTCGATGAGCTGCGAGTCGATGTTGATCTCGCTCATGTCATTCACAATGACGGCGACCTTCAGGCCGCTGCGATTATTCAGCACATGATTCAACACCGTGGTCTTTCCTGCGCCCAGAAAGCCGGAGAGCACGGTGACGGGGAGGCGTTGGCTGCGAGGATGCGATGAGGTGGTCATGGCCACACCTTACCACTAATGAAAACCATTTATCAATAATGAATTTGCAGGACGCATTTCCTGAAGGGGATTATCGCTTGCCCCGCTTCGCAGCCTTGATGCGCTCGACCTCTTCCATGCGCTGGCCGAGCAGCTTCTCGCGGCCTTCGCTGGTTGGGTGGTAGTACTTCCGTCCGCGCAGCGACTCGGGCAGACACTCCATGTCGGCTACGCGGCCTTCGACGTCGTGCGCGTACTGGTAGTCCCTGCCGTAGTCCAGCTCCTTCATCAGCTTCGTCGGGGCGTTGCGCAGATGCAGCGGCACCGGCTCGGCGGCTGTGCGCTCGATGTCTCCCTTGACCGCGCCGTAGGCCGTGTATACGGCGTTCGACTTGGGCGCAAGCGCGAGATAGACCACTGCCTGCGCGAGCGCGAGGTCGCCTTCGGGCTTGCCGAGGAAGTGCATTGCATCGCGTGCGCTGAGACAGAGGTTCAGCGCCTCCGGCGCGGCGAGGCCGATGTCCTCGACCGCCATGCGGACGACGCGACGCGCCACGTACATAGGGTCTTCACCGGCCTCGAGCATACGTCCGAGCCAGTAGAGCGCGGCGTCGGCGTCGGAGTTGCGCACGCTCTTGTGCAAGGCCGAGATGATGTCGTAGTGCTGCTCACCCTTCTTGTCGTAGAGAAGAACGCGGCGCTGCAGAGCTTCTGCGGCCAGCGCCTCGGTGATGGTCGTCCCGTTGCGCCCTTCGGCCAGCTTGGCCGCGACCTCGAGCGCGTTCAGCGCGTTGCGGGCGTCGCCGCTGGCGTAAGAGGCGAGGGTGTCGAGCGCGCTCTCGTCGACGGCCATGCCCATGGTTCCCAGGCCGCGCTCCTTGTCGTGTAACGCCCGCTGTAACAGCTCGCCGACCTGCGGCTCGGTCAGCGACTTCAGCGTGTAGACGCGGCAGCGCGAGAGGAGGGCAGCGTTGATCTCGAAGGACGGGTTCTCCGTCGTCGCGCCGATCAGGCGGATCGTGCCGCGCTCGACGTAAGGGAGAAAGGCGTCCTGCTGCGCCTTGTTGAAGCGGTGAATCTCATCGACGAAGAGGATCGTGCGAGTGCCGAAGCCCGCCGCCCGCTCGGCCTCGACCATGACCTGCTTGATCTCCTTGATGCCGCTCAGTACGGCGGAGAACTCGATGAAGTTGGCCGAGGTCAGGTGCGCGATGATCTTGGCCAGCGTGGTTTTGCCCACGCCAGGCGGGCCCCAGAAGATCATGGAGGTTGCATCGTCCTGCTCGATGGCTACGCGCAGAGGCATGCCTTTGCCGAGCAGGTGCTCCTGCCCCTCGTACTCGTCGAGCGTGCGCGGACGCATGCGCTCGGCCAGTGGAGCATAAGCCTTCTGTGCCGTTCGGCTTGTCGGTGCACCGTCGAAGAGGTCCATTTATGCCGTTCCTTCCGCATCGACGCGCGACCGCTGGCGGCTGGCCTCGTACAGCAGTAGGCTGCCTGCTACGCCCGCGTTCAGGCTCTCGACCGGGCCAGGGCAGGGAATCGTCACCCGCGCATCGGCGATCTCCATCCACTCATCTCCCAACCCGGACCCTTCGTTGCCGATCATCACCGCGCAGGCGCCGCGCAGGTCCACATCCTCGACCGTTTTGACACCGTATTCCAGCCAGCCTACCGTCGCCAGCAGGCGTATCCCTCTTACCCGGAGCCCGGCTATCTCATCGAGCGTCGCCGGGACTACCGGCACGCGAAAGACGCTGCCGACGCTTGCCCGGAGAGCCTTCTGGTTCCATGCGCTCACCGTTCCGGAAGTCGTCACCACGCCGGTTGCTCCGAAGGCCTCGGCCGAGCGGATCAGCGTGCCCAGATTGCCGGGGTCCTGCAGAGCGCACGCCACCAGGACCAGAGCGGCCTCCTCGCCCTTGCCCAGCACATCGGCCAGCTCCCGCACCGGAGGCACGATCAGCCCGGCCAGCCCCTGCGGCGACTGCGTCTCCACCACGCTTGTAAAGACCTCGTCGGTCAGCCATATGACCTCGACGCCATACGGAACCCAGCGGGGCAGCTCCCGCCGCTCGCTTACGAAGACCGTCTTGAAGACCATCCCGCCGCGCAGAGCCTCGCGCAGCAGATGCTCGCCTTCAATGGCGACCATGCCGCCCGAGAGCCGCGCCTGTCCCGCGAAGGCTGCGCGAAGCTGTTTGACGCGGGCGTTACTCCGACTTGTGATTACATTGATCGCCATGTTGATCTTCGCCAATTCTACGCTATGCCGCACGGAACGAAGATGCAGCGTGTACTCATCCACAGATGCTCGACCGCGGGCAAATCGGCGTTGAAGCGGAGCCTTGCCGGCTGCGGCACAATAGAGAGCATGCCCCAGCCTGACCTCTACGATCTCGTGGCCTATCCCGGTACTGTCTATCCGAGTACGCACCCCGGCAACCTGGCGGCCATCGCGCTGCTGCATGAGCTGGAGGCTCCGCCGGTGGAGAGCTGCCGCGTGCTCGAGATCGGCTGCAATGAGGGGCAGAACCTTATCCCGATGGCCTGCGCGATTCCCACAAGCGAGTTTCTCGGCATCGATCTCGCTGCCGTGCCTATCGCTCGCGGACAGCAGCGCATCCGGCAGCTCGGCCTTGCCAATATCCGGCTCCTGCAGGCCGACCTGATGGACCTCAGCGCGGAGTTCGGAGCCTTCGATTACATCCTCATCCACGGCGTCTATGCGTGGGTGCCCGATCCTGTCCGCGACCGCATCTTCTCCCTGGTGAGTGAGCTGCTTACGCCCAACGGTGTCGCCTTCGTCAGCTACAACGCGCTGCCCGGCGGACATATCCGCAACCTCGTCGGAGATATTCTGCGGCAGGGAAACGCTCTCTCGGCGAACCCTGCCGAGGCGCTTCAGCAGGGCATTGAGCTGCTGCGCATGCTCGCGGCTTCACGGCCCGACGGAGATCCTCTCGGCGTCTTCCTGAAGGGAGAGCTGGAGCGGCTGCTCAAGCGCGATCCGAACGTGGTCGTTCACGACGAGCTTTCGAGTAGCCACCGTCCTGTCTCGTACACGGAGTTCACCGCGCACGCCGCCCGCCATGGCCTGCAGCCGCTCGACGAGGCTACGTTCCCGCCGCCGAGCGATCCGCTCTATCATCCTCAGCTCTCCTCCGTGGCCCGCACGCTCTCCGGCGGCGACCCCATCGCCTTCGAGCAGGCGCTCGACACCTTCCGCCTGCGCCGCTACCGCGAGACTCTGCTTTGCCGCGCCGGTCTGCCGCTCAGCGATACGCTCTCCATGCGCTATCTCGACCGGCTGAGCTTTGCCTGCGCCGCGGTTCCTGCGGGGTCCGCCCCCGGCTCGCGCCTCTTCCAGCATCCCCGCGGCGGCACTATCGAGAGCCGCCATCCGGGCACCGTCGCTCTGTTGGAGTGCCTCATCGCCGCCTGGCCGGAGGCTGTGCCCTTCGTCGAGGCCGCCGAGCATGTCGTCTCTCGCGGATTTGCTGTCGATGCCAAGCTGATTCAGCAGATCTTCCAGCTCGTTGTTTCGCAGGCGATCCAGCTTCGCTCGTGGCGCGTCCCGGTGAGCCAGTACCTCGAGGCCCGGCCCGCCGCCAGCGCGCTCGCCCGGTTCGATGCCGCCTCGGGAGCAGACCAGACGACCACGCTGCTGCACACCTCGTTCGAGCTCTCCGATCCGGTCATCCGCAGCCTCGTCGTTCACCTGGACGGCACGCGGGACCGCGGCGCTCTGCTGGAGGCGCTGCAGGCCCATCATCCGGAGGCTCCGTTGGCCAGCCTCGCCGAGGGGCTCGAACCGAGCCTGCAACTTCTGCACCGCCTCGGGGCATTGCAGGCGACCGAGGAGTAGTGGGAGGGGAGGCATTCCCTCAGGGGCTGAAGCCCCCTTTTGTGCGGGTTCGGATGACATACGGGCTGAAGCCCGTACCTTTCAACGCTGAAGCTCGTCCCCCTTCCGGCAGCGGCCCGTGCCCTTGAAGCGGACGAAGGCCGGAGGTCTTGCCGCGTTGACCCATCCTTCGGGCAGTGCTATGTTCCAAACTTGTGGGCACTCGCCCATCCCCCCGGCAAGGAGCCGCAATTTGACCGCTGACATCCTTCGCGTTCACCCCGACGAACCCGAGCCGCGGCACATCGACGCCATCGTCCGCAGCCTCAATGCCGGCAATGTGATCGCCCTGCCCACGGATACCTTCTATGGCCTCGCTGTCGATCCGGTGAACCTGCGCGCCGTCGAGCGAATCTACGAGATCAAGACCCGCGCCCGCTACAAGCCGCTCTCGCTGCTGATCTCCGAGGTTTCGCAGGCCTACCAGCATGCACGGAATCTCGACGGGGTCTTCGACCGGCTCGCGGAGAGGTTCTGGCCTGGCCCGCTGACCATCGTCGTCAAGGCGGGCTCGAACCTGCCCCTGCGCGTGACGGCCAATACCGGCAACCTCGCCCTGCGGGTGCCGGAGTCGAGCCTCTGTCGCGCCGTCGTCAGCTCGCTCGGCCTGCCGATTACGGCCACCAGCGCCAACCTTTCCGGCTACCCGGAGTGCACCACGGCGCTCGGGGTTTTCGACCAGCTTGGGGACCAGATTCCGCTGATCGTCGATGGTGGCACGACGGCCCGCTCGGTGCCGACCACGATCGTCGATCTTTCCGGCGGCGGCGACTCGTGGATGATTCTCCGCGAAGGGGCGATTCCTACGCACGAGATTGCGCTGGCGCTCCAGCGATAGTGCGGAGTCTCCGCTGTCGCTCGACCGCAGGCTCATCACGGTTCATACTTGAACACGGCACATTGACCTTCGGGCTGTTGTCTTTTTCGTTTGCCGCATGAACCTGACCCGCTCCATCCTCCGGCGCATCCTCGTGCTTGCGATCCTCTCCGGTATCGTCTGGATCGCCTGGGTCTACGCGCAGATCGCCTCCGTTGCCAGCGTCGACGAGGCCCGGCCCGCCGACGCCATTGCCGTCTTCGGTGCGGCGGAGTACAGCGGGCGGCCCTCGCCGGTGCTGCATGCGAGGCTTGACCATACCGTCGATCTCTACCGTCATGGCATCGCGCCGCTCATCATCACCCTCGGCGGCGGAGGCGACAAGGACTCCGGCACCACGGAGGGTGGCGTCGGGCGCGACTACCTGCTCGCCAACGGCGTTCCCCTGAGCGAGATCATCGCCGAGACGGCCTCCACCGACACCGGGGAGCAGGTCGACCGCCTTGTCGAGATCGCCCGCGAGAACAATCTGAACCACATCGTCGTCGTCTCCGACGGGACGCATCTCTTCCGCGTGCGTGCACTCTGCCGCCGCGCCGGGCTGGATGTCTACACCTCACCGCGCCCGCCGTATGGCAACATCGGCGCGGTGGAGCTTGTCCGGCGCTATGTGCACGAAATTCTCAGCTATACGCTGATGGAGCTACACCTGCACTAACTGACCCACATCATCCCTATGCCTCCGGCGATGGCTGCGAACATGGTCGAGGCAAAGTTCACCCAGTCGTTGCCGAGCCATCCCCAGCGCTCGAGCGTTGCGCCGAGCAGGCTATCGAAGAGCAGCCCCGCCACTCCAGCGGCAAATGAAACCAGACCCACCTCCACGGACATCCGTCCGGTAAATGCCGTAACCAGCACGATGATGCCCGCGCCTGCCGCGCCCAGCGTCGTGCCCCAGACGCTGATGCCGCCGTCGGTGCCCGCCGGGACCTCCTTCCAGCTTGTGAGCAGCAGCGTGCGTCCGCCCAAGGCCTGCCCCATCTCGGAGGAGACGGTGTCGGCCGTCGCCTCGGCCAGCGCCGCCACGCAGGCGGCGAACAGCACCGGCGAGGCTCCGCCGGAGCATAGTCCGGCCACGCCGAGGTTCGCCAGAATCTGGGACGCACGGCGGCCCTGCCGCGTCTCGGCCACGCCCATGCGCTCCTTGCGCGAGCGGCCGAAGCGCGTGGCGACAAAGGTGAGCGCGAACAGCGCCATCAGCGCGGGCATGGGCGTCTCGTACCAGCGCAGCTCGCGGATCTGCCCGAGCAGCAGGTTCACGCAGACGAGGAAACCCATCAGAGCCGCCGGGCTCGTGGCCGAGCGCAGCAGGCGCACCGCCACGGCAAAGGCGAGGCTTCCGGCGAGGGACGCCTTCAGCCACAACGGATACGGCGGCCATACCCCAAAACGGTGCATCTGCCAGATCAGCCAGACAGCCTTTACGGCCAGCAGCATGCCGACCGTTCCGGTCAGCACATCGGACTGCACCTGAGCCTCCTTTGCCGTCAGGGTTCGTTGCGAGGTGCCTGTCTTCGTCTTCCGTGCGCGGTTGCTCATGGCCCAGCCTTCTGTGATTTACAATCGAGACTTGAGCATAGCCAAGACCAGCACGTCCGTGGGAGAAGTTTTGCACCTAGCAGGGATCGCAGCAGACCAGACTCATCGAGCCGGCAAAACCGTATCGCGCACCACGCGGTTTCTCCATGCGGCGGCGCTTGCCGCTCTCGGCGCAGCAGGCTTTCTCTCACTGGCCGGCTGCGGCAACAACTACCGCCCCGTCCTTACAGCCATCAACCCGGTCGGCCCCTCGGCGCAGCCGGAGAAGTATGCGGTCGTGCTCTCGGACCCCGGGAACAACAACCCCGGCATCGTCACGCTGGTCGACTTCTCGGGCGATACGGTCGTTATCACGGCCAACGTCGGCGTCAGCCCCAAGTACCTCATCCTCGGGACCAGCGGCGCCTACGGCTACGTCATCAACGGCGATAACACCATCAATAACTTCAGCGTCATCAACTCGCTCATCACCAGCCAGGTGCTGTCGACGACGCTGCCCTCCGGCTCGGTGCCGACCAGCATCTTCCCGCAATCGGCGAACATTTACGTGAGCGATCCCGGCACGAACAGCGTCGACCAGCTCAGGCAGACCACCGGCAGCACGACCGCCTCCGGCACGCCGATCGCGTTCAACCAGGGGCTGCCCGTCACCAACCCGACCTTCGTCTTTGGCATCCCGACCGCGAACTCCCGCGGCTACGTCCTCAGCTCCGCCGATTCGCAGAGCGGCGGCGCACCGACGGCAGTCGGCATCGACACGGCAACGAACACGCTCTCCGCGCATCTTCCGGTCGGGGTGAACCCGGTCTACGGTGTGATGACCGCCGACGGCAAGCGCGCCTTCGTGATGAACAAGGGCGACAACACCATCTCGGTCATCAATGCGCAGGCCAACACGCTCGACACGACGCCTGCCACCGGCAGCAGCATCGTTCCTGTGGGCGTTGGGCCGATCTGGGCCGACTTTGCGCCGACGCTCAACGAGGTGGTCGTCGCCAACGCCGGAGACGGCAGCTCGCCCGGCTCGCTCTCGCTGGTCAGCATCCCGCTCTGCAACGCCTCTTCGGTGACGAGTAACCCGAACTGCGATGCGAATAACCCAGTCGATGCGAACGGCTTCGGCACGTTGCTGAAGGACATACCCGTGGGCGTGAACCCTGTGATGGTTTCCGCGCTGCAGGACGGAACCCGCGCCTATGTGGCCAATGCTGGCAACAGCACCACGGAGGGCAGCGTCTCGGTCGTCGACCTGAACTCCCAGCGGGTGACAACCACCATTCCCCTAAGCTGCCACCCCAACTATATTGCTGCCACGACCGGCTCGCCGACCGGAAAGGTCTATGTGACCTGCCCTGACAGCAAGGACATGACCGTCATCCGCACCGACACCGACTCCATCGACCTGACGATTCCGCTGCAGGGCACCGGCGTCTCGGTTCGCGTCAGCGCGCAGTAAACGCAGACCGCTCCGCTCTACACGCAGAGGCCATCCGGAGAGGGTGGCCTTTGTGCTGTGAGGCCGCGAATGTACTCTGCAACAGGAAGCATGTCCATGAAGCTTCGCCTATGAAAATCCGTCTCGATAAGCTGCTCGTCGACTCCGGCCTCGCCGCCTCGCGGGAGCGGGCGCAGGCGCTCATTCTTGCGGGCCGTGTGCTTGTGGATGAGCAACGCATCGACAAGCCCGGAACGCCGGTCGAGTCTACCGCCGCCCTGCGCCTGCTCGGGAACGACCTCCGCTACGTCTCTCGCGGCGGCCTCAAGCTCGAGCGCGCCCTCGAGCACTGGGCGATCTCCGTCGATGGCCTCGCCTGCGCGGACATTGGAGCCTCCACCGGCGGCTTTACCGACTGCATGCTGCAGCACGGCGCGGCCAGCGTGCTCGCCGTCGATACTGGCTACGGCCAGATCGCCGCCGGCCTGCGCACCGACCCGCGCGTCGCGCTGCGCGAGCGCACCAATGCTCGCCTGCTTGGACCTGCCGAGCTGCTCACCGTGCCTGCCATTACTTTTTTTGCGATGGATGTCTCGTTCATCTCGGCCACGCTGGTTCTGCCTGCCGTGCTTGCGGCGCTTGCGCCCGTGGGCGAGCGATGGAGCGGCGAGGCGGTCATCCTCGTCAAGCCGCAGTTCGAGGCCGGGCGGGAACATGTGGGCAAGGGAGGCATCGTCCGCTCCGAGGCTGCCCGGCAGCTTGCCATCGACCGCGTTCGGAGCAGTGTCGTCGATTTCGGAGGCACAGTACTCGACCTGATCGATTCGCCCATCCGCGGCATGGAGGGCAATCAGGAGTATCTGCTCCATGCCCGCTTCGGGGAGCAGGCTCTCTAGGCGATCGCTGGAAGCTCCAGGCGAAAGACCGTTCCGCTCCTGCCCGCCTGCGTGCTGCTGCGCACGGCGATCCGCCCGTGATGCTGCTCGACGATCCGCTTCGAGAGCGCCAGCCCCAGACCGCTGCCGTGCTCCTGCTTGGTGGTGAAGAACGGCTCGAAGATGCGTCCCATGTAGCCTGCTTCGATGCCATGCCCATCGTCGGCGAGCAGAAGGATCGCGCAGTTCGCCCGCCGGTGAACTCGCAGCCGCAGGGTTCCTTCCTTCGGCAGTGCATCCAGGGTATTTGCGATCAGGTTCGAGAGCACCTGCAGAATCTGCCCCGGGTGGCACAGGATCGTCGTCCCCGGTTCCAGTTCCCGGATGACCCGGATCTTCTTCGACTCGAGCCCCCGCAAATGAATCCGTAGCGCGCTCTCGGCCAGTAGCGAGAGGTCTGTCCGCCGCGGACGGTCGCTGGGGCGCGTCATGCCGAGCGTCTGGCCCACGATGCCGGAGAGCAGCTTCATCTGCTCCTTGGCGGTGTCGAGGTACTGCCGCACCTTCTGCGGGTCCAGCGGATCTTCTGCGCACTCGCGGGCGAGGTAGACGAGGTAGCCGAGTGCCTCGAGCGGGTTCTTGATCTCGTGCATCACCTCGAGCGCAAGCTGCCCGGCCACGGCTCGCTCCTCGGAGCGTTGCAGCGCCTCGGCGACCAGCTCCAGCGGATCGTTCACGTCCGGCTTCTCGGCCTCTGCCACCATGTCAGGGATGACCTCACTCAGAGAGACGCCGGGTAACGAAGGAAACGTTGCCGCGTGCAGCTTCAGTGATTGTTACCACTTTGGAACATATTTTGGTGTCGCTGTGGTCTGTCCATGTCCTCAACATCTCAGCAGAGATCTTTTCGTATAAGCAATATCCGGCAAACCGGTACACTAAACACGAAATGTTCCTTGCCGCGATCATCTCCAAGCCGCAGAAGCCCGAGCTTGCCACCATCCTGCCCGAGCTGCTGGAGTGGCTCAAGGCTCACGATTACAGCGCCATTCTCGACCCCGAGAGCGCGGTCTACCTGCCCGATCTTCCGATGGTCGAGCGGGCTGACATGCCGCAGCATCAGCCTAATCTCGTCATCGTCTTCGGCGGCGACGGCACACTGCTGGCCGCGGCCCGCGCCTTTGCGCGCACCAACACGCCTCTGCTCTCGGTGAACCTCGGCTCACTTGGCTTTCTGACGGAGACGCCCCTCTCGGAGCTGTATAGCGCGCTGGATGCGTGGTGCTGCGGCGAGGCGATCCTCGACTGCCGCAACATGATGCACTGCGAACTGCATCGCGGCGAGCATGTATTGCAGGAGTGGGACGCGCTGAACGATGTTGTGCTCGCCAAGGGCACCATTGCGCGCATGGCCGACTTCACCGTGGAGATCGACGACCAGTTTGTCGCTACCTTCCGCGCCGACGGTATCATTGCCTCTACGCCGACCGGCTCTACCGCCTACAACCTCGCCGCCGACGGTCCCATCATGATGCCCTCGGTGAACGCGATGGTGGTCACGCCGATCTGCCCGCACCTGTTCACGCTGCGACCGATCGTGGTGCCGGGCGAGTCGGTCATCAGCATCGAGGTCGTCGGCGTGCCGAACGAGATTTATCTGACCGTCGACGGGCAGGAGGTTGTCGAGCTGCGCCTGGGCGACCGCGTGCGCTGCCTGCGCTCCGACGCAAGCGTGCGCCTGCTGCGCAACCAGCCCAGCGGTCTGTTCAATGTGATGCGCTCCAAGCTGAAGTGGGGCGAGCGGTAGGCTACCGCTCGCCTCGCTTGATCCACTTGCCTCCCAGCTCAGGGGCTTTGTACTGTGCCATTGCCTCCAGCGTTTGCTCCACCGTATTTTCGCAGAGCAGCGTGCCGCGGTAGTTGGGCTTGATGAAACCCTCCTCGACTACGCGGTCGAGCCACCCTACAAGCCCGTCGTAGAACCCGGCGACGTTCAGCAGGGCGCAGGGCTTCTGGTGGTGTCCGAGCTGCGCCCATGTCCAGATCTCGAAGGTTTCCTCGAACGTACCCACGCCGCCGGGCAGCGCAATAAAGCCGTCGGAGAGGTCGGCCATCATGGCCTTGCGCGTGTGCATGGAGTCCGTTACGTGCAGCTCCGTCAACCCTTTGTGGCCGATCTCGCGGGCCATCAACGCCTGCGGAATGACGCCGATCACCTCGCCGCCAGCGGCCAATGCCGCATCGGCCATTGTTCCCATTAGACCTACCGACGCTCCGCCGTAGACGACGCCGATGCCGCGTTCGGCCAATGTCTTTCCCAGCTCCTCGGCTGCCTGCGCGTACTCCTCGCGCACGCCCCAGCTTGATCCTGAAAATACGCAGTACCTCATTCGTTCTCCTCTCTTTGAGGATAGGACAGTGCGGCTCCCGATACACTGCACCTATGGATCAACAAGAACTCTGGACTGCCGTCGATGCCTATCTCACGGACAAACTAATCGCTACCGATCCCGTCCTCGAAGAGAATCTCAGGGCAAATGCTGCCGCTGGACTGCCCTCGATTGATGTCGCTTCCAACCAGGGCAAGTTCCTTCATCTGCTAGCGCGGATGCACGGCGCAAAGCGCATCCTCGAGCTGGGCACGCTCGGTGGTTACAGCACCACATGGCTTGCCCGCGCCGTTGGGCCGGAGGGACGTGTTGTCAGCCTCGAGTTCGAGCCGCGCCATGCTGAGGTCGCCCGCGCCAATATTGAGCGTGCCGGGCTTTCGTCCGTGGTCGAGATTCGCGTTGGTCCCGCGCTGGATTCGCTGGAAACGCTACACAAGGAGGGGGAGCCGCCCTTCGACTTCATCTTCATCGATGCCGATAAGCAGAACTATCCGGGGTATCTGGAGTGGGCTATCAGGCTTTCGCGTCCCGGCACGGTCATTCTTGCCGATAACGTCATCCGCGAGGGAGGCGTCATCGATCCGAACCACTCCGACGAGCGCGTTCACGGCGTCCGCCGCTTCTTCGATCTGCTCGCGGCGGAGCCTCGCGTCGATGCGACCGCTCTTCAGACGGTTGGCAGTAAGGGATGGGACGGCTTCGCGCTGGCTATCGTTCGCTGAGCCTTACTGGCGCAGAGAGACTACCGGAGACGTGACCGGATGGCAGAAGACCTTGCCGTGGTTCAGCGCGATCCTGCGCTGCGCCAGTGAGGCCATCTCCGGGTCGTGCGTCACCATGACGATGGTGTGCCCCTGCCGGTGCAGGTCCTTCAGCAGGTCGGCCACGATCTTCTGGTTGGCCGCGTCCAGATTGCCCGTCGGCTCGTCGGCCAGCAGAATGGGCGGGTTATTGATGAGCGCCCGCGCGATGCACACGCGCTGCTGCTCGCCGCCGGATAGCTCGCTCGGCAGATGCTCGGCGCGCGCGCCAAGGCCGACCTTCTCGAGCGCCTGCCGCGCCTCCTTCTCGTCCGTCATGGAGTGGAAGTACTGCGCCAGCATTACGTTCTCGACCGCCGAGAGGTAGGGAATCAGGTGGAACTGCTGAAAGATGAAACCGATCTTGTCGGCGCGGAAGCGGTCCAGCTCGGTGGCCGACATCGAGGCCACGTCCACGTTGTCGATGCGCAGAACGCCCTTGGTGGGCCGGTCCAGGCAGCCCAGCATGTTGACCAGCGTGGACTTGCCCGAGCCGGAGGGACCGGTGATGGCTACCCACTCGCCAGCCACGATGGAAAACGTCGCGTCCTCGACCGCCCGCACCACGCCTGCGCGCCCGGCGTACTCACGGGTTACGCTCTCCAGATCGATCACGGCGCATTCGGCGCGTGTCGTGTGGTCCGGCCAGCCTGTCTTTACCTCTGCCATACTTCTATCTTCTCACTCGCCCTTCAACAGCGCCGCGGGCTCCAGCCGGCTCAGCACACGAGCGGGCAGCAGCGCCGCCATGGCTGCAATCAATAGATTCAGCAGCAGCACCAAAGGCGCAACGGAGAGGTGCGGCAGGGTGGCGGTGTGGAAGTTCAGCTCGCTGATGCCGAGGGCCGCGAGCGAGCCGAGGATGTACCCGGCCACCATGCCGCCCAGCGCGAGTACGAGCGCCTCCATGAGGAAGAGCAGCAGCATCTGGAGGTGCGTGCCGCCGAGGGCCTTCATCAGAGCGAAGTCGCGCCGCCGCTCGAGCACGCTGGCTGAGAGCGTCGCCAGTACCGAGATGCCTACGGTCAGCGCGATGAGGATGACCGCGGCGTACATGAGCGCGTGGGTGCGGTCGACGATCTGGCTCTCTCCTTCGACAAGCTGCCGCACCGGCTCGACCTTTGCGCCGGGCAGGGCCGTTCGCAGATGGTCGATGGCGGACTCGATTTTTGCGGCGTTGCCCGGGACCTGCACTTCGATCACGCTGGGCTTCATGCCGGTCCACGCGGTAAACGCCGGGAGCTGCATGTAGATGCGGCTATCCTCGTCGCCGCCGGTTTCGAGCGAGCCTGAGCCGCGCAGCGTAACCGGCTTGCTGTTGAAGGTGAGCGTGAGCGCATGTTCGTCGGCGATGAAGTTGGCGGCCTTCTGGCCGATCAGTGCATCGTCCGCGCCCGTGGGCCATGCGGAAACCTTCCACCAGCTATCCAGCCGCTGCACCGCTGCAAGATCGGTTCCCGAAACGACGACTGAGGTGTTGCGATCCGTGGTCGCTACGGCGAAGGCGAAGGGGACGGTGAGGGCGTCGTCTCCGGCGGCTTTCTGGGCGGTGGCGAGTGCGTTGTCGGGCAGGGGATCGCCGGTGATGACGATGTTCGCTCCGAAGCTGCGAAACTCGTGGTGCAACTTGGCGTCGAGGTCGGTGTAGAGCGTCAGCAGCGCCGTCGCAATTGCCGCCGAGACGGTTAACGCGATCAGCGCCGAGAGCGACCGCGCACGTCGATGGAGCAGGGAGCGCCGCAGCATGCGGCCCAGGCTGATCTTCATACGTCCGACCTGAGCACGGCCGCCGGGTCCAGCCGCAGCGCCGAGCGGATGGAGGGGGTCGAGCCTGCGATGGCCACGATGAGCGCCGTGCCGACGATCACCGGCAGCAGAACAGGGTTGAAGATGGGCGTGCTGGCAGTCTCACCGGCAAAGATCTTCGCGCCCAGCCACGCGGCCAGCCCGGAGCCGAGCAGGTAGCCCAGCGTGCCGAAGACCAGCGCAAGGATGCCGGTTTCGGCGTAGAAGAGCAGGGCAATGCCCCCTTTGCTCGCGCCGAGCGAGCGCATCAGGCCGATCTCGCCGCGCCGCTCGAGCACGGCGGTCGCCATGGCTGCCGAGACGGCGAAGCCCGCGGCCAGCAGGGCAGCGGCACTGATGAGCCACATCAGGCCGGAGATGCGCTCGAGCACGGTGCCCTCGGACTGCTCGATGCGGCGCACCTGCTGCGCGTCGGCGTCGGGCATGACCTCGCGGATCTGGTAGGCGATGGAGTTGGCGTAGGGGCGACAGTACCAGATCTCGCGCCTGGCGGGCGAGAGCTTGTCCGGGTCCATGCGGGCGAAGGCATCCTCGGGCTTGGTGCGAGCGGAGACCTCAACGCGGGAGACGGCATCGGGATGGCCGGAAAGCATCTGGGCCGCTGCGAGCGGCAGGAGAACCATGTTGTCCTCGGCGCCACCGGTGTCCGTGATGCCTGCGATATTGTAGGGAAAGCCCTCTGGCACATCCGCCGACGGGGCGAACACGAGCGTATCGCCAAGGTGTACGTTCAACTTCGCGGCGAGCGCGCGGCCCAGAACGACCTCATTGCCGGAGGGCCAGGCTCCCGTCAGCTTCCACGAGGGATGAAGCTCGGGTGCTCCGGTGGGAGCGGAACTAAACTGCTGGTGGAACCATAGTCCCATGGCTGGAACGGTAGTTTCGGGGACGTCGCGGCCGGGAATGGAGACGCGCACGGTGGTCTGCAATTCGGGGGAGATCCCGTTGATGTTATTTGCCCAGAAGATCGTCTTGAGCTTCGGTAGCTCCGATTCCTTCAGGTAAGCGTTGCCGGTAGCGGGCTTGATGTTGACGCCGCCCACCTTCACGTCCAGCCCTGCGGCCTTCGGTGTAATGACGATGTTCGCTCCGTAGACGGCCAGCTCCTGATGAATGCGGTCGCCGATGGTCGTGGCGAGCGCGAGCATTGCCGTCACCGCCGTTGTGCCGAGCAGGATGGCAATACCGGCGAGCAACTTGCGGCGGCGCTGGCGGATGAAGCTCTCGATCAGCAGCCGGAGGAACATAGTTATTTCTCGAAGACGCCCGCGAGGGCGCGAAGATCGGCGGCGGCGATGGTGATGTCTCCGCCTGCGGTGGCGGAGTGCAGCGGGATGGGGTTGCAGCCGCCGGGCTGGCCCATCGAGGCGCCGTTCAATGGGCTGGCGCACATCTTGCAGGTGATGCCCTGTGAGCCGATATAGAAGCCGACCGGGCCGCAGATCTGGCAGGCGTCGGCTACCGAGACGATCTCGCCGTTGGGCTTCTTGTAGAGCAGGAAACGCACCTCGACGTCGCCGCCCTTGCCGTTGTCTACGTGGACGCCGTAGCGATGAAGCTGGTCGTCCTGAATGGCATTGGTCGGCAGCATAACCTGATCTCCCACCAGCGTGACCGAGGTCGTCGGCGAAAGGGCCGTTGTGCTCTTGGCGTAGATGAACTCGGCGGTCGAGAGGAAGATGAACAGGAAGCTCGTAACGACGACGGCGTTCATCCACATCTTCTCGCGGCGCTGGCTCCACGCATGCTTGCGGCGGTCGGCGGCGCTGGCATCGTCTGCGAGCACAGCCGGGACGCGGCGCTTGAACTCCAGCAGAATCATCAGCCCGGCCAGAGCCAGCATGGTGACGAAGAAGAAGAGGTCATTGCGCACAATGGGACCGATCAGTCGCATCTCGGTCGTGCTCGAGGGCAGGACACCGTTCTCCGAAAGCTCATGCAGACCGCTGACGATGAGCTGGAAGGTGACGAAGTACAGAATGACCGTGGTGACGCGGAAAAACCGCTGCAGGTTGATGCGCACGCTGCCGCGGATAAACAGCACGCCGAAGATCACTGAAACCGCAACGCCGAGCAGCGTGCCGGTAAAGCTGAGCAACTCGGTCGAGTTGAGCGAGACGGCCGAGAGGATCAGGACGGTTTCAACACCCTCGCGCAGCACGAGCAGAAAGACGAAAAAGAAGAGGCCGGTGCGGGAGGCATCACCGACGAGCGAGGCGACCTTGCCCTCGATCTCACCCTTGAGCGAGCGCGCCGTGCGCTGCATGAACCAGATCATGCTGATGACGAAGCATGCCGCGGCGAGCATCACCCAGCCCTCGAAGATGTCCGGGTTGAACTGCAGGCGCGAGATGGCGACGGCGATGGCGACGGAGGCGGCAACCGCGGCTCCAATCGCCCAGAAGACGGTGCGCTTCAGCTCGTTGCGGCCGATCTTGCTAAGGTAGGCGAAGATGATCCCGACGATCAGCGACGCTTCCACACCCTCTCGAAGCGTGATGATGAAGGCCTGCAACATGACTTGAACTCACTCCCGGGGCCAGCCGTCCGATCTGCCCAGAAAGAGTGCAGGAGAGATGCAAAGCGGCCAGATTCCAGTCTATTTAGGACTGAATAGGTCGTCAATCAAATCCGTGCAGAAAGTGTGATTTGGGGGATTAGATGGTGCGCCCGGAAGGAGTCGAACCTCCGACCTACTGGTTCGTAGCCAGTTGCTCTATCCAGCTGAGCTACGGGCGCACATTGCAGAAATGCAACTTCACAATCTTATTCGATCTTGCGGGTTTGATCAACCCTCCATGTAGAGGAAAAGGAGGCAGAGGGGGATGGCGAATTGAAGGCGCAATATCGATGGCAGCTCGAAGAGAGAAGCGATGCGTCTTCCCGTGGTTGCCAGGGAAGAGCCGCATGGGCTGGCTGTGAATGCGCTCTGGAAAGAGCAGCAGGCGCAGGCGATGCAGAAAAGAATAGCCAGCCGTGTAGATGCTGTCGCTAACTGCGGCCGCGACGAAGTAGATGAGTTTCGCAACTCAATGCACTCTAACTCGACAGAAACTATCGTCTTATTCAGGCTTTCTTGCTCTGCATAAGAATCGGTGCTTGACAGGGAGTTATCGCTGACATACTATCTGCCCATGGCCTCCCACCATCACATCTATTGTTGTCCGTCCATGCACTTACTGCGTTCATGGCGACCGATGATGTGTGACTAGCTCTCGAAGCTAGGATTTCATCTCTACATCCGAACAGGATACGGCCCGCCATCGTAACAGGCGGGTTTTTCATTGCTGGCTTCTGCATCCTCTCCTTATGGACTGGATGAGGTGTTCGGAAGATAAATCCCCGTCTGCCATGTACACGCTGTCCTTATGAGTATCCCAGCACTCACAGGACTCTTCCGTCAGGCATGTCTCAGAAAGGACATAGGGGATGTTCAAGAAAATTGTTGTACTCGCAGTGCTTGCAGTTGTTGGTCTTGCGCCGCACGCAGTAAAGGCCCAGGAAGCTGCCGCAGGAGCGAAGCGCGCGCCCAGCAAGACAAAGACGCTTACCAATGCGGAGTTCGATGCTCTGCTGGCTCATCCGGAGAAGGTTCTTATCCTCGATGTTCGCAGGCCCGATGAGGTTTCCGGCATCGGCGGCTTTCCGGTCTATCTCAGCATCCAGATCGCCGATCTGAAGAACCATCTCAGCGAGATTCCGAAGGACCGGGGAATCATCACCGTCTCGAACCATGCGGCGAGGGCCGGGGTTGCAGGCGACCTGTTGAGCGACGGTGGATTCCATGTGCTGGGAGCGATCGGCGCGGATACCTATCAGAAGGATGGCGGCAAGCTGGCGATCAAGATCCCTGTGCCTCCTCCTGCTTCTGCAGGTGGCAACGCTCATGCAAAGTAGGGAATCGATGAATTATCCAACCTTGAAATCTGTAACGCTTACGGCCGCGCTTCTACTTGCAGGCGCGGTTACTGGAAGGGCGCAGACTCTTCTTACGCAGAAAGCGCTCTCGAGCGACGCGGCCATGGCAATCGTTCATGGAGCTTTGGATAAGTGCCATGCAGACGGTTATCGGGTAAGTCTGACGGTGCTCGACAGCAGCGGCCTCGTTAAGATCCAGGTTCGCGGAGACGGCACGGGGCCGCACACGCTGGAACACAGCCGCCGTAAGGCATATACGGCTCTTACGTTCAAGCGCACCTCGGCTGAAACCGCGAAGGCATGGGCTTCGGCAACGACTCCACCGCCGGTCATTGAAGGTACGGTGGGCGCTGCCGGTGGAGTTCCCATCAAGGCTGGCAATGACGTCATTGGAGCGGTCGGAGTAAGTGGCGCCCCCGGCGGCGAGAAGGATGAAGCCTGTGCCTTGGCAGGAATCGCAAAGATCGGCGAGTTGTTGAAGTAGTTACTCGTTCTTTCAGATAGCTCAGTGCCGTATAGCAGCCAGTTGACCGGGCGCTTTCTGTGGGGAATATAGCCCTCCCCCTACTTTTCACCCACAGAAAGCGCCGTTAACTGGTTCAGGAAAACTGCGCCTTTTTTTGTACCTGAAAAGAATCAACCCCGACGGAGCTGTATCGCGGTTTGCGCGTAGACCCGGAGAAAGATCGAATGAATCGCCTGCTGACTATCGTCCTTTTGCTCGTCGCATCACCTGCTCTCTTCGCGCAGGTTGTTACTGATGCGATTATTACCGGAACTATTACGGACTCTTCCCAGGGTGCTGTTCAGGGTGCTTCGGTCACGGTCACGAACGTCGAGACAAGTGTCGCTACCAAAGCTACGACTAATAATCTCGGGCAATATCGTACGCCGCCGCTGCGGATCGGCACCTATACCGTCACGATCGAAAGCCCCGGGTTCAAGCAGTATCAAGAGTCCAATGTCATCCTCGATATTGGTGCCGTTCGCGCCATCAACGCCGTGCTTACTCCGGGGCAGGTGGTTGAAGTCGTCAATGTTCAAGCATCGACGGAGGAGCTTCTCCAGAAATCGGACTCCACGGTGGGCACAGTTATTACCAATGAACAAATCGCGGATCTTCCTCTGAATGGAGGCTCCTCGGGCCGAGACTATCTCCAGCTTGCGACGCTCTCCGCGGGCACTGTGCCTGCGGTCGGCAGCAGTGGAGGTATCAGCATCGGTGGCCAGGCCGGGGCCCAGGCTGCGTTTTTATTGGATGGCGTCGATAACAACAATCAGCAGATCCTGACCAGCCATACAGGACAGAAGGAGATCATCAAGCCCTCTGTCGATGCCATCAGCGAGTTCAAGGTAGTTACGACCAGTTACTCGGCAGAGTATGGCCGCTCCTCGTCCGGTGTGGTCAGCGTGGATCTGAAATCAGGCACAAACCGGATTCACGGCAGTGCGTTCGAGTTTTTGCGCAACGATGCGGTCGATGCGGTTCCATACTTCAGCAGCAGCAATATACCGTTCAAATACAATGATTTTGGTGGAACCTTGGGTGGTCCTATCAAAAAGAACCATACCTTTGCGTTTGGCGATCTCGAGTTCTTCCGTCTCCGGACGCAGAAGACAGTCTATAGCCTGGTTCCAACCGACGCCCAGAAAAAGGGACAGTTCTCAACTCCAGTCTATGACCCGAATAGTTATAACGGAACAGCGCGCACAGAGCTTCCGGGAGATCGGATTACCTCCGGCTTTGATCCCATTGCCCAGGCAATTCTGCAGTATTATCCCGAGCCTAACTTCATAGGAACGGGCGCACTGGCCGCCAATAACTATTACTACAACCAGAACGGCAGCACCAATAACTACCGTTGGGATGTGCGTATCGATGAAACGCTGAGTGACAGGCAGACACTTTTTGCGCGGTATAGTTCGCAACAGAATCGCAACGCGATCTCGTCAACGCTGCCTCCGCTGGATGGACAATACTATGCAGGCAGCGGTGCTCCGTCGATCAATGCACAGGCCTTTGTTCTTGGATATAACATCTCGTTTACCCCTAGCCTGTTGGGCTCTCTGCGGGTCGGTTGGAATAGCCTCAAATGGAGCGCAGCCTTCCCGAAGCAGAACCTGACCGGAGTAGGAATTCCAGGTGTAGCTGCCTATAACCCCGGCTTCTCCCAAATTACGATTACCAACTTTGTAACTGTTGGCACCAGCAACGTGCCTAACTCCGATGATAGCGAGGATCGGCAGATAGCTGCTGCAATCACCTGGAACCATAGGGCGCATACGCTGCAATTCGGATGGCAGGAGTATTGGTTGCAGACAAACTTCAACAGTTCGCAACTGACGAGCGGCATCTTTGGCTTCAATGGGCAGTACACGGCAAAGACGCCGAGTGCAACGCCATCGAACGATCAGCGCTTCGCCGATTTCCTTCTGGGGACGGCATCTTCGGAGCAGCTATCCAGTTCTTCCATCCTGAACTTCCGTTCTCCGTATAGCCACTTCTATGTGCAGGATGACTGGAAGGCGAGCCGCTCACTGACTCTGAATCTTGGCCTGCGTTATGAGCTTAGCCTTCCGGCAGTTGATAAGTTCGATAAAATCGCCAACTTCGACGAGGACAGCAACCCGGATAATCCTCAGTTGGTCTATGCCGGTCAGTTTGGTCATGGGCGCGCCCAGCGTGCGCTGCAAGACGTAAGTTATACCAACGTCGCGCCGCGCATTGGCTTTGCGTTCAGCCCGGAAAACAGCAAAACAGTGCTGCGCGGGGGCTACGGCATCTTCTACTCGAACGCCATCACGATTGGCGGCATGCAATCGATGGAAAATAATCCTCCCGTCAACCAGTTGCGGCTCGTTACCTCTCCGAGTCCTAACAAGCCGAGCGAATATCTCTCGCAGGGGTTTGCGACGAATGTGCTTGCGTTGAGCAATGCCAATGGGGCTCAGAATGTCACGCTGGTATCGTTTGACCGTCACTCGGTAATTCCTACAGCGCAAGCATGGAATCTCAACATCCAGCGTGCCTTGCCCTTCGGCATCCTTGCGGAGATCGGTTACTACGGGAATAAGTTCGACCATAGCTGGTGGCAGGTCGATGGCAACCCCGCGCCTGCTACGCCGACATCGGCTCTGCCGGCCGCAGGCATCAATGCCAATCGGCGATATAAAACTACGTCGATTCCAAATGTTCCCGGTAATCCTGTCATTGGAATTGGTACCGTCAGCCGGGTGTGGAAAGAAGGATGGAGTCAATATAACGGGCTTCAGGTAAAGGCGGAAAAACGCTACTCGAAGGGGCTGACCTTTATTGCTTCGTACGCATACTCCAAGACGCTGGGAGTAGGAGATACCACTAATTTTCAGGACCCTGCACATATTGAGGCCGAGCGTGCTGTTATGAACACCGACATGCGCCATCACTTCGTCGGCAGCGGAGTTTATCCGCTACCGTTTGGTCGCGGTCAGCAGTTTGGCAGCCATTGGGGGCGCTTAAGCGATGCGTTTCTGGGCGGATGGAAGATCAGCCCTATTCTCACGCTCAGTTCAGGACAGCCACTGAACCTGACGGAATCAAGAAACCCATCGAATAGTGGTGGAACTGCCGACAGGCCGAACCAGGTTGCTGATCCATATAAAGCAGGTATTATCGCTCAAAACTCAACCTGCGTACCGCCTGCGGGAGCAACGCATACAACAGCACAGTGGTTCAACCCATGCTCGTTTGTGGTGCAACCTTCCGGAACCTACGGCAATGCGCCGCGCAACCTGATTGTTTCGCCACACAGCATCAATCTCGATGCGGCCTTGCACAAATCGATCGCAATTACGGAGCGCGTCACTGCGCAGCTACGGCTGGAATCGTTCAACGTTGCAAATCACCCGAGCTTTGGAGCCCCTGCACTCAACGTCCAGTCACCCACAACACTAGGAAAGATCACAAGCACCACTGGGAATCCTCGTCAAAATCAGCTCTCATTGAAAATTTTGTTTTGAGGGAAAGTAGTTTCTACCTCACTGGTTGAAAGAACAAATAATGCAAATTCTTCTACACCTATGTCAGTGGATCTATAGCACGCATCTCTCGGTAGCGATTCGGGGATCGGTCTGGATATTCCCGATTATCGAAACCATTCATGTCCTGGGTATTACGGTGCTTGTCGGTACGATCAGCATCTTCGATCTCCGGCTTCTGGGATGGTTGATGAAGCGTGAACCGGTTTCGCGCATTGCTGCACAATTGCTGCCCTGGACGTGGGGAGGATTTGTCGTGATGTTCATTACCGGCGTTCTTCTTACAATCTCCGAGGCTGAACCTAACTACTACAATATTGCTTTCCGCATTAAACTTTTGCTTTTGCTCCTGGTGGGGTTGAATCCACTTATCTTTCACCTGACGATCTATCGCCGCGTCAATACATGGGATGTATCCGATGTCACGCCGATTCGCGCGCGCGCTGCTGCGACTGCTTCCTTGCTTCTCTGGGCCGGTATTATCATTGCTGGCCGCATGATTGCGTATATCCACTAAGTCATACTGTATTGCATGTCTGCGAAAGGATATTTGCTCATTATGTTGTTTGCATTCTGTCATTGGCTGGCCACATCACGCATTGGCATTATCATGCGCGACTCTACGTGGGATTTTGCCATCGTGGAGGTGGTCCATCTGCTTGCCCTTGCCATATTTGGCGGCGCAGCTCTACTAGTGAATCTGCGATTTCTCGGTTTGGTTTTTAAAGCACAGACCCGCTCTCAGGTAGCACGGGAGTTGCTTCCACTGACAGGCGGCGGAGTCATCGTCATGTTTATCTCAGGGTTTCTGATGATGGCGAATGGCCCAGTACGGTATTACTACAATCCTGCGTTTCGCCTGAAGATGGCTTTGTTCTTGGTGGCGCTCCTGGTTCACTTTTTTCTTCAAATCAAGGTGGCCAATGAAAAAGCTATCGAAGAGAAGAGCCCGGTGTGGTTGAAGTTTGGGGCTATAGTATCCGTTCTTTTGTGGCTTAGTATCGGTCTGGCCGGGCGCGCCATCGGATATGTATAGATCCTCTTCTATCGCAGCATGATAGCTCTGAAATATATCAGCAATCTTTTCGTGAAAAGTAGTATTCGTTATTTTTTGTATATTCAAAACATGATTGACATTGCAGTCTGAGTGAGTTACAAAAACCTATGCGAGAGCCACATCTATTCAGTGCTTGTTGCCCGTATCTGTCCCTCACAGATAGCGGCCTGATATGTTGTAGCTCGTTATATTGATTGCAATCGACGATCATATAAATAAGCCACCCGCTATCTCGACGAGAGCGGGTTTTTTGCGTTTGTGTGACGGTACTCCGTAAAGCCGCTACTGCGAGCATTCCACCCGCTTATGAGACTAGTTCAAACAAAAAATATTGAGGGTTCGGAATGCAACGCCAATTCTTGCTCGTCTTCTTGTTTTTATGGGGAGTCTCCCTTTTTGGCCAGCAGTCAACAGACGCAGTCATTCTTGGTTCAGTAATGGATTCCAGCCATGCCATTGTTCCTCGTGCAAATGTTACGGTGACGAATTTGGACACTGCTGCCACAGTTCACATACAAACCGATGTTCACGGAGAATACAGGGCTCCTCCCTTGCGGATCGGAAGGTATAGCATCGCCGTGGAGGCAACCGGTTTCAAGCAATTTACTGAAAACAACCTGTCGCTTTCTATCGGGGACGTGCGCAAGATCGATGCGGTATTGACGCTTGGTCAGGTGACAGAAAACGTGACGGTGTCGGCATCGGGGACTGTTCTCAATACCTCTGATTCAACCACTGGAACCGTTATAGCGAATGACGAGATTGCAGAGTTGCCATTGAGTAGTTCGCTTGGGCGAGACTATCTGCAACTGGCAACCTTATCTGCCGGCACCGCTCCGGCGATTGCCGGCGTCGGCATCAGCATTGGTGGCCAGCAGGGATATAACGTTGCCTTCCTGCTGGATGGAATTGATAACAATGCGCAGTTTATCCGCTATAGCTATGGCAATCAGAAAGAAGCTATCAAGCCTTCCGTGGATGCGATCAACGAATTTAAGGTTGTGACCAATGGCTATTCCGCGGAGTATGGCCGCTCCTCCTCCGGAGTTGTGAGCGTCTCCATTAAATCGGGGACGAACAAGATTCATGGGAGCGCCTATGAGTTCTTCCGTACCGATGCGCTGGATGCAACTCCATTCTTCGGCGTCAAGACGCCCTATCATCGAAATGACTTTGGAGGCAGCATTGGTGGGCCTCTGATCCACGATAGACTCTTCGCCTTTGGAGATTTTGAGCTCCTGCGCCTCGCTCAAAGCGTAACTTCAATCGATACTTTGCCCACGGCGGCAGAGCGAACGGGATGCTTCCCGGGGCCGATCTATGATCCTGCGACGTATGGCCAGGTAACGACAACGGCCAACGGAGCCCCTGTTCCAGGAAGAAAGCCGTTTCCTGTCGTGACCTCGGCTACGGCTACAGCCCTATGCCCTGTGGGGTCCTATCAGATTCCACAGGACCGTCTGGATAAGATCGCTCAGAGATTGGTTCAGGTATACCCGGTTCCTTCGGGGGGCGGTTCCTATAACTACCTTTATCCAGCCCCTGCTAACCAGTCTCCCGATAAGTTCGATTTTCGAGTCGACGGCATTTTGTCTGAAAAACAAAACTTGTTTTTCCGCTGGAGCACGCAGAACCAGCACTATCCTCCGACGATTACTCTGCCGCCGGTAGACGGCGTCTACTACACCGCGGTACAGCCGACGGATATCTATGGGCACTCCTTTGCGACAGGGTACGACAGGGTCTGGTCGCAGACGCTGATTACCTCGCTGCGCGCGGGATGGAACTATCAGAACTCGATATTCACCAGCCCGGATAGTCCGAACCTCAATTCAGTAATTGGGTTCCAGGGGGCCGACACAAGCTATCATGGCGGCCTCGTCTCTACGAGCATCACCGGATTTACGGGGCTTGGTGGCGGCGGCCTTGGCAATGTCACGAGCACGGAGACACGCCAGGTTTCGGGTGATCTTAGCTGGATACATCGCGCGCACAGCATCAAGTTTGGCTTTCAACAATACTGGCTTCAGAGCAACTTCATCAGCTCGCAGCAGTCTGAAGGAACGCTGAGTTTTACGGGCGTATATACGCGGCCAAACAATAGCGCGACAGCGGCTCAGTATGGTCCTCTTGCGGACTTCCTGCTAGGGCTGCCTGCTTCGGGAAATCTCTCCAACCTAGAGACTGTAACGGACAGGGCTCCTCTAACCCATTTCTTTCTTCTGGATGACTGGACAGTCAATAAGCGGCTTACGATCAATGTGGGTTTGCGCTATGAGCTGAACCGTCCCTTCCTCGATAAGCACGATCAACTGGCGAACAATAACCTGGAGCTTACCGGCAGTCCTGTTCTCGTCTTGGCGGGGGAGGGTGGTAGTAGCCGGACGAATCGATCTACGATCAATCCGGATCATAACCAGTTTGCTCCGCGAATCGGCTTTGCCTATAACTTGCCTGGGGACAAGACTGTAGTGCGTGGAGCGTATGGGCTGTTCTACTCAAACGCACAGCAGCCGGGCGGCATGCAGTCTTTGCAGATCAACCCGCCCTATCACCTGCAGATTGCCTTCTCCAACTCTCCCACGGCAACTGCTCCAGCTACTACCTTGCAGGGAGGATTTCCTCAAGATACGTTGTCGCTTGCCCATGCTGCGAATGTTCTTACCGTCTCTGCGGATACGAATGGCAGGTGGCCCAGAGCGCAGCAGTGGAACGTCAATATTCAGCGCGCTCTTCCCGGTCAGATCTTGTTTGAGGTTGGATATGCAGGAAATAATCTGAGCGGGGCGTGGATGCAGTATGACGCGAATCAGGCTCCTCCCGGACCGGGCGTTACGAATAACAACCGGCCATACCGAACGCTTGCGATTACGGGCACACCGTATGAGATCTCTCTGGCCGATATTCTTCGCGTCGGCAAGATTGGATATAGCCACTACAACGCGTTGCAGACAAAGCTTGAGAAGCGTTACTCCTCGGGATTAAGCCTTCTGGCTTCTTATAGTTACTCGAAGACGATTTCGCTGGGAGAGAATCAGTCAGGCGGCGTACAGGATATCCGTAATATTCAGGCCGACAGAGCGGCCTCCAGTCAGGATATGAGGCATCACCTGACCGCAAGCGCGGTCTATGATCTGCCGTTCGGTCGTAACAAGAGATTTGGCTCGGACTGGAACCGATTTAGCAACTCTCTGCTGGGAGGATGGAGTATCGATCCGATATTTACCTTCAGCAGCGGGTTGCCCTTCAGCCTTTCGGTCAATGGCAATCCTTCCAATTCAGGACAGGGAAGTCTGGATGGCAATAATGACAGACCTAACCTGAATCCGGCAGATGTTCACTACGACGCCTCCGTCAACCCTGTCACCAATCAACCTACCCGGACCAGGCAGCAATGGTTCAATACGGATGCTTTTGTTCCAAACGCTCAGTACACCTTCGGCAATGTAGGACGTAATCTCCTGCGTGCCGATCGATCCGTCAACCTTGATCTTGCAGCACACAAGAAGTTCCAAATTACAGAGCGGATCAGTACGCAACTACGACTGGAAGGCTTCAACGTTGCCAATCACGACGTTCTTGCCGCTCCGAACGCTGCTGTGGGGACCGCTACATTTGGGCAGATTACGTCCGCCGCAAATAGCGCCAGAGAGTTGCAGGCTGCCATCAAGGTGCTGTTTTGAGATTGCCACATAACCCCTATAAGGAGTAACTCGATGAAGAAGCTTTTGCTTGGCTCCATTCTGATACTTGGTGTTGCCTCCGCGGCGACGCCAGCCTTTGCGCATCACTCGTTCGCGGCGGAGTATGACGCGAGTAAGCCTATTACTCTCCATGGAAAGCTCACTAAGCTGGCATGGGTCAATCCGCATGGATGGATCTATGTCGCGGTCGCCGATACTTCCGGTAAGACGGAGGAGTGGGCGGTTGAGTTTGGCAGCCCCAACGCCCTGCTTCGCCGCGGCCTGCGTGAGACGGACTTTCCGCTGGGCGTCGATCTGACCGTCAATGGTTATCGCGCAAAGAACGGGAAGAACATTATCAATGGCACCTCGGTCAAACTCCCCGATGGACGGAATCTCTTTACCGGGTCTGTGGGCACCGGTGCTCCGGGCGATCCCGGCGCCAACCAATAGAGACTTCAGTCGCTAACCAGAAAGGGATCTCATGATGTTTCGAAGGACCGTGTGTGTTTTTTTGATGGGTGCAGGTTTGCTTGCCTCTGCGGTGGGGCAGTCTGCGAAGCCGGCGGATATTCCGCGTCTTGCTGATGGCAAGCCTAACTTGAATGGAATCTGGCAGGCGATCAGCGGCGCAGATGTCAATTTGCAGGACCATGCTGCGGATAAATATGCTCCGGGAGCGCAGAGCGTAGTGACGGAACATGAGATTCCTTATCTGCCGGATGCGTTGAAGCTGTATCAGGCAAACTTCGAGAAGCGCGATAAGGAAGATCCTGTGACGACGAGGTGCAATCTTCCCGGCGTTCCTCGCATTACTTATGCGAAGAACCTTCCGTTCCAGATCTTTCAGCTACCGAAGGGCGACAAGATCACTGTGCTGTACGAGTACGCGCAGGCTCATCGCTTCTTCTATACCAACGGTACTCCGCATCCGACGGGGCAT
This sequence comes from Granulicella sp., assembly GCA_036398595.1. GTDB lineage: Bacteria > Acidobacteriota > Terriglobia > Terriglobales > Acidobacteriaceae > Edaphobacter. The sequence continues at coordinate 32,602 of DASWOV010000070.1, forward strand.
ATTAACTGGTATTTGGGCGACTCTCGCGCCAAGTGGGAGGGAGATATTCTGGTCGTCGATTCGATCGACTTCAACAATGAAACATGGTTCGATCACGCCGGGAATTTTCATGGTGAGGATCTGCATGTGGTGGAGCGCTACAAGCTGATTGATGCGGACCATATCGACTACAACGTCGAGATCGAAGATCCGAAGGTCTTTGCGAAGCCATGGCATATCGATCTGATTTTGTATCGGCGTAAAGAGAAGAACGTCCAGCTTCTGGATTATGTCTGCTACGCCTTCGGCATCGATAAGTACTACCCATAAGTGTTCTGTGACAGGAGATTGCAGTATGGATAAGAAACAGTTACAACTCAGGAAGCTACTGGCTGGTTTCATGCTGGGGGCCGTGATGTACCTGCCCGGCATGGCACAGACGAGTAAGTCGGGTGCGGCCTCTGCGAAAGAAGACAGCGCAACAACAACATGGAAGCCGCGGCTTCTGCCGGATGGGCAGCCGGATGTTCAGGGTGTCTGGACGACGGTGTACTACGGCATGGGATGCCTGACGAATCCGACGAATGGCGATGTTAACTGCGTGCCTCCTCCGGGGCCGAGGCCCGCTCCGGGTACGGCGAATGCGGGCGGTCCGCCTGCGCCGGATACCAAGGACAATACGCTGGGGCAGCGTGGCCATGGGAATCCGCCGAGCATCGTGAACGTTGCTGCGCAAGCAGAGAAGGGAGGCGATGGGGCACGGCCTCGCAGAGCGCCGCGAAATGCTCCCAGCAGAATTATCGATACGGATAACTACGATATTCCGTATACGCCGGAGGCTCTCGTTCATCAGAAGGACCTCTTCGCTCATTACTATGAACCGGCTCGCTATGGGGACATCGATCCTCAGCAGCGGTGCTGGCCATTGGGTGCGGTGCGCCAGTTTACCTGGCACGATGTGCAGGTCGAGCAGTTTCCGGGCTATCTGCTTCTTATCTTCGAGGGCGCTGAACAGTACCGGATCATCTACCTGGATAACCGGCCGCACATCGGCAATAACCTGAAGCTATGGATGGGCGACTCCCGCGGCCACTGGGAGGGAACTACTCTGGTCGTCGATACCACGAGTAACAATGCGAAGGGACGACTTAGCCGGGCCGGTGATTTTTCGAGTGACAAGGTGCACTATACGGAGCGCTTCAAGTTCCTCGACGAGAACCGCGTGCGGTATGAGGCGGTCTTCGATGATCCTTCGACTTACACTCGTCCGTGGACCTTTGCCTTCGATGAACACCGCGCCTTCTTTGGCGGAGATGGCGGAGTCCCCGAGGGGCCTGTGACCGCCGAGACGCAGGCGAAGTATGAGAACTGGGAGGAGGCTTGCCAGGAGGGTCTGATTCCGGGAGGAAACGATATTCCGGGTCTGCCGCCTGTTCCTCCGGATGACTCGAAATAGTAGTTCAACCGAACAGGTAACAGAAGGGGCCTCCATGGCGGAGGCCCTTTCTGTTACTTAAACTTCTCGAGGAGGATCGTGATCGATCTGGTGCGCCCGGAAGGAGTCGAACCTCCGACCGACTGGTTCGAAGCCAGTTGCTCTATCCACTGAGCTACGGGCGCGTGGAGAAATGGTTTAGCTGGCCGCCGGGGCAGGCTCGGGCGGCGGCAGAGGAGGCAGAACCATGGGCAGCGCCTCGACGATATCGAGCCCGGTGCGGCGGAGAAGCTGGTGGATGACCGGCTCGCTGAGGCGGGTGGCGTCGTATTCGACGCGGATGGTCTGGGCCGCTTCGTCGAAGGAAACCTTGCGGACACCATAGACCTCGCGCATGTTGGCGATGGCAAGCGCAACGGCCTCGGTGGGCGGCACGCCGTAGCGGTACAGAACATCAAGCTGGGTCATACCCATGATGATAGCAGCGAGCGTTTCCGCGGTAAAAAGCGCGGCGGGCGCTATAGAGACTGGAGGTAACGGAGGATCTCCGGGCTGGTCCAGTTCTGCGCCGAGACGTACTTGCGCCGCAGGACGCCCTGCCGGTCGATGACGTAGGTTTCCGGGATTTGGGCCGTGCCGTAGAGGGCGTTGACCTTGCCGTCGGGATCGCGGACGGTGGGGAAATTGATGTTGTGGCTCGTCAGGAACTTGCGGTAGAGGTCCGCGTCGGAGTCGAGCGAGACGCCGATGACGTGGACGTTGGGGAGCTGATGCTGCATCTCCTCGAGGCTGGGCAGCTCCTCGAGGCAGGGCGTGCACCAGGTGGCCCAGAGGTTGAGCACGACGACCTGCCCGCGTAGCTTCTGGAGGTCGATCGTCTGTGCGCCGTCGGAGACGGTGAAGGGCGGCGCGGGCTTGCCGAGGTTGCCAGGATGGGAGCCGCGCTCGCAGCCAGAGGCGAGAATGGCGAGGGAAAGAGTCAGGATGGAGACGATACGGCGCACAGTGAAGCTCCTGCTTCCTATAATACGAATCTGTGGCAACGAATGAGACAAACATCGAGGCAGAGAACCTTCCAGCGCTGGAGCTGAGCGTGATCGTGCCGGCGCGCAACGAGGCGTCCTCGATCGGGGACTGCCTGCGGTCGCTGGTGGATCAGAGCGAGCCGGGGTTTGCGCTGGGGCAGCAGTGGGAGCTGATTGTGATCGACGACGACTCGACCGATGGGACGCGGGCGATCGTCGAAGAGATCGCCGCCGGGCTTGCAGGGGTGACGGTGATGAGCGCGCCTCCGCTGGACCTTGGCCCTCGTGGCGGCTTTACCGGCAAGAGCAACGCCTGCTGGTCCGGTGCGCAGCGCGCGCGGGGCGAGTGGCTGTTGTTTACGGATGCGGATACGGTGCATCGGCCGGGCGACCTGTCGCGGTCGATCCGCGAGGCGGAGCGGCATAAGCTGTCGCTGCTGTCGTACTCGCCGCATCAGGTTACGACGACCTTCTGGCAGCAGGCGGTGATGCCGCTGGTGTACTCGGAGCTGGCGAGCGTCTATCCGCCGGAGAAGATCGCAGACCCGGAGAGCCGAGTGGCCGCCGCCAATGGGCAGTATCTGCTGGTGGAGCGGGATGCGTACTTCTCGGTGGGCGGACACCGGGCGGTGGGGCCGAATGTGCTCGAAGATGTGGCGCTGGCGCGGAACATCAAGAAGGGAAGGCGGGCGATCCGGCTGCGGTATGCGCCGGAGGCTCTCTCGACGCGGATGTATCGCACGACCGGCGAGATGATCGAGGGTTGGACGAAGAACCTTGCGCTGTTGATGCCGTCGCCGGTGTCGCTGGCGATGTGGCGGCTGCTGGACTTTGCGCTCTTCTTCGGTCTGCCTGCGCTGGCCTATGTGCTGCCGCCGCGGTTCCCGGCGCAGTGGGCGGTGTTTCTGCTGTTGTGGGTGCGGACGTGCTTCCGCTTCTACAATCGCGTGATGCGCGCGCACTTTCCGCTCTTCGAGACGGTGATCTCGATCCTGGGCATACCGTTGTTCGTGTACCTGCTGCTGAGCAGCGTGGTGCATCATCGGATTCTGAAGAAGGTGAGCTGGAAGGGCCGAAGCTACAGCACGGGCCGCTAAATAGCCTGTTGCGCCGAATCCCTCTTCAGCCACATCCAATAAACTGGTACTTATGATTCTTCTGACACGCAAGGCCGAGTTTTCCTCCGCGCACTTCTACTGGGTGGAGGCATGGTCGAAGGAAGAGAACGAGCGCGTCTTCGGCAAATGCGCCAATCGCAACGGGCATGGGCATAACTACACGCTCGAGGTCACCGTTGCGGGCGAGGTCGATCCGGTGACGGGCTTCGTGGTCGATCTGAAGGAACTCAAGGACATCATGGAACGCGAGGTGGTGAGTGTCTACGACCATCGCCACCTGAACGTCGAGGTGCCCGAGTTCAGGGACAAGATGCCGACGACCGAGAACATGGCCATCGCCATCTGGCAGCGGCTCGATGGAAAGATTCCCAACGCGAAGCTGCACCGGGTGCGCGTCTACGAGATGGCCGACCTGTTTGCGGACTACTATGGTGAGCGATGAAGGCGTATCTGTCACGGCGGTATAGGTTCAGCGCATCGCACCGCCTGCACAATGAGGCGTTGACCGAGGAGCAGAACCGCGCCGTCTACGGCAAGTGCAACAACCCGCATGGCCATGGGCATAACTATGTGGTGCAGGTGACGGTCGGCGGCGAGGTCGATCCAGTGACGGGCATGGTCTGCGATCTTGGCGTGCTCGACTCGTTTGCTAAGGAGCATCTGGTAACGCGGTTCGACCGCGTGAATCTGAACACGCTGCCGGAGTTCTCTACGTTTGTGCCGAGCACGGAGAACCTGACAGCGGTCGTTGAAGGAATCTTCAGAAAGTTTGCCGGTGCGCGGCTCGAGCATGTGCACGTGGAGGAGACGGGCAACAACTCCTTCGACGTGGCCGAGCCCGCCGGACAGCACATCTAGGAAAGAGGCATAAGCATGGCAACGATAGAGACAGCCCCCGTGACGCTCGAGAAGGCGTCCATGCAGGAGATCTACCGCGAGCTGCTCTCGCGCGTAGGCGAGGACCCGGAGCGCGACGGTCTGCTGAAGACCCCCGAGCGCATGGAAAAGGCGATGGCCTTCCTGACGCGCGGCTACACGCAGGACATTAATGCGGTGCTGCATGCGGCATTGTTCGACGTGGACTATGACGAGATGGTGATCGTACGCGACATAGAGTTCTACTCTTTATGCGAGCACCACATGCTGCCGTTCTTCGGTAAGGCGCACGTGGCCTATGTGCCGAACGGCAAGGTGATCGGGCTGAGCAAGATTCCTCGGCTCATCGATGTCTTTGCGCGGCGGTTGCAGGTGCAGGAACGGCTGACGCGGCAGATCGCCGAGGCTATTACGGAGGCGATCCATCCGCAGGGCGTGGCCGTGATTCTCGAGGCCAGCCACCTGTGCATGATGATGCGCGGCGTGGAGAAGCAGCACTCGTCGACGACGACCTCGGCGATGCTGGGCGTCTTCAAGACGCAGTTGCAGACGCGCAACGAGTTCCTCTCGCTGATGCGCGGCAAGTGATTTTTACCGAGGCGCGGTAGTCTGAATAGGTGAATGGACTTCTGGTTTTGGATAAGCCTGCAGGGTTGACCTCGCATGATTGTGTTGCGCTGGTGCGGCGCGTGACGGGAGAGCGCTCGATCGGGCATCTTGGAACGCTGGACCCGATGGCGACGGGTGTGTTGCCGCTGTTGCTGGGCAAGTACACGAGGCTCGCGCAGTTCTTCGGACATGCGGAGAAGGAGTACACCGGGACGATCCGGTTCGGCTGGGCGACGGACAGCTTCGACGCGGAGGGTGAGCAGGTTGGTGAGGTGAAGCCGCTAACGATAGGGCTCAACGAGCTGCATAAGCTGGCTGCGCACTTTCAGGGGGAGATGGACCAGGTGCCTCCGGTGTTCTCTGCGAAGAAGATCGGAGGCGTACCCGCGCACAAGCTGGCTCGTTCAGGCGCGGAGGTGCCGGTGAAGCCTGCGCGGATCACCATCCACCACTTTGAGCTGCTGGGGCTTGATGGAGAGACAGCGAGCTTCCGCATGACCGTAAGCGCGGGTGGTTATGTGCGCTCCGTGGCGCATGAGCTGGGGCAGATGGCCGGTTGCGGGGCGCACCTGTCGTCGCTGCGGCGTGTGCGTGCGGGCGTGTTTGGTTTGGGGGAGTCGATCACTGTGGATGAACTGAAGCAGATGGCGGGCGATGAGGCGGCGATTGCGGCGCGTCTACCGCATCCGCGCACGCTGCTGACGGAGATGCCTTCGGTGACGGTGGATGAACAGACTGCCGGGCGCATCCGCAATGGTATGCAGGTGAATCTGGCGGAGTTCTCGCAGGCTTCGCTGGTGAAGGTCTTCACCTCGCAGACGGAGTTGATTGCAATTGCCAAGCGCGTCGCAGGGACGCTGATGCAGCCGACGGTGGTGATGGGCTGAGGATTCCCTCAGGGGCTAAAGCCCCGATTGGCCATGGGAGTCGATGGCGCGGCTGAAGCCGCGCCCTTTCAAAGACTAGAGGATGGTAAGTGAGAAGAGCCGCTTGAACGCGCTACTTCTTGAGCAACGGCTGGAGAACAGCGAGGATGTTCTTTGCAACAATCTCGTTGCCCTCGGCAGTGGCGTGCGTGCGGTCGGCCTGCATCATGCCGGGAACGCCGAAGACGTCCTTGAGCAGGAAGGGAAGCAGCGGCACATGATGCTTCTTCGCCAGCGTGGGATAGATCGCCGTAAAGCGTTGGATGTAGTCGGGGCCGTAGTCCGGCGGCAGGCTGATGCCCGCAAGCACGACTTGAATCTGCGCGATCTTCAGCGTCGAGATCATCGTATCGAGGTTGCGCGAGAGGTCATCGGTGGAGAGGCCGCGAAGGCCGTCGTTGCCGCCGAACTCGACGACGACAATGGCCGGATGCAGCGCCACGATGGCAGGCAGACGGGCGACGCCGTCCTTCGAGGTAGCTCCGCTGACGCCCTCGTTGCGGACGTGGTAGCTGTAACCGGCGGCGTCCAGGTCGGCCTGTAGATGATCGGGATAGCTCTGATGCGCCTCGGCTCCGTAGCCCGCGGTAAGCGAGTCTCCGAAGCAGACGATGAGCGGGCGGGAGTCGCTGGGCTCAGGCGCAGGCTCCGTGGCCTTTGCAGGCACGCTGGCCACAGGCGCAGGAGACGGAGCAGTATCGCTGCCGCGGCAGCCCGCAAGCAGGAGTGCCGCTAGAATGAAGGCGTGAGCCAGCCGCTGCATATCTCCCAATCTAACAAAGAGCGCCCGCGCTGGAACTTGCGGGCATGCTGCATCGTACCTGTACATGGGGGCCGTGGTTGAGCGACGTTGCGATGATTGAGGTAAAGGGGCTGCGGCGGTCGATCCGCAACGGAGCGCGCACGACGGAGATTCTGAAGGGGATCGAGTTCGCGGTGCCTGCGGGGCAGTTTGTGGCCATTATGGGCTCGTCGGGCTCGGGCAAGTCGACGCTGTTGGGCCTTTTGGCCGGGCTGGATACTCCGACGGCGGGCGACGTCATTGTCGATGGGGTGGCGATCAGCTATCTGCCGGAGGATCAGCTCGCGCAGGTGCGCGGCAGGAAGATCGGCTTTGTCTTCCAGTCGTATCAACTGATTCCGACGCTGACGGCGCTCGAAAACGTGCTGCTGCCGCACGAACTGAACGGTGGTGCTGGCGACGGTATGGAGCGGGCACGCGACCTACTGAAGAACGTCGGCCTGGATGGCCGCATGGATCACTATCCGGTGCAGCTTTCGGGCGGAGAGCAGCAGCGCGTGGCTCTGGCGCGGGCGTTTATGCTGCGGCCGCCGATTGTGCTGGCCGATGAGCCTACGGGCAATCTCGACACCACCAACGGAGCGCATGTGCTGGAGCTTCTGCTGCACCTGAACCGCGTGGAGCGGACGACTCTGGTGCTGGTGACGCACGACCCGGTGCTGGCGACCTATGCGGATCGGCGCATTACACTGCGCGACGGCGTGATGCTGAGCGATGAGCTGAATCCTGCTCCGGCGAGTTTGTAACCCGATGGCGAACAATTCTGCAAGCTCGCTTTCGTGGCGCTTGGCGCTGAAGATCGCCGCGCGGGAGATGCGCTCCTCGAAGGGAAAGTTCTTCTTCGTTGTGCTGTCGGTGGCGATTGGTGTGGCGGCGCTGACCGGCGTGCGCGGGTTCAGCGCGACCTTTCGCTCGGCGCTGCTGGCACAGGCGCGCAGCATCATGGCGGCGGACCTCTCCACGCGTATGTTTGCGCAGCCGACGGATAAAGAGCAGGCCGGGTTGGATGCCATCGCCCGCGAGGGCGTGACGATCACGCCGGTGACGGAGCTGCTCTCCATGGCCAGCGCGGCGAAGACGATGGAGCCGCTGCTGGTTTCGCTGAAGGCGGTCGATCCGCGGCAGTATCCGTTTTACGGCACGATTGATCTGCAACCGGCGGGGCAGTTGAAGGACGCGCTTACGCCGCAGACCGTAGTGGTGGCCGACGATCTGCTGGCGCGGCTGAAACTGAACGTCGGCGACGAGTTGAAGATCGGTACGCAGACCTTTCGCATCGCCGCCGTGGTCACGAATGAGCCGGACCGGCTCTCCGGCTCGTTCGCCAGCGGGCCGCGCGTGTTTCTTACGCAGGAGGGACTGAAACAGTCCGGCCTGATCGGACCGGGAAGCCATGCGGGGCAGAGATTTCTGTTCAAGGTGCCGCCGCCGAGGCAGGGTGCGCCGCTCTCGGAGGCGTGGGTAGCCCAGTTGAAGGCGCAGCTCGAAGACCTGCTGCCCGAGGCGCAGGTGTCCGACTACCGCGAGACTAGTCCCGCGCTGAGTCAGGGGTTGGATCGGGCGACGAGTGTGCTCTCGCTGATGAGTCTTGTGGCGCTGGTGCTGGGCGCGGTGGGTGTGGCGATGGCGATGCGCGCGCACCTGCAGCAGCGCATGGACACCATCGCCATCATGAAGTCGCTGGGCGCGGGATCGGGGGCGATCCTGCGCATCTACGTGTTGCAGACTCTGCTGCTCGGCGTGCTGGGCGGCGTCATCGGCGTGGCACTGGGCGTGGCTGTGCAGGGAGTCTTTCCGGTGTTTCTGGAGAGGCTGCTCCATGTGCAGACGAGCTTCCAGTTCCACCTGAGCGCGATAGCCGTTGGGCTGGGCGCAGGCGTGCTGACGACGCTGCTGTTCACGCTGCCTCCGCTGCTGGACATTCGCGGCATCCGGCCTATCCTGATCCTGCGCCGCGCGGTCGAGGATCAGGAGGACGCGAGCTTCGGCGCGGGCATCCTGCGCAGGCTGAAGAAGAATCGCGCACAGATTGCAGCGGCGGTACTGATCCTTGTCGGTCTGGCGGTGCTGGCTACTCTGTTGTCGGACTCGCTGCGCGTGGGACAGGTCTTCTCGCTGGGTCTGGTGGTCGTGCTGATTGTCCTGATGGGCGCATCGACCCTGCTGCTGTCGCTGCTGCGGCGTTTGCTGGAGCGGACGCGGCTATCGCTGCCTTCATCGCTGCGGCATGGACTGGCGAACCTGTACCGGCCGGGGAATCCGACAGCACCGCTGCTGGCCGCGCTGGGGCTGGGCGTGATGCAGATCATGACCGTCTACCTAGTGCAGCAGGCGGTGGTGCAGGAGTTGCACGTCTCGACCGGGCCGTCGCTGCCGAATGTCTTCCTCGTCGATATGACGGACGACGAGGTCGGCGGCGTCAAAAAGCTGCTGGAGTTGCAGCCGCAGGTAAAGGCCGAGGTGGAGCTGCTGCCGGTGATCTCGTCGCGCATCCTGTCCGTCGATGGCATGGATGCGGAGTCGCTGAAGCTGAAGAACTTTCCCCGCCGCCTGCTGCGCTCGGTCAGCCTGACGTGGCGGGACACCGTGCCTCCGGGGACGACGGTCACGGCAGGGCAGTGGTGGAAGGCCGACGAGACGCGCCCCGAGGTCGCCGTCAGCGAGCGGCAGGCGGAGCGGCTCGGCGTCAAGCTCGGCTCGCAAATCGCCTTCGCCGCGCAGGACCGCGAGTTTACGGCGACGGTTACGGCGCTGACGAAGTCCGACGGACAGCATGCCTTCTCGCGGGCCGACTTTGTTTTTCCGCACGCGGCGCTCCGGGGGATGCCGCTGGTCTGGTACGGCGGCGTCCACGTGGACCCGGCACAGGTGGACAAGGTGCAGCGCGTGCTCTATGCGGCGTACCCGAGCGTCAGCACCATCAACGTGGCGCAGGCGCTCGAGGCTGTGCGGCTGGTGGTGATGCAGATCACCTACGTCATCCAGTTTCTGGCGGCGTTCAGCATCTTTGCCGGGGCGGTCATTCTGGCCAGTAGCATCGCCGGAACGCGCTACCGGCGCATCCGCGAGGTCGTGGTGCTGAAGACGCTGGGCGCGACGCGAGGCCGGATCGCCACGATCTTCTCCATCGAGTTTGCCGTGCTGGGGCTGGTGGCCGGTCTGGTGGGGGCGGTCTTCGCCAACGCCGTGACGGCGGCGGTGCTGCATCAGCTCACCATCGAGTACCGCGTCGAGTGGCTCTGGGCAGTCGTGGCGCTGGCTGGTTCGGCCGCGCTGACGGTCGCCACCGGCTGGCTGGCGAGCTTCCGGGTGCTGGGCCAGAAGCCGCTTGAGGTATTGCGGGAAGAATAAAAAGACTGTTAACGTGCGGATGTTGCGGACACACTTACTATAAGGAGTCAATATTGATTCCGAATCGATTCTGCGAGGTCTTTGCCCGATGCCCTGCAACGCCGATGAGCTGCGTCACGTTCCGCTGTTCACCCTTCTGGATAACGATGAGCTGGACATACTTGCCGCCAATGTAGAGCTGCGCAAGTTTGCGCCGCGCCAGCGGATCTACAAGATCGGCGAGGAGAGTAAGCACGCCTACATCATGCTCGAGGGCGCGGTGCGCGTCACTATGGTCGATGAGGACCAGCAGGAGGTCGTGCTGGACGAACCACACCACGGGGACTTCTTCGGCTTCGCCTCCATGCTGGAGGGCACGCCGCACCTGACTAACGCCATGGCGATCGAGGAGTCGCAGTGCATCGAGGTCGACCGCGGCGACATCGCCACGCTGCTCGAGCGCAAGCCGATGGCCGGCATGGACATGCTGGCGATGCTCGGCAAGCAGCACCACGCGGCGCAGCAACTGGTGCGCGTGCGCGCGGCGCGCAATGCGAACGACATCATCGACGAGAAGGAGACGTTCGGGGAACGGATCGCCGACCGTGTGGCGCGGTTCGGCGGCTCGTGGTACTTCATCATCAGCTTCGGCATCACCCTGACGGTGTACACCATCATCAATGTGCTGCTGAGGGGCAAGGCGTGGGACCCGTATCCGTTCATCCTGCTGAACCTGGTCCTGTCGATGCTGGCGGCGATCCAGGCTCCGGTCATTATGATGAGCCAGAACCGGCAGGATACGAAGGATCGCGTCCGCAGCGAGTTGGATTTCGACGTGAACCGCAGGGCCGAGATGGAGATTCAGGCGCTTTCGAGCAAGCTGAACCTGATCGAGAACAAGCTGGGCGACCTCGACGATCTGCTGCGGGAGAAGACTGGGACGTCCCGCTAAGCGGGATGCCCGGCTGGGGCCTGAGTGCGGTTGGAGTTGGCAGCGGGGGATAGATACAATCCTTGCGACAAAAGGGCGTCCGGAAACGTATCTTTGATTACAGATTCTTTATGCAAATGAGGGTAGGGTCGTTTCTGGAGCAATGGAGCGGCTCGTCTTCTCCCGCAACTAAGTCTGGCGTTTTGTGTTGAAAAATAACGAGGATCGGGGTGTCGAAACTCTGCCTCATACGTCTTTAGAGAGAATCGCCGTCAGGCGTGTGCTCGCTTGCGTCCGCGCAGGTTGGGTTTCGGGGGATTGTTTGTTTCGTAAATTCGGTCGGATGACTGCGTTATGCCTGATGTTGGCGTGTGCGGCGCAGAGATTGCCCGCGCAGCAGCCAGCCGCTGGCGCAGCGGCTCAGGGCACGGCGCTACCCGCGGCGCCGGGAACGGCATCAGGAACAGGATTAAGCTGGCAGCAGGTTCAGGACAGGTTCCGGCAGTCGAATCCGACGCTCCGGGCCGGGGAGATTGCGGTCGCCGAGTCCCGGGCCAACGAGATTACGGCGCATTTGCGGCCGAATCCGTCGCTCACGCTGGCGGTCGACCAGCTCACGCTCTTTCACGATCCGCTGCAGCCGGTGGCGAATGCCTACCCGAATGTAATCTTCAACTACCTGCATGAGCGCGACCACAAGCGCGAACTGCGCACCGACAGCGCCAGGCAGGCGACCCTGATGGCGACCTCCAGCCAGACCGACCTGATGCGGACGCTGAACTACACGCTGCGGTCGGCGTTTATTCAGGTGCTTCAGGCCAAGGCTGTGCTGGCGCTGACGAAGGACAATCTGGACTACTACGATCACGTGCTCACGGTGAGCAACGACCGCTTCAGGGCGGGAGACATCGCGCAGGTGGACCTCGACCGGCTGGAACTGGGCCGCGTCTCGTACGAGTCCGACTTCGAGGCCGCCGAGGTCAATCTGCGTACCGCGAAGATTCTGCTCCTGCAGCTTCTGGACGACCGTACGCCGGTGGACAGCTTCGACGTGGCCGGGCCGTTCGAGTACAGCGAGAATCTCGGGCCGCTCGACTCCTACCATCAGGAGGCGATCGCCGCCCGTCCGGACCTGCAGGTCGCCGAGCAGGCGATCGAGAAGGCGCGCATAGACCACAAGCTGGCCGTGGCCAACGGGTCCATCGATCCGGTCTTCGGCTTCGACGCGGCGCATCAGCCGAATCCGCTGAACAGCTACATCGGCGTCAGCGTCAACTTTCCGCTGCGCGTCTTCGATCGCAACCAGGGCGAGAAGCAGCGGACGCTGCTTGACATCGACCTGCAGCAGCGGCAGGCCGACGCGGCGCGGGCGCAGGTCTTTGCCGATGTGGACGCCTCCTATACGACGGTGGAGAGCCAGTTGCACCTGCTGCATCCGTATAAGGACAAGTACCTGTCGCTGGCGCAGCGGGCGCGAGACACGATTGCGTTCTCCTATCAGCACGGCGGCGCATCGCTGCTGGATTTTCTGCAGGCCGAGAGCGACTACCGCGGCGTGCAGCTTGGATATCTGAACTTGGTCGGCGCCTATCTGACGGCTGCCGCACAGATGAATGAGGCCGTAGGCCGAGAGGTACTTCCGTGAAGAAGAGATATGCCACGATGGCGGCCGCTGTCGCCCTGACGCTGCTGGCCGGCTGCGAGAAGAAGTCGTCCTCGAAGGACGAGGCTCCGCCGCCGGTGACGATACAGCCTGCCGTCAATGTGAACACCGTGCAGGTGAAGCGCCCGGACCAGTTTCCTCTGGTCGCGGTGTCGTCGCAGATGGTCGCAGGCTCGATGAGCGTGACCGGGCAGGTACAGCCGGATGTGACGCGCGTGATCCCGGTGATCTCGCTCGCCTCGGGCCGTATCGCGTCGATCCACGCGCACATCGGCGATGTGGTGAAGAAGGGCCAGCTCCTGTTCACGGTGCAGAGCAACGACATCGAGCAAGCCTTCAGCGACTATCGCAAGGCGCTGGCCGACGAGGCGCTGTCCAGAACGCAGCTCGACCGCGCCAAGCTGCTCTTCTCGAAGGGTGCCATCTCGCAAGGCGCGCTCGAGATCGCGCAGGACACCGAGGACAAGGCGCTGGTCGATGTGCAGGCGGCGAAGGAGCATCTGAGCGTCCTCGGCGTGACCGATCTGGGCAGGCCAGCGGGCGTGGTGAACGTGACCGCACCGGCTTCCGGCGTCATCATCGAGCAGAACGTCTCGCAGGCGGCCGGCGTGAAGTCGCTGGATAACTCGCCCAACCTGTTCACCATCGCCAACATCGACGATGTGTGGATCGTCTGCGACGTGTACGAGAACAACCTGCCGAAGCTTACGGTCGGGCAGAGCGCGGAGATTCGCTTCAGCGCCTTCCCGGACCGCACGGTCACGGGCCGCATCAGCGAGATCGACCCGATCCTCGACCCGAACATCCGCACGGCCAAGGTGCGCATCCAGGTGCACAACCCCGGTTTCATGAAGATCGGCATGTTCGTTACGGCGGTCTTCCACAGCCAGAGCCATACGCCGCAGATCACGGTGCCTTCGACGGCCATCGTTCATCTGCACGACGAGGACTTCGTGTACATCCCGGCAGGCAGCGACAGCTTTACCCGGACGCGGGTGGTCGGCGGTGCGATGCTGCCGGGCAATCAGCAGATCGTAGAGTCCGGCCTTACCGCAGGGCAGAAGGTTGTTGTGAACGGGCTTGAATTGCAGACGGCGGTGACCCAGTAATGAGTGGAATCGTCAGCTTTGCGCTGAAAAATCGGTTCCTGGTGCTGGTGCTGGCGGTGCTGCTGTTTGTCTGGGGCATGATCTCCTTCCGCAACCTACCGGTGGAGGCGTACCCGGACGTCGCCAACAACTACGTCCAGATCATCACGCAGTGGCCGGGCCGTGCCGCCGAAGAGGTGGAGCAGCAGGTGACGGTGCCCATCGAGATCCAGATGAACGGCATCCCGCACCTGAGCCATCTGCGCTCGACCTCGTTGGCGGGCCTGTCGAGCGTCATGATCGTCTTCGATGACGAATCGACCAACGACCAGAACCGCGCCAAGGTGCTGGAGCGCCTGCAGGGTGTCGAGCTGCCAAACGGATTGCAGCCGCAGATGGGCACCGATTGGAGCCCCGTCGGCCAGATCTACTGGTACACGCTCGAGAGCACGAACCCGCGCTACGACAACATGGCGCTGAAGTCGCTGCAGGACTGGACGCTCGAGAAGCAGTTCAAGTCCGTGCCGGGCGTGGTCGATGTGGCCAGCTTCGGCGGCATCACCAAGGAGTATCAGGTCCGCATCGACCCGGAGAAGCTGGTCTCCTTCGGCCTCACCATCGGGCAGATCGAGCAGCAGCTCGCGGCCAACAATGTGAACGGCGGCGGCAGCTTCATCGAAGAGGGGCAGCAGCAGATCAACGTGCGCGCAGTCGGCCTCTTCACCAGCACCGACGACATCGCCAACACGCTCCTCAAGACCGTCAACGGGACGCCCATCCGCGTGCGCGACGTGGCGACGGTCCGGCAAGGCTCGAGGATTCGTCTCGGCCAGATCGGCAAAGCGATCCATCGCAAGGATGGCGTCGTGGTGGATGACGGAGATGTCGTCGAAGGTATCGTGCTCATGCAGAAGGGCGCGAACTCCGACGAGGTATTGCAGGCTATTCACGACAAGGTGGACGATCTGAACGGTGGCCTGCTACCGCCGGGCGTGAAGGTGGTGCCGTTCCTCGACCGTGACGATCTGGTGCACCTGACGACGCACACGGTGCTGCACAACCTGACTGAGGGGATCGTGCTCGTCATGATTATCCTCTTCCTCTTCCTCGGTAACGTGCGCGGCGCGATCATTGTGGCGCTCACGATCCCGTTCTCGCTGCTCTTCGCCTCCATCTGCCTCGACCTGCGGCATATTCCGGCGAACCTGCTGAGCCTCGGTGCGCTGGACTTCGGTATGGTGGTCGACGGCGCGGTTGTTATGGTGGAGAACATCGTTCGCCACATGAACCGTAAGGACGCTGGCGAGCGCACGACTTTGGAGATTGTGCGCGAGGCCGCGCATGAGGTACAGCGGCCGGTCTTCTATGCCATCGGCATTATTGTCACGGCGTACCTGCCCATCTTTACGCTGCAACAGGTGGAGGGCCGCCTCTTCCGTCCGATGGCATGGACGGTGGCCTTTGCGCTGCTCGGCGCGCTGGTCTTTTCCATGTTCCTTGCCCCGGTGATTTCGAGCTTCCTCTTCCGCAATGGCGCGAAGGAGTGGCACAACCCGGTGATGATCTTCCTGACGAAGCACTACCGCGGCGCTGCTTTGTGGGCCGTGGAGTCGCGCTGGATTGTTGTAGGCGCTACCTGCGCCGGCCTGATGGTGGCGGTGTTGCTCACGGAGACGGTGATCGGCTCGGAGTTCCTGCCGCATCTCGATGAGGGTGCAATCTGGGCTCGCGGCACGCTGGCTCCCAGCACCGGCCCGAGCGAGGGCGTGCGCGTCATGACCGAGGGGCGGCGCATCCTTGCGAGCTTCCCCGAGGTGAAGGACGTCATCAGCCAGGTGGGGCGGCCGGATGACGGCGTGGACACAACCGGCTTCTTTGATACGGAGTACTTCGTCGACCTGAAGCAGAAGAACGAGTGGCGTCCGGTCTTCCATGAGAACAAGGAAGAACTGATTGCAGCCATGGACCGCCAGCTCGAGAAGATGCCCGGCGTGCTGTGGAACTTCTCGCAGCCGATCTCCGACAACATGGAGGAGGCCGTCAGCGGAGTCAAGGGCGAGCTGGCCGTGAAGGTCTACGGCGACGACCTGAAGCTGCTGGAGCAGAAGGGCGACGAGATCGTCGATGTCATGGGCAAGATCAAGGGGATTCAGGATCTCGGCCTCTTCCGCGTCATCGGCCAGCCGAACCTGAATTTCGTCGTGGACCGCGCTGCCGCTGCGCGTTACGGCATCAACGTTTCCGATGTGCAGGACGCCGTGCAGACCGCCGTGGGTGGCAATGCTGTGACGCAGGTGCTCGAGGGCGAGCAGCGGTATGATGTGGTGCCGCGCTACGAACAGAACTATCGCAACAGCGCCGAGGCCATCGAGAACATCCGTATCGTTGCGCCGACCGGCGAGCGCGTCTCGCTGGCGCAGGTGACGAAGCCGGTCGTGGTCGATGGAGCTTCCGAAATCTACCGCGAGGGCAACTCGCGCTACGTCGCCATCAAGTACAGCGTGCGTGGCCGCGACCTCGGCGGCGCGGTCGAAGAGGCCATCCACAAGGTCACGACGCAGGTGAAGCTGCCGCCGGGCTACAAGCTGGACTGGGCAGGCGAGTACGCCAGTCAGAAGCGTTCGGCGCGCCGTCTGGCTATTGTCGTGCCTATCACGGTGGGGCTGATCTTCTTCATCCTGTACT
>DASWOV010000071.1:0-264862 GCA_036398595.1 Granulicella sp.
GAACTGTTGCAGAGCTGAGGCGATGAGCTTCGCGACCAGCTCGGCTCCAGGATTGGGGCTGCGGCCGTCGAAGGACTCGTTGTGCTCAATAGCCGCGATGACGCTGGCGGCGGAGTCGTCCACCTCGTCGCGCTTGTCGCGGAAGGCCTCGGCCATCGTCATCAGGACGCGGCGCATCCCCGGGCGACCGTGGCGGTCGTCCGGCGGAAAGTAGGTGCCGCCGAAGTAGGGCTTGCCATCGGGCGTCAGGAAGGCCGTAAGCGGCCAGCCGCCCTGTCCGCTGATGGAAGAGACAGCGGCCTGATAGCGCGCATCGACATCGGGACGCTCGTCACGGTCGACCTTGACGGCGATGAAGTGCTCGTTGATGATCGCCGCGATCTCGGGGTTCTCGTAGGACTCGCGGTCCATGACGTGGCACCAGTGGCACCACACCGCGCCAATGTCGAGCAGGATGGGCTTGTCCTCCGCGAGGGCGCGCTCGAAGGCGGCATCGCTCCACTCATGCCAGTCGACAGGCTGGTGCATCGCCGTGCGGAGATAGGCGGAGCGGGCGTTAGCGAGGGAGTTCCGGTGCGCGGTGTCGTGTGTATCGGCCATTCTCTCCAGTCTAGCCGGAAAGACTCTGGGCCGCCCTCATGCTATGGCGTCGCGCTGATTGGCTTCGGTGGCTCGGGCGGCTTGGGAGCAGTAAGCCCCGGAATCACCGGCCTAGTATCGACCACACCCGAGGCAGCATTGACCAGGCTGATGCTGTAGCGGTCCAGCGTGTTCGAGAGCAGTTGCAGCAGTGCGGCGCGGTCCTTGGCATAAGCGGCTGTGGCCGAAATAAGCGTGTTCTCCGCCGTCGCCAGATTGCGCTGCATCTGCAATACATTGGCCGTCGTCGAGGCGCCGAGGCGGTACTTCTTCTGCTCCGCATCGAGACTCTGCGCGGCGTATTCACGGCTGGCCTGCGCGGCCATGACCTGGGCGCGGTCGTTGGTCAGCGCGAACTGGCCGTTGATGACCTGGATGCGAATCTGCGTATAAAGCTGCTGTAAACGCATCTCCGACTGCCGGTACTCCATCTGCGAGCGGGCCTGATCGGCCTGCGCGGCGCGGTTGCGTAGCGGGATAGTGATGTTCACGCCGACGCCCTTGTCCGGCGCGCTGTTGTTGAACAGGTGTCCGACCACCGTGCCGTAAGCGATGTCCGGCGGCGGTGTTCCCTGCTGGCCCGGAACGAGCGAGAACGGAACATAGTTGGGGTTTACTCCACCGCCCAGCGCGCTCGCGCCGTAGAAGGCATACGCATCCACTATTGGCAGCAGGCCGTTCTTCTCTGCCTTGATGGTCAGCTCGTTGTTCTTCATGTTGAGCACGGCTTGCTCGATCTGCGGATTGTCCGTGTAGGCCTCGTGCACGAGCGTATCCGCCGGCACATCCTCCTCCGGCAAACGATCGAGCGCCACGCGGTCGGTCGGAATGACTGGAGCCGCCGCAAGCTGCGGGTCGTTCAGATTCCGCGCAATCGCCTGCTTCATGATGAGCTGCTGATACTCGAGGTTCGTGCGCGAGGCAATCAGCGCCTGCTTGTCCGCGGCCACCGAGCTGTCCGAGTTGATGACGTCGAGCGGAGCCAGCGTGCCGATCTCGAGCTGCTTGCGATTGTCCGCCGTAAGCTGCGAGGACTGCGCCAGTGCGCGCTCCTTGGCCTGCTCGTCCTCATACGCGCTGACGAGGCCCCAGTAGATGTTCTCCACCTGATTGACCGTGTAGAGCACCTGCTGGCGGAAGGCCGAATCCGTGATGCGTCGGTTGTTCTTCGCCTGCACGATAAAGCGGCCATTGATGCCGGGGCCGAAGCCCTGCAGCAGATGCTGTGTCGCCGTAGCGCGGAAGGTCGATTGCAGCAGCGGGCTGTAGGGCGAGAAGAGTCCGTTGGTCGTCTGCCGCGTGTTGTTGAACGTCACCTGCAACTGCGTGCCCGTCAAGAAGCCCTGATTGTAGGCGGTGTTGAAGGTGGAAGTGTTGTTGTTCAGCGTGGACGAACCCTCGGGTGTGCCAGAGAGCAGCGGCACCGCCTGTGGCGTCTGCGCCGACTCGTACTGCAGCGTCGCCGTTACGGTCGGGTCCATGTTCTCGGGCGTCGGGCCGGAACCGTTCGTGCTCAGCACGATGCCGTTTGCGCCCGCGCCCGCGCCACCCCCGCCGGTGGTCGTGCCACCCGGACCGCCGCCGCCCGTAATGGTCGAGGTCGTGCCGCCCAGCGTGCCGTTCACCAGTCCGGTCGAGACGCCACGCACCGTCTGTCCGGCCTTGGTGCGCAGGATGTCCGTGTCGGCGATGTCGAGGTTGATGCGCGCAATGGCGATATCGTAGTTGTTCTCAAGCGCTAACGTGATGGCGTCCGAGAGGCTCAGGTAGATCCTGCCGTCGCGCAGAAGCGTATCGAGCCGCGGCGTATTGCTCAGCCGGGGTTCGAGGAAGTCGTTCGCCGCGAAGCGCAGCAGCGGATTGGTAAAAAAGCTGCCGCGGACGCGGCCGTAGTCCTTCAGCGTATCCCGCAGATAAAGCGGCTCAGTCGGCCTCGGCTGTGGAGCCTGCGGCATCTCGCCTGCGTTGCTCTGGGCTGGACTGGAAGAACTCGCCTGAGGACGTGGCGCGGCAAAGCCCTGCTGCGTGCCTGCGGCGTTAAGCAGCGTCAGCGCGATGCACGCTGCCGCCTGCAGATGGTTCCAATTCACGATGCTCTCCAACCCGGCGTTTCTCCGCCCGCATCGTCTCTCGGAGAGCCGATGCCTGGAATCTTTGTCTACCGCTGCTGTTCTTCTACGCAGCCGCAAGGGCGCTCGTTCCGATATAGCATTGAAAGTGGTCTGTAACGTATGCAGAGTATACCTTCTGGTTACTTTAGCCGGATGTGAAGAGATCGCGGACAGACCATCGCGCTCGCATGCAGAACTGGAAGATTACCCTCACCTACGACGGCACTCCCTACCACGGCTGGCAGGTCCAGCCAGGGCTGCAGACCGTACAGGGGACGCTGGCGGAGGCGATCCGCAACATCACCGGCGAGACGGTGCTGCCGCAGGGTTCGGGCCGCACCGATACCGGCGTGCACGCGCTGGCGCAGGTGGCCAGCTTTTCGCTCGCATGCCCGATTCCCGGCGACAACCTGCGCCGTGCGCTCAATCGCATCCTGCCCGCGAGTATTCGCGTACTGAGGCTCGAGGCCGTGGGGCCGGAGTTTCATGCGCGGCACAGCGCCGTCCGCAAAACCTACGAGTACCGCATCTTCCCAAGCTATGTCGCCGGGCGGGACGGGCGCGAGGAGGCTGTCTGCTCGCCCATGCTGGCTCCGTTCGTGTGGGACTGCCGCTGGCCTCTCGATCTGCAGGCGATGAGCGCGGCGGCGGCGCTGGTCGTCGGAATGCACGACTTTACCTCCTTTGCCGCAACACAGCCCGATCTGGCAGAGCGCATGGACGAAAGCGCCCCGAAGTCCAACATCCGGACGATCTTCCGCTCGTGCTGGCAGGCGCAGGACGCGCTGTATCTCTATCGCGTCACCGGCTCGGGCTTCCTGCACCACATGGTGCGCAACCTTGTCGGCACCTTCACCGAGATCGGCACCGGACGCATGGCCCCGGAGGCGGTCACGGAGATCCTTGCCGCCAGGAGCCGTTCCTCGGCTGGCCGGACCGCCCCGGCACGCGGACTATTTCTGGCCGAGGTGGTGTACTGATGTCCAGCGTGGCCGTGGCCCAGGGCCGCATCGCACAGCTTGCCCAGGCGACGCCTGTGCACCGGGCATTTCACTGGCTACACCTGCACCAGCTTCAGCTCAAACGCTGGCAGATGGAGATGACCGCGATCCCCGCACCGCCCTTCGGCGAAGATGCCCGGGCGCGCTGGTTCCTTGAGCGTTTCCGCGACCTCGGGCTGGCCCACGTTCACCGCGATGAGGCCGGGAACGCACTCGCCGAGCTTCCGGGCACGAAGGGTGACAGCGCCCCGTACGTCCTCGTCTCCGCGCACCTCGATACCGTCTTCCCCGCCGGAACTGAGTGCACTCCCGTCGAGGCCGAGGACCGCCTGCTCGCTCCCGGCATCTGCGATAACGCAGCCGGACTGACCGGACTGCTCGGTCTGGCGGCAGCGCTACAGTTTGCCCGCATCGAGCCCCCTGTAACGATCCTCTTCGCCGCCAACGTAGGCGAGGAGGGCGAGGGCGACCTGCGCGGCATGCGCTACCTCTTCGAGCGCAGCCCCTACCGGCGGCGCATCGCCGCGGCCATTGCGCTCGAGGGCGGCGGAACGAATGCGGTCGTTACCCGTGCCCTCGGAAGCCGCCGCTACCGCATCACCATAATCGGCCCCGGCGGACACGCGTGGGCCGATGCCGGGGTGACAAACCCGATCATCACCCTGAGCCGTCTGCTGGCGGCCTTCGACGAAATCCCCTTGCCCGCCGAGCCGCGCACGACGCTGAATATAGGTGTCGTCTCGGGCGGAACCTCGATCAACTCCATCCCCGAGTCCGCCTCCGCATTGGTCGACCTACGCTCAACCTCACCCGCTCAATTAATGAGCACCGAGGCCCGCATGCGTTCTCTGTGCGCCGAAACCGCAGTGCAACTCGACGAGGACGCGCAGATCAAGCTCGACCTGATCGGCTACCGCCCCGCCGCCGCGCTGCCCGACGACGCTCCCCTGCTCGAGACGATCCGCGCCGTGGACCGCCATCTGGGCATCCGCACTGAGCCGCGCATTGGCTCGACCGACGCCAATCTGCCGCTCTCGTTGGGGGTGCCCGCAGTCGCCGTCGGCTCGGGCGGTTCGGGCGGCGGCATCCACACCCTGCAGGAGTGGTACGAGCCTCATGGGCGCGAGATGGCGCTGCGGCGCATCCTGCTGGCGCTGCTCGATACGGCCTCAGTGGCCGGAGCGGCCAGCTAAATGCGTCCGAGCCTGAAGGCCCACCTGCTGCTGGTGGGTGTGGTCGCAGTGTGGGGCTCGACCTTCGCTCTGGTCAAGAATGCGCTGGCCGACGCCTCGCCGCTGGTCTTTAATCTGCTGCGCATGTCGTTAGCCACCGTGGCGCTGGTCGTAGTGAACCGGCGCGACCTCCGTAAATTGACTCCGCGAACCCTGCTGGCCGGGGTGGTCGTCGGCACTTTCCTCGGAGCAGGCTATCAATTACAAACAGCAGGGCTGGCGCACACAACCGCCGCCAAGTCCGCCTTCATCACCGGGCTGGTGGTCGTCTTCGTGCCTCTGCTGACGGCGATCCCGGCGCTGCGTCCGCAGGGAGCACACGCGCCCAGTCCCGCCACGCTCGCCGGAGCCGCACTGGCCTTCGCCGGTCTGCTTCTCCTGACCACACCATCGGGGACGGCTTTCTTGCGCCTCTTCGAGAGCATCGGCCTCGGCGACCTGCTCACCCTCGGCTGTGCCATAGCCTTCGCCGGACATCTGCTGGCGCTGGCTCACGCCTCGCTGCACCTGCCCGCCGGTCTTGCCGCCACCATACAGATCGGCGCGGCCTCGGTGCTGATGGCAGTCACATTCCCGCTGGGCGGACAACCTGTCCTGCACATCACGGCCCGGCTGATCGCCACCCTGCTTCTGACCAGCCTCCTCGCCACCGCCGCCGCCTTTACCGTGCAGAGCTACGCCCAGCAGCACATGGCCCCCACGCACACAGCGCTCATCCTGACGCTCGAGCCGGTCTTCGCCTGGCTGATTTCGCTGCTCGTGCTACACGAGCACTTCGGCCGCCGATCGATGACCGGGGCGGCGCTGATCCTCGCCGGGATTGCCGTCATCGAGCTGCTCCCGGCAAACCGGGCCGCGGTCGCGCCGGAGATTCCCGCCTGAGACGACCTTTCCCCGCCCGCTGCGTCAAACTAATTATTTAGTGAACCGGCCGTTGAGTAGCTGCAAGTGGCGGCAACCCATCTATACTGGCATATGACATTTCGTTGAAGCGAGGATGAAGCGGCACATGGAGAACACCACCCCGAAGCAGAGCCTGCGTGAGCGTATCCGCGGCCATCGTCTGACGACCACCTTTGTCCTGCTGGCAACCCTGTCGGTGGGCATCCTGGTCGGCTCGGTGCTGACCGGAAACGTGCACGGCAAGGAGGCGCAGGTCGACTCCTCGGATGCGCACGCCATCACGATCCCCGCGCCCGTTGACCTCTCGAACGGCTTCTCGAAGATTGTCAAGCAGGTCGGACCCGCGGTCGTGAACATCAATACTGAGTCGATCCCCAAGGAGCAGCCGAAACCGCGCACCCGCGGTCGCCTGCACACCCAGCCCGCACCCGATCAGGGCGGCGACGACGATGATGACGCCCCGCGCGGACAGGGCCAGGGACCAGGCGACATGCAGGACTTCTTCAACCGCTTCTTCGGCGGTCAGGGAGGCGGTGATGACGACGGCGACGGCGGCGGAGCCGAGCGGCGCGCTCTCGGCTCGGGCTTCATCGTCGATCCCCGCGGCTACATCATCACCAACAACCACGTCGTCGAGAAGGCCGACAAGATCTTCGTGAAGCTCTCGAGCGATCCCGACGGCGGCCCCGGCGACGAGGGCCACCCGGCCAGAATCGTCGGCGTCGATAAAGACACCGACATCGCCGTCATCAAGATTGACGCCAAGGAGTCTCTGCCGACGGTGAAGCTCGGCAACTCCGACGGCGCCGAGGTAGGCGACTGGGTGCTGGCGCTCGGCAGCCCGTTTTCGCTCTCGAAGACCGTCACGGCGGGCATCGTCTCGGCCAAGAACCGCTCCATCGACGAGCCCGGCCCGAACGGCACCGCGGGCGGCCAGTTCCAGCGCTTCATCCAGACGGACGCAGCCATCAACCCCGGCAACTCGGGCGGCCCGCTGGTTGATCTCGCGGGGCAGGTTATCGGTATGAACACGGCGATCTACACGCAGTCGATGGGCTCGCAGGGCGTGGGCTTTGCGATGCCGTCGAACGTGATCGCCAAGGTCTATAACGACCTGATCGGGCCAGAACACAAGGTCGTCCGCGGCTCCATCGGCATCCAGTTCCAGGGGGCTCTCTCGGCGGCGGTACAGCGCATGTACGGCTTCCAGAACGGCGTGATCGTGAGCACGGTGACACCGGGCGCGGGCGCATCCAAGGCTGGCCTGCAGCCGAACGACATCATCACCTCGGTCGATGGCCGTTCCATCAAGGATGGCGACGATCTGGTGGCCGACATCTCGGCGCGCAAGGTCGGCAGCACCGTGAAACTGGGCTACCTACGCGACGGCAAGCCAATGACCGCGACCGTGGAGATCAGCGACCGCGCCAAGCTCTACGCCGCCATGAACAACAATAACGACGATAACGGCGACGACAACGCGCAGGAAGCCGATGCCGGACAGAGCAAATTGGGCATCACCGTCTCGGCGATTCCGGCCTCGATGGCGACCAAGCTCGGGCTGAAGAGCGGCGTGGTCGTCACCAGCGTGCGCGTCGGCTCCTTCGGGGACGAGATCAACCTGGCCAAGGGTATGATCATCACGGCTATCAACAAAAAGCCGGTGACAGACGAGGCGAGCTACAAAGCTATTGTCACCGGGTTGAAATCCGGCGATGACGTGGTCTTCGTGGTGCGCTTCCCCGACCGCACGGATCGCGGCAACACCTTCCTCGGCGGTCAGTTACCCTAGCCTCCGGTAAGCACAACGGGGAGCCTCCGGCTCGCGGAGGCTCCCCGTAAAATTTTCCGGAAATTATTTTATCTCTCGGGCAACCCTTGGAACTTGCGCAGGTATTGCCTGACGCGATACCTTACCTGAATTACAAAGCAGAGCGTAATGCATCTGGCCACATACTATCTCTCGAGGTGATGACAGTCTTTATGCAGTCTGGACGACTTCTTTCTTTGACCTCTCTGCTCGTTGCCCTCTCGGCTTCCGGTTTTGCGTATACGCACAACCGCCGCGGGCCCACCTCTCCCCACACGGCGAAGCAGAAGCACACTGCAGCGAGCCACCCTGCGCGTTCCGCCGGTCAGCGCGCCATCGACGACAACCGCGCCACGGTCATTCAGGCCGCGCTGGTCAAGCAGGGCTATTTGAACGGCGAGCCCAGCGGACACTGGGACTCCCAGACCGAGGCTGCCATGCAGAAGTTGCAGTCCGATAACGGCTGGCAGACGAAGATCGTGCCCGACTCGCGGGCGATCATCAAGCTCGGCCTCGGACCGAACCACGAGAACGATCAGGCGACGCTCCGGAACAACGATACCGAACTGAGCAACCGCTAACTGTGCCGACTCCGTTTCATATCGCCTTCCCGGTCGACGATCTTGCGGCTGCCCGTACTTTTTATGGCGGCCTGCTGGGTTGTCCCGAGGGGCGCAGTTCCAGCCAGTGGATCGACTTCGATCTCTTCGGCCACCAGATTGTCGCGCATCTCAAGCCCCGGCCGGTGGAAGACGAGACTCATCACAATCCGGTGGACGGGCATGATGTCCCGGTTCCCCACTTCGGCGTCGTACTGACGATGGAGCAGTGGGAGCAGCTCGCCGAGCGCCTGCGTGCTGCTGGCACGAAGTTTGTGATCGAGCCGTACATTCGCTTCAAGGGCGAAGTGGGCGAGCAGGCAACAATGTTCTTTCTGGACCCCGCAGGCAATGCGCTGGAGTTCAAGGCCTTTGCGGACATGGGCCAGCTCTTCGCCAAGTAGCGACAACTTCCCTTTCAGGCCACCTCGCCTTTCTTGTTTGTCATTCCGCGCGTAGCTACGGGATGACAGACTATAAGAAGAGTATCGGTTCATTCCTCCAACAGGTAGTCCGCCTGCACAAGCTTCGTAAACGAACTTACCTGCGCCTCAACCCACTCCCGCGACTGGTTCATCTCGGCTGCCATGACGGCGGCTACCTGCGGAGCAGCGCGCAGCGCGGCCCGCGCATCGAGCAGCAGCGCCCGTGTGCGGCGCGACAGCACATCCTCGAGCGTACGCGCCATCTCTTCGTGCACGGCATACGTCACCTGCGCGAAGGTGTACGGCAGCGCCGGGTCGATCTTTGCCCCCAGCGAGGGGTCGGAGGTCAGCGCCTCAATCATGGCGGCGTCAGTGCCGTATTCGCGCAGATAAGGGTCGGCGACCACCGCATCGGTAGCCCCGTGCAACGGAAGCTTCGCCGTCACCGAAGACCGGGCAGGTAGCATGCCGTGCCCGACGGCGAAGTCGAGCGTATCCTCAGCCATGCGGCGGTAGGTGGTCCACTTGCCCCCAGCGATGGAGATCAGGCCGCTGGGCGCGAGGTCGATGTGGTGCTCGCGGGAGAGGCCCGCGGTGGTCGCGGCCTTGCCGGTCACAAGCGGACGCAGCCCGGAGAAGACCGAGAGAATGTCCGAGCGGTCGATGGGGTACGCCAGATAGCGATTGGAGAGCTCGAGCAGGTAGTCGATCTCCTCGGCCGTATGCCCCGGCTCCATCACCGACGCAGGAGCAGGCAGGTCCGTCGTGCCGATAACGACTCTTCCCTGCCACGGGATGAGAAAGATCACTCGGCCATCGCTGGTCTTGGGCACGATGATGGCGTGGTCGCCGCCAAGCACCTCGGCGCGGACGACGATGTGCGTACCCCGGCTCACCGAGAGCAGCTTTGACGCGTCGGGCTGGTCCATCTGCCGCAGGTCATCGGTAAAGATGCCCGTCGCGTTGATGATGACCTTTGCCCGCACCGTCACCTCATTGCCAGTCTCTTCATCGCGCAGGACAGCGCCGGTCAGTCTGCCGCTGTCGCCATGGATCAGCCGCATGCAGCGCGTGTAGTTACGCACCAGAGCGCCGTGGTCGAGCGCCGTCCGAGCCAGCGTGAGCGCCAGCCGGGCATCGTTGAACTGGCCGTCGTGGAAGAGGATGCCGCCGCGCAGCCCACGAGGGTTGAGGCCGGGGATCGCCTCGATCGCCGCCGCCGGGCGCAGCGAGTGGGTCGGCCCCAGCGTGGCCTTGCCCGAGAGCAGATCATAGATCGTCAGCCCGATACCATAGAAGACCCTCTGCCCTGCCTCGTACGCGGGCAGGACGAACGGCAGCGGACGCACCAGGTGCGGCGCGTTGCGGACCATCACGGCGCGCTCATGCAGCGCCTCGCGGACGAGGTGAATCTCGCCGCTGGCAAGGTAGCGCACTCCGCCGTGCACCAGCTTGGTAGCGCGGCTGGAGGTCGCCTGCGCGAAGTCGCCCGCCTCCGCGAGTGCGGTCGTATAGCCGCGTGTAGCCGCATCCACGGCGATGCCGAGGCCGGTCGCGCCGCCTCCAATGATGAGCAGGTCAACCTCCGCGTCGAAGGCGGAGAGAGCAGGTGTGCGTTCCAAAGCCATTCAGATGCCCCCGAAGCGAAGAAATAGTCCTGTCAGTACAGCCCCCAGCAGCGGCCCGGCGACCGGGACCCACGCGTATCCCCAGTCGGAGGATCCCTTGCCCGCAATCGGCAGCACCGCATGCGCCAGCCGGGGCGCAAGGTCGCGCGCCGGGTTGATGGCGTAGCCGGTGGTGCCTCCAAGCCCGAGGCCAATGGCCCATACCAACATCCCTACAAGATACGGAGCCAGTCCCGGAGCAGGACCAGCCGGAGCGAAGCTCTTTGCACCGATGCAGCCGACGACCAGCAGCAGTACCGAGGTGCCCATGATCTCCGAGACAAGGTTCCAGAGCGGGCGGCGAATCGCCGGGCCAGTGCAGAAGATCGCCAGCTTGCTTGCAGTGTCGGGAGTACGCTCCCAGTGCGGCATGTAGAAGAGCCACACCAGCACGGCCCCAGCGAAACCGCCAAGCATCTGCGCCGCGATGAACGGCAGCACCTGCGAGAAGTCTCCGGTCTGGATGGCGACGGCGACCGTGACCGCAGGGTTGAGGTGTGCGCCGGGCGAGCCGCAGCCGATGGCCGTAATGATGCCGCAAAAGACGCCGAAGGCCCATCCGGCGGTAATCGCCAGCCAGCCCGCTCCCTCGGCCTTCGAGTCTTTCAGCAACACGGCGGCATTGGTACCCTCGCCCAGCAGAATGAGGACGAGGGTTCCCATGAACTCACCGAAGAGTGGAGATGTCATCGCAACCATGATGGCACGAGCCGGTCAGTCGGCCCAGTCGAAGGAACGCGTGACGGCCTTCTTCCACTGCCGGTAGTATCGCTCGCGCTGGTTGGCGTCCATCTGCGGCCTCCAGGCACGGTCAGCGTGCCAGTTGTCGATCAGGTCGTCGGTGTCCTTGTAGAAGCCGGTGGCCAGCCCGGCGGCATAGGCTGCGCCCAGTGCGGTCGTCTCGCGCATGGCCGGGCGCACGACGGTACGGTCGAGGATGTCGGCCTGGAACTGCATCAGCATCTCGTTGGCGACCATGCCGCCGTCGGTGCGCAGCTCGTCCAGCCGGATGCCGGAGTCGGCCTCCATCGCCTCGACGACCTCGCGGGTCTGAAAGGCCGTGGCCTCGAGCGCGGCGCGGGCGATGTGTCCCTTGTTCGCATAACGCGTCAACCCGGCGATGACGCCGCGGGCGCTGTCCTTCCAGTACGGCGCGTACAAGCCCGAAAACGCCGGGACGAAATAAACGCCGCCGTTGTCGCGCACGGTGTTGGCCAGCAGTTCGATCTCCTCGCTCTTCTGGATGAGGCCGAGGTTATCGCGCACCCACTGCACCAGAGCTCCGGTGACGGCAATGGAGCCTTCGAGCGCGTAGCAGGCAGGCTGCTCGCCGAGCTTGTAGGCTACGGTGGTCAGCAGGCCGTTCTTCGAGACGGCAGGCGTCTCGCCCGTATTGAGCAGAAGGAAGCAGCCCGTGCCGTAGGTATTCTTCGCCTCGCCCTTGCGAAAGCACGCCTGTCCGACGAGCGCGGCGTGCTGGTCGCCGAGGATGCCAGCAATGGGCGCACCAGCGAGCCGCGTGCGCGTCAGAGTGCCGTATACCTCGCTCGAGGAACGGATCTCCGGTAGGATCGCTCGCGGAATCTCGAACAGGCGCAGTAGCTCCTCATCCCAGTCGAGCGTGCGCAGGTCCATCAACTGCGTGCGCCCGGCGTTGGTCACATCCGTCAGGTGAATACCACCGTTGACGCCGCCGGTCAGGTTCCAGAGCAGATAGCTGTCGATGTTGCCGAAGAGCAGATCGCCGCTCTCGGCCTGCGCCCGCGCCTCGCGGACGTTCTCGAGCAGCCAGCGAATCTTGAGCCCGCTGAAGTAGGTCGTCAGCGGCAGGCCGGTTTTGGCGCGGATGTTCTCCTCGTGCCCGGCAGCGGCCAGCCGAGCTACATCATTCGCTACGCGGGTATCCTGCCAGACGAGCGCGTTGGCGATGGGAATGCCAGTACGCTTGTTCCAGAGAACGGTCGTCTCGCGCTGATTCGTAATGCCGATGGCGGCCAGGTCCTTCGGGCGCAGGCCGCGAGCCTCACAGGCATCGTCGATGACCTCGAGCGTGCGCCGCCAGATCTCGAGCGCATCGTGCTCCACCCAGCCGGGGTTCGGGTAGATCTGTTCGTGTTCCTTCTGCGCGACCGTGACCACGCGGCCCGAGCGGTCGAAGACCATGAAGCGCGTGCTGGTCGTGCCCTGATCCAGCGCGCCGATGTAAGCTGCCACGTACCCTCCCTACAGCATCGTCATGGCGACGGCGATCAGCACCATCGCCACCAGCGTCCACTCGATGCTGAAGTCGCGGGCTGGCTTGCGGACAACGCCGGAGGAGGTCGGCAGCCCCGCCTCGGCGCGAATCTCGTCGTACTCCTCGGTCGTGACCATGCGGAGCAGCATCACCACCAGGTCGCGGTCGGAGCTGTCCGGCGCGAGCAGCGCGCTGCGCACATGGGCGTGCCACTGGCGACCCTCGTCGAGACTCTTCAGAATCTCCGGGGCGATGCGCGGCTCCAGCCGACCCACGCCACGGCCGCTGGCGTTGACCATCAGGATGGTCCCGTCCGGCTCCGGCTGCATGTAGAGCGATTGTCCCTCGATCAGGTTGCGGATGGCCGCCTGGCGGCTGGTGCGATCCCAGTTGCGCTCGGTCGTGCCTTCGAGCGTGCTGTAGAAAAACATCTCGCAGAGCGGCCCGTAGGACGACAGCACGCGCCGTTCAAACCGAACATCCTCCGGGCATCGTTCTCTGCGGCCGCTCATCGAGTTCGATTATGCCCGATTCCCTTCCGCCGCGAAACCGGCTTCGTTTCCGTTGCCATAAATAGCACAGCCGCCGGGAGATAGCCTTCCCCGGCGGCTGTGGCTGAGCTTGCGGATTACTTACTTGGCAGCTCCTGTGCTCACGCCGTCCTGCTGCGCCTGGAACTGGACGATCTGCTTCAGAGTCTCGTACGGCATTCCGGAAGCCGGAAGGATGTGCCCGTTGACGATCAGCAGCGGCGTCTGGTCGACGCCCGCATCCTCGCCCAGCTTCAGCGAAGCATTCACCTTGTCGACCGTTGCCGGAGCCGCCGCGCATGTGGCCACCGCCGCCGGGTCCAGCCCAACCTTGGTCACAGCCGCTGCGAGCGTAGGCTTCGTCTGATCCTCGGTCAGCGAGGCCTGCGTGTCGAAGACCGCCTGCACATAGGGGAAGAACGCATCGCTCTTCTGCTGCGCTACGCAGACGCCGTAGGCCGCCGCCAGAAAGGCCGCCGGGTGAATCTCGCTCAGAGGAAAGTTCTCAAAGACGAACCGGGCATTCGGAAAGTCCTTCATAAGCTGGTCGACCGAGGGCTGGGCCTCCTTGCAGTGCGGGCACTGCAGGTCGGCGAACTCGACGATCAGCAAATCCTTGCCCGCAGCGCCGCGCGCCGGGCCATCGGCCCGCTGCTGCATCAACTGGCGCAGGTCGGCGAACGGCGTCGCGCCAAAGGGCGTCACCGTGCCGTCGGCGATAGCGTGCTTGCCGTCCGGCGTCACGAAGAACTGCGTAAGCTGCACCTTGGCGTTCGCTCCACGCTCGGCGACGTAGACCACTACCTTGCTCACACCCGGCGCATCGGTCTTCTGGATCGCCGCGACCTTCCAAATGCGGTTCGCATCGTAGCCCCATAGCGACTTCAGAAAGCTGTTGACCGTATCGGTGGTGGGGCTGGTGGCCGTAAAGAGCTTGGGATTAGCCGGAGGAAAGGGATCAGCCTGTTGCTGATCGCCCAGCTTCTGTAACTGGAGCCCTGAGGACTGCTGCTGTGGCTGCTGCGCGCCTGCCGCCGCCTGTCCATGCATTGCCGCGCCGCCGAAGACACACCCGGCCAGCAGCAGACTCGAAACCATTTGCCTTGAGATCAAGAACCCTCCACGGATCGTTCTTAGAAAGACTACGCCTATTACACCTGAACCTTGACGGCGATGGGAAATCTGCGACCCATCCCGAAGGCCTTCTTCGTCACCTTGAGCACCGGCGCAGCCTGTTGCCGCTTGTACTCGGACTGCTCCACCAGCTTCTGCACGGAGCGTACCAGCGCAGCGTCCACTCCCTGCTCGGCGGCGATCTGCTCGGCGGTCAGGTAACGCTCCACATACGCCTCGAGGATCGGGTCGAGCACCTCGTAGGGCGGCAGCGAGTCCGTATCCTTCTGCCCCGGCCTCAGCTCGGCGGAAGGAGGTTTCACAATAGTTTCCCGAGGAATGATCTCCCGCTCGCGGTTGGCGTGCTCGGCCAGCTTGTAGACGCTGGTCTTCATCACGTCGCCGATGACCGCCAGCGCGCCAACCATGTCGCCGTACAGCGTGCAGTAACCGCAGGCCATCTCGCTCTTGTTGCCGGTCGTCAGCACCAGAGCGCCGAACTTGTTCGAGAGTGCCATCAGCAGACCGCCGCGAATGCGTGACTGGAGATTCTCTTCGGTCAGCCCGAAAGGCGTTCCCGCAAACAGCGGCGCCAGCGCCTTCTGATACTGCTCGAAGACCTCGTGAATGGCGATCATCTCGAACCGGATGCCAAGGTTTGCGGCCAGCGCACGCGCATCGTCCTTCGAGCCTTCGGAGGAGTACTCGCTCGGCATGCCGACGCCGGTCACGTTCTCCCTGCCCAGCGCCTCCACCGCAATCGCAGCCACCAGCGCCGAGTCGATGCCGCCGCTCAGGCCCACCAGCGCCTTCGAGAAACCGCACTTCCGCACGTAGTCGCGTGTGCCGAGCACCAACGCATCCCATACGGCGGCGATCTCGTTCTGGCGCGGCGGCTCCGGCTCCGGCAGAGCCGTTGTATCGAAGAAGATGAGGTCCTCGGCGAACGAGGCTCCCCGAGCGCACACCGCTCCGTCCGGCCCCAGCACCAGCGAGGTGCCGTCGAAGATCAGGCTGTCGTTGCCGCCCACCTGATTCACCATGGCGACGATCGCACCGTGCCGCTTCGCCAGCGCCGCCAGCATCTCCTCGCGCAGGCCGCGCTTGTTCAGCCAGTACGGCGAGGCCGAGATATTCAGGATGAGCCGGGGCGAACCCTCCGCGCCATCCCATTTCTGCATGAGCCGCTCGATGGGGTCCAGCGGATAGAATCGCTGCGGCCAGAAGAACTTGTCGTTCCAGGCGTCCTCACAGATGGTGATCGCCATCTGCTGATTCTCTATGGCGGTCAGCGACTGCTCGACGGCAGGCTCGAAGTAGCGCTGCTCGTCGAAGACGTCGTAGAACGGCAGCAGCATCTTCTGCTGCACGAACTCCACGCGCCCGCCGTGCAACAGCACGGCCACGTTCTTCACCTTCTTGGCGTCGATTCCCTTCGCAGGCAGCGCCGTGCCGCAGAGCACCGCGGCCGGCGTCCCGGCCGTCCACGCGGCAATCTCTTCAACCGCCTGCTGCGCCCGGTCGAGGAAGGCCTGCTTCTCCAGCAGGTCTGCTGGAGGATAGCCGCATACCGAAAGCTCGGGAAAGACCACCAGTTGTGCGCCCTGCGCTACCGCGCGCCGGGCCGTCTCAAGGATTTTGGCCGTATTGCCGGTAAAGTCTCCGACCGTTGGGTTGATCTGGGCGAGTGCGATCTTCACCTCTTCAGTCTATCGCTATCGCGTGCCAGAAAATTAAGAGCCCGTGCCGCTCAACACCACGCCGACGGTGCGGATCAGGATCTTCATATCCAGCCATATCGACCAGTTTTCGACGTACGCCGAGTCCAGCGAGATATAGCTATCGAAGGACGGGTCCTGCCGCGCCTCCACCTGCCACAGGCCGGTGATTCCCGGCAGCACGTCCAGCCGCCGCAGGTGCGAGAGGTCATACTGCTCCACCTCGCTGGCAATCGGCGGCCGCGGGCCCACCAGACTCATATCGCCGCGCAACACGTTGTAGAACTGAGGCAGCTCATCGAGCGAATACTTGCGCAGCCTCCGTCCGATCTTCGTGATGCGCGGGTCGTTCGTGATCTTGAACAGCACCCCCACACGCTCGTTCATGTGTTCTAGGTCGGCCTTCAGCTTGTCCGCGTTCTGCACCATGGTGCGGAACTTGAAGCAGGTAAACTTCCGCCCCTTGCGGCCGATTCGCTGAGCCCGGTAGAAGATCGGCCCCGGACTATCCATCCTGACGGCGATGACAATCGCCAGTAGCAGCGGAGAGAGCACAAGCAGCGCCAGCCCCGATAGCGTCACGTCGAGCACCCGCTTAAATAGGAACGAACCCAGCGGGAAGTCGCGCCGGTGCAGCGGGATCGTTGGAAACTGGCCAACGTACTCGATCGGAGCATTCCACGCCAGGCCGTCGTACAGGTCCGGCACCACGCGCACATCGATGCCCGCCGCCCGGGCGCCCTCCACCAGGCTCAGCACCAGCTTCTTGTCCGCAGGAACAGAGAGGAAGATCTCGTCGATAAAGTGCGACCGCGCCAGCGTCAGGCAGCTCCGCACGTCTCCGATCACGTCGGCATCGCCGCACTCGGCCTCCTGCTCCGTCAGAGCCACAAATCCCTTGAACCGGAAGCCGAGGTGCTGCAGTGACTCCAGATGATTACGCAACGCGTGCGCCACGCGTCCTGCGCCAACGATCAGGATGTTTCGTGTCTCCAGCCCCTCGCGGTAGCGGGTGTAGACCATCCGCCGCCAGATCGCCCGCCGCAGGCACAGGAAAAAGCCCGTCAGCACCAGCGCCATCACCATGGCCGCACGCGACACTACCAGCCCTCGCGTCAGGTAGAGCGCGCCGCACAGCAGCAAACCCGCAACAAAGACCGCCTGTACGGTCATCCGCATCTCGTGCAGACCGCTGCGGTGCTGGATCGGCCCATACAGCCCGTACGAGCGCGAGATCAGGATCAGGCACACCGCAAACCAGCCAATGTACAGCGCCTGCACACCCGGCGACGCCGGCAGAAGAGAAACCGGCTCCTTCAATCCATGGGTGAGCTCCGGCAGAAGGATGCGAAACCGGGCGGCCAGAAGTCCGGCGGCCAGCGCCGTAATCAGATCCAGAGCCGCCCATACGAGGCTTGTTACTGACGGCCTGCGGAAGACCCCAAAAAACGAACTTGGCCGACGGGAGCGGTCAGCGGAGTTCTTTCGTCCAGAGACGATCACCTGCTGCAGATAGTCCGGTGTTGCCATCGTACGCGCCTCTTTCAAACCCAACAAAAGACGGTGAGTACAGCTCTCCGGGGTCACCGTTACAGGAAAGAATCTTTATTCTTCTTGTTGCTTCCGCTTAGTTTAACGTCGTCAGGCAGCGTAAGTTGTTCACAAA
Source organism: Granulicella sp. (assembly GCA_036398595.1). Taxonomy (GTDB): domain Bacteria; phylum Acidobacteriota; class Terriglobia; order Terriglobales; family Acidobacteriaceae; genus Edaphobacter. The sequence goes on from DASWOV010000071.1 coordinate 17,651, forward strand.
ATCATTGTTACCTTGGTAACACAAATTCGTCCAGCGTCAAAAACTCCTGCAATATCTCGTCGCTGCTCTTCTCCATCTGCTCCATCGTTCCGAAGAAGCGCGCCTTGCCCTGGTGCAGGAAGACGACACGGTCGGCCAGTTTTTTGGCCAGCCGCATGTCGTGCGTGACGACGATGCTCGTCAGGTGAAGCTGGTGCTTGAGCCGCTGGATCAGGTCGCCGAGCAAATGTCCCATCAACGGGTCCACCATCGTCGTCGGCTCGTCGTACAGGATCGCCTCCGGCTGCGCGGCTAGCGCACGCGCAATGGCGACCGAGCGCTTCATGCCCGTCGACAGGTCGGAGGGCAGCAGGTTGTCCATTCCGGCCACACCCACCATCTCCAGCAGCCCCTTGACCACTTGCAGAATCTGCTCCTCCTCCAGTTCACCCCGCTCGCGCAGAGGAAAGGCAACGTTTTCGCCCACCGTGATCGAGTCGAAGAGCGCGCCGTTCTGGAAGACCATCGTGACCTTGCGCCGGATGCCCTGAAGCTGCTGCTCGCTGAAACCGCAGATGTTCTCGCCTGCCACGCGGATCATCCCCGCGTCCGGCTTCAGGAAGCCGAGCAGCATCTGCAGCGAAACCGACTTGCCCACGCCGCTTCGGCCAAGGATGCAGAGCGTCTCGCCGGGGTTCACGCAGAAGCTCACGTCCTCGAGCACCTTAAAGTCGCCAAAGGCCTTCGAGACATTCTCGAAGGAGATATACGACCCGGGCTGGTTCCGCTCTTCGGGAATCTCCTCGGCGGCGGCCTCGTTCTGCTGCGCCGCCTGCTCCATGAACTCCTCGACCGCGGGCGCAACGTCCTCGGAAACCTCGCTCATCAGCGAGTTCTGGTCGTCGGCCTCCACGGGCAGCGTGCTGGCCGGGTGCTGTTCATGCAGCCCGGCCTCCTGCGTCTCCTCGGCAGGCTTCAGATCGTGCTTCTCGCCGGGAAGCGCTGCCCGTTCAGTCAATTCGCTCATCTCGCCTCGTCCGATATCTGGATTGGATGCAATGAGTTCCCGATTCGGCCGCTTGGCAGCCGAACTTCGACCGCAGGAACCTACTCCGGGCGGGGATACGTCGCCTCGACGATGGTTGAGATGCCGCCGCGCGGCCGGAAGTCGCCGACTACCTTGGCCCAGACCGGGTCGCAGGCCTTCACCACATCGTCCAGCACCTGGTTCACCACGTTCTCCTGAAAGATGCCCAGGTTGCGGTAGGTAAAAAGGTACTCCTTCAATGACTTCAGCTCGAGGCACTTCTCCCGTGGCATATACCGGATCGTCAGCCGCCCGAAGTCCGGCAGCCCGGTCTTCGGACACACGCTGGTGAACTCCGGATCGTCCACAAGGATCTCGTAGGCCTTGAACTGGTTCTGCCAGGTTTCGATCTCAGGAAAGGTTACGTCCAGACCCGCCTTCGCGTGGTCATCCGTGTAGCCGGTGGTCTTCTTGGTGCTCATACCCCTAGTTTACCGTGGAGGGCATCATGAGGGCGTAAAGAGCTAGTTCCGGCGACTCAGGGTCGGCCGGTCGTCGCTCGACGTACTGCTCGGATTATTCGAGTTCGGGTCGGTGTTCGCACCAACACGACGCAGCGTCGGCCGATTGCCACCCTTGCCGTCGTTGATCTTGCGCTTGTTCTCGAGCCGCGCCAGTCGCGCCTTCACGTCGTCGAACTCCGAGGTCGTCACCATGTAATCCGGCTTGGCGGGCATGATGGTCGCAATCTCGTCCTCCGAGTGCGCGATCCGATCCGGCGTCTGGGGATGGTCGGCGAAGACCTTGGCCAGCGTGCCGGGCTTATGCTTCTCGAGCGCGTCGATCTTTTCAAAAAACTGGATGAACGCCTGCGGATCGTATCCGGAGCGGTACATATACTGCAGACCGAGCCAGTCGGCCTCGGCCTCCTCCTCGCGCGAGAACTGCAGGAAGGCCATCGGGATGGCAAGCTGAGTCGCCTCGTAGATGCCGTAGCCGGTCCACGAGCCGGAGGTCATGATCAGCAGCGGGATCGAACCGATCTGCGCGTAGTTCATCTTGGTCATCTGCCGCGCCGCATGGTGCGCGCAGACGTGTGCCGTCTCATGCGCCATTACACCGGCCAGTTCGGCCTCCTCGTCGGCGGCAAGGATCAGACCGGAGTTCACATAGAAGAAACCGCCGGGCAGCGCCATGGCGTTGATCTCGTCCGAATCGATAACCTTGATTGTGAACGGCACCTTGCAGTCGGAGTTCTTCACGATGTTCTGCCCGACGCGATTGATGTACTCATTGATGACCGGGTCCATCACCATGTGGGCAGACTTCTCGATCTCCATGGAATACTGCTTGCCGGTCCGAATCTCCCAGTCGGTCGAGTACCAGTTGCCCAGGCCGCGCCCGCCGATGTTGCGCGTTCCCACGGCGGCCACATCGTCCTCGCTGCCCGACTTGATGTGCGGATCGAGCGCCTCGCCCGGCTGCGGAATCGAATCCTGCTTCTTGCTCGCTTCGTCGCGGGCAGCCTTCAGCTCGGCCTCGGTCGGCGGAGTCGGCGGTTGCGGCACGCCGCTCGGCTCGGGGCCCTTGGGCGTGTTCTGCGACTTGTCCTGCTTATCCTGTGTCTTGCTGTCCGTCTGCTGCGCCTGAGAGGAGTCGGGGGAAGGCGCGGGTGGCGCGCTCTGCTGCGCGTAGAGAACCGTACCGGCCAGCAGAAGCCCGGCCAGCACACTCATCGAGAGGAAGCGTATCGAATCGGATCGCATGGGGAGATTCTCCTCAAGGGACGCACGCCTGCATCGCCTTGGACGTAGTATGCGCCTTTTTCGTGAGCCGTGCTACCACGCTACCAGGTCGAGTAGGAGGTTCCCTCGCTCGAGGTTTCCTGCGCTCCGCTGTGTACGTCGTCGATCCCCGGCTGCGTCTGGTCCAGGCTCATCAGCGAATCCTCCTGCACCGGAATCCAGCTATCAGTCCGCGTCGTGATCGGGTCCTTCGGCATCGACTTCAGATAGCCTGCCTCGACCAGCTCATCGAGCGACTGCGGAGCCTTCTGCTTGTCCACTGTATAGGCATCGATGGCCGACCGCAGAGCATGCAGATCCTCCTTGAGCACGGCCTCCTTGGCCTTCTTCACCGATTGCAGATAAGCCGGGACCGCCACCGCCGCAAGGATGCCGATGATAATCATCACGATCATCAGCTCGAGCAGCGTGAACCCCTGCTCCTGCTCCCTGCCCCGGATTGTGGCTGCCTTCACCATGTACTGTATTTCGTCCCATCCAGCGCCGTGTCGTTGCTCTTCGAGTGCACGTCGAAGACGTTCTGCCCGCCGAAGGAGTCCGAGTCGGCGGCGTCCTGGTTCGAGCGCAGACCCCAGTCCGCAGAGCCCGTCATCGGGTCAATCGGAATCTTGCGGAGAAACTTCACCTTCTTACTCTGGATATCGACCCCGTTCACCAGCGTCTCCAGATCCGGTGGATAGCCGAAGCTATCGGCCTTCACCTGCATTGCTCCCTTGTCGGCTGCGTCCTTGTAGCGGTCGATGGCGTCGCGCATCTCCCACAGTGCCCGCCGCAGCTCACGCTCCCTGGTGCGCTTCACCTGAAACCGGGCAATCGGGATCGCTGCCGAAGCCAGGATCGCCACGATGGCGATCGTCACGATGAGCTCGACCAGGGTCAGTCCAGCCTCGGCATGGCGATTCCGCGCACTCACTTCACATGCACCACAGCCTGCGAGCCCACAGCGGGCAGGTTCGTCTGCGCGCTGTTCTTCGCGCCCACCTTCACCAGCGCCAGCGTCGAGTCGCCCGCAGCCTTCGCCCTGAAGGTAAGCGTGCACAGGCCGCCCTGTCCACTGACACCCTTCACGCCCGGCGGCCGCGAGGTCGAAATCGTCACCAGCCCGTTGCCCTCGTCTCGATGGACGATGGCAACCGACTGCCCGTCCCGCTCAAGGAAGTCGCCGGCATCCACATTGACCAGCTCAAGCACCTGCGGATTGAACTGCATCTGCAGCGGCACCGAGTACACATCCTGCCCTCCGGCCAGCGCCACCTGCACCTGGAAAGTCGAGCCGACCGTCTGCGCGCTGCTGGCAGGCGTCACGCTCAGGCTCACCGGCGTTCCTCCGGCCGTGGCCACAGGAGTATTCATGCTCGACGAGGCGGCATTGGCTGCGGTCGCCGGATTAATAACCGGCCCCTCCGGACGCCGCGCATCCGCCTGCATCTGCTGTACCATCGCCGCAGCCGCATTTGCCGCCGTGCTACCGCTGTCCGGAGTCCGCGGCGTTGCAGGCTCGAGGATCTCGTCCAGATCCGCCATCGGGTTGGGGTCGCGCCGCAGCTCGACCGACGATCCCGTACCGGTATCGATGGCCCGCGTGTTCAACCGCGTCAGCACCGGCTCGCGCACGATGTGCGGGATCAGCACGAAGACGATCTCGTCCGTCTTCACTTCCTTGGACTGCGAGCTGAAGAGGTACTTGACCAGCGGCAGCTCGCCCAGCCCCGGCGTGCCCGAGACGTTCTTCAGATCGTCCTGCTCCAGCAGGCCCGCAAGGATGCTCGGCTCACCCGCCTTCAACTGAATCGTCTGCTCCACGGCGCGCTGCGAAATGACCGGCTCGGAGACGCCTGAGATGACCACCGGGCTCAGCTCGGTCGAAACCTCCATCTTCATCTTCAGCGAGATATCGCGGTCGAAGTGCACCGTCGGGGTCATCTCCACGTTTACGCCGACGTCGATGTAGCTGAACTGCGTCTGCACGCCGATGCTGGCGATGCCGGTCGAAACGCCCGCGTTGTACGAGCCCGTCGCCACCGGGATTCTCGAACCGATCTTCAGCGTCGCCTTCTGCCCGTCGGTGGCGCGCACCTTCGGGTTCTGCAGCACCCGCGTATCGGAGTCGGTCAGCAGAGCGTTCAGCGTGCCTCCGGTGATGGAGACGCCGAAGTTGTTCGCATTCAGGTGAGCCAGGTTGTTGAGCGTGAGATTCGTCGACGATGTAGAAGTGCTGGTAGAGCTATCGGTGCTCGAGCTGGAGCTGCTCGACGTAGCCCCGGCAACCTGCGGCGTCAGCCCGATAGACTGCGGCAGCGTAATGCCGAGGTTGCGCAGCTTGTCGCGGTTTACCTCGAGCACAGCCACATCGACCACCACTTCAGGCTTGGCGCGGTCCAGATCGTTCAGCAGCTTCTGTGCCAGCATGAGTTGGTCCGGCGTGGCGCGCATCACGATCGCGTTCTGCGAGGGGACAAGATAGACCTTTACGCTCGGGTCCATCAGGTTGCGGATCGCCGTCAGAACCTCGGTCGCATCCGCCTGCTGGCTCGCATTGGTCAGGTAAAAGGTCTGCACCGCGACCTCGTCCAGATCGGTCCGCTTCTGGCGCGTATTCTGCGCGACGAAGATCGTGTTCGCGGTCACAGGCTTGTAAAAGGTCCCGGCCATCGTGCTGACGATCCGCAGCGCATCCGCGAGATTTACATTCGTCAGGTCGACGGGAATTCGCTTCGAGGTGTAGTCCGGATCGAAGAGCACGTTCAGCCCGGCCAGCTTACCGATCGTCTGGTAGATGATCTTCGTATCCTCGACCGCATGAAAGGTGATCGGGGTATCCGAAACCGGCTTCAGCGTCACGATGCCCGAAAGATCGGAGAGCGCGGCCTGCGCATCGCTTTTGTGCTGCATCACGGTGCCTCCGCTCGAGGCCGACGGAGGCGGTGCAGCCACGCGCCGCTGCTGCTGCTCGGTGATGTTGATCTCCTGCTGCGCCGCCTCGTACGAGGGATCGATCATCAGGGCGCGGGTAAACTCCGTCACGGCTCCGTTCAGGTTGCCGTTCTGCCGCAGCACACGGCCCCGGTCCACATGGACGCCGGCGGCCTGCGAGCGCACCCGCTCCAGGCTGGTTCGGAAACGAAGATCCTTGGGAGATTTGTCATGCGCGTGCTGGTACGCATCGAAGGCGGCGTCGTAGTCCTGACGCACCTCCGCACTTTTTCCGCGCTTGTACCATCCGCCCGCCGACTGCGCGCTGGCCGAAGGGGTCAGCAGCCCCAGAGCGAGCACACATGTCATCAGAAGAGACAGCCGCAGAAGGGTCGCGGATCGGTTGGCTGGGAATAAGAACCTGCTCATGCGTGCTCTATCTGCGTCCTTTGCCTCGTGCGTATGTCTCCCGGGCGAAGCGATGGAAGGGTGTGCCTGCCGGCTCCCGGCGCCCACGAACCCAGTGCCTCACCGGGGCCGGACCGACCAGCCGCCGTTTTCCGCATGCGCATGCCCGGACTCGGGTGAGTATAGCACTGGCACCCCGGTTCTTCCCTGCTCAAAAGGCCTCTCTCCCGTCCCTGCCTGGGACCACTTTGGTACAACTCCCCCCGTCTAACCGGCAACGCGAATAAGGAAGATACGGTTTAGACGCAGCGCCTTCTCCGCCGTGAGTACCCGGATCTGGAGAAGGCATTCCATCAATGTTAAAATCAAAGGTTCATGGCTCGCCAGACCTCCCATCCGACCGCCGCAGCCGTAGCGCCGCGACCCGCCGTCAAGCAGAAAGACCGCGATCCGGTCGCCGCCGGTCTGCGCGATGCCTCGTTCAATCGCTCGGCCAGCTTCAACTACTTCCTGAGCGACCGCTACGAGGCCGGGGTCGCGCTGCGCGGCACCGAGGTCAAGTCCATCCGCGAGGGCAAGGCCAACCTGAAGGACGCCTACGGCCTGCTCAAGGACGGCGAGTGTTTCCTGCTGAACGCGCACATCGGCCCCTTCTCGCACGGCAACTCCATGAACCACGAGTCCTTGCGTACCCGCAGGCTGCTGCTGCACCGCGACGAGATCCGCAAGCTCGAGGCCGCCACCAAGCAGAAGGGCTTCACCCTCATCCCCGTCCGGCTTTACTTCAAAAACGGCCGCGTCAAGTGCGAACTGGCCCTCGCCAAAGGCAAGCAGGACTGGGACAAGCGCGAAACCGAGCGCCGCCGCGAGGCCGACAGCGAGGCCCGCGCGGCCATCGCACGCAGCCAGCGACGATAAATCCCGGAACTGATCCCATTGCGGTTACGATAGAGGAGCCATGAATACCCGACTGCTCTTTCAGGACGCCGCCTCCTTCGCCACGCCCGTTCTCGCCGTCTTTGCCGTCGATGTGAATGTCGTCAAGGACAGCGGCATCCAGCCTGCCCTGCTCACCACCACCGACTCCATCTCCTCGGCCGCCGAACCTGTGCTCGCCACCGGAGAGTTCAAGGCTGCCGCGGGAGAGACGCTGCTGCTGCATGTGCCCTCCGGGCTCAAGGCCGAGCGGCTGCTGCTCATCGGCCTGGGCAAGGCGAAGGATCTCTCGATCGACGCCATCCGCCGCGGCGCAGGCACCGCGGTCCGCGCCCTCAAGCCGCGCAGCCTGCACGATCTGGCCATCGCCTTCCCCGAGGACCACGCCCTCGACGACGAGCACCTCGAGAACCTTCCCCCCGAGTTGATCTCCCGCGCCCTGGTCGAAGGAGCCGAGCTGGCCGATCCCGACTACGACACCTACAAGACCGACCGTACGGACCGTTCGCTGGCCAGCCTCACGATCCTGAGCCGCGAAGCCGAGAAGAGCATCATCGCGGAGATCCGCACCGGTTTCGAGGAGGGACTCATCCTCGGCGCCTCGCAGAACCTTGCCCGTACGCTCGTCAACGAGCCGGGCAACGTACTCACGCCTACGGAGCTTGGCCTGCGCGCCACCGCCATGTGCCACGAGGTCGGCCTCAACTGCGAGGTCTACTCGACCGACAAGCTACGCACTCTGAAGATGGGCGCTTTCCTCGGCGTCGCGCAGGGCTCGGTGCAGCCGCCTGCGCTGATCGTCATGACCTACGAGCCGAAGACGAAGCCCGCCGCCGATGCTCCGGTGATCGGCCTCGTCGGCAAGGGCATCACCTTCGATACGGGCGGCATCTCGCTCAAGCCCGGCGACGGCATGGAGAAGATGAAGTACGACATGGCCGGGGCCGCCGCCATGATCGGCGCGATGCGCGCCATTGCCCTGCTCAAGCCGAGCGTCAAGGTCATCGGCGTCGTCTGCTCGGCGGAGAACATGCCCGACGGCAAGGCCTACAAGCCCGGCGACGTGCTCACCGCCATGTCCGGCAAGACTATCGAGATCATCAACACCGACGCCGAGGGGCGGCTGGTGCTCGCCGACGGCCTGCACTATGCGAAGACGCTCGGCTGTACGCACCTGATCGACGCGGCCACGCTTACCGGAGCCTGCGTCGTTGCGCTCGGCACGGATAACGTCGGCCTCTTCTCGAACGACGACCCTACCTGCGAAAAGTTCCAGTCTGTCCTGACGAATACCGGCGAGAAGTACTGGCGGCTCCCTGCCACTGACGACTACAAGGAGCAGATCAAGAGCCAGATCGCCGACATTCGCAACACCGGCGCAAACCGCTGGGCTGGCGCGACGACGGCTGCCCTGTTTCTGAAGGAGTTCGCGGGAGAGACACCGTGGATACACCTTGACATCGCCGGTATGGCGTGGATCGACGAGCAGCGCTCATGGATCGCCAAGGGACCATCGGGCATCGCCGTGCGCCCCATCGTCGAGTGGGTTCGCAGCTACGCAGGCTAGTACATAGTTTCTGAAGCAGAACGAGGCGGGGCTTGATAAGCCCCGCCTCGTTCTGCTTGCAGGCCTGCTTACATCACAGGCGGAGCCTCAATTCCCAGATACCCGAGCGCGCGCACCATCTCGCGCCGCGCCACAGCAGCCGTTGCCAGCAGGAGAGCCTTGCGGTTGGCATCCGTCTCCGTCAGCACATGATGCTTGTGGTAGAAGTTGTTGAACTGCTGCGCAAGCTGGAAGACATACTTCGCCAGATATGCAGGCTCCGCCGCGGCAATTGCCAGGTCGATCACCAGCGTGAGCTTCGAGGCCAGCAGCCATGTATCCCACAGGCTCTCGCCCTCGGCTCCTGCAAGCGCAGCTAGATCAAGCCCCGCCACCGCAGCTAAGGCAGCCTCCTCGGTCGTATCGGCCTTGCGGAAGATGTTCGACGCGCGCACGCACGCATACTGCACATACGGCCCGGTTTCTCCCTCGAAGCTCAACGCATCGCGCAGGTCGAAGGCGATCACCGTGTTCCGGGCGAAGCGAAGCATGAAGTACCGCAGCGCGCCCACGGCGATCTGCGTAGATATCTTCAGCCGCCCATCCTCATCGATCTCAGGGTTCCGCGCATCCACCTGCGTCTTTGCGGCGGCGATCAACTGATCGAGCAGATCATCGGCCTTCACGCCGAAGCCCTTGCGTCCGCTCACCTCGATGTAGGCACGGCCTCGATCCTCCTCGGCTACTGTGTAGCCAAGCTCAATGGCGCAGCGCGGCGTCAGCGCGACCATCTCGTAGCTCAGATGCGTATAGCGATCAGCGGCATCGGTGTATCCCATGCCGCGCAGCGCCTGGATGACATTGTTCTGCGGATCGTTCTGCCGCGAGTCGATCACGTTGTAGATAGCATCGGCCTTGCCGAAGACAGGATGATCCTTGCGGCTCTGGTCCTCAGTCGAGATCCAGCACAGCCGCCCGTCGCGGTCGTAGGTGTAGAACGGCGCGTAGCCGAAGTCCTTGCCCGGCAGCAGGCCGAACTTCCACAGGTGATAGGCGATGTCCTTGCCCACGTAGGTCACGGTGCCGTTCGAGCGCACAATCACCTTCGCGTCCTCGTCCGGCAGGCTCGAGTCGATCTCGGCGATCTCCTGCGCCGTACCCGCCCGCTGCATCACGTAGCAGCCCTTATTCTTGCCCGCCGTCTCCAGATACAGCACGCCCTTCTGAAGCATCAGTTCCCGCGCCGCATCCCAGAAGTGCAGATGCAGAATCTCGCTCTCACGCGGCAGAAAGTCGTACTCGATGCTGAGCCGCTCCATCGTCTCGAGATGCCGCCGCACGATGGCCGTCGAGATCAGCTCCGCAATCTCGGCCCGCTCGTTGTTGCCCTCCTCGAGCGCGTGCAGCGTCTCGAGCCGAATCGCCTTCCGCGCCTCGGCCTGCGCTGCATCGGCACCGTACCACTGCGATACCCGCGCATACAGGTCCCAGCAATAGAAGTCGATCCTCTGCTTCGCAGCATGAAGCTCCTCAGTCAGCGCACGCACCGAAGCAAGATCCTTACCCTCCAGATGCACCAGCCCGACCACCACGTCGGCCACCTGCACGCCCGTGTTGTCGATGTAGTTCTGCACGCCAACGCCGTAGCCGCTCTTATAACTATCCGGCCGCAGCAGGCGCTGAAAGCTGTCGCCAAGGATGGCATTGCGCAGATGCCCGATGTGCGCCGCCTTGTTCGGGTTGATGCTCGTATGCTCGATCAGCCGGAAGCCCGGCCCACCCACGTCCGCGTGCTTGTCCACGGCCATCGCCTGCACGGCAGCGGCGCGATCCAGACGGATGTTAAGATACCCTGCCCCGGCCACCTCGACCGCAGCAACACCCTCCGGCAGAGCGCCCGCAAGCTCCGCGGCCATCTCCATGGCAATGGCGCGCGGAGCCTTCTTCAGCCGCTTGGCCAGCTCGAAAGCCACCGGCAGCGCCAGCTCGCCCATCGCCGTCGTGGGCGGCTGCTCCATGGCGATCTGCGACAGGCGTACATCGTACTTCGCGGCGAGAAGCTCTTCGATCCGGGTAATCAGACTTTGTTGAACGGTGCGATACATGCGTACAAACTTCCTATCAAAAATTCAGCAAATGGCCTTGCGTTAAGCCTACGGCATCTCCGTCGGCAGCGTCTCGATCTCTTCGAGCAGCGGTTTATGGTTGTGCATGCGGAGGCGATGCAGCAGAAAGATTACCCCGCCCGCACCCGTGACTGAAACCAGCAGCCACACATGCAGCACCAGGCCAAACAGCGCCGACTGCGGCTCCGGCGCGCCATGGCTCACCAGCGAGGTCTTCACCGCCAGCTCGAACGGCCCAATCGCGCCCGGCGAGCTAGGAATGAGATACGACAGGTTGGCAAAGGAGACTGCCAGCCACGGCGCAATCCTGTCCGTGGCCATACCAAGCAGGTTCAGCGACGAGTCGAAGATCATCCCCTCGCACGTCCAGATCACCGCCGTCTGCACCAGCAGCATCAGCGAGCCTGCAACGCCCAGCCGCGCCGTGGCATCGAGCGCCAGCCCGATCCAGTGCTCGGCCTTGCCCATCAGGCCGCCCTGCGGCAGCCGTGCAAAGATCGCCTTCACTCGCGGAGCCAGCAGCCTCGCGCCCAGCAGCAGAACCAGCAGCCCTGCGCCCGAGATCCCCAGGGAGACGAACGCGATCTGGTGCAACCGCGGCGTTGCGATGCTGCCCATCGTGGCGACGAACAGCAGCACCAGCACAAAGATGTCCAGCAGCTTTTCAAGGACAACCGTGCTCAGGATGACCGAGGGTGCGGTCCCCAGATCGCCCGCATAGGTGAAGACCCGCATGATGTCCCCAATGCGCAGCGGCAGGATATTGTTCGCCGCCAGAGAAGTCATCATCACCCGCGCACAGACGGAAAACTTCGCGCCCACGGGACGCATCATCCTCGCCCAGCGCACGCAGCGCAAGGTATAACTGGCGAGCGTAAACCCGAGCACGCCCGCGATCCACGCCGGGTGCACGAGACGTACCGACATCACCTCGGCAAAGGAGATACCCTTGAACGTGTACCAGAGAAAAAATGCGCTGATCGCCAGCCCCGGCAGCGTCTTCAGCAGACGATGCTGCGGCTTTGCCGGTGCCGATTGGCTCACGCGTTCACCTGCCGCAACGCAAACCGCGCCGCACCCTGGCCAAAGAGGGGAAATCTCATAGACAATCCGATTGTAACGTCGCGGCCCTACGCTTTTCGTCAACTGTGCTTACGAATTGTCAGAACCTGCGTGGCGGCAAAACTTTACTATCCATCCGCCGTCTACAGAGAGAGCGGCACCGGAGGACGTTTTGGGAGTTCGTAGTTGAGCACAGCAGTCATCACGCAGCCGGTTTCGCGCGCGCGCTCCCTTGCCCTGCTGGCACGCGAGCACGTGCCACCGGTCACGCTAATCTCCCTGCTGACGCTGCTGGCGCTGCCGGTGCACGGCTACCACCCCTTCGCCGAGGACGGTGGCCTCTACGCCGCCGGGATCAAGCACCTGCTCCGGCCGGAGCTTTACCCGCACAGCCTGCCCTTCGTCGAAGCGCACCTGCGCTTCTCCCTCTTTGCCCCGGCCGTCGCCTCCTTCGTGCGCCTCACGCATCTCAGCCTCGAGACTGCGCTGCTCGCCCTCTACCTCGGCGGCCTGTGGCTTACGCTCTTCGCCGTGTGGATGCTCGCCAGCCGCTGCTTCGAGAGCCGCGCAGCCCGCTCCGGCTCGGTGCTGCTCTTCGCCGCGTGGCTTACGATGCCTGTTGCGGGAACCTCCATCATCCTCGTTGACCCCTACCTGACGGCGCGCAGCCTCTCATTCCCCTGTGCGCTGCTGGCGCTCTCCTTTGGCCTTGATTTTTTGTGTCCCGATGCTCTATCCAGTGAGCGGCTTCGCTCCGCGCTGGCGTGTCTCGCCGCGCTTGGCGTCGCCGCAGCAGTGCATCCGCTGATGGCCTCCTATGCGCTGGCCGACCTGCTCCTGCTTGCGGCGATTCTCTCCCCGCTGCGCCGCTGGCTTGTCCCGGCGCTCTGCCTCGCGTCCTTCGTCGCGGCCGGTGTGCTATATCGCAACGCGCCTACGACGCCAGCCGACTACACGCAGGCGGCCCTCAGCCGCACCTACTGGTTCCTCTCCGAGTGGCACTGGTACGAGGTTGTCGGACTCATCGCCCCCCTACTGCTGCTTCTGCCTGTCGCCAATCCGCTACGCAAGCTCTCGACGCCACGGCAGGCGCTGGCCTCGATGGCTATCCTCTCGGGTGTCACTGCGATCGCCCTCTCGCTGGTCTTCGCGCATACGAACTCGGCCTCCTACGCCATCGCCCGGCTGCAACCGCTGCGCGCCTTTCAACTCGTCTATGGCGTGATGATCCTCTTCCTTGGAGCGGCGCTCGGCAAGCATCTGCTCCGGAACAACCCGCTGCGCATGACCGCCGCGTTTCTGCTGCTGGCAGCGCCGTTCCCCATCGCGCAGCACACCACGTATCCGTCATCGGCGCCTATCGAGTGGCCCGGCGCAGAGCCGCGCAACGCCTGGCAGCAGGCCTTCCTCTGGATTCGCACGCAGACCCCGCTCGACGCGCTCTTTGCGCTCGACGCCGACTACATCTCGCACCACGGCGAGGACGCGCAGTGCTTCCGCGCGCTGGCCGAGCGCTCCGCCCTGCCCGACTTCTCCAAGGACGGCGGCGAGACTGCCATCACGCCCGACCTCTCCGCTGCATGGGCCGCCGGTCAGAGCGCACAGCATCACCTCAGCAATGAGGACGATGCACACCGTATCGCCGCCCTGCGCCCGCTGCACGTCCACTGGCTCGTGCTCGAGCAGCAGGCCGCTACCGGCCTTCCCTGCCCCTATAACAACGCGCAGGTGAAGGTCTGCCGCCTGCCCTAAGCAGGAAGCTCATCGCCCCACTCCAGTTTCTTCACCCGCGCAAACAGCTCCTTGTCCCGCTTGCGAATCCGCGCCTGCTCGACCGTTCCCGCAACGCTGCACACCTTCGCCGCTAACCTGGCCTTATCGATCTGCGGAGCCGCCAGCACACGCCCCTGCTGCGCCGTAAGAGACAGAGACTCGCGCACCACGATCAGGTACGAAAAGCGCTCATCCTCATAGGGCACCGACGCCGACTTCACCAGCAGGTGGTCCCGCGTGCGTGCGACCCTCTGCGTAAAGTGGCACCAGTCCGGCCGCGTCAGCGGACACGGCAGTGCATGCGGACATGGCGCAGCCACATGCGCCCCTTCAGCCAGCAGCAGCGAGCGAGCCTGCAGGATTCGCTCATATCCCGATGGCGTGCCCGGTTCCACGATCACCAGCGCCCCCTCGCATCGCCGCCACGCATCGCGCACCACCGCAATGATCTGAGACGTGTTCAACTCGGCAAGTGTGTAACTCAGCACCACCAGATCGGCCTTTGCCTCAGCCTCTGCGACACGCGCAAGATCACCCACCACCTGCCGTGCCTCACGCAGCGCCGCATGCGCTGCTGACGCAGCAAGACGCTTCCCTAACTCAAGCATCTGCCGGTTCTGGTCCACTTGCACAATCGTCTCGATCGAGGACCACGCATCCATCATCGCCCAACTAGCCGTGCCCGGTCCCGCACCCAGATCAAGCACCGTGCGCGGCCGAAACTCCGGCACCCGTTCCGCTAGCCGTGACAGTACATTTCGCGTCGCCGCATAGGTCGCCGGGAGCCGAGCAATCACATACGCGAGCGCATCCTCACTGTCCCGTACGCCGACCGCCGAGCCTCCACCAGCCCGATAGTTTTCGGAGATGCGCGCAGAGCGCTCGCCCAGCGATTTGCGCGAGACGCCCTCCAGAAGATGTGTTGTAGCCGAGCGTAGATCGAGTGGTAGCTGCATGCCTCTTCGTTACCCTACACCAGGGGTCTTTGCACCGCTCATCGTGATACCCTCAATATGTGGTTTGAGAGCGTAGCTCAGTTGGTAGAGCATCGCCCTTTTAAGGCGTTGGTCCTGGGTTCGAGCCCCAGCGCTCTCACCAACAAAACCAAAAGACCTGGCAAGCCCTCCCGATCCCCCAAAGCCACTGTGACCCAGGAGTAACCCACCCGCCGAGAAGCGCAGGATGCGATTCCGTTTGTCGCTGGTGTGGAGGGGGAAGGAAAGGCGATTCTCCTCTCCTGTCTCGAAGGTTTATGCCTGAAATCATCCAATCCGAGCCCACGCGATTTTCGGATAAGACTGACTTGCAGAGGCTCCAGGATCGGGCACCGTCATTAGCCCATTACCTTCCAGATCGAAGTAGGCCGAACCCTTGTAATCGAGGTGCAGTGTACTGAGGTCAACAATAAGGTGATTGGCGTGCGTCATCGCATTTGGATCGGAATACCTCAGCGAGCCTAAGATTCGATCAAGGCCGTTGGCCGCAGAACATCGGAAGTTGCATTGGATGGCTGCTTTGCGTTGGGCTTGGTCTTGGAACGTGATCCCCAGAATCTCGCCGTTCGGATGCACTACGATGACCATCGGCGGAAGGTCTGAGCCATCTGGCAGTAACGACATATACGTGCCAGCCTGCTTAGGGATAGATGCTGTTTTGAGGGGGCCTAGGTCATCACTTCTGGTCGGGGTTGCGGATTGGCGTTGCTCTCTTGGAGGTGAATCGAGGTGAATGTCCGCACATCTGAGTTCTGTTTGGCCGGTTCGCATTCCGATAAAGCGGGTTCCTTGATGTTTACCCGTTCCCGGAGGGAAAATAGCGGTGCCTAGCGTTGCGTCGACTTTGCGAAAGTCGTTGTTACTACTCATCTGAAGTTCTACTTCCATCTCATCTGCAACAAGACCCTCCACATGCTTCAAGCGACCTTTGACATAACCGAGAACGTGCTTATCCGATTCCGGGACACTTACGGAATGATCTGACTTAAACTCGCCTGCATTGTAACCACTCGCTGCGCTATCGGGGGAATCATAGGTAATCCCGTTAAACGTTCCATCACTCAACATATCTATGAAAACTGTGTGATCTCCGATGCGTTCTTGCTTTTCGTTCAGAATTTGACATGTATAAAGCCCGGCAAGTTCAGCGATACTCTGCGCTTGCGCATTCATCGTTGCAACGATGACTACAAGAGCAATGACCACGAGGCGTTGCATAATCGGCCCTTTCTTCAGTGGATACTGCTTTCACATTACGGAGCATAGAGCGAGCGTCAATACGCTGAATCTCAGAGAAGGAGGACGTCATGAGATTATTCCGTGACTATCGGCAGATTCGATGCTCGCCTTCAGTCCTTCTTTGTGAAGCACTGACGCAGACTAAGCCATCCAGCGGACTGGCTGGCTGGTACCCAGAGAACCACTCATGCCGTGTTATGCCTGCAGCAACGCCGGTCTGGAGTGAGCAACCCTGGCAACCATCTCTCCAAACAAGGTATTCGCCCAGGCAAACCATGGACGAGTAAACTGCGCCGCATCGTCCTTGCTGTAACTCTCGTGGATAAAGCCGGTTCCCGCGGAGGATCGCTTGAGCATCTGCAGCATCCGCGCGATCTCCTCATCGCTGTTGCTGGTCAGCGCATAGATGATCTGCGACATGGGCCAGATACTGTCCGGACCGATGTGTGGCCCCCCAATTCCCTCGCCTGCCGCCCCCTGAAAGAACCACGGATTTGCTGCGCTCCACAGTAGCCTCCGTGTCCGCGCATAGAGTTCAGGATCAGGCGAGCTATCCAGGTACGGAAGTCCCAGCAGGCTCGGCACGTTCGCATCATCCATCAGCACGTAAGAGCCGAACCCATCGACCTCATACGCCCAGACAGTCCCCTGCGCGGTCTGAACAACCCCGTATGCCCGAAGCGCAGTCTCGATCTCGGCTGCCAGACTCTCTGCATCTCTGGCAATGGAAGCCTCTCCCAGAACCTTATCTGCCATCTCCGCGAGCTGACGAAGCACCGTCACCGCAAACAGATTGGAAGGCACATGAAACGGCAGGAGGCAGGCATCGTCCGAAGGACGAAAGCACGAGGCCACCATGCCCACCGGCTTGGCGGGTGAGCCGATTCCATTGATGAGGCTATCGGTTGGATGTTTGGACGCCCGCTGAAACCGATAGGGACCGCTGCCGTGCCTGCGCTGCTGCACGCGCATCGTCGCAAGAATCGCCCGCATCGCCTGCTTCCACTCTGCATCGAAGGGTGCAGTGTTCCCTGTGGCCTTCCAGTATCCATGCGCCAGACGGATGGGATAGCAGAGAGAGTCCAGCTCATACTTCCGCTCGGCAACACCCTCGCGCATCTCTGTCTCGTCATGCAGGCTCCACTGTAGCGGAGCAGCGTGGAGATCGACCATGAACGCGTTCGCATAGGTATCGATCAGAAGGCACCGCGTCTGACGGCGAATAACACCCTCCAGAAGCCGCCGCAGGTCCTCATCCTTACGCAACAGCGGCAGGTAGGGCCACACCTGCGCGGAGGAGTCCCTGAGCCACATCGCCGGAATATCGCCGGTCACGACCGCGGTGTCCGGCTTGCCTGCAAATTTTCCCGGCTCGACAGTGGTATCGAGCGTATTCGGAAAACAGTTGGCGAAGAGTGCAGCAAGTTCCCGATCCTCAATCGTCTTCGAGGTGTCCGCGATAAACTCCTCGATCGCGCGGCTGCGAAATTTGCGGTCCTGAGGCACGGGTCGTTTCGAGGCAAGGCTCTCTGCCTGAGTAAAGAGAGGTGCCGCTGGAAGGCTGTACGCTGCAAGCCCTGCCACTGCTCCGGTCTTCAGGAACGACCGTCGAGAATACTCTGCACGCCATGTCATCTGGTTTGTTATTCCTTTGGTGAAAAGAGGCGTTTATCCCAGCGTGAGCCGCATCCCCGAAGCCTTCGGCACCGTCACGGAAGCACTGCCGTTCTTCACGCTTATCTTCCTCGACAAGCCATAGATTCCCGTCTCGCGCGAGTCCAGCGCCGGAGCCATCAGCGTCTCCACATTTAGCTCGCCGCTTTTGCCCGGCAGCGAGAGCACCAGCGCAAGATCCTTCTCCGCGTCCTTGTTCAGCACGATGAACGAAATGCGTCCATCGGCCAGCCGCGAAGCGTAGGCCGTCGCGTTCACTCCTCCGGCGTTGAAGCTAACTGGCAGCATCGTGCCTCCGCTGAAGGCTCCGGCAAACTTCAATCCATAGGCTACCGGCTCCAGTTTGTAGATCGAACCAAACGTGCCGACCGGCGTATAGAACGGATGCGGATGCGTGGCAATCTGATCCGGCGTCTCGCCTGCGTCGTGCAGCATCACATCGCCCGGTAGCACGCCGCCCACCGAGTTCGCCACCGACTGCCCGGTGCCTCCATGCAGGTTCACACCCGAGTAGCCGTAGCTCGCCAACGTCAGCGCATAGTCCGCGCTCCACAGCGCCGCGGCAAACACATCCGATACGCCCGGCTTGCCGCCGCGATAGCACGTGTTGCCCTCCGTCATACGAACGCGGGTGCCGGGAACCTTCTTCGCCGCTGCCGTGGCCGTCTCGGCCATCTGCTTCGTGCGCTCGACCTCGCTCAACAGAGCCGGAATATTCACCTTCGGGTTCGTCGCCGGGCCGCCGAAGTAGAAGTGATGCGAGAGCGTCGTCACCGGCGGCGGATCGCTGATGCCCGCCCACGCCTCGCCCAGATCGGTCAGCCAGCTCATGTCGCTAGCCACGTCGGGCATGCCGAATTTTGCCGACGGCACGGCCTTCAGGATCGCCCGCGCCATCACCAGCCACTCCTTCAGGTACGCCTCGAAGCTCCACGTCTGCGGATCGCGCAGATGCCGGTTGTAGAGATCGGCCTCGTTGCCCACCTGGAAGTATTGCAGGCTCGACCCGAGCGTCTTCGCCACAAAGACGGCCTCGTCGGCGGCGCGCTCCGGCGTATTCGTGCCGAGATTGATGCCGTACAGGCAGGTCCAGCCGGTCGCCTTCAGAAATCCGGCGAGGTTGACGACTGCCTCCGACGTCACGGGGTAGAACTTTGCCGGAGGCTCGCCCTCGACCTCGCGCGTCTTCGGATGCACCGGCTCCGGCGTCTCCGGTGTCGGTTTCCACCATGCGAACTCGCTCGTGTTGCCGCCCAGCCGCAGCACGCCATGCGGCGAGAGCGCCCTGAACTGCTCGATCAGCCCATGGTTCTGCGGCGAGAAGAAGCTCGGCTCGGTGAGCTGCTGAATCTCATACGAGAGCCCCACAAAGTCCGCAGGCATCTGCGGGCCATCGCCCCCGGCAAGCGCCAGTGTGGCGGGCTGCGGACCCTGCGCCAACAGGCGGGCTGCAGAGGAGCTATACAAAGCAGTCGCTGCAGAGGCAGCAAGGAAGTAGCGGCGCGTTGCCATGTGGCGGAAGGCTCCTGACGTCCAGAAATGTAACGTCTCACATGGTAACGCGAGCCACTCGTCGCTGGCTCCATGTTCTTAGGCCGTTCACGAGTGAGAGGTAGCCCATTGCCGGAAATCGCGCTTTACGCATAACGTAAAGCGTTATACGTTAAACGTAATGATTCAGTCGTTCGCTTGCACTGAAACCTACGAGCTATTCACTGAAAGGACTAGCCGTCGCTGGACAAACATCAGGGGAACCGCACTTCGGAAATTGGATCAGTTGGAAGCCTCAGTAAAACTCGACGATCTACGCATTCCACCCGGCAATCAGCTTGAGGCATTGAAGGGCGACAGGAAAGGACAACACTCCATCCGCATCAATGATCAATGGCGCATCTGCTTCGTTTGGAAGACGGATGGAGCGCATGCTGTAGAGATTGTTGATTATCACTAACTTTTCTCTGGAAAGGGGCAGAGACTCACGATGACTACGATCAAGAAACCAGCGAGCGGCTGGAAGATCAGCCGTATCACGACTCATCCCGGCGAGGTTCTTCATGCCGAGTTCCTTGTGCCGATGAGCCTCAGCGCCAATCAGCTAGCCATGAAGACCCGGATGCCAGCTACCCGGATCGGCGAGATCATCAAAGGGCGGCGCGGCGTCAGTGCCGATACTGCGTTGCGCCTCTCTCGATTCTTCGGAACCTCCGCAGAGTTCTGGATCAATCTCCAGTCGGCATACGACTTGAGCAAGGCGCGTATGGAGATCGGCGAAGAAGTTGAGCGAGATGTAGTGCCGCTGGCTAGCTAGGAGGGATACCTCCCTCTGCCCCCGCTCAAGCCAAACACCGGCTTGAATGGGCCACCCACCGCCACAATGCAATGTCCGCTGATATATCGACAACGGGAGCGGTAGGTTTAGCAAGTACGTTTGCTGGATTTCATATCATTGCGATTGCTCCAGCTGCTAAAGATGGCACTTCGCACTGAAGCAGTCTTCGCGCAAACATTCGTCAAGAGTTTGCCAGCTGCTTTGAACGTCATTTCGACCGGCGCGGATATCATCAGTACAGCGAAGGACATAGGTATATAGGCGGTAACGACATGAGGCCAGGTTTGAAGTTCAGGAGCGCCGGGCAGAATAACTGGGCTGTGGGTAGGATTATGCGGACTTCTCGTGTATGTTCTCTTCGCACTCCAAGGCAAGATGGGTTTGGCCCGAGCCTGAAGCGTCGCTGTAGCGGTGTTACTCGTTGTTGGGTACGCAGCTCGGGACTTCCGGCAACTTCGGCCATTCTGGTACGTCATGCTTACCTTGGCAGTGGTCCATCTGGCGATAGTAGTGCTCGTGCCTTGGGGAGATCAGCGCATGCCCAGCTTCATCCTGTTCCCCTTCGGCATCCTCGATTTTGCTTTGAGTCTGTTCTGTGCACACCCCGCCCTAAAAAGGTATGCTAACTGAGCGAAGCCGCTTTACGAGCATGACCTCCGATGCTACAGACATGACATTCTCTGTCGCTTGTGTATTCGGACAGGTGGCCATTCAAGCCTACTTCTGGCTTGAGTGGCCTTTACCCAACAGACAAGTCCTTCGGCTTTGCTCAGAACAGCAGCGTTTTGGCACCCAAATATCCGTGAATATGTGGATACATCCCAGAGATCAGGCCGTAGGCCGGTCCGTAGGTACCGGAGCCGATGCACCAAACTCCTCCCAAAAGCGCAGGCCGTAGCTCTCCACCAACTCCTGCACGCGTTCAGGCTCGTCTGCCTGCACAATGACCCCGGCGTGATGCCGCCGCGACAGCCGCTGAATGATCTCCGGATCGTCGTAGGCACTCGTATCCGGCCACTCCTGCCGCGCCAGGCAGATCACGCTGCCTGCGTAGCTGTGACGCACCTGCGGCAGCCTGTACTCCGCCTGTGCCTGCGCGATCTCGATGCGCGCCCACTCCGCCCACAGGTTGATGCCCGAGGCCGCCTCGACCACATCGGCGATATGCGCTCCGCCTACGCGAGCCGCGCACTCCAGAAAACGGAACGCGCCGTTCGCCGAGGAGCGGATGAACTCCGTATGCGTCACGCCCGCGACCATCCCCAGCGCCGCAATCACACGCTCGTGCAACTCCAGCAGCGCCCGCGCATCGTCTGACTCCGGATGCAGCCTGCGCGTCGTAAAGACGCCGCCCTCGTGCATTGTCCGCATGGGCGGCTGGCCGTACTGGTGCGGCGCGCTGAAGACCACCTTGCCCTTCCACGTCACCGCGTCCACGTGAAAGACCTCGCCCGGCACGAACCGCTCCAGCAGATACTCGCTCTGCTTGTCGCCAAGCTGCTCGAGCACCGGCCACAGCTCATCCGCCTGCTCGATCTTCTTGATGCCAATCGCCGAGGCGTTCGCCCGAGGCTTCAGCAGCCACGGTCCCGGAACCGCGCTCATGAACGCCCGCACATCATCGTAGTGGAAGACGCCGGTGAACTCCGGTACCGGCACGCCCGCCTCCTGCGCCCGCATGCGCATCGCCAGCTTGTCGCGGAAGTACGACGCGGCTGTGACGCCCATGCCCGGCAGGCGCAGATGCTCGCGCAGCATCGCGGCGTTCTCCTGGTCGAACTCATCGAGCGCGACGATGCGGTCGATCCGTCGTGTGCGCGCCAGATAGCTGACGGTATTGCGAAGCTGCTCCGCCGACAGACCCTCCGGCATGGTGTGCAGCTCGGTCAGCGACTCACGCGGCCAGTCTCCGTCGCGCAGACGGTCCATCGTCAGCAGATATACGTCGGCTCCCAGCCGATGCGCCTCGCGCAGAAACGGCTGTCCCTTTTCGTAGCTTGTGATGCAGAAGATTCCCGGCCGCTCGTTCATGGTGCACCCTCCCGAGTCGTTCGCCCCCTACTGTACAGGCTCTTCATCAAAGGTTTGTTTCACGCCGTCCTCAAGCGACGTAAAGGGTGCAGTGTATCCGGCGCGGCGCAGACCGGCGATATCGGCCTCCGTAAAGTGCTGGTAACGATTCTTCAGGTCTGCCGGAAATGGCACGTACTCAATCTCCGCCGGTCCGTGCACTGCCATCAGAGCCTCGGCCACGGCCTTGAAGGTCCGCGCCTGCCCCGTGCCCGCGTTCACCACGGCCTGCACGGGCTCTTTCGGACTCTCCGACAGCAGACCGGCAAAGAACATGTTGATTCGGCACAGGTCCTTGACGAAGACAAAGTCGCGCCGCTGCTCGCCTGCCCCGTAACCACCCGAGCCCTCGAACATGCGGATCGCGCCCGTCTCGCGCATCTGCCGCGTAAAGTGGTGGATCACGCTGGCCATGCGGCCCTTGTGCTGCTCCCGCGGCCCGTAGACGTTGAAGTACCGCAGCCCCACCACCGTGCTCTTGATGGAGGACATCTGGTGACGCACATGGTTGTCGAAGACCAGCTTCGAGTAGCCGTAGACGTTCAGCGGCCGCTCGTTTTTCTCCACCTCGGCGAACTCCGTGCTCAGGCCGTAGGTCGCCGCGGTCGAGGCGTAGACTAGCGGAATCTCCCGAGTCAGCGCAAAGTTCAGCAGCTCCTTCGAGGCGGTGTAGTTGTTGTCCATCATGTAGCGGCCATCATCCTCGAGCGTGTTCGAGCAGGCCCCCTGGTGCAGGATCGCCCGCACCTTCACGCTGTCGAAGGCCCCGGCCTTCAGCGCGGCGCGGAACTCCGCCTTGTCCATGTAATCAGCGAACTTCGCGCCCCACAGGTTCAGGAACTTCGGCCCGCTCAGGTTCGGGGCCGGAGCCAGGTTATCGACCACGAGGATGTCCGTCTCGCCCGCCGCGTTGAGCTGCTGAATCAGGTTGCTGCCGATAAATCCGGCGCCGCCGGTCACAATAATCAAGCCGTCTTCTCCTTGGTTACGAGCACTGTCCCTGTGGCGTTCCCGCCAGCTTCTTCACGATGTTCGTCGTTGAAAATCCCTGCACGGTCGGCACGATCTCGACGCGGCCGCCAGCGGCCAGCACGACCTCGTGCCCGACCACCGTCTCCACGTTGTAGTCGCCGCCCTTCACCAGCACATCGGGCAGCAGCTCGCAGATCAGCTCCATCGGAGTGTCCTCGTCGAAGAGCACCACCGCATCCACCGCCGCCAGCGCCGACATCACCTTGGCCCGCTCGCGCTCGCCGACGATCGGCCTCGTCGGCCCCTTCAGGCGGTTCACCGAGGCGTCCGTGTTCAGCCCCAGCACCAGCTTCGAGCCGAACCGGCGGCAGTCCTCCAGCAGCGTGATATGCCCCACATGCAGCAGGTCGAAGCAACCATTGGTGAACACGATCGTCTCGCCCAGCGCACGCCACTCCTCCACGCGCATCCGCAGCCGCTCGCGGTCCAGCACCTTCTCCGCCGAGTTGATCCCCGAGCTGGGCGTCAGTGCGGCGATCAGGTCGTTGCGGCCGATAGGCACCGTGCCCACCTTGCCCACCACGATGCCCGCCGCGAGATTCGCCAGCTCCGTCGCCGAGCGGATGTTCAGCCCTCCGGCCATGCTCGCCGCCAGCGTCGCAATCACCGTATCGCCCGCGCCCGAGACGTCGAAGACCTCCCGCGCCCGCGCCGGAGAGTGGAAGACCTCCACCCCCGGTCCAAAGACGCGGATTCCCTTCTCGCTCATCGTCACTGCCAGATAGCCGAGGTCGTGCTCGGCCATCAGCTCCGGAGCAAGGTGCAGCATCTCTTCCGTGCGATGCGCGGAGATGCGCGTCGCCGCCGACAGCTCCTGCAGGTTCGGGCAGACCACCGTCGCCCCCGTGTACTTGCCGAAGTCCGGCGTCTTTGGGTCGGCCAGCACCGGGATGCCCCGCGCCCGCGCCTGCCGGATCACCGCCGCGCACAGCTCCGTCGTCAGCGCGCCCTTGGCGTAGTCCGAGAGGATGACCGCATGCACCCTGCCCGTCAGATCGACGGCGGTCTGCTGGAGCCTCTGCATCTCCTCCTCGGGAATGGTCCCCTTGCTCTCGATGTCCAGCCGCAGAAGCTGCTGCGACCGGCCCATGATTCTCGTCTTCGAGATCGTCGGCAGCGACCCGGTCACGATCCCCGCGCAATTGATCCCGGCGGCAGCGAGCAGCCCAGAAAGCTCCTCACGCTCGCGGTCCGCGCCCCAGAAGCCTGCCAGCAACACATTGCAGCCCAGCCCGGACAGGTTCATGGCGACGTTCGCCGCGCCGCCCGGCCGCTCGTAGCGGTGCGCGTGCCGGATCACCGGCACCGGAGCCTCCGGCGAGATGCGCTCGACCTCGCCGTGAATGTAGCGGTCCAGCATCAGATCGCCGACCACCAGCACGTTCAACTGACCAAAGCCGCCCTCGAGCAGGCCCAGCACGGTATGGAACTCAGGAAGCATAATCCCTCGTAACGTCCTTCTGTATCATTGCATTGCTCTTGCCGGGGACATCTCCAAGCAGGGCCCGGACCTCCGCCAGAACCTCGTCCACCGTGATCGAGGTCAGGCAACGCTTCTTCTCTACGATGCAGGTTTCGAGCCCGCACCCTCTGCACACCACATCGTGATACACGACCCGGTGCCGGTCGCCGTACGGAAACCATACGCGGGGAATATTACGCGCCGCGAAGATCGCCACGCATGGGGTCTGGACCGCCGCAGCCAGGTGCATCGGCCCGCTGTCGTGCCCGACGAAGACCTCTGCATGGGCAAACGCCGCCGCGCTCTCCCGGGGCGTCAGCTTGCCGCACAGGTTCACCACAGGGCCGCCCCCGGCCTCGAGCCACCCCCCGGCAGCGAACTCGCTAGCCTCGCTCTCCTCGGGCGCGCCGTTCAGCATCAGGCTATAGCCGGGATAGAGCATCGCCAGCCTGCGCAGCAGCTCGCGCCAGTTCTCCCGCCCCCAGTCCTTCGACTGCACCTTGGTTCCCACGCTGGCCGCGATTAGCGGCCCCCCGGCAAGCCCAGCCAGCGCCTCCGCCGCGCGGGCCTTCTCCTCGACGGTCAGCCCCAGGTCCCAGCTCGCGGCATCCGCCAGTCGCGGGTCACCCAGTTCGGCGATGTTCCGCACCAGCCGCGACGCCTCCGGCTCCAGCCGCCCGTCGGCCTCGGGCAGATTGCGCACCATGTCCTCGCGCACCGGCACGCCGACCAGTCGCCTGATCCCGCACAGCCGGAAGAACTTAGCATCCCGGGCCGCCGCAGCCAGCCCGCGGTTCGGCCCCAGATAGACCAGCACCTCCGGCCGCCAGCGCCGCAACGTCCACCACAGCCGAGCCAGCTCGCCGAGGCTCCGCGTGCCGACCGCATAGCGGATATACCCTTGCACCAGCCCCGAGTGCCGCAGGATCGCCTCGGCCGGAGGAGCCTTCACATGCACCGGAATGTTGGTCAGCATGAGCCGCTCGGCCTCGGGAAAGGTCCGCGCCACCAGCCGAAGCGCAGGCAGCGCCACCAGCGTATCCCCCAGACTGCCCATGCGGTAGATCAGGACCCGGCGCACCGGTTGAGTACCGTTACCTTTGCTCATCGCTCCCAGTCTAACCGGCCCCGTGTATCTTTTAGAACAACATCCCACTCCCCACTGGCGCCCTTCTCCTGATAAAGTGTCTTATGGGCATCGCTTGTAACCCGGAGTGCCCATACTCGTATGCTTGATTTAACCGCCATACCCAGGCTTCACGATCAGGCCACCATCATCTGGCACGACGAGACTCATCCTTCCTATCGCTTCTCCTTCCCCGAAGCACCGGCGTTTGCCGACCTCGTCATGGCCAATCACAGGGCCAACTTTGATCTCTGGCACGAAGAAGATCTAGCCCGCGACCCCTCCGCCTCCGACTCCGACATTGCCTGCGAGAAGCACCGGATCGACACCCTCAACCAGCGCCGCAACGACCTCGTCGAGCAGATGGACCGCTGGCTTCTCGAGTTTCTCGACCACGAAGGCGCCTCCCTCAACCCCCACTCGGAGCTAAACTCCGAAACCCCGGGCCTGATCCTCGACCGGCTCTCCATCCTCGCCCTGAAGATCTACCACACCCGCGAGGAGGCTCACCGGGCCAACGCCACCGACGCCCATCGTCGCCGCAACTGTATGCGGCTGGTGCTGCTGGAGGAGCAGCGCACGGATCTCGCCGGTTGCCTGCTCTCCCTCTGGGAACAGGTCCTCGTGGGTAAGCGCCGTTTCAAGCTCTACCGCCAGATGAAGATGTACAACGATCCCGATCTCAACCCCGTCCTTTACCGCAAGAACTACACGAAGAACTACACAGGTAGTTGACCTCGCGCTCCGATCCCGATATAAAACCGAGACGAGTCACTGGCAGAAACCCTTTTAATGATCCCGGGTCTTTATCCAGCAGGCGATGTATGTATTTCATCTTTTAAATTACGCACAACGATGAGGAGAACTGCCGCAATAGAGCCAGCCGAATCAGCGTCACAGCGCTTCGGACACTAGACTGCACGGGCTCCCGCTCTCTCGGCAACGTTAGAACATGGCGCAGACGAAACCCATCAAGACCTCCCCCAAACGCACCCCCCGCACCCTAGCCGGCGATCTCTCGCCCGAAGCCGCCAGCGGACGAGCGCAGGCGATCGCCCAGTACGAAGAGGCCCTCCGGCTTCTGCAGGCGGGCAAGTATGAGAAGGCCCACTCGGCCTTCCTCGAGATGCTGACCGCCGCGCCGGCAGACCTCGCCGCCTCTATCCGCATGTACATCAGTGCCTGCCTGCAGCAGATCAACAAGCAGGCGGCCAGCTTCCAGAGCCACGAGGAGCGGTACGACTACGCCATCTCGCTGCTCAACGAGGGGCTGTACGAGGATGCGCGGCAGCAGTTCCAGGAGATTATCGTCGCCAATGGCAGCGCCGACTACGCCTTCTACGGCCTCGCCGTGCTGGCCAGCATGACCGGCGACGCACACGGCTGCCTCGAGCACCTGACCGAGGCTATCCGGCAGAACCCCCGCAACCGCATTCAGGCCCGGTCCGACTCCGATTTTCAGGACATGGCCGACGATCCGCGCTTCACCGAGCTTCTCTACCCCGAGGTCTAACCGACCTCGGGGCACTCCCCGCCGCACCACCCTTGCTACACTGAACCGGACGTGTCCGCTCCTGTACAAGCCACCGGCCTTCGCGTCGTCGCTATCGGCGGCGGCACCGGCCTTTCGACGCTCCTGCGCGGCCTCAAGCAGTACGTCGCTCCTCTACCCGGCTCGCAGCCGGCCCTCGACTGCTTCCCCTGCCTCATCCGCGACCTCACCGCAGTCGTTACCGTCACCGACGACGGCGGGTCCTCCGGCCGTCTGCGCGAGGACCTCAAGATGCTCCCGCCGGGCGACGTCCGCAACTGCATGGTCGCGCTCTCCGAGGACGAGCACCTTCTCTCGAAACTCTTCCGCTACCGCTTCGACCAGGGCGAGTTGCAGGGACACTCCTTCGGCAACCTCTTCCTCGCCGCGCTGGCGCACATCACCGGCGACTTCGCGCAGGCCGTACAGATGTCCTCGCAGATCCTAGCCGCGCGTGGCCGCATCTATCCGGCAACCAACACCAACGTCACGCTCGCGGCCATCATGGACGACGGCTCGCTCGTCTCCGGCGAAACCAGCATCACGGCCAGCAAGCGCAGCATCGCCGAGCTGATCCTGAACCCCGCTGACGCGCTACCTTTGCCTGAAACACTCGAGGCAATCGCGAATGCCGACCTCATCACCCTCGGTCCCGGCTCGCTCTACACCTCGCTCATCACCAACCTGCTCGTGCGCGGCATCCCGGAGGCGCTAGCCTCCTCCCGCGCCACCCGCGTCTACATCTGCAACCTGATGACGCAGGCCAACGAGAGCCTCGGCCTCACTGCCTCGCAGCACATCGAGAAGATTCTCCATCACTGCGGCGCGGCGCGGCCGCTCTTCGACTACGCGCTCATCAACACCGCGCCCATCTCCCCGGCGATGATCGAGCACTACGCCAGCGAGGGCCAGGCGCCCATCGTCGCCGACCTCGACCGCGTCCGCGCCCTCGGCGTCGAGCCGATCACCGGATGCTTCGTCCACGAAGACGACGTCCTGCGCCACGACTACGATCGTGTCACCGACTGCCTGCTAAAACTGGCAACGCCGCGCAGCTAGCTCGCCTTTATCTCCACGAGTTCAGGCTTCTCAATCGTCCGCTTCAACTGCCCGCACGCCGCATAAATATCCCGCCCGCGAGGCCGCCGGATGTACGTCGGCATACCGCCGTCGATCAGCATCTTCTGAAAGACCGCCACATCCTCCGGCTTCGGCTGCGTGTACGCGATCCCCGGCCCCGGATTCCATACGATCAGGTTCACCTTGGCCCGCACGCTCTTCAGCAGCGCCAGCACCTCGCGCGCGTGCTCGGGCTGGTCGTTCACCCCGCCCAGCAGAACCTACTCGAAGGTGACATACTCGCGCTTGCCATACGGAATCGTCTCGAGCGCGGCCAGCAGATCGCCAATCTTCCACTTGCGCGTGATCGGCATCACCTGCTCGCGCACCACGTCGTTCGAGGCGTTCAGGCTCAGCGCCAGCTTGGGCCGC
Organism: Granulicella sp.; assembly: GCA_036398595.1. Taxonomy (GTDB): domain Bacteria; phylum Acidobacteriota; class Terriglobia; order Terriglobales; family Acidobacteriaceae; genus Edaphobacter. The sequence continues at coordinate 46,175 of DASWOV010000071.1, forward strand.
ACCGGCTCCTGCGCGAACCGCCGGATCGCCGGTTCGATACCGCTGGTCGAAACCGTCATGCGCGACTCGGGAATCCCAATGCCTTTCGTCAGCACGCGCACGCTGCCCATGAACGAGTCATAGTTCAGGAACGGCTCGCCCATGCCCATAAACACAAGGTTGATGCGGTCCTTGCCGATCATCACGCCATGCTTATCCAGCACCGAGGCCACCTGCCCGGCGATCTCCCCAGCCGTCAGATTGCGCTTGATGCCCAGCTTCGCTGTCAGGCAGAACTGACAGTTCACCGCGCAACCCACCTGGCTCGAGATGCAGATCGTCGCCCGTCGATAGCCAGCCTTCTCCAGCGCCCCAACATCCTGCCATCGCTTCCGAGGAACTACTGTTTCGGGTGCCCTATCCTTCGCCGCCTCACCGCGAAGGATGGGAGACTCGATCTCATCCGCCTCCCCCGCCTCTTCGGCCGCGGCCTCGCTGCCGTCCCCGCGCTCGCCGCCGTCGCCCTCGGGCATCCACACCGTCTCAACCGTCTCTCCGTCAGCCAGCTTTACCAGATACCGCTCGGTCCCATCCACCGAAACCGCCGTCTGCACGATCTCCGGCCTGCCGACCACCCAGCCTTCGGCGGCCATCTGCTCGCGCAGCACTGCGGGCAGCACGCTGATCTCATCGATCGAGCCGACCCGCTGCCGGTACAGCGCCTCAAACACCTGCCGCGCCCGGTACGGCTTCTGCCCCATCGTGGCCATCAGTTCCTCGAGCGCCGGCAGCTCCATTCCGAAAAGTGCACGAACATCCATCTTTTAAGGATACTTCCCTGCGCCCTTCCCATTGCACTCCCCCGCGTGCATTAATCAACAGGCGCGCTCATCTTCCGTGCGTCTTTCTGCGTCATACCTTAAGCAACGCAACCATGACGAGGTGTTCCATCCCCATGAACGTTCTCCGCCGCACGGCTGCCCTGTTCGCCGCCACCCTGCTTCTCCCCGCCGCTCTCGTCGCGCAGAAACAGACTCTTCTCGTTCTCTCCAAGGCCGATCACACGCTGGCCGCCGTCGAGCCGCTCACCTGGAAAGTGCTCTGGAAGGCCCCGGTCGGCGACGATCCGCACGAAGTCATCGCCAACACCGACGGCTCCCTCGCCTGGGTTTCCAACTACGGCAGCGGCTCGCTCCATACGCTCGCCGTCATCGACCTGATCGCGCACAAGGCCCTGCCCTCCGTCGACCTCGGCAACCTGCACGGCCCGCACGGCCTCGACTTCGTCGACGGCATGCTCTGGTTCACCGCCGAGAATCCCAACGTCGTCGCCTCACTCGACCCCGGCAACAACAAGGTGGATACGGTCCTTAAAACGGGCCAGCAGCGCACGCACATGGTCTGGGTGTCGCAGACCGGGACGGTCATCGTCGCTACCAACACCGGCTCCGGCTCGGTCAGTATCTTCGAGAACCAGGTTTCGACCGACAACCCCGGCCACTACGACTGGATTCCACACACGGTCAAGGTCGGCGAGGGAGCCGAGGGCTTCGACATCTCGCCCGACCGCAAGGAGGTCTGGGTCGCCAACGCCAAGCCCGGCACCATCTCCATCGTCGATCTCCGCGCCAAGCAGGTGCTGGAAACCATCGAGGCCCACGTCGAGGGAGCCAACCGGCTCCAGTTCACTCCTGACGGCAACTTCGTCCTTGTCACCTCGCTCTCGCAGCCCGATGTGACTGTCCTCGACGCCCATACGCACAAGGTCGTCCGGCGCATCCCCGTGGGACACGGCGCCGCCGGGCTGCTCATCGGCCCCAAAGGCAACCACGCCTTCGCCTCCTGCACGCCGGACAACTATGTGGCCGTCATCGACCTGCACGAGTGGAAGGTGGTCGCCCACATCGACGCGGGCGGAAGCCCCGACGGTCTGGCGATGGCCGTCGTTCACTAACGCCTGTCTCCATCATCGGCAGGTCCCGCCCGGGACCTGCCCCCGGCCCTCGTTCTTTAAAGCTGTGAAACAATACAGGGATCAGGAGAAGCATGTCCGCGACCCTCACCGAGCCAACCTCGCTCATTCCCTCCGCCCGCAATATCCGCTCCACGCGCCTTCCCAACGGCCTGCTTGTGCTCACCGAGCAGATGCCTCACGTCCGCAGCGTCTCGATGGGCGTCTGGGTCGGCTCCGGTTCGCGCGACGAGTCTCCCGAGGTCAACGGCATCTCTCACTTCGTCGAGCACATGGTCTTCAAAGGGACCACCACGCGCTCAGCGCAGCAGTTTGCCCGCGAGGTCGATACCATCGGCGGCAACCTCGATGCCTTCACGAGCAAGGAAAATATCTGCTTCAACATCAAGGTTCTGGACGAAAACATTGAACCCGCGCTTGATCTTCTGAGCGATCTAGTTCTGCATCCGACCTTCACCCCCGATGACCTCACTCGGGAACAGGGCGTCATCCTCGAGGAGATCAAGATGGACGAGGACAATCCCGACTACCTCGTCCACGAGCTATTTACGCAGAACTTCTGGAAGGGCCACGCTCTCGGGCGGCCCATCCTCGGCACCGCCCGCACCATCTCCAGCTTCACCCGGCAGATCGTCTTCGACGACTACAGCCGCCGCTTCACCGCCAGCGGACTCATCTTCTCCGCAGCGGGCAATCTCGACCACGACCGCTTTGTCGAGCTCGTCGCCCGGTACTTCGGCGACCTGCCCGCCAGCGGCAGCCCGCTTCCCGGCTTCCCTGCGCCGGTCGCCACGCCGCACATCACGCTCAAGAGCAAGAAGTCCCTCGAACAGGTACAGCTCTGCCTCGGCGTGCCCGCGCCCCCGGTAGCGGCCGAGAACCGCTACGCCGTCTACCTGATGAACACCATGCTCGGCGGCGGCATGAGCTCGCGCCTCTTCCAGACCATCCGCGAGGACCGCGGCCTGGCCTACTCCATCTACTCCGAGGTCAGCCCCTACCGCGACGCCGGTGTGCTCTCGGTCTACGCCGGAGCCTCGCTGGCGAACACGCCCGAGCTGCTGCGACTGACGCTGGCCGAGTTCGCCCGCCTGAAGCAGGAGCCCGTCGCCGAAGCCGAGCTGCGCCGCGCCAAGGAGCAGCTCAAGAGCAACATGGTGCTCAGCCTCGAAACCTCCGCGAGCCGCATGTCGTCGCTGGCGCGTCAGCAGATGTACTTCAACCGCTTCTTCTCGCTCGACGATCTTGTGGCCGAGATCAACCGTGTCACTCCGGAGGACGTCCAGGCCCTCGCCCACGAGCTCTTCCAGCCGGAGCTGCTGGCGCTGACGCTCCTCGGCCCCCTCGGCGACCTGAAGCTCACTCGCGCTGACCTTTCTTGCTAAAAGGTGCTATTCTATAGAAGATCGTTTGGGTTCGATCTGATGTTTGCCTGTTCCGGTACACTCCGTCTACTTGCAAATAATCTTCATTGCGTTCGACGGTACATCTCTTCAAGGAACAATATTCATGGAACAGGGAACAGTAAAATGGTTTAACGACGCGAAGGGCTTCGGCTTCATCAGCCGCAACTCCGGCGAGGACGTCTTCGTCCATCACTCGGCGATTCAGAGCAATGGCTTCCGCTCGCTGCAGGAAGGCCAGCAGGTCGAGTTCAACGTGGTCAAGGGCCCCAAGGGCTGGCAGGCCGAGAATGTCCGCGCTGTCTAAGGCATCTAATAGGAAATAGCATGAGGGGCGGTCGATTGACCGCCCTTTTTCTTTTTGGCTCAGTACCTCATCACCGCATCTCCCGGAGTACGCATGTCCGCCATCGTCGAAAACAAGTACTACCTCAGAAGCCTTCATGAAGAGATCGACCTGTACGACCGTCGGCTGGCCCATGTCACCCTGCATGAGGTCTTCACCTCAGAGGATGCGAAGATTCTTGCTACCAACAAGCTGAACCATAAGCGCGAGCTGCTTGCGAAGATCGCCCGCCGGCTCGTCTCCGAAGGAATCGAGTTCAAGGAGTCCGAGCTTCCCCGCTCATTCCGTCCCAAGGACGCGCCCGTCAAGCGCGCCGAGGCTCCCGTAGTACAGGCCGAAGAAGCATCCGTCGATTCCCCAGAGCCCGCTGCTCCAGCAAGAACCGACGACTCCCCCTTCGCCGGAACCTCGCTCGACTGGAAAAAAGCCGTCTCCAACTACCGCCGTACCCGGAACAAGACCGAATCGGCAAACACGCTTTAAGCCGGGACCTGCTTCAGCTCCTGCTCCCTTATGGGAGACATGGGGCTGGCAGAACCGATGTCTCCCCTCATACAGCCTCCAGACAGATCCTTATAGGCCTTGCGCCAACTCTCGCATGCGGAGAGCGTTTTCCCTGCATCATGCAGGGAAAAGACTAACCACATCGAGACATTTATATGACAAACACCCTGCCTCTGGGGGAATACGGTCAACTTGCGTGGCTGTACAAGGCCGCGGGAGTTCAATCCCCTGTTGTGAGGCCCCCGAAATGCCCTCCCCCAAGCTTCTGAGCATCTCCGCTGCTGCCGTTCTTACCCTGATCCTTTGTTCGTGCAGTAGCGGAACCAGCTCCACGTCGCAGCCGACGGCACCCACCAACCCGATGCCGCCGACGAACCCCACGCCACCAAGCCCGCCCGCGGCTACCGTCCCCGACGTCACCACCTACCACTACAACCTCAATCGTGACGGACTCAACGCGCAGGAAACCATCCTGACGCCCGCCAACGTCAGCTCTGCCAGCTTTGGCAAGGTCGGCTTCGATACCGTCGACGGCAAGGTCGATGCAGAGCCGCTCTTCCTGGCCAACCTCTCAGTCGGCGGAGCCACGCACAACGTCCTCTACGTCGAATCCGAACACGGCACCGCCTACGCCTTCGACGCTGACAGCGGCGCACAGCTCTGGAAGACCTCCGTCATTCCCTCCGGCGAGATGACCAGCGACGACCACAAGTGCTCGCAGATCAGCACCGAGATCGGCATCACCGATACGCCCGTCATCGACCGAGGCTTCGGCACGAACGGAGGCATCTTCTTCGTCTCCATGAGCAAGGACGCCTCCGGCGCCTACCACCAGCGCCTGCACGCGCTCGACATCACTACCGGCGCCGAGCTATCCGGCTCGCCCACCGAGATCACGGCCTCCTACCCCGGCACGGGTGATAACTCCTCTGGCGGCATGGTCGCCTTCGACCCCGGCCAGTACGCCGAACGCTCCGCCGTCTCGCTCATCAACGGCACGCTCTACCTCGGCTTCACCTCGCACTGCGACTTCCGTCCGTACACCGGATGGCTGATGGGCTACTCCGAAAGCACGCTCAAGCAGACGCAGCTCCTCAACCTGACCCCCAACGGCAACGAAGGCTCCATCTGGATGAGCGGCAATGGCTTCTCCGCCGACGCGGCAGGCAACATCTACCTGCTCGACGCCAACGGCACCTTCGATACCACCTTCGACGCCAGCGGCATGCCCACCAGCGGCGACTACGGCAACGCCATGCTGAAGCTGCGCGTCGATCCGAACACCGGAAAGATCGGCGTCGTCGACTACTTCAACGCCTTCAACACGGTGATGCAGTCCGCCGATGACGTTGACCTCGGCTCCGGCGGCCAGGTGCTTCTGCCGGATATGACGGACGCCAGCGGCACGGTTCGTCACCTCATCGTCGGCGCGGGCAAGGACAAGAACATCTACCTCGCCGACCGCGACAACCTCGGCAAGTTCAACGCCGCGCAAATGGACGGCAACCTCTACCAGAAGATCACCGGCCAGCTTGCGGGCCTGAACTACACCACGCCCGCGTTCTTCAACGGCGTGCTCTACATCGCCTCCGACGGCGACACGCTCAAGGCCTTCCCCTTCACCAGCGCGAAGCTCGCCACCACACCCAGCAGTCACTCCGCAGCGACCTTTGCCCACCCCGGCTCGACGCCCGCAGTCTCGGCCAACGGCACGAAGGACGGCATCGTCTGGGCGGTCGAGTCCGGCGCAACCAAGCCGGGAGTCCTGCATGCCTACGACCCCACCAACCTGCAGAACGAGTTCTACAACAGCAACCAGGCGGCCAGCGGGCGCGACAGCTTCGGCAACGGCAATAAGTTCATTACACCGCTTGTCGTCAACGGCAAGGTGTACATCGGCACGCAGACCGGCGTTGCGGTCTTCGGTCTGCTGCCGCACTAAAGAGGTTTCATCCAGCGGCAGTCCTTCCACACCCGGAGCGGCGGCTCATCGCCTCTCCGGGATTTTTTTGCGCTTACTCCGGCAGAACGTGCCCCTTCGTCTCCACCGCAAACGGCACGGCCAACAGCCCGATCGCAAAAGCCAGCGAGGTCAGCGCCACCGGCTTGCCCAGCGTGCCCATGTTGCTGACCAGCGCCCCCAACCCGAAGTTCACTCCAGCGGCAATGAAGCGCCCGAACGATGTGGTAAACGCGAACGCCGTCACCCGGACCCGCGTACCATACTGCTCCGGCAGCCACAGGCTGAAAACCGCAAAGTTGCCGCCGAACAACCCGAGGAAGAACAGTACACACACAAACGGCCACAGTCCCTGCGGCAGATAGAAGGCCCATCCGAAGCTGGCCGTGATGCAGACCATCATCCCGGCGAAGTACACGGCGATGGTGCGCTTGCGGCCGATCCGCTCGGCCAGCACCGGAGCCAGCAGGCAGCCAAGGATGCTGCCCAGCGAGAGCAGCCCCATGCCAAGCGAGGATATCTTCACCGCCTCGGCCTGCACGCTGCCGCCGCGTTTCGCCAGATCGATCAGCGCCGTCGGCGCATACACCGTGCCCGCCCACAGGCCGCAGATTGCCGCCGTCAGCAGGATCGCGTTGACGATGGTGCGCTGCCGGTAGGCCGGCTCGAAGATCCTCCGCAGCGGCGACTTGCCCCGCGCAAGCTCGCCGCGCTCTGCCTTGCGCTTCCACCGCTCCGGCTCCTTCACGCGCAGCATGACTAAGATCGCCACCACCACCGGCGACACGCCGCACCAGAACATCGCCCGCCAGCCATACCGCACCGCCACCGTATAGTTCAGCGCCGAGGCCAGAAAGAATCCCGCATAGTAGCCCGTCTGCAAATAACCAGCGCCCATCTTGCGACGGTCTTCGGGCCACGCCTCGGCCACATACGTGCCAGCGAGCGCCCACTCGCCGCCGATGCCCACCCCGGCCAGCAGACGAAAGATTCCAAGCTGCCACACGGTTTCGGCCATCGCCGCCGCGCCGGTAAAGATGGCGTACATAAAGATCGTCGCCGCCAGCACGCGGCTGCGCCCGAAGCGGTCGGCCAACGGTCCCCAGACCATCGACATACCCCATCCGGCCAGAAACAGCGCAAATAATGTCGAGCCTGCCAGCCCGATGTGCGCCGGAGTCGGCGTAATGCCCGACTTCGGCAGCAGCTCGGTCAGCGCCGGGTTCAGCACCAGCGCATAGATCACCGAGTCCATGCCGTCCAGCGTCCATCCAGCCCATGCTCCCCAGAAGCCGCCGATCTGCGCCGCCGTCAGGCGCGTCTTACTCCCCATCGCGCGCACGCTCCTCGATGAAGAGCTTCGTCACCTCAGGCTTGACCACCTTCCCCATCGCGTTGCGCGGAAGCTGCTCGACCACCAGCAGCAGAGAGGGCAGCTTATAGGCCGCCATCAGCTCGCGTCCCCATGCACGCAGCGCGGACAGGTCCATCGCACAGCCTTCCCTCAACACCAGCGCGGCGGCCACACGCTCGCCCCACTCCGCATCCGCTACGCCGACCACCGCGCACTCGGTAATTTCCGGGTGTGTCCGCAATACCTCTTCAATCTCCAGCGCCGATATCTTGTGGCCGCCCGACTTCAGGATGTCGATGCTCGTCCGCCCGAGGATGCGATAGCCGCCCTCCTCCAGCATCGCCGTATCGCCCGTGCGGAACCACCCGTCGCGGAAGGCCTCACGCGTCGCCTCGGGTCGGTTCCAGTACTCCTTGAAGACATTCTCGCCCTGGACCTCGATCTCGCCCGGCGTACCGGCAGGGACCTCTGCGCCATCCTCTCCCGCGAGCCTCACGAAGACCCCGGGCAGCGCCCAGCCCACATGGCCCGGCACGCCGTCGTCGTACAGCGGATTCGAGAGCGCCATGCCGATCTCGGTCATGCCGTAACGCTCCAGCAGCGACTGCCCGGTGATCTCCTTCCACCGCGCCAGCGTCGATACCGGCAGCGCCGCAGAGCCAGAGATCATGCGCCGCATCTTCGACGCGGCCTCGCTCAGTTCCTTTCTGCGCTCTGGCGTCGCCGCCTCCCACACCGCGATCAGCCGCACGTAGATCGTCGGCACAGCCATCAGCAGCGTCAGCTCACCGGCTGCAATCATTCCCCACACCGCATCCGCGTCGAAGCGCGATAGCATGCGGCACAGCGCGCCCGACCACAGCGCGCAGCAGACCACGTTGATGATCCCATGCACATGATGCAGCGGCAGGCATAGCACTACGCTGTCTTCGGCGGTCCACTCCCATGCGGTCACGAGGCTATGAATCTGCGCCGCGATGTTCGCATGCGTCGAAACAACCCCCTTGGGCCTGCTCGTCGTGCCGCTGGTGAAGAGGATCATCGCCCGCCGCGCCGAGTCGATTTCCGGCAGCGGAGCCTCTTCAGTTCCAGCTAGCTCGTCGAACAGTACTGGATGTAACCCAGTCGCCTCTTCCAGCGGAGCCAACCCGGCAAGCCCGGGTGCATCGCCCACCAGAGCCGATGTGCCCACCGTCTCGATGAAATACTCCAGCTCCGGCCGAGCCGCGCCCTGCGGCAACGGCACCGCTATGCCTCCGGCACGCCAGATGCCCAGCAGCGTCGCCGTCCAGGCAAAGCCCGGCGTGATGAGGAAACCAATCCGGGCCTCTGCCAAATCATCGCGGCCTTTAAGCAGACCGGCAGCCACACGCGCCGAAGCAGACCGCAGCTCCGCATAGCCGTGCAGTCCGTGCGCATCCGCAATCGCCATGCGGTCGGCATGCTGCTCCATGCAGTCCGCGAGCAAACGACACTCTGTAGGGGTCACAGCAAAACTCTACGTGCTCTCCCGCGACCTGTCCACGGAGAAGAATGCGTCGCCATACATATCGTAGTACGATATATTGATGCCCTCCCCCGCATCCACTCCCGACGCGACCATCCGCGCGCTCGCCGAGTGGCGGTTTACCCTGCGGCGGTTTCTTCGTTTCAGCGAGGAGGCCGCCGAGCGTGCCGGGCTCACCCCGCAGCAGCATCAGCTCCTCCTCCAGATCGGCGGCGCGCCCGAGGACGCGCAGACCACCATCGGCTACCTCGCCGAGCGGCTCGCGTTGCGCCACCACAGCGTCGTCGAGTTGAGCACGCGCTGCGAGGAGGCCGGTCTGCTCGTCCGCACGCATGATCCTGTGGACCGCCGCCTCGTCGTGCTGCGGCTCACGCACAACGGCATGCGCATCCTGCGCCAGCTCTCCGCCGACCACGCCCGCGAGATTCACCAGTTAGGCCCGGAGCTGGCTCGCGCCCTCAAACGCCTCTCCCTCGAAACCCCGGAACAATCGTGACCCCGACCGTACTTCGCTCCGCCCGCTCTCCCCTGCTCCGGCGCTATCTGCCGCAGGTACATCAGGACCTTGCTCAGACCTACGCCCGCAACCTGCACAAGTGGCTCGTCATTGCGCCCCTCATCGGTGTCACAGCGGGACTGGCCATCACCGCCGTCGCGGGCATTCTGCTGCGCCGCCTCTGGCCTGCAGTGCTCGGCTACTACCTGCATCACCACTGGGCTATCGTGCCGGGACTCGTGCTCGGCTGCATGACGACCGGCCTTATCATGCAGTTCCTGACGCCAGACCCCAACGAGCACTCGACCGAGGAGGTCATCCGCTCGTACCACGAGCATCAGGGCCGCATCGACATGCGCCCCTTCGCGCCCAAGCTGCTGGCCGCGATCACCACCGTCGGCTTCGGCGGCTCGGCTGCGCTCGAAGGCCCGAGCATCTACGGAGGAGCCGCCATCGGCTCGTGGCTCTGGACCCGCCTCCGGCACCTACGCCGTTTCCGGCTCGACGCCCGCGACCGCCGCATCATGCTCATCTGCGGAGCCGCCGCGGGCATGTCCGCTGTCTTCCGCGCTCCGCTCACCGGCATCGTCTTCGCACTCGAGATGCCCTATAAAGACGACCTAGCTCACGAGTCTCTGCTGCCCGCGCTCATTGCGTCCGTCATCTCCTACGTCACGATGGGAGCCTTCCTCGGCAGCGATGCGCTCTTCGGCTTCCGCAACACCGGCTCCGGCACGTACACCATGCGCGATCTCGTCTGGTGCGCTGTGCTCGGCGCGTTGGTCGGACTGGTTGCGATGGCCTTCGTCATCACCTTCCGCCATCTGCGCTCGATGGTCGTGCGCTGGAGCGTACCGCACTGGATCAAGCTCACGCTCGGCGGCCTGCTCACCGGGCTTTGCGGGCTTGGCTACCTGCAGATCTATCCCGGACAGCTTATCCCCATCGGCCCGAACTACGAGGCCGTCCGCGATGTACTAACAACCTCACATAGCTCCACCGAACTGCTCACCTTCGGCCTCTTCAAGCTCGCTGCGACGGCCTTCACGCTGGGAGCGGGCGGCGTCTCCGCCATGTTCGTGCCGCTGTTTCTGACCGGAGGCAACATCGGCATCGCCTTCGCGCAGTCGCTGGTACACTCGCCGGAGATCTCGCTCTACGCCGCGGTCGGCATGGCCTCGTTCATCGCCGCCGCGTACAAGACACCGCTCGCCGCAGTCGTCTTCGTCGCCGAGGCCACGGGCGGCCATGCCTTCATCATTCCTTCGCTGATCGGCGCGGCTGTGGCGTATGCCATCTCGGGCGATGCCTCGGTTTCCGGCGACCAACGCATCCACGAAGAGCCCGTAACGAAGTCCATCCACTCCGTGCACTAACTTAGTTCTGATACTTCCAGTTCCGCTGCTTCCCTTCGGCGATCCACTCCACCGACTGCGCCAGCCGCTTCTCGCGTGTCTCGTCGCGTTTGGCTTCGGCAATCCACTCGATATACTCCCGCTGGCAGCTCGGGCTGAACTTCGCAAAGACCGCCGCTGCCTTCTTGTCCTTCTTCAGCGCGGCCATCAGCTCGGGTGACTCCACCGTCTTCTTCGGAGCCTTCACCACCTTGTTTCGCATCGCCACCGGGCTTACATGCGTGCCCTTGTCAATCGACTCCGCAGCCTTCCGAATCAGCTCCACCATCACCTTGTCCGCAGGCAGGTCCGCGAGGCTCGTGATCTTCCCCAACGAGCCCATTGCGTTCTCGCGCAGCAGACCGGCGTCCTTCACCGCCGCGCCCATCTCCGAGCCCCAGAAGCCGAAGCTGCAATGCTCCTTGAAGGCCGACATGTTGCCCAGAATCACTCCCTTGTACTCAAAGAACGGGCGGCTCCACTTGATCGTCTCTTCCACCTCAGGACAGCTCTTGTGCACCAACTCGCGCAGATGCTCGAGGATCGGCACCGCGAAGGGTTTCGACTTCGCTACATAGGCGTCGACCTTCGGATTCAGAGCCGCTCCCGGCTTCATCTGCCAGCCTCCAGAACGCGGACCCGGCCTCCCATCTTCAGCGCCTTGTCCGCCGCCTCGACACGCCGCATCATCGCCGCAAACCGCTCCGGAGAAACAGCCGTGCCCTCGGCGTCTACAGGGTTCACCACCGTCACCGTGCGCGGAGCCAGCGCGATCAGCAGGTCGTCCAGATCATACTGCAACAGCACACCGGGCACCACCGTCTCCGTGACGCCGCGGTGCGGATTCGCCTCGAGCACCGACTGATAGCTCACTAGGGTACGCGCCAGCTTTACGCTGTGGATGCGCGGCTCCATCACCGCCGCATGCAGCAGCGCTACACCCGAAGGCCCGTCGGCCCATGCCTCGATGGCCTTCGCATCCACGTCCTTCTGCGCCGCCAGCCAGTCCGTCGCGGCGACCATATCCTCGGAGCGCATGCCGACAAAGGTCTGCCCCACCAGGAACGCCCGCGAGGTCCAAGGCAGCATCGTGCCCATCGTCGGACGCGCCGGGTCCGTGCTCTGCGGCCACGGCAGCGGCGTCATCGCCAGCACCACGCGACCCTCCTTCGCGGCTGCATCGACTGCGCTGCCTGCGGCTGCCACCGTCTCAATAGCCCGGTCACTCGTCGCTAGCACAGCAGGCTTATGCCCCGGTTTGTCCGGAATCGCAAGTGCCGCCGGAAGATCCATCCCCCATCGGCTATGGAAGACCAGTGTCTCGAGCTTATAGCCGTCGCGCTGCTCGGTCTTTACCACTGTCGGCGCGGCCACCGGCTCGCTCGGACGCATCCCCGTCACCGCCGGAATCTCCGTCTTCAGCCGCTCCGTCAGCTTCGCCAGATCGGCCTTCGAGATCACATCCACCTTCTTCGGCATCAGCGCCTTGGCACGCTCGCGGTTGATCTCATAGATCGTGCGCCCCGGCAGCGCCGTCGTCACCTGGCCGGTCGAGGTGCACTGAATCTCCTCGGGCGCGGGACGGTCGATCTTCACGATCTCCGGCGCGGGACCATCCTTGCCCGCCAGCCAGTGCTCGAAGAACTGCACAAGCTGCGGCATCTCCGGCTGCACCTGCCCATGACGCCCCGGCCCGGTAAAAAACTTCAGGCTGTCGCCAGCGCCGTACAGCGAGTAAATCCGCTCCGCTTCCTCGTTCGTAGCCTTCGCGCCCACGAACGGGAACATGTCCTCCGTTGTGCTGATCTGCGCGTAGGCCCTCGGAGCCGTCATCTCCACCAGGTCCGCAAAGTCCAGCCCATCCTTGATGAAGTCCGGAATCACCTGCTCGCCGTCCTGCGGCCCGATGCTCTTCAGCAGCGCATCATAGGTCGTCAGGTAGCAGGCCACCGCGCCAGCCTTCACCCGAGTATCCAGCGCCGTCAGATACGCCGATAGCGTGCCACCACCCGAGCATCCATACGAGCCAATATTGGCCGCATCGATGTCCGGCCGCGTCGCCAGGTAGTCGATGCCGCGCATCGCGTCCCACACCATATAGCGCGCCACGCTGTCGCCGACTAGCTCAATCGGAATCTCGGCCTGCGAGTGCTCATCCGGCCCGGCCCACGACTTCCCTGTCTCCGGGTTGCGCGCCTGCAGCCGCTCGCCCGCACCCAGCGGATCGTAGGCCAGCAGCGCGATGCCGTTCCGGGCGAGGTTGCCTCCAAGCTGGAAGGCTCCCGCCTTGCCACCCGGCCCATGCCCCTCGTGATAGATCACCGCCGGATACTTGCCCGAGCCAGTCGTCGGAAGGTACAGGTTCGCCGTCACGTGATACCCCGGCAGGCTGTCATAGATGATCCGCTCGATCCTGTAGCCGTCCTTCTGGGTCGAGCCGACCACCTGCGCGTTCAGCGGGCCAGCGTTCTCCGGCAGCCCGCCGAGCAGCTTCAGCAGCAGCGCCTTCGTCTGGTCGCGCCAAGCCTCGGCCTGCTCCCGCGTGGTGATCTTCGCAATGGCGGCCTCGCGCTTCGCCAGATACGACTCGGCGGCCTTGGTCATCACCTGCTCATAGGCGGGAACAGGCTTCGCCTCCTGCCCCATCGCAGCCCCGCTCAGCAGAACGCCGCACACCGCTACCCAGACCGCACACCCGCGCATACGCACCTCGTACTCGATTTTCTCCAAGGCCCGTAGTATATCCGCCGCGTATGTCCTCTGTCCCAATCCCGAACGCGCATCTGCTCCGTCTACAATGAAAACCGGCAACGCCAACTACAATCGAAAGAGGCAGCGCCAACTTATTTCATGATCGGAAGTCGAATCACCATGCCGACACAGATGACCCCCAAGGCCCAGCGCACCGTCACCGAGGCCGTCGCCTCCTTTGCTGAATCGGGCTTTACCCTCATCGAGCTGCTCATCGTCATGTCGATCATGCTCGTCCTGATGACCCTGGCCGTTCCCCAACTCCTCAAGCTGCGCAAGCAGTCCAACGAGGTTTCGGCCATCCAGTCAGTTCGCACTATTGCCCAGGCCCAGCTGCAATACAACTCCCAGTACCCGGCCAACGGCTTCTCCTGTTCGCTGACAACCCTCGGCGGCGCGCCCGGCTCGGCACCCTCGGCGCAGGCGGCGCAGCTTATCCCCTCCGACCTCAGCACCGGGCAGAAGGCAGGTTACACCTTCAACATCACCAACTGCACCAAGGTCACGGTCAACAACCAGGACATGATCACCGGCTACACTATCACCGCCGTTCCCCAGTCGGCAGGCAAGACCGGCGACAACGGCTTCTGCGCCGACGAGAACAACACCATCCGCAAGGACCCGGCAGGCGGCACGAACTGCACCCAGCCCATCCAGTAGGCTCTGCCGCGGGATGCGCTGCCCATTCGCGGCGCATCCTGCGACAATAATTCCATGCTGTTCCGTATCGCCGCTCTTTTCCTTCTCGCCGCTCCCGCCGTCCTCGCGCAACAGCCCAATCAGGACGCCATCCTCAAGCGCGTGGACGACCACTACAATCGCCTGACCTCGCTCGAGGCCCATTACTCCGAGCACTACACGGGCATGGGCATGGATCGCACCGAGTCCGGCACGCTGCTGCTCAAAAAGCCCGGTCGCATGCGCTGGACCTACGCCTCGCCCGCAGGCAAGTTGTTCATTCTGGATGGGAAAGACGGCTATTTCTATACACCCGGCACGCCGCAGGCGCAGCGCGTCTCCGCCAAACAGCTTGACGATCTGCGCTCCCCGCTTCGCCTGTTGCTCGGCCATACGCAGCTTAAAAAGGAGCTGGAGAACATTACCCTCCAGCCGCTCCCACTCGGCGGCTACCGAATTAGCGGAATGCCCAAAGGATTAATTGATCGCGTGAAGAATATCTCTCTGGATACAGATGCAAAAGGACTTATTACGTCCATGAGCATCGAGGAAACCAGCGGAGCCATTACCTCCTTCACCTTCTCCGAGATGCGCGAGAACATCCCCACCCACGACGCCGACTTCGTCTTTACCCCGCCCGCCGGGGTCACGGTCATCGACGGCCTTCCACCGGTCTAACCTCCTAATTCATATTTCCTTTAAAATGGGACGACGAAAGCACGAGAAAATTAGACCGAAAGCAAAAGAACCGACGGCCCGACGAGGCCAGAAAGCGCGAGCATTCTCTTGAGTCATATTCTTTCGATTCCGACACTTACGACCAGCGAGTTCCATGCCTCCGTCCTCGACCTCTCCCCCACCATCGCCGTCTTCGACTGCGACGGAACCCTCTGGTCCGGCGACGCGGGCTCCTCCTTCATGACCTGGACCATCGACACCGGCCTTCTCTCGCGCGCCTCCTCCGACTGGCTCGACACCCGTTACCGCGGCTATAAGCGCGGCGAGGTTTCCGAACTGGCTATCTGCGGCGAGATGGTGCAGGTCTACGCCGGGCTCAAGGAGAGCGAGCTGCGGAAGGCCGCTGCCGAGTTCTTCCGGCATCGTGTCGAGATGAATATCTTCCCTGAGATGAAGCAGTTAGTCTCCGAACTGCAAGCCCGCGGCACCGAGATCTGGGCCGTCAGCTCGACCAACGACTGGGTTATTGAGGAGGGTATGCTCCGCTTCGGTATCCCGGCCGACCACATCCTCTGCGCCCGCGTCCGCGTCGACAATGGCACCGTGACCAATGCGCTGCTCGACGTTCCGACCGACGAGGGCAAGGTCGCCTCGCTCAAGCGCGCAGGCATCACCGCCCCGGACGCCGTCTTCGGCAACTCCGTGCACGACGCGGCCATGCTGGCCATCGCCCGGCGTGCCTTCCCGGTCAATCCGACCCCGGCGCTCATCGAGCGCAGTCTCGCCGAGAACTGGGCGGTATACTATCCTGCCTCCGTCGCGCCCGATCGGCGGCCATAACCTTATCGGGACGAAGCTTTTAGACGGTTTCACTCGTCTAATTTCAAGTGAACGGGAGTAAACACATCCAGAGCGATCCTCCACGTCTCGTCGTTGCCGCGCTAATGCTCCGTCAATCTTCCGCGGACAGCGCCCCGGAGATACTCATCTGCCAGCGCCGCCCGAACGGACCCATGAGCCTCAAGTGGGAGTTCCCCGGCGGCAAGATCGAGCCCGGCGAAACCGCCGAGCAGGCCCTGATCCGCGAGCTGAACGAGGAGCTCGGCATTGACGCCGTCATCGGCCGCCGTGTGGCGCAGGTGCTGCACAAATACCGCAACGGCAGTGCGATCGACCTGCAATTCTTCCTCGTCCACGAGTTCAAGGGCGAGCTGGAGAACCGCATCTTCAACGATATCCGCTGGTCGCCGCTCGGTGTGCTGCCGGAGTACGACTTCCTCGCGGCGGACCTTGGCCTCGTACGCGATCTCGCCGAGGGCAGGCTGCTCTAGCTGCCTGTTGTCGCTCCGCCGAAGATCGTATTCCACACCATCACCGCCGTCAGGCCGATGACCACCACCGCCGTCGCCCATGCCACCGCATTGAACCAGCGCGAGTTCGTGTACTCGCCCATCAGCTCCTTCTTGTTGATGAGCTTGAGCATGTAGATGAGCACCACCGGCAGCAGAACTCCGTTCAGCACCTGCGACAGGATGGCGACCTGCACCATGGGAAAGTCCGGAATGAGCACGACCGCGCCGCCGGCCGCGATCAGCAGCGTATAGAACCAGTAGAAGAACGGGGCCTCCTTGAAGCCCTTGTCCAGCCCGCTCTCGAAGCCCATGCCCTCGCAGACCACGTAGGCGGTCGAGAGGGGCAGGATCGACGCGGCAAACAATGACGCATTGAACAGCCCCGCCGCAAACAGGATGAAGGCGTACCTCCCTGCCAGCGGCATCATGGCCTCGGCGGCAGTGGCCGCGTCGGTGATGTTATGGATGCCGTGCGTGGAGAGCGTCGCCGCGCAGACGACAACGATGAACCACGCCACCAGATCGGTGAAGAAAGAGCCGACGATCACGTCCAGCCGCGAGGCCTTGTACTGTCGCACGGTCACACCCTTCTCGACGATGGAGGATTGCAGATAGAACTGCATCCACGGCGTGATCGTAGTGCCGATGACGCCCACGGTCATGTAGACGTACGCATGATCGCGCCATACGGAGCGGTTCGGTAGCCGCACCGTCTCGAGCAATGCCTGGTGCCAGTCCGGCCCGCTGAGCGCGCCCGCGATGATGTAGGCGACATAGAAGACGCTGGCCGCCAGAAAGACCTTCTCGACGCTCTTGTAGTCGCCCTTGACGACGATCGCCCACACGATCACCGCGGCGATGGGCACGCTGATGTATTTGCTCACGTGGAAGAGCGACATACTGCCCGCGATGCCTGAGAACTCCGTCACCACGTTGCCGAAGTTCACGATGACCAGCAGCACCAGCACGATGAAGGTCATGCGCAGGCCGAACTCCTCGCGGATGAGATCGCTCAGGCCCTTGCCCGTAACCGCGCCCATGCGGGCGCACATCTCCTGCACCACGATCAGCGCCAGCGTGATGGGGATCATCGTCCACAGCAGCGAGTAGCCGAACTGCGCGCCCGCCTGCGAGTAGGTGTAGATACCGCCCGAGTCGTTATCGACGTTGGCGGTGATAAACCCCGGCCCCAGAACGGCCAGAAACAGCAGGATGCGCGTCCTCCACGTCTTCCACAGGCTCATGCCGGGGAACCGCCCTGGAGCATGGCTGCGCCTTCGGTCTGCATCAGCGCGTACAGACTGCGAGCCGGAGCCTCGAGAGCCGCGTCCCCGGCCACGCGAACGTTTTCGGCGATGTGCGTCGGGTTCTTCGAGGAGAACAGGATGACGCTGTCCGGGTTCATCACCAGCGCGGCCTTGAGCATCAAGGCGGCCAGCTCCTTCGCATCAGCGAGATCGCGGCCCGTCTCCTGCGACCACTCCGTGCAGAGCGCGGGCTGCGTCGTCAGCGCATGATGCAGCCTGCGAAAGTTCTCCGTCAGCGAGCGATGATGAATACGGTAACTACCCTGTCGCGGAATCTCCGCATCCTGCACCGACCACTCATGCTGCACGACGCGGCAGTAGGCCGGGCGTTCCGCGAGCAGCGCGGGAATCTTTCCGTATCCGCTGCCGACGCCGTAGTCGCCAAGCTTTCCCTGCTGCCGCAAACGCTCCATCAACTCCAGTAAGCCGTCGTCCTGAAGATCCTCGGCCCTTGCCTCATGCAGCAGCCAAACGTCGATCCGCTCGCTCCGCAGCGCCCGCAGGCTGCGCTCGAAGGAGGCCAGCGCCTCATCGGGACGGAAGGAGCACTTCGGCGTTGCCTCCCTGCCTGCCGTAGCCGCCTTGGCCGCAACACCAGCCAGCCGCTTCTTCATGCCGGGCAGCAGCTTGAGGACCGGCCGCGCCATCGAGCGCGCCAGCGAGCGCATGCCCTGCTTCGGCTCCGGAGGGATGCCGTACTTGGTCGTCACCGTTATCTGTCCGCGATGCCGCTCCAGAAACTCGCCCAGGCAGACCTCCGCCTCTCCGTAGCCGTACATGGGGGCGACATCGAAGTGCCGCACGCCCGCGTCGAACGCGGCCTCCAGCATGGCGAGCGAGTCCCGCCGCCCGAGCGCGCCCATGATGCTCGAGCAGCCAAAGCCCAGCCTCGTCGTCTGGCGTCCAGTCTCCCCTAAGGCAATCTGCTGCATCCTGTTCTCCGCTCGGCTTCCCCACGTCCCAGATTAGCCCATTGCGGGCTGTCTTCTTTTTAGCTGCGTCCCAGGTGGTCCGCTAAACGCACCGTGAGCGCCAGCAGCGTGTGCGTCGGGTTGGAGAAGCCCGAGGTGGGAAAGACCGCTCCGCTGCAGACGAAGACATTGCGCGTACCGCTGAGCCGCAGGTCGGAGTCCACCACGCCCGCACCAGCCGGACCCTCCATCCTCATGCCGCCCATGTGGTGATTGCTGTCGTCGCAGCTTCTCAGAAACTCCGGGGCACCGCTCATCAGCCTCGGGTCCGGAGTCACACGGGCCGCCGTTGCCAAAGCACTCTGCGCGAAGGTCACATAGCGCCGGATCGTCGCAAGCTCCGTCTTGGCGATGCGCCAGTCGAGCCGCGTCCGCAGCAGGCCCAGCGAGTCGCGCTCGCCGCTGAGCGTGATGGAGCTTTCGCCCTCCGGCTCCTGCTCGCAGTGCACGCGCAGGTAGATCGTCGCATCGGACGGGTTGTAGGCGCGATGCTCGACCTTGTAGCGCCATGTCTGCCGCGCCAGCAGAGGTAGGTGTCCAGCTATGTAGGCAATGTCTCTGCCGGAAACCTCATCCAGACGGCCGCGCAGCAGATGCTTCGCCGTCGTCTTGATGCGGCCCAGCGCCTCGTCGATATTGCTGGCGAAGTTCATCGTGGCCGCTACGTTCAGCGTGCCTTCGCGGTCCTGAATGGCAGGGGCCAGCCGCAGCTTGGGGTGGTACTTGAAACCGTTCAGAAATACATTGTCGAAGAGCGCCGAAAATCTCGCCCGGTCCACAGGCTCGACCGTCGCGGCGTTGCAGTCGATGTGATCCTGAAAGTGCCTGCCCAGAAGACCGGAGCGGTTCCACGGCAGACCGCCCTCACGCGGCTGCAGGAAGAAGCGCGAGCTCTCGATGGTTCCGAGGCAGAAGACGTACTCCCCGGCGGTAAAGGTGTGCTCCACGCCGGTCAGCGTCCGGCAGCGGACGCCGCGTGCCGTCTCACCCTCGAGCACCAGCTCGACGGCGTTCGCGTGCAGCCAGAGCGTCAGCCCCGCGTGCTCTTCGAGCACCTTTCCGTGCAGACGGGCAAAGTTCGGCTCCGGGCACCAGCGCGAAAAGTATGGCTCCACCCCCTCGAAGGACGGGGCTGCCTGCCCGAGCTGCTTCCACACCTGCGCATCGCTTCGCTCTGTGCTGCCCATGCCCTCCAGCACGAGCGCTCGCTCGTAGAAGGAGGTCAGCTCGTCCTTGGCGAAGGGCCACCCGCTCCCGGCGACCGCTGCGCGCTGCTCAAAGTCGCGCGCATCCAGCTCGAGAATCTGCCCACCCCATTTGGTGGTAGTCCCTCCCTTAGCGCGAAACCGTCCCGTGTGCACGCCGCGATGCAGTAGCCCTGCCAGCTCGCTGCGATACGGGTCCTGCGATGGCTCCTCAATCTCCGCGCCGCCTCCTTCGAGCATCAGCACGCTGCGGCCCTGCCGCACCAGCTCCACAGCTAGCACAATGCCCGCGGCCCCCGCGCCCACGATGCAAACGTCCGCAGAAACCGGCTCCGGCCGGTCATGCAGCAGATCACGGATCATACCGTCGCTCCCTTTCGCAGACCTGCCACGACCGTCTCGGCACGCTCGACGATCAACTCGACCTGATGATCGTTGTGATAGCCACTTCGCACAGCCCGCAGACAGCCAGCAGCGGCGATGCGGGTCCGCGCCGCCTCATCCGGCAGGTAGCGGCGAATCTTCGCCGCGCACTCCTCGATATCCGAGAAGAAGACAGCCTCTTCATCCTCTTTGAAGCGCTCCATGTGTCCAGCCGAGCGCTCCGCCAACAGAAATCCTCCGCAGGCCGCGATCTCGAAGCTCTTGTGCGCGAACTCATCCTGGTTGGAGTGCGTCAGGAAGCTCAGGTTGATCTGCGAGCGCCAGATACCCTCGCGGTATTCTTCGCGGAACAGTTCGCCGTTCCCGCGATAGATGCCCGCAGTCGCCTCCGGCCCCAGAGCGGTCTTCCATACCAACCCGCCGGACACCGATACCGGCAGATGGAACTCCTTCCACAGCCGCGTCAGGAACTCGGCCCGGTTGTCGTAAGGCGTGCCGATGAATGAGACGCCGCGATCGCGGTCCTGGTCGCTCCATCCCTCGGGCGGCGGAAAATGAACTGTCGGCTCGTAGGCGGTCTGGATCTTGATGACGTCCCGCGCCCCGTTCGCCTTGTAGTCCACAATGTTCTGGTCCCGCTGCACGGCGTGAAGATCCCAGTGCGGGACGCACTTCATATACAGCCGCCAGCCAGGATCGCGGCGCGGACCAAAGGCATTGTCGATCATGTAGCTGACCGTCACGACGCCCATCTCCCGCAGGCGGTCCAGCGTTGACGGCCACAGGAAGAGTAGCTTGTCGGCCCACAGGAGCTCCGGCCGTTCGCGCCGGGCCATCTCCAGCAGATCGCGGTTCAGCCGGGCGACGTTCGGCCCAACCTGCAACCGCAGCTCGACCTTCCGCAGAAGGGGGCTCGTTGCCTGGTACTGGTAGGAGTTGAAAGGAACGACCGTGTGCCCCTGCCGCTCCAGAGCGTGCAGGCGGTACATCGAGGAGTCGTTCGGTGACAGACCGGCGGCGTACAAAATCTTCACGCTCAGCGCCTCTCCTGGAGCAGCGAGATCACCTGGTCGGCGTGGATCACCCCGGCCATGCGCTTGTGCTCGTCGACCACCGGCAGAGAGTGGAGGTTGTACTTGTCAAAGAGCTCGGCCACCTTCTTGCCGCTGGTGTGAACGTCACAGCTTACGATGTGTCCGTCGCCGAGCTCCCGCAGTGCATCGCTGCCCTGGGCCAGCAGCAGCTTCACCAGGGGAATCACGCGGACCACCGTCTCCTCGTCGCCAAGCAGGAAGATGTCGCGCACCGCATCCGTATCGCCCTCGTACTCGCGCAGCGCATGGATCGCCACCGCGACCGTGGCATCTGCCCGCAGCGCGACGTACTCGGTCGTCATCAGACCGGCGGCGGAGTCGCTCGAAAACTCGAGCAGATCCTTCACGTCCTGCCGCTCCTCGGGGTCCATCTCCTCGAGGATGGCGTCGGTCTGCTCCTCGGACAGCTCGCCCAGCAGGTCGGCGGCGGCGGCCGGGTCCATCTCCTCGACGATACCCGCAATCTGCTCCGAGTCCATCGACTCGATGAGCGCCTGCTGCATCTTCGGATCGACCTCTTCCAGAGCCTCGGCCGCAACCTCCTCATCGAGGCTGTTGAAGAGCGCCTGCCGCTCCGCTGGGGCGAGTTCTTCAAGAATCTCCGCGATATCGGAGGGGTGCATGCTCGAGAGCCGGTCCTGCCCGATCTTCAGCTTCACGCGGCGGGCCGGGTCGCGGTCGATCAGGTCTACGAACTCCCATGGAATGACACGCGGCTCGAACTGTCGGGCGACGCGGTCGACCGCGCCCAGGGGCAGCCCCTTCAGCAGCCGCCGCGCCGCGCCGCGCATACCCACCTCGACCTCGGCGATGCGCAGCGTCAGCTCCGGCTGAGTCTCGTCGGCGAGGGTCCACACCAACTCCACGTCATTGACCCGGACAACCTTGCGCCCATGGATGTCGATGATCTGCTGGTCGAGCAAGTCCCGCTCCAGCAGCAGGTAGAGCGACTCCACTCCATCGGCCATCTCGATCTCGACCGGTACGGCGCCCTGCTCAAGCGAGAGGCTGAACTCGTCACTGAGCTGCATCTCGGCGATACGCACAAGCACCGGCAGTCTGCGTGCGCCCGAACGCCGAACCACCAGCCCCTCGATGCGATGTACATCCGCGGCCGGGTCCACGGCAAACTCGCGCACACGGCCGAACACCGCACCCGAGGCATCGAAGACCGATGCGCCCAGTAGTGCCGAGAGGCTCGTCCGGTTGTTGGCATGCCTGTTCATCGCGGCGACGCAAGCTCCTGCAAATAAAATACTTTCCCCCGCGCCGGAGTATGCGGCCGAGGGCTGACTGGTGCGGTTAGCTCAGGACTTCCTAAGCCATGCTAACCCACACACAAGACAGCTCTCCGAAGATCGCACACGGACGAAGAGCGCAGTTTGTCTAAGGAGTACCTTCGCTCACCCAGTAGCTCGTGCGCGCGGCAATTTGCAGCTCCGGATGCCCCGGCACCTCCAGCCGCAGCGTATGCAGACCGGCGGCGTTCGACGTAGGCCGGAAGCTCAGCACGTAGCGGTTCGGCAGATGATTGGCCAGATCGCCCAGCTCCTGCTCCAGATCGCGCTGCCCGCCGAACTGTACATACTCTCCGCCCGAGAGCGCCGCAATCTCCGAGGCCGCATTCTTCCGCATGGCCTGCACGGCCTTTACCAGCGGCGTCATCAGGTCGAAGGTGCCTTGAAGAGGCGGGTAATCCGGCGACATCTTGTACGGCTTATTTCCATGCCGATCCCCGGCAAACTGATCCTTCAGCCAATTCTTCTCCACCGAAAATGCCACGCTGTAGATGATGACGTTATTCTCCCCGAGGCCCCGCACCACATCCTCCGCATGGGCCTTGCTACCGTCGTCGTGCGTTTGACTGAGCAGAATAAGCACGCGCCTACGATTCGGAGGCTCCTTTTTCAGTAGCTCGATGCCGTAGTTCACCGCGTCGAAGATCGCCGCTTTGCCATCGCCCTCCGTGGGATTCGTAAAGCCATCCTCGAGCTTCTCGATGTGCGTGGTGAAGTCCCACTGCTCCTCCGGCTGGCTGTCGAAGCTAACCATGGCCACACGACGGCTCGAGCTTGCCATCAGGTAGTCCAGCATTGTCAGCAGGTGCGAATAGGCCTTGAACTCCCGCGCCGCAGCCCCGCCCGTCTGCATGAGCACCACAGCGGAGACAGGCTGGCCCTCCGCATCCTCGAGCGAGAGTGTCTGCGGCGCGCCGTCGTCGGTCAGCCGGAAGTCCTCGGCCTGTAGCGTATGGATCAGCTCGCCAGCCTGCGACCGCACCAGCGCCGGAACGACCACCAGCCGGGTGGTCGTAGTCAGCGTCGGCGCATCTCCCGGCGTGCCCTGCCCCCATGCAGGCAGGCAGAGGAACGCGCCCGCCGCCAGTATCCATGCCCTCATACGCCCTCCGATGATTGCGTTTCGGCTCTCCGTAAGACGAAACCGGACCGCTCCCTGTTGTCCCTTGGACGGTTTGCGAATAGAAGCGTTCCTTGACATTCCCCTGCCCCCGGCAGCAAACTGCGAACAATGCCCGCCGGAATCTGCTTGCCCGGCCCATCGCACCTTGAGGGAGCCTCATTGGCAGATTCAACCACCAGCCGCATGAGCCTGAGCCTTGACTCATCGCTCGCCAGCGTCAACACGCTCGAGCACACAGCTCAGGACTTCGCGCACCGCGCAGGCTTCACCGAGGACGAGATCCACAACATCTCCATGGCCGTGCGCGAGGCTGCCGTTAACGCCGTCGTCCACGGCAATGCGTACAACCTGCACAAGCCCCTCACCGCCTCCTTCGAGAACACCCCCGACTCCATCATCATCCGCATCGCCGACCAGGGCGAGGGGCTCGACCCCGATACTCTTCCCGACCCTCTCGCGCCCGAGAATATCCTTCGTGGTTCGGGCCGCGGAATCTTCCTTATCCGCGCTTTTATGGATGAGGTACACTTTCGCCAACTGCATCCAGGCACGGAACTTACTCTGATCAAACGCAGAACACCCGCGCAGACGGGCAAATAAGGAGACGCACACTCATGAGCATGAAGGTCCAGACCCGCCAGGTAGACGGCATTACCATCCTCGATCTCAGCGGCCGCATCACCCTCGGCGAAGGCAGCGTAACCCTGCGCGACGCGGTACGCGACGTCCTCGCCAAGGGCTCGAACAAGATCCTGTTGAACCTCGGCGACATCACCTACATCGACAGCTCGGGCATCGGCGAGCTGGTCAGCGCCTTCACCTCGGTCAAGAACGCGGGCGGCGAGCTCAAGCTGCTCAACCTGACTAAGAAGGTCCACGACCTGCTCCAGATCACCAAGCTCTACACGGTCTTCGACATCAAGGACGACGAGGCGGCTGCGGTCGCTTCCTTCAGCTAAAATTCTTCCCTTAACGACAAAGGCCGTCGCGTAAAGCGACGGCCTTCTTGCTTAATGAATCCGAGACTACTTGCTGAAGTCCACCTTCGGCGCTTCCTTCGCTGCCGGGTCGGCCGTGTAGTACTCGTTCTTCGGGTGGAATCCGGCGAAGTTCGCAAACAGACTGTTCGGGAACTGCTGAATGAACGTGTTGTATTCGCGGATAGCCTCGTTATACCGACGCCGCGCCACGGCAATACGGTTCTCCGTGCCCGCCAGCTCATCCTCCAGCCGCATGAACTGATCGTTGCTCTTCAGTTCGGGATAGTTCTCCTGCATCCGCATCAGTGGAAGCAGAGCCACGTTCAGCCGGTCGTTCGCGGCCAGCTTCTCGTCCGGCGTCTGCGCCGACATCAGGCCAGCGCGCGCGTTGGAGATCGCCGTCAGCACGCTCTCCTCTACCTTGGCGTAGCCCTTCACCGAGGCCACCAGGTTCGGGATCAGATCCGCCCGCCGCTGCAGGTTGACATCAATCTCCGAGAACGCCGCCTTCACATCCTGGTCCTTGGCGACCATCTGGTTCTTCGAGCTTACATAGCTGCCACCGGCAAACAGCAGCACCAGCACGATGACACCCACCACGCCCAGCAACGCCCATAAAGCCTTCATTCGTCATCCTTCCGGGTACGACAACACCAATTCTAAGCCTACCGTCGCGCACGGCCGCGTGAGCGCACGCACACACGCTCTGATAGAGCTTCTACGTTGTCTGCTCAGGAGAAGTTCAGCGGAGAAGGCTCAGCCCTCTTCCACCCAGTAGTTCCGGTCGCGCAGAAAGTACTCGTCGTCCCAGCTATGGAACATCGTCTGGAAGAACATGAAGACCATCCTGAAGTGCCCGAGCTTCTGGAAGCGCCGGTTCGTGGTCAGTACCTTGCCCTTCACGATGCGGAACTTGCTGCGCGGCACGCCCTTCGAGAGCAGATAGTCCTCGGCAAAGAGCGCCTCCTCGTTGAAGCCGCCCAGCGCCCAGAAGGCCTCACGCTCGAAGAGCATGAACATCCCCGTCGCAAAGGGCTTCAGCTTCGAGCCGATGTACTGCATGAAGTTATTGCCCGCGTAGAGAAGATCGTCGAAGAAGCCGCCCTCGCGGCAGGCGATGCTGGTCGTCGCCAGGTGCAGATCGCGGCGCTTCATCGTCCACATGGCCCGGCGCAGCAGCGTCGGCTCGGAGAGCTCGACGTCCGCATCCAGAAAGAGCACATACTTCGTATCCGCCAGCTTCGCGCCCGCGTTGCGGCCCACGCTCGGCAGCCCGCCGGGAATCACCTCGACCGCCAGGCGGTTGCGGAAGCTCAACGCCGACTCCACCGTCCCATCCGTCGAACCCGCATCGGCCACTAGAACCCGCGTGTCGCGCATCCCCTCATAGTCCTGCCTGCACAGCGATTCCAGAAGTCTCGGCAGCATGGCTATCTCGTTTTTGGCGGGGATGACAATGGTCAGCTCAGCGACACCCATCGGGCCTCCTGCGCAGCCCGTCCGTGGCTGCCGCTCCTTACAGGATGAGGCCGAGCCCCGTCCAGCACAAGCGAATATCGTTGAATTTTCATGGAAAAGCAATCAGGGGCTGAACCCGATCCATTAACCCCAAGGCAAAGCTGCTATCCTTAAATTTCGGCGCGACCCCCACCAAAACCTCTCGTTCGCGCCGGTGAAGGAGAACCCATGTCAGACACCCCCCTGAACGGCAACCACAGCACCGCGGCCACGAGCCTCCGCCTGAAGGTAGGCCTCGCCGAGATGCTCAAGGGCGGCGTCATCATGGACGTGATGAACGTCGAGCAGGCTCGCATCGCCGAAGAGGCCGGAGCCATCTCGGTGATGGCGCTCGAGCGCGTCCCGGCCATCATCCGCGCCGAGGGCGGCGTGGCCCGCATGGCCAACCCCAAGCTCATCAAAGAGATCATGGCCACCGTCTCCATCCCGGTAATGGCCAAGGCCCGCATCGGCCACTTCGTCGAGGCGCAGGTGCTTCAGACCCTCGGCGTCGACTTCATCGACGAGTCCGAGGTGCTGACCCCCGCCGATGAAACCTTCCACATCGACAAGCACGCCTTCACCACGCCGTTCGTCTGCGGCGCGCGCAATCTGGGCGAGGCCCTGCGCCGTATCGCCGAGGGCGCTGCCATGATCCGCACCAAGGGCGAGCCAGGCACCGGCGACGTGGTCCATGCGGTCACGCACATGCGCCAGATCGTCCGCGAGATCAAGGCCCTGACCGTTCTCGACGATGCCGAGCTGTACAACGCCGCCAAGATTCACGGCGCGCCGTATGAGCTAGTGCGCATGGTCGCCAAGGCGGGCAAGCTGCCCGTGCCGAACTTTTCCGCCGGCGGCATCGCCACCCCGGCCGACGCTGCACTGATGATGCAGCTCGGCGCGGAAACCGTCTTCGTCGGCTCGGGCATCTTCATGAAGGAAGGCGCGATCCCGCTGGATGTCGAAGGCAACACCGCCGAGCGCGCCGAGGCCGTCTCCCGCGCCAAAGCGATCGTCCTCGCTACCGCTCACTTCAATGATCCCAAGATCGTCGCCGAGGCCAGCGAGGCCGTCCTCGGTTCCATGAAGGGGCTCGCTGCCGCGGCCATCGAAGAGAAGAACCTCATGCAGCTCCGCGGCTGGTAGTTTTCCCGTTTCGGTTCTATCCAGAGGGCAGACCTGCGGGTCTGCCCTCTGCTCTATTACAGCGAGATGAAATCGCGTGCACTGCCGATGAATTCCTCTGGGTAACCTGCATTTAATACGCTACGCTTTCGTAGCAAATTCACACTTCTCCTCTGGGTAGAGCGATGCCTCTGGATGTTCCTGTGACGAAGATCGGCCGCCCCTCCGGCGCGCAGGGCGATTGGGTAATGACCCTGCTCAGCGGCATCGTCATGGGCGGGCTTACCGTCAAGCTCCTCTGGCCGACCTCGCCCGATGAGTGGGCCCTGCTCATCCCCTCTGTGATTGCCATCGCGGCGGTGCTGGCCAGCAACTTCCTGCGCTACACCTACGGCGAGATCGGCCCGGACGGCCTGCACTATCGCCGCCCGTGGGGCTGGCGCAACGCCTCGTGGGACGAGATCGCCGGCATCGAGCCCGACCCGAAGATCGAGGACGCCGTTCTCATCCGGCTGCGCCACGGCCTCCCATGGACGAAGAACCTCCGCTTCCAGCAGCCGCTCACCCGCGACGCCGCCGGGAGGCTCGACCGCGCCTCCATCATCGAGCTGTACAAGCAGGTCAGCGCCAAGTGAACCTGCTTCGGCCAGAGCCGTTGCCGTACACTTGAAGCAGAACCATGACGACAGATCATCCCCTGACCATAGGCGTCCTCGCATTGCAGGGAGCCTACGAGGCCCATGCGCGTACGCTTGCCGCTCTCGGTGCCACGCCTAAGCTGGTCCGCCTGCCTGAAGATCTCGCCGGTCTGGACGGCCTCATCATGCCCGGCGGCGAGTCCACCACCATGCTCAAGTTCCTCGAGCGCGGCAGCTTCTTCGATGATCTTTCGGCCTTCGTGCGCTCCACGCCGACCTTCGGCACCTGCGCCGGAGCCATCCTGCTGGCCAGTCATGTCGAGCATCCGGCGCAACGCTCGCTGGCCGCGCTCGACATCACCATCGAGCGCAACGCCTACGGCCGCCAGAACGAATCCGCTATCCTGACCGCGCCGACCAGCCTGCCCGGCGGTCCGCTGGAGATGGTCTTCATCCGCGCACCACGCATCACGCAGACCGGCCCCGGCGTCGAGACGCTTGCCGAGCGTGACGGCTTCCCTGTCCTCGTCCGGCAGGGACATCTGCTCGCCGCCACCTTCCACCCTGAGCTGTCCGCCGACCACCGCGTCCACCAGCTCTTTCTGGACCTTATCCGCCAGCCTCCTCGCGCCTGAAGGCCCGCACCACCACGCCCTCTGTCTCGAAGTGCGTCACCTGATGGCCATACTCGTGGCCACGGGCAATGGTGCGCTTCAGCATCTGAATCGGCCCACGCGACTCGTCCTCGAAGTGGCGGTCGACGGAGCGGTCGTAATCGACCACGAGGTTATAGCTTGCATCGCACTTGGGGCAGATCAGGGGTTCTTCCAGCCAGCGATGAAACGCCGCCTCGGGCAACGGCCCTACCGGATCGGTCCCGCTGCGGACCGCCGCAATCTTCACTCTCATGGGTTTCAGCCTAGCACCGAAACGGCCCCGTCCTCTTTGTCCCGTCGCTGCATCCAATGGAGCAGCCGGTACTCGCCCACCCCATAGAAATCCTGTGGGCGCTGGCGAAAAACGGGAGTAATCTGTCCACACGGCCTCGGAGCCACCGCCATGCCCGCGATCATCACCCCTCACGGCACCGAATACGACAAGAAGCGCCGCGTCGACGACCACGACAGCGGCAACGGACGCCGTCCACCCAACGACAAGGACGATAAACGCACCGGCGGCGGAGGCGATAACGATGGCTGGGGCAGCTCCCACAGTCATCGCGGCCCGCGCGAAAAGCTGATGCGCTACCGGCTGGCGGTCTTCTTTGGGCTCGCAGGCGATCTGATGTTCTTCATCGCCATCGTCAGCGCCTTCTTCGTCTCGCGCAACACCGGCCACTTCGACGCCTACAACAACTTCGTTACCTCGTGGACACCGACCGCCGTCCCACCGATTCTCTGGCTCAACACCGGCATCCTCATCCTCAGCTCGCTCACGATGGAGATCGCCCGGCGGCACATGTTCCGCGAGATCGATGTGATGGACGAGTGGCTCGGCCTCGGCCGCCCGAGCACGCAGAACGCCATGCCCTGGCTGACGGCAACGCTGGTGTTCGGACTGCTCTTTCTGGTCGGCCAGTGGATCGCCTGGGGACAGCTTGCCGCCGCGCACGTCTTCTTCCGCTCCAACCCAAGCAGCCACTTCTTCTACCTGATTACAGGCGTCCACGGCGTTCACCTGATCCTCGGCGTCGCCGCGCTTATCGGCGCGCTGGTTTCGCTGTATGCCTCGAAGCAGCTCGAGAACCGGCAGGTCTTCGTCGATACCGCCGCGTGGTACTGGCACTCGATGGGCCTCTTCTGGATCTTCCTCTTCGCCCTGCTCGTCTTCTTCCAGTAAACGCACGACAGCCCCATTCGAGGAATGGGGCTGTGTCGTAATCCGGAAGAAACGGAGAGTCTAGCGCCGCTTCTTCGATGCAGACTTCACGGCCTTCTTAGCCACGACCGGCTGCTTCTTTGCAGGTACAGCCTTTTTGGCAGGGGCGACGGCCTTCTTAGCGGGAGCCTTCTGCGGCGGCGCAGCCTTCTTCACCACAACCACCTTCTTCGCAGGAACGGCCTTCTTTGCCGGAGCAGCCTTGGCCGCAACCTTCTTCGCCGGAACCTTCTGAGCAACCGGCTGAGGCTTCTTGACCGGAGTCGTCTTCTTCGCCGGAGCAGCCCTCGCGGGAACCGGCTTCTTCGGCGCAGCTACCGTCTTCGCCTCCGTGGCCGGAGCACTTTTTGCCGGGGCGGGCTTTGCGGCAACCTTCGCCGGGACGGGCGCAGGAGCAGCCTTCGCCGGAGCTGTCTTGGCAGACACAGGGGGAGCGGGCGGTGAAGCCGGAGCGACGGCCTTCGGGGCAGGCTTTACCGGCGCGGCCTTGACCTTGACGACCGGCGGCAGAGCCTCTTCGATCTCATCCACCTCTTCCTCGGAGTCGCTCTCGCCTGCATCCTCGTCCTCATCCTCGTCGCCATGGCGGGAGTCGAGATCGTCGTCCAGATCCTCATCCTCCTCCAGAATCTCGACCGGCTTCTTGCGGCCCTTCGCCTTGGCGTCCTTCTTCGAAGTGCGCGGGCGGCGCACGTTCACGACCGGCGGCGGCGCGGGCGGCGAGTAGACCTCGAGGAACGCCTTCATCTCCTCGGTCGTGCCCAGTTTGCCGTCCATCAACTCGAAGAAGAGCTTCTCCACCAGCTCGTCGTAGACCGGCAGCTCGGGTGTGATCCGCATCTCCTGCATCAGCGCATACGGAATCTTATTGCGGGCCTGCGGCCACTCGTTCACGAAGCTCTCGAACTTCGCCTGCACCGTGCTGCTGCGGGAGGAGTACACCATCCACAACACGGCCTCGGGCTTCGCAGCCATCAGCATCTTCCAGGCCTGCGACGGGCTGGAGACGGTCTTTGCCGTCCACTGCGCCGCCAGCTCCTTCGCCTCGCCGTCCAGCGCCTCGATCTCCTTCACGAAGCCCGGCCGCACGAAGCTGCTCTTGAGGTCGGCCACATCCTTCGCGGAGAGCTTCGCCGTCAGCAGCGGGAAGCTGGCTGCCGCAGTATCGGCATGAATACCACGGACCTCGAGCTTCGCATGCTTATCGCGCAGCTTCTCAAGCTCGGCCGCATTCACCTTCGCCACCGCGAGCGCCGGGAAGAGGTGCTTCATCCAGCCCTGTTCTTCCAGCTTGCGCAGGACCAGCAGAGGATCGTCTTCGTGGAAGATCTCCTCGGTTTCGTATCCGCGGTTGAAGTCGCTCAGCGCAGCGATGTAATCCTCTTCCTTGCCGGTGTCGTAGCGCTGCTGCGTGCGCTCGTCCATCGTCCAGCCCAGCCGGGCCGACAGGCGCACCGCCCGGACCATGCGTACGGGGTCTTCGATGAATCCATAGGGACTTACGAGCCGAAGCTGCCGGTTCTCAATGTCCGCCACGCCGTTCAGTGGGTCCATCAGCAGGGCGTAGGAGCCCTCGTTCAGCGAGAGGGCCATGGCGTTGGCGGTAAAGTCGCGCCGCCGCAGGTCCTCCTGGATCGTCGCGGGCTTCAGCACCGGCTTGCCCGGCTTTGGGTAGGTGGCCGACAGGGTGCTGCCGATCTCCATCCGCACGCCGCCCGAAAATTCGACGAAGAGGGACTGCCCGGCGGTGTTTTCGCCAGTAATCACGCCGCCGTCTAACTCAATCTGTTTCTTGAATTTGAGAGCGTTCCCCTGAACTGCTACATCCAGATCGCGGACCGGGGACCCATGGGTCAGATCTCGTACCGCGCCGCCCACCAGGAACACGGTAAGTCCCTGGGCACGCGCAATCTCACGTACCTTCCTGAGAGCTGCCTGCTGCGCGGCGGAGAGCCGGTTTTCGAGCAGATAGATGTAATCGGCCATATACGCTTTTCACTCCAGTCCGGGCACGCATTGGACTGGCTAAACTCCTTGCAGGCAACGATTTAGAAAGATCGCGGGTACGAAATACAAAATGTAAGCGTAACATAGCAACAGGAGTCTGACTACTGTTTTTGCACCGGAATTGCAGCGATGTTTTCGTATGCGCAACAATCCGGGACGGTTAGCCGCTATCTTATGGCCAACGCACAGAAAAAGGTCATCGTTCGGTGCTTCAACGGCGCGATCCTGCCGGGCTATCTGCCCGTAGGCGCGTTTGTCCGGCAGGAGACGGCCGGGCCGCAGCTTGACCTGCTAGACCTGGCCGGGCGTGTCGCCTCGCTGCCGCTCGAGGACGTCAAGATCGTCAGCTACGTGCGCGACTTCAATCTCTCCGATACCACGAACCCCGAGCGACTCGCCCGCCGCACCTTCCTCGCCCGGCCGCGCACCGAGGGCCTCTGGCTGCGCCTGACTCTCCGCACCGGCGAGCAGCTCGAAGGACTTGCCGCCACCGACCTGACCCTGCTGACCAGCATCCTTGAGGACAACGGCCTCTTCCTGACCCCGCCGGACACTCGCTCGAACACGCAGCGGCTCTTCATTCCCCGGCTGGCGATCACCGAGTTGCAACTGATCGCCGTCATCACCTCCCCCTCGAAGAAGAAGCCGGTCCAGGCTGAAGAGCCCGCCTCGCTGCAGGAGACGCTCTTTGCTTCCCTGCCACCCAGCTCCCGCCCCAACTAGCCAGTCCACTACAATCGCGGCATGGGCACCTATACACTGGCCGAGCTTGCCAAGCTTCTGGGGGCCGAGTTGCACGGCGACCCCGCCACCGTTATCACCGGCCTCGCCGGCATCGAAGAGGCCACGGCCGGCCAGCTGACCTTCGTCTCCAACAAGAAATATGTCGCCGCCGCCCGCACCACGAAGGCCGGCGCCATCCTCGTCGAGCCGCGTTTTCCGGAGGTGGAGGCCGCGACGCTCCGGCTGGAGAACCCCTACCTCGCCTTTGCCCGAGCCATCGAGCTGTTCTATACGCCTCCGGCCTACGAGCCGGGGATTCATCCGACGGCGGTGATCGCCCCGACGGCTCGCATCGGCAAAGACGCCCACGTCGGCGCGTATGTCAGCATCGGCGACCATGCCCTGATCGGCGACCATGCCGTATTGTTGCCGCACGTCGTTATCTACCCGCATGTCGAGATCGGGGACTACCTCTTCGCCCACGCGCACGCCGTCGTCCGCGAGCACTGTAAGCTGGGCGACCACGTGCTGCTGCAAAACGGCGTCGTCATCGGCGGCGACGGCTTCGGCTTCGCCAAGCAGGCCGACGGCACCTGGTACAAGATCCTGCAGTCCGGCCCGACCGTGCTCGAGGACCACGTCGAGGTGCAGGCGAACTCCTGCATCGACCGCGCCTCCATCGGCGAGACGCGCATCCGCGCCGGAGCCAAGGTGGACAACCTCGTGCAGGTCGGCCACGGCTCGACGGTGGGCCGCGATACCCTGCTCTGCGCGCAGGTGGGTCTGGCCGGAACTACGACCGTCGGCAACAGCGTCATCCTCGCCGGGCAGGTCGGCGTCGCCGGGCACTGCACCATCGGCGATGGCGTAATCGTCACGGCGCAGAGCGGCACACACGGATACATCGCGCCGGGCAAAATGGTTTCCGGCTCGCCCGCCTTCGACCATCGCCAGTGGATGCGCTCGACGGCGATCTTCAGCCGCCTGCCAGAGCTGATGCGCGAATTTAAAAAAACACCCGGGGAAACTCCTGAGTAATCTTGTACTTACAGAATCGCTGCCTTATGCTAAACAGCGACCGGCCCCCTGAGATGCTTTGCCACCCCTGATTTTGATTTCCAGAGAGGCATCGTGACCGGCGAAGAGCTTGACCGCGTACCTGCCCAGAAGAAGGAAGATATAACATCCCCTGTTCGCGTCCTCCTGCTCGACAACGAGCCGGTCAACCTCGTTCTTCGTTCCACCATCCTGCGCAGGCACGGCTATGAATGCTTTACCGTCTCAACGATGGAAGAGGCGACGCAATTTTTTCACCGGATCGACATCGCCGTGCTCGACTACCATCTTGGGGCTGGACGATTCGGCAGCGAGGTCGCCCTGGAGCTGCGCCGTCAGCGCCCTGAGGTGCCTATCATCATCCTCTCCTCGACGCTCGACCACTACTTTGGCGGCGCGGAGGACCTGCACCTGCTCAAGGGCTACAGCTCGAACGAGAACCTGATTGCGGCCATCCGGTCGCTCGACGCCAAGCGTCGCGGCACGCCCGTCGTGGCTGATGCCCGGCGGTTCTTCTGTTCGCGCATCTTTCATGCGTTGGGCAGCGACCTCCTCATCCAGATCTTCGACCACAAGGGCCTCTGGGTGGACTGTAACGAGGCCGCCGCCGAGTTCCTGAGCCACGAGCGCGACTGGTTTCCCGGCCGGCATCCCGTGCACGAGATGCCCGCAATCCTTCGCAACTGGCACGAGATCGTGCTCGAGGTGCTCACCCGCGGCGAGAGCTACATCGACCGCACCCGGCAGGGGCTGCTCGACTTCGGCGACACGCTCTCGGAGACGCCGGCCTGGAGCATCATGGCCGCGCCGATCCGGCTCTACGACGGCCAGCCGGGGGTGGTCCTCATCGCCCGCGCCCTGTCCGCGCCCATTCTCTGACGGCCTGATACCCTAGAGAGGCATGCGTCTCTCCGGCATTGTTGCGATTGCACTTCTTGGCCTTAGCGGCTGCCACTCGGCCTTCGTCGATGCCACGGTCAGCAACCGCACCGCGTCGACCATCCTTCTGCTCGAGGTGGACTACCCCTCCGCCAGCTTCGGCACAGAGAACCTCGCTCCCGGCAAGGACTATCACTACCGGTTTAAGGTGATCGGCAGCGGGCCCCTCAAGCTGGTCTACACCGACTCCAGCCACAAGGAGATTGAGGGCAGCGGTCCTAGCCTGAACGAGGATGACGAGGGTCCCCTGTCGGTGGTGATCGCGCCGGACGGGATTCACTGGTCGGCTCCTCCGGCAAAGCACTGAAACGCAGGCTAGTTATCGCCGGGGCCAACGGTCCGGTGCGGCTGGCGGTGATCGATATGGCGAAGCCGCCTCAGGCGCTCCTGCGCCGACGGGTGCGCCGTGACGGACTTGTACGTCGTAAATGCCCCTAGAATGAGCACGAGCAACGCGCCTATCAGGATGAATGTAAGCATAAGCACCTCATGCCGGTGGATCTGCGAGCAACCGGCTCTCCACCGTTAAGATGCCGTTGAGCGACCGGCGAGTAGACCGGTGCCTGCGATACACTCCGCTTATGCCTCGTGGTTACTTCATTACCTTCGAGGGGCTCGACGGCTCCGGCAAGACAACCCAGCTTCGTAGACTTGCCGCCTCGCTCGCAGCCGAAGACCGCAGTGTGGTCACGCTGCGCCAGCCGGGCAGCACGGCCCTCGGCGACCGCATCCGCTCCATTCTGCTGGACTCCCGCTCTGAGGCTACGCTTGGCTCCATCGCACCCTCGGCCGAGCTGGCGCTGATGTTCGCCGACCGGGCGCAGGCCATCGCGCAGATCATCGAGCCTGCGCTCTCTGCCGGGTCGATTGTCCTCTGTGATCGCTTTACCGACTCGTCCGAGGCGTACCAGGGCGGAGGGCGCCAGCTTGGATCGGAGCGCATCCTCGAGATGCACCGCGCTGTTTGCGGTGACCTGCAGCCGGACCTGACGATTCTGCTATTGCCGCCGCTCGAGGTCGCGCTGAACCGCGCCCGCCGCCGCAACCAGCGCCAGACACAGACCACCGGCGCCGACGAAGGCCGCTTCGAGCGCGAGTCGGACGAGTTCTACGCCCGCGTGCACGCCGCCTACGCCGAGATCGCCAAGCGCGAGCCGGAGCGGGTCGTCATCATCACCTGCAACGAGGGTATCGACGAGATCGGCGCGGCTATCCAAAGCGCCGTCGCCGAGCGCCTCCGCTCCGTCTCGCTCGCTACGCCCGAGACGTCCTCCGTCAAGGCATGAGTGCGGCCTCAACCGATCCCGGTGGTTCTCGTCTGCCTCCGGGGCTGCGCTTTTCGCTACCCTTTTACTCCTTCAAGCCGTGGGTGAAGTTTGGCAATCCCATCCTGCTCTTCGAGCACCTGCATACGACCTATGGCAACATCGCCCACTATCGCTTCATGGGCACGCCCATCGTCTTCGTCAACGATCCGGAGTACATCCGCGAGATCCTCGTGACGCAGGCCGCCGCTTTCGTGAAGGAGCGGACGGTGCGTCGGATGAAGATTCTGCTTGGCGAGGGACTGATCACCTCCGACGATCCGTTCCACATGCGTCAGAGGCGCATCGTCGCGCCTGCTTTTCACCGGCAGAGGATCGCCGCCTACGCGGACCAAATCGTCTCTATCGCCGCGCACCGGTGCGACCGCTGGCAGCCGGGGCAAACCCTCGACATCGCCGCCGAGAGCATGGCTCTATCGCTCGAGATCGTCGCTCGCACGCTCTTTGCCACTGAGGTCACGGACGACATCCGCGCCATCAACGACGAGGTGAATGCCGTGATGGAGATGTACAACTACCTTGTCGCCTTCCCTGACCTCGAGCGCCTTCTCTGGCTGCCGCTGCCGAACCTTATCCGCT
Source organism: Granulicella sp. (assembly GCA_036398595.1). Taxonomy (GTDB): domain Bacteria; phylum Acidobacteriota; class Terriglobia; order Terriglobales; family Acidobacteriaceae; genus Edaphobacter. The sequence continues at coordinate 82,681 of DASWOV010000071.1, forward strand.
TCCGCCGCTCGAAGCGCCATCTCGATTCCGTTGTCCAGCGTATCGTGCGCGAGCGCCGCGTCGAGATGGATGCAGGCGCACCCGACCGCGGCGACCTGCTCACGATGCTGTTGTCCTCCACCGATGAGGAAACCGGCGCAGGCATGTCCGACGAGCAGCTCCGCGATGAGCTGCTGACCATCTTCCTTGCGGGCTATGAAACCACCGCCAATGCGCTCACATGGACGTGGTATCTGCTGAGTCAGCATCCGGAGGTTGAGGCTCGGCTGCACGCGGAGATCGACGCTGTGCTCGGCGCTCGGCTGCCCACTCTCGCGGACTACCCCGCGCTGCGCTACACCGAGCAGGTTTTCGCGGAGTCGATGCGTCTTTATCCCCCTGCGTGGGCGATGGGGCGCATGGCGACAAAGCCGATCCAACTGGGACCCTACACTCTCCCCACGGGCTCGCACGTCTTCTTCAGCCAATACATGATGAGCCGCTCGCCAGAGCACTATCCTGATCCACTCCGCTTCGACCCCGACCGCTTCACGCCCGAGGAGAAGGCCGTCCGCCACAAATATGCGTACTTCCCCTTTGGGGGAGGCAGCCGCCAGTGCATCGGCGAGAGCTTTGCGTGGATGGAGGGCGTGTTCGCCCTCGCTACGCTTGCCCAGCGCTGGCGGCTGCACTTCGTGCCGGATTACCCCATCGTTCCGCAGCCGAAGATCACCCTCCGGCCCATGTATCCGGTGCGGATGCAGCTTGAGCCGCGCACCTAGCCGCCCTCACGCTACACTGGTTGACGGAGAACGCATGTCGACTACTGCAGCAGACGCCGCCGAGAACCAGTCCCTGAAGAAAAAGCCACGGCAGGAGGAAACCGAGACTCCGCTGGAGGGTCTGGCCTCGATCTGCAACATGCTCGTCGTCTTCCTCTTCCTGACGGCCTTCCTCTTCCAGAACTTCGACATCCCCTCCGGCTCGATGGAGAAGACGCTGCTCATCGGCGACCATCCGCTGGTCGATCACATGACCTTCGCGCCGCCGTCCAAGTGGGCCTTCTTCATGCCCTACCGCGAGATTCGCCGCGGCGACATCATCGTCTTCTACAAGCCCAACCCCGTACCACCCGACCCACCTGACATCATTCTCGTCAAGCGGGCCATCGGCATACCGGGCGATCATATTCACCTGCGCAACGGCATCGTCTACCTGAACGGGGTAGCGCAGAACGAGCCGCAGATCTCCAAGCCCGACAACAGCAGCTCCGATCCCATGGCGCTCTACAACGCCTACCGCGACGACTTCCCCAGCGTGCAGAACGGTACGCAATACGGCGCGACGGAGAGCTGGGCGGTCGAGATGCCCACCCACGTTGAGGGTGACGACCTCGTGGTGCCGCCGGGCAAGGTCTTTGCCATGGGCGACAACCGTATCGCATCGCTCGACAGTCGCTTCTGGGGCTTCGTGCCGCGGGAGAACATCCTCGGCAGACCGCTGATCTTGTACTGGTCGTTCGATACGCCCGCCGAGCAGGCAGAGAAGCAGAGCTTCGGCGACCGCGTCGGCTTCGCCTTCCATGTGCTGATCCACATCTTCGACAAGACGCGCTGGAGCCGGACGCTTATGGTTGTCCGTTAGGCATATCGACACATTTCTTTGAAAAGACGGAGCTGAAACCCCGCCTTTTCAAAGAAAGACAGCCTAGACCTTAACCGGAGCGATGTACGGCAGCTTCAACTCATGGCCAATGGGGACATTGTTCGGGTCCTTGATGCCGTTGGCTGAGACGATCGCGGGATACTTGTTCCCATCCCTGTAGAAGCGGCGCGCAATGTGCGAAAGGGTATCTCCCGCCTTGATGGCGTAGGGCTGCTCGTCGCCGCCCGTGTTGATGATTTCATGATGCAGGTCGGCATAGGTAGGATCGGCTTCCTTGATCTCATCCCACACACGCTCGAGAACCACCTTGGAGGGCACCTCGCCCTTGATGTGCAGCTTCTCGCCATCGAGGTCAACCGCATCCACCTTTGCGCCGAGGTCCGAAAACCCCTCAAGCGCCGAGAGAACGCCCGCGTACTTCTGCTTCAATGCTTCGAGATCCGCCATGATCCTGACTCCTGGTCGTTCCGGAATTTTGTTCCACCGGGATCATAGCTCCGTAAGAGGACGACGGCCCTTTCTTTGCCAAAAATTGACCTTCCGTTTCATTTCAGGCGCGGCGCGGGCAGTCTTTGGTCATTCGGATTAAGATGAGGTAAGCCGATGACCTTCCCCACGACCTTTAACGACTTTCTCGGCAACGCGCTGGCCGTGGAGCACCTGCGTACCGCCGTCGCCGCCGGACGCCTGCCTCACTCGCTCATCCTTGCGGGACCGGCGGGCGCGGGCAAGTACACGCTGGCGCTGATGCTGGCCATGTCCGTCGAGTGCGAGCGTCAGCCGCGCGATCTGTGGTCGAACGGACTGTCGCTGGCGACCTTCTGCGGTGTCTGCGGCAATTGCACGCGCATCGCCTCGGCTGCCAACCTTGACGAGCAGGTGGCCACCGCCACCGAGGCCCGCGAGGAGATGCGCGAGGTGGACAAGAAGGAGACGCGCATCCTCATCCAGCCGCACCCGGATGTGCTCATCGTGCCGCCCGATCCGCCGCAACTGCTCATCAAGCTCGGGCAGATTCGCACCATGATCCAGCGGGCACAGTACCTGCCTTCGGAGGCTCCGCGCAAGATCTTCATCCTCACCGCATCGAGCTTTATGAAGGAAGCGGCGAACTCGCTGCTCAAGCTGCTGGAGGAGCCGCCGCCCTATGCGCACCTGATCCTGCTGGCGGAGAACCCCGGCGAGCTGCTACCGACCATCCGCTCGCGCTGCGCGATGGTGCGGCTGGGCGCGCTGCCGGTGGAGGACCTCGAGATGCTGCTGGCCGACCTTCGCCCGGAGATTCCGGCTCCGCAGCGGACGCTGATTGCGCGGCTGGCGCAGGGTGCCGCCGGGAAGGCGCTCGGCTTCGACCTGAACACGTATCTTGCCTCGCGCAGCGATGCTCTACTGCTGATTCGCGGAGCGGTCGCCGAGCCGGACCATACCGTGCTCTTCAAAATGACCGAAACCTATCGCGCCGGAGCCGACGGCCAGCAGAAGACCACGGCCATGCTGCGGGCACTCTCGCTGCTGCTGGAAGATCTATTGCTGCTTGACTCGGGCACGCCGGAGCTGATCCGCAACACGGACATCCGGCCTGAGCTGGACCGGCTGGCGTCGGCGACCTCCTTCCGCTGGATCGAGCAGGCCAGCCATGGGCTCGACCAGGTCTACAGCGGCATGCGGCGCAACCTGCTACGGAACGTCTCGCTGGATTCCTTTGCCACACAGCTTGAACGCTAGCGGACGAAATTGCGCTCCTCGTGCAAGAATGGTTGGCACATTGTAGACAGTCTCTTGTGCCGGAGCCTACACACCGCATGCGTCTCCCATCCGCTCTCTGCGCCGCCGGAATCGTCGCGGCCTCTACGCTGCTCCTTGCCGGAGTGGCCCATCCCGCACAGGACTCTACCGGCAGCCTCGTGACCCCGGCTCCCATCTGGGCCTGGCCGATCACGCCTCCCGCGCCCTCCACCGGCCCAAAGGCTCCGCAGGACATGACGCCGCGCCGCCCACCGCACTCGACCGCACCGGGGATGGCGCAGTCGGTCATCAACGACATCAACGTTGTGCCCGACTGGTTCCCGGACCAGCACCCGAAGATGCCCCCCATCGTCTCCGTGGGCCGCCCGCCCGAGATCTCTCCCTGCGGGCACTGCCACCTGCCGACCGGCTATGGACGGCCGGAGAATGCCAGCCTCAACGGCCTGCCGAAGAGCTACTTCCTCGAGCAGCTTGACGACTTCCGCACTGGAGCGCGCAAAAGCACGCAGCCCGGCATGCACTCCATCGGCCTGATGGTTGCGTACACAAAAGTGATGACGCCGGAGGAGGAGAACGCCGCGGCCGACTACTTTGCCTCGGTTAAGCCGGTCAAGTGGATTCGCGTCGTCGAGGCCGACACCATTCCCAAGGTGCACGCGCAGAGCCTGATGATGGTGGTCGATCCCGGCAACGAGACGGAGCCGATCGGCGACCGCGTGATTGAGGTTTCGGAGGACTACGAGCAGACGGAGCTGCGCAATCCTACCTCGGGCTTCGTGGCGTACGTGCCCAAGGGCTCACTGAAGCGTGGCGAGGACCTTGTGCGCAACGGCGGAGGCGGCAAAACGATGGCCTGCACGACCTGCCACGGCGCGAACCTGAAGGGCACGGGGGATATTCCGTCGATCGCCGGTCGATCGCCGAGCCAGATGATCCGCCAGCTTATCGACTTCCAGAACGGCGTTCGCAACGGCAAGAACGGGCAGATGATGAAGATGCCGGTCGCCAAACTTACCATTTCGGATATGGTGGCGATCACCGGCTATCTAGCCTCGCTCGAGCCGTAACGGCTAGCTCTTGCGGGCGGCCTTTTCGAGCCGGTCGCGGATGGCCGCCCCGACTCCATCGACCGCGGGCAGTGGGCAGACGATGGTGCTTACGCCTGCGGCATCCAGCTCGCGCAGGCCGGCGAAGACCCGTTGCGCCAGTGCTTCGGTGTTCTGCCAGTTTGCCCATGGAAAGATCACCGCTTCCGGCGGTGCGGTCCACCCTGAGGGCAGAAGGACGCCTGTACGCTCGCTTACTGCTACGAACTGCGAGAGGCGCTCCTGCATCTCCTCCTCGCTAGCGACCAGCACCAGCCGTGCCCGCGGAGCATAATGGCGGATGCCGACTCCCGGCGAGGGCAGGCTCTCTGGAGTTCCCTGCTGTGCCGGTGGGATATAGAGCTGCAAGGGAGTTCCTGTTATGGCTTCGAGCATCGCTGCCGTCACCGCGCCGGGGCGATAGATGATTCCTGCGGCGGGGTCGAAGACCGTGGACTCGACGCCGACATCAGTCGAGCCGCCGTCGAGCACCGCGTCGATGCGACCATCCAGATCCTCGAGTACATGCTGCGCCGTTGTCGGGCTCGTCCTGCCGAAGCGGTTCGCGCTTGGGGCGGCAATGGGCAGATCCGCTGCTCGAAGCAGCTCTAACGCCAGCGGATGGCGAGGCATACGCACGCCAACCAGAGCACGCCCGGCGGTCACGGCATCGGGGACGGCGCTCCTGCGGGGCAATAACAATGTCAGTGGCCCCGGCCAGAATACCTCTATCAGACGCTCCGGGAGGCCGGAAACCTCCGCGACCCGGGCCAGTATCTGCCGGTCGGCGACGTGGACGATGAGGGGGTCCCAGTTGGGGCGTTCTTTCGCAGCAAAGATCTTCGCCACGGCTATCGCGTCCAGCGCGTTGGCCCCAAGGCCGTAGACTGTCTCAGTGGGAAAGGCCACCGTCCCGCCGCCTCGCAGCAACTCCGCCGCCCGGGCTACGTCCGCCGGTCCCAGGCGCTCCGTCTTCAATTCTTCCCGCATATCCTCATCCTATCGCCGTATACTCAGCCCATGCAGAGCGCCGAGATCGAGCTGAAGTTCCCGGTTCCCGACCCCACAGCCCTCCAGTCGCGCCTGCCAGCCCTCGGCTTCGATCTGGTCACGCCGCGCACCTTCGAGAGCAACACGCTCTACGACACCCCGGACCGAACGCTGCGCAGCTCGCACCAGATCCTCCGTATTCGGCAGTACGGCCCGCTCTGGGTGCTGACCCACAAGCGCATCCCCGACGGCGTGAGCACCGCCGAAGAGGAGTCCGCCCGCTATAAGACGCGCATCGAAACCGAAACTACCGTCGCCGACGGAGTTGCGCTCGCGGAGGTCTTCCGCCAGATGGGCTATGTGCCCGCCTTCCGCTACGAGAAGTACCGTACCGAGTGGTCCTTCCCCGGCCTCGGCGCTCCGGCGCACCTTGTCATCGACGAGACTCCCATCGGCAACTTTGCCGAGCTTGAGGGACCGCCTGATTGGATCGACCGCACGGTTGCGGCGCTTAGGATCGATCCGGCCTCCTGCATCACGCTCAGCTACGGCAAGCTCTTCCTGAACTGGAAGGAGCAGAACCAGAGTCCCGCCGAGAATCTTACCTTCGACGAGATCCCCGTTCCGGCAGCGGCCCTTTAGCCTCGCCCTCTCCATTTGTCTGTCATTCGTAGCAAAGCGGAGGAATCTGTTTTCTTCTCCCTCGGCACCATACCCAAGGAGAGGAACAGCAGATTCCTCCGCTACGCTGCGGAATGACAGTAGTGGTGATAGGCAGTCAATGTGGCCTAGAAGATCTGGAAGTTGACCTCGACGTTCAGCTCCACCAGCACCGGCTTGCCGTTCTCCATCGCGGGGCGGAACTTGTACTGCCTCACCGCCTCGACCGCCTTCTCATCCAGCCCCATGCCTACGCCGCGCAGCACATGCACATGCGTCGGAAGACCGTTGGTGTCCACCCACAGGTTCACGAGCACGTTGCCCTGCACCTTGGCCTTGCGGGCCTCTTCAGAGAACTCCGGCTCCACCGAGTAGATCAACTGCGGCGCCGAGACGCTGCCGCCGATCCTGCGCGGACCGCCGCCCATGTTGCCGCCCGAGCCCGGCCCAATGCCCGAACCGCTACCCGAACCGAGGCCGGTTCCGCGGCCGTTGCCCATCGACATGCCCACCAGCGGCGAGTTCGGCACACCAAGCTGCGGCACATTCGATTGCATCTTGATGTCCTTCTGCACCTCGACCGTCGGCTCAATCGCAATCTTCGGTTCCACCGGAGGCGGCGCCTTCGGCGGAACGATCTGCGTGTCGGCGAACTTCGGCGGCGTACCCTTCGTGACCGGCGTGGGCCCGCGCTGACCACCGCCCCCGCCCATGGAGACGGCTTTGGGCGGAGCCATCGGCGGAGGAGCCGTCAGCTCAATCGTCTGCACTGCCACTTGCGTTGGCGGCGCAATTACCTTCTGCTTCAGAATCCAGCCAAGGAGCAGGATGATGACGGCGTAAAGCACAAAGGCCAGGCCCGTCGCGCGAGGGTCCTGCTTGGTCGCCATCTTGTCCACAACCGGGATCGGTTTGGACTCGAGCACCAGCTCTGGCAGCTTCTCCGGGAAGAGAACGTCTTTGAGATTAGCCCACAGAGAACCGAAGACGCTCGGCTCCTCGATCACCATCTCGTCGAACTTCGCATCCTCCACCGGATGCAGGCTGGGAGAGCCCTGGCCCGTGTCTTCAGGAGGTGGTAATAACGTATTCGCCATTCAGCCTTTGCCTCGGCATGACGGCCCGGCCTTCGCCGCTCCGCGCACACCATCCCCGTCTTCGCGTGCTCTTCCTGTCGCTCCCGGTCTTAGCGCCGGTTCTGCTGTCCTGTTTGCCTGAAACACGCGGCGTCTGGCTCCGTCTCATATTTTACAAACATTCGCCTGCGACCGCACCTTGTTGGACGCGGGTTCTGGCGCGGAGGTCAACTGGGCACCACATTCGTTACCTCACGCAACCCGGATACAATAAAGGTTTGCGGCAACAGCAAAAGCAAGCACACCGAGGAGCGAATGTCCGAAGCACCGAAGTCCGAGCCGAACAAGGGCCTGAAGGCCACCCTGAACCTGCCCCAGACCGCCTTCCCGATGAAGGCCAACCTGCCGCAGAACGAGCCCATTCGTCTGGCACAGTGGCAGCAGCAGGATCTCTACGGCCAGATTCGCCAGGCCCGCTCCGGTGCGCCCAAGTACATCCTCCACGACGGCCCGCCGTATGCCAACGGCGCGATTCACCTTGGCCACGCGCTCAACAAGTGCATCAAGGACTTTGTCGTCAAGACGAAGACCATGTCCGGCTTCGACTCGCCCTACGTGCCGGGCTGGGACTGCCACGGCCTGCCCATCGAGATCAAGGTCGATGAGCAGCTTGGCCGCCGCAAGCTCGAGATGGACCCCATCGCCGTACGCAAGGCCTGCCGCGAGTACGCGCAGAAGTACGTCGAGCTGCAGAAGTCGCAGTTCGAGCGCATCGGTGTCTTTGGCCGCTGGACCGATCCGTACCAGACGATGTCGTATGGCTACGAGGCACGCATCCTCGAGAGCTTCTACGCCTTCTTCGAGAAGGGCTTCGTCTACAAGGGGCTGAAGCCGGTGTACTGGTGCATCCACGACCGCACCGCGCTGGCCGAGGCCGAGGTGGAGTACGAGCAGCACACCAGCCCGTCGGTCTACGTGCGCTACAAGCTCACCAGCGACCCGAAGTCGCTGCATCCTGCGCTTGGCGACGACACTTATACCGTCATCTGGACCACGACGCCGTGGACGCTGCCCGCGTCGCAGGCCGTCGCCTTCAACCCGAAGATGGAGTATGTGGCGGTGCGCACGACGACCGGCACGTACATCGTCGCCGAGGCGCTGCTGTCGTCGGTCATCGTGCACTGCCAGTTGATGAGCGCGGCGAACCCGGCTGAGCCTGCCACCGCAGCCGATGTCGTTGCAGCCTTTGCGGGCAGCGCTCTGGAGCATACGAGCTTCCAGCATCCGTTCCTCGACCGCAGCATCCTCGGCGTTGCGGCGGAGTATGTCACTGCGGAGCAAGGCACGGGCGCTGTCCACACTGCGCCCGCGCATGGCGTCGATGACTTTGCAACAGGCCAGCGTTATGGACTTCCCGACGTGCAGTACGTCGACAACTCCGGCCGCCAGCGCAATACCGGCGGCCAGGTCTACGAAGACCTGACCGTCTTCAAGTCGAACCCGGTCATCACGGAGCTGCTCCGCGAGAAGGGAGCACTGCTCTCGGCTACGCACTTCGAGCACTCGTACCCGCACTGCTGGCGCTGCCACAATCCAGTCATCGTGCGCGCTACCGAGCAGTGGTTCATCGGCATGGAGACGGAGATGACCAATGCCGATGGCTCCGCAACAACCTATCGTCAGCGCGCGCTGGACGAGATCGACAAGGTGGTCTGGGACCCGGCATGGGGCAAGGAGCGCATCTCGAACATGATCGCCACGCGCCCCGACTGGTGCATCTCGCGCCAGCGCATCTGGGGCGTGCCCATCGCGGCCTTTCTCTGTGAGCGATGCCATACGCCGCTGAATGATGCGGCTATCAACAAGAGCATCGTCGATCTCTTCGAGCGCGAGAGCGCCGATGCCTGGTACAAGTACGAGCCTGCGGAGCTTCTGCCTGCTGGCACGACCTGCCGCTCCTGCGGCTCGACCGAGTTCCGCAAGGAGATGGACATCCTCGACGTGTGGTTTGAGTCCGGCTCAAGCTGGCACGCGGTGCTCGAGCCGGAGAAGGAGCTTGCCTTCCCTGCCGACCTCTACACCGAAGGCGGCGACCAGCATCGCGGCTGGTTCCACTCCTCGCTGCTCTGCTCGGTCGGTATCCGCGACTGTGCGCCGTACAAGATGGTCGCCACCTCCGGCTGGACGCTCGATGAGCAGGGCCGGGCGTTCTCGAAGTCGCTCGGCAACGGTGTCGATCCTGTCGATATCGCCAAGCGCCTTGGCGGTGAGATTGTGCGCCTGTGGGTTGCATCGGTCGACTTCCGCGAGGACGTCGCCGCCAGCGAGAACCTGATGCAGCGCGTCAGCGACAACTACCGCAAGCTACGCAACACGCTGCGCTTCCTGTTGAGCAACCTGAATGACTTTGTGCCTGCTGAGCATGCAGTGAAGTTCGAGGCGATGCAGCCACTCGATCAGTACATCCTTACGCGCCTCGCCGAGGTCGATAAAAAGATTCGCTCTGCTTACGAAGAGTTCGAGTTCCACCGCGCCTATCATGCGCTCAACGAATTCACGAACACCGATCTCTCGGCGCTCTATCTCGACGTGCTCAAGGACCGCCTGTACACCTTCGCGCCGAATCACCCGGGCCGTCGCAGCGCACAGACCGCCCTCTGGCACATCGCCGAGGCGCTGACGCGGCTCATCGCGCCGATCCTCAGCTTTACCGCCGATGAGGTATGGCCTCTGCTGCCGAAGCTCGAAGGCCGCGAGGCAAGCGTGCATCTTGCGCTCTTCCCTGTCATCGGCGAGATCATCCCCGAGAACGTCGAGCAGCTTCAGAAGGACTGGGCACGCCTGCTCGAGATCCGCGAGCACGTCCTGCGCCGTCTCGAACATCTGCGTGCGGAGAAGGTCATCGGCAAGGCGCTCGAGGCCGAGGTCATCTTTGGCACAACCGCCGAGCACGCGGACGATCTGCTCAGGAAGTACGAGGCCGCTCTGCCCGAGTTGTTCAACGTCTCCACGGTTCGCTTCGGCGATGCGCTGGGCGAGGACATCGACCGCATCCTGATGTCCGTGCAGAAGTCCTCCGCGGTGCGCTGCGAACGATGCTGGCGTTACGTCGAAGATACCGGCAAGGACGAGCGTTACCCCACCGTCTGCCTGCGCTGCGCCGAGGCGCTCGATGCTGTCGGCTTCGCACCCTACACCACCGAGGAGGGTGCGGCCTAGATGCGCAGCTATCGTCTCCCGCTCCTCATCGTCAGCGCCCTCGTTATCCTTGCCGACCGGCTCAGCAAGCTCTGGGTCAACAAGCATATCCGCGTCGGCTCACACATCGATGTGATTCATGGCGTCTTCCAGATCTCGCATGTCATGAACACCGGCGCGGCCTTCTCACTCTTCGAGAACCTGCCGTCGGTTGCCGTGCGTTACGGACTGATTGCCTTCTCAGTAATCGCTATCGGCATCGTCGGCACGATGCTCTGGATCACCGCCCGCGCGCTCACGATGACCTCGACCGCGCTCGCACTGATCCTGGGCGGTGCGCTCGGCAACCTGTACGACCGCGTGCACCTGCACTACGTCATCGACTTCCTGGCCGTCCGCATCATTCACTACGACTGGCCCGACTTCAACGTAGCCGACTCCTGCATCTGCATCGGAGCCGCCCTGCTTGTGCTGGAGATGTTCCGCTCCTCCGACACTTCAGCGACCAAGGAAACCGCTTAGCTGGAATGAACGACTCGATCACAATTCGCGGCGCTCGCACACATAACCTCAAGGGCATCGACGTCGATATACCGCACAACGCCCTGACCGTGGTCAGCGGCGTCTCCGGCTCGGGCAAGTCCTCGCTGGCCTTCGACACTGTGTATGCCGAGGGACAGCGCCGTTATGTGGAGTCGCTCTCGGCCTATGCACGGCAGTTCCTCGAGCGCATCGAAAAGCCCGATGTCGATCACATGGACGGGCTCGCTCCGGCCATCGCCATCAAGCAGAAGAACCAGACGCGCAATCCTCGCTCGACCGTCGCCACGGCTACCGAAATCTACGACTACATGCGGCTGCTCTATGCGCGCTGCGGCACCGTTACCTGCCTGCACTGCGGCGGCGTGGTGCGGCACGATACAGTCGATGAGATCGTCGCACATCTGCTGGCGATGCCCGAGGGTACGCGGGTCAATGCTCTGTTCCCCATTGTCCGCACCGAGGTCAAACTCGAGCCAATGCAGGGGCCTGCCATCGAAGAAGATGCGGCTCCCAAGCCCGCGAAGCGCGCTGCGAAAAAGACGGTGGCGAAGACCGCTGCGAAAAAAGTAACTATTTCGGTTACAGATATTTCCGAGCCCCTGAAGGAGCGTCTTACCGAACTACGGCGGCGCGGCTATAACCGCCTCTTTCAGAACGGAAACATCGTCGAGTTCTCTACGCCCGAGTCGCTGCTGGAGCTGGACTTCACGCAGCCGATCTTCGTGCTCATCGACCGCCTTGCGCTCTCGCCGGAGATTCGCTCGCGGCTCGTCGATGCCATCGAGACGGGCTACCGCGAGTCCGGCGAGATTCAGTTCCGCACCGCGCCTCGTGAGGGCGAGCCCGAAACGCTCCGCTTCTCCGCAGCCTTCGAGTGCTCTACCTGCCACCGCGCCTACCGAGAACCCGAGCCGCGACTCTTCTCCTTCAACAATCCCTATGGCGCGTGCCCGCGCTGCCAGGGCTTCGGCAATACCATCGACTTCGATCCGAACCTCATCATTCCGGATAAATCGAAGACGCTCTCCGAAGGTGCCATCGCGCCGTGGACCACTCCGAAGTATCGTGCTCACCAGGGCGAGATGCTGCGTGCCGCCAAGGTTGCCGATATTCCCATCGATGTTCCATGGTTCGACCTGACCGCCGAGCAGCAGCATTACATCGAGGACGGCCATGGCAGCTTCCCCGGTATTCGCGGCTTCTTTGCCGCGCTCGAACGCAAGAAGTATAAGCTCCACGTCCGCGTCTTCCTGTCGAAGTTTCGCGGCTACGCCACCTGCCCCGATTGCCGAGGCCAGAGGCTGCGGCCCGAGGCCCGCGCTGTGCTGCTCAACGAGAAGAATATCTGTGAGGCAGCCGCGCTTACGATTACGTCTGCGCGGCAGTTCTTCGATCAATTGCAACTATCACCGGCACAAATTGAGATCGCCGGAAAGATCCTCGAAGAGGTTCGCCAGCGCATTCATTTTCTCGAGCAGGTTGGACTGGACTACCTGACGCTCGACCGTCTCAGCTCTACGCTATCCGGCGGCGAGTCGCAGCGTATTCAGCTTGCCACCTCGCTCGGCTCGCGGCTGGTAGGCGCGCTCTATGTGCTCGATGAGCCTTCTATCGGTCTGCACACGCGCGACACGGCACGGCTCATCCACATCATGGAGGAGCTGCGCGATCTGGGCAATACGATTCTCGTAGTCGAGCATGATCCCGATGTAATTCGCGCCGCCGATCATCTGCTGGACCTTGGCCCCGGGGCGGGCGAGCTTGGCGGGCATCTGCTTGCCGCGGGCACGGTGCCGCAGGTCATGGCGAATCCTAATTCGATCACGGGCAAGTATCTTTCCGGACGGCTGACCATCCCTGTGCCGAAGCATCGGCGCGAGCCAGGGCGCGAGCGGCTGAAGCTAACAGGAGCGCGCATTCACAATCTGCGCGGCGTGGATATTGAGATTCCGCTTGGCCTGCTCTGCTGTGTCACCGGCGTCAGTGGCTCTGGCAAGTCGACACTGGTGCACCAGGTGCTCTATCGTGCGCTGATGCAGGCGCTCGGCCAGACCGAGGGCGCGGACCCGACCGGCCTCTTCCGTGAGCTGACAGGCACGCAGCATCTCAACGAAGTAGTGCTTGTAGATCAGTCCCCAATTGGACGTACGCCGCGCTCGAACCCGGTCACGTATATCAAAGCCTTCGACGACATCCGCGCGCTGTTTGCTTCGCAGCCCGACGCGCGGCGCAAGGGGCTTACCGCCGGGCACTTCTCCTTCAACGTTCCCGGCGGACGCTGCGATACCTGCGAAGGCGATGGCACGGTCACGGTCGAGATGCAGTTTCTTGCCGACGTTGAGCTGCCCTGCGAAGAATGTAACGGTACGCGTTACAAACCCACCGTGCTCGAGGTGAAGTACAAGAACCGCAACATCCATGACGTGCTGAACCTGACCGTCAAGGAGGCGCTGGTGTACTTTGCCGGGCATACGAAGATCCTCGACAAGCTCACGGTGCTCGATGAAGTAGGCCTGAGCTATCTGCGGCTTGGCCAGTCCGCGACGACGCTCTCCGGCGGCGAGGCGCAGCGCGTCAAGCTGGCCGCACATCTGGCCACGGCCCGCAATATCACTGCGCGCAACTCTGCCAACGAGAACGCGGCCAAGGCGCGCAGCCGCACGCTCTACATCCTGGACGAGCCGACGACCGGCCTGCACTTCGACGATGTAGCCAAGCTGCTGGCGGCGTTCCGCAAGCTGATCGAGGGCGGTGGATCGCTGCTGGTGATCGAGCACAATCTGGACGTCATCAAGTCCGCCGACTGGATCATCGATATGGGTCCGGAGGGTGGCTCGGGCGGCGGGCAGGTCGTTGCTACGGGCACGCCGGAGCAAATCGCCGCTGCTCCCGGCAGCCACACCGGCCACTGGCTCGCTCCCGTACTGCTGCAAACGCCCGCCCGCGCCGAGCAGGCTGAAGAGATTCCCGCATGAGCCGTTCTTCCCTGCTTCTTTCGTTGCTGCTTCTGTCTCCGCTTGCGCTTCATGCACAAAACCCTCTCCCGCCCGGCACGACCGATACCACGCAGACGCCCGCGCCGCAGCCGCAGGACCCGATGCGTGCACAGGCCGCCGAGGCGCTGCAGAAGCAGGACTTCACCACTGCGCTCGACCTGCTGACGACACTGACCACGCGCTATCCGGGCGATGCGACGCTGCTGTACGACCTTGGCATGGCGCAGGATGCGCTGAACCATGACACGCAGGCGGCGGGGTCCTATCGCCGCGCCATCGCCGCCGATGCGCGGCTGTTTGCGCCGCATCTGGCGCTTGGGCTGCTGCTTGCCCGCACCGGCAATGCCCCCTCGGCGCATGCGGAGCTGGCGCAGGCGACCACGCTGGATGCTCCTGCCCCTGCCCTCAAGGCCCGGGCGTGGAGGGCGCTGGCCCGGCTCGATCAGGCGACCGATCCTTCGGCGGCCTCCAACGACCTGCTCGAGGCGCTGAAGCTTTCGCCCGAGACGCCGGAGGATGCCCTGCTTGCCGGAGAGATGGCCGAAGCTGCGCACGATCTGCCCTCTGCCGAGGCGGCCTATCGCCGCGCACTAGCCACTGCTCCCGGTGATCCTGCGACCACCGCTGCGCTGGCACATGTGCTGATGGCGCTCCACCGTGCGCCAGAGGCTGAGACGCTGCTGACTGCATCCCTCAATGCGCACCCCGGGGACCCCGCTATGGCGAGCCAGCTTGCCGCCGCCTACGCCGCCGATAACAAGGCCGATCAGGCCGTGCCGCTGATCGAGAAGCTCCACGCGGCCAATCCTGCGGACGACAATCTGACCCTGCTGCTGGCGCATCTCTATACCGGCAGCAAGCAGCCCGAGAAGGCCGAGCCGCTCTATACGGCGCTGCTGGCAAAGTCGCCGCATGATCTCGGCCTGCTGACCGAGCACGGCGAGAACCAGCTCGCACTGGGGGACGCAGCCGCCGCGCAGGCTACCCTGACGCAGGCGGTTGCCAATCCTGCCGCGTTCAAGGACCGCCAGTTGCTCGGCGAGGCCGCCGGCAACCTCGCCATCGCGGCCAGCCGCAACGCCGCGCCGGAGATCGTCTTGCATGCGCTCGAGATCCGTGGTACTGTGCTGCCACAGTCGCCCGCAACTCTCTTTCTTGCGGCGACGTCGTATGACGCACTGCACCGCTTGCAACAGGCTTCCGAGTTCTACAAACAGTTTCTGGCCGCCGCGGCCGGAAGGTATCCCGAGGAGGAGTCCGCCGCACGTGAACGGCTGAACCTCTTCGAGCATCGCAAGTAACCGTATTCCATCCCGCACACCGAGGTGCGATATGGGCCACGTAAGCAGAGTTTTCTGCCTTGCACTTCTCCTCAGCGCAGCTACCCCTGCGTTTGCCTCGTCCACGGATGCGGCGATGCTCGATCCTGCTGTGCTCGCCCAGCTTGAGTCCCGCGCCGACCATGCGCATCCGCGGGAGCAGGCGTTCCTCTACACCCAGCTCGTCTCCACGCTGACCGACGTTGCAGGCCGCCAGATGCTCGCCGGAGACACGCTGGCCGCCTATTCGACCCTGCAAAAGATTCGACACTACGCCGAGTTGATCCATCTGCGGCTCACCCGGGATGCGAAGCGGGTCATCAACGCGCAGATGCTTATGCACCAGACCACGCGCCACCTTGGCGAGCTTGTCCATCGCGCTTCGTACGAGGACCGCCCGCCGATGGAGGACACGCTCAAGCAGCTTACAAAGGTGGAGGACGAGCTGCTTACGCAGGTCTTCGACCACTAATGTTCCACGTGGAACGTTGGCTTCGCACGAAGGTGCTACCCTGATTTCCCATGTTGCCCCGTCTCCTGCTTGCGCTGCTTCTGCTGACGCCGGTTCTTACCGCTCAGCGCGACGGCAGCTACCTCTCCGAGGCCGAGGTGGATCAGCTTCGAGACGCCGCCTACACGCCGAATGAGCGCGTGCTGGTCTTCGTCAAGTTTCTCGATGAGCGGAGTGAGAAGATCCAGAAGCTCTCGGCGGGACCGCGCAGGGCGGGCCGGGAGGAGGACATCCACAATCTGCTGGAGCAGTTCACCTCCATCGTGAACGAGCTGGAGGACAATCTGGATGAGTACGGCCCCGCCCACCGGGACATCCGCAAGTCCCTCCCCAAGCTGCTGACCGCGATTGATCGCTGGGCGACCGTCATCCGCACGCCGCCGGACAATCAGGCCTATAACGTCTCACGCAAGCTGGCGCTGGAGTCGCTGGGCGATCTGCATGAGGATGCGGCGCAACTTACGGAGGAGCAGAAGGCGTGGTTTCTTGCTCACCCACCGGCTAAAGAAGACAAGGAGAAGAAAAGTTCCGCGGAGGGGCCGTAAGGGCTGGATTAACTACTTGCTCAGCAGGCAGATAGAGCCTAAGCAGTACACAGGATGTTCATTTCGCGCTGCAGGGCATCCGTTACCATAGGGTAACTACCCTGTGAGCAAGACGAGACATCCCGGCCTGCTGCACCTGATGCGCAATCTCTTTGAGCCTGAGCCGAGGCCGATCGCTCCTCCTCCGACGGTGGTTCTCCCCAGCCCGCCTCGCGTGCGGCAGCCTAAGCCTGCGTCGGCGGTACATCTTGCTCCCATCTTTGAATACGAATACCGCGAGCTTCGGCCTCGCGCGCCGATGCCTGCGCTGGATATTCGCTTCCGGCGGTTTACCTCGCTGAATACGACCATCCGGCTGCGGGAGGGCAGGCTGAACGTACGGCTCTCGGACCTGCTCGAGACTGCGCCCGAGGAGATTCACCATTCCATCGCGCATATTCTGCTGGCGAAGCTCTACCGCAAGCCAGTGTCGGCGACGCACTCGGAGCGCTACCGGCGCTATACCGGATCGGAGACGATGTCGCGGCTGGCCGAGCACATCCGGCAGACGAGGGGGCGCAAGCGCATCTCGACGGCGCAGGGGCACCGGTACGATCTGGATGCGATCTTCGACGATCTGAATGCACGGTTCTTCAACGGACTGCTCGCCAAGCCGACGCTGACATGGAGCGCCCACCATGCTCGGCGCATGCTGGGGCATTATGACGCCGCGCATAACACCATCGTCGTGAGCCGGGTCTTTGACCGGCCGGATACGCCGCGCTGCGCCGTCGAGTACCTGCTGTATCACGAGATGCTGCACCTGAAGCATCCGGTTCGCATGAAGGCGGGGCGGCGTTGTGTGCACTCCCGGGAGTTTCAGGCGGATGAGCGACTCTTTCCGGAGCTGGAAGAGGCGAAGGCTTACCTGAGAAGTCTCTGAACAGGAATAGAACACCCATTACCCCTTGTCATTCCGTAGGGCAGCGGAGGAATCTGTTTTTGGACTGCCCATGCTGTATAGGTGATCCGAGAATCACGTCCTTCGAATGCGCATTCCGCGCTCCGCTCAGGATGACAGAGTATTGATTGGGAAAAGAAAGCAAATTCCTCCGCTGCGCTCCAGAATGACAACTCTATTTGGGGCAGCATGTGGGCGTCCGGGACCCGCAATCCATTTATTGACAAGGTTTTCGGCTCGATTGCGCCCGAGCCGTGCTACGATTTCGCGCAGCAGCAAAGGCTTGCGACGCATCCGCGGCACAAACCTTGAATCCAGGACCTGAGGTGTTTCATGCCACTCTTTAAACGTGCTATCGCCGAGTTTTTCGGCACTTTCTGGCTAGTCTTCGGTGGTTGCGGAAGCGCTGTGCTGGCTGCCGCGTATCCTACGCTGGGTATCGGTTTCGCCGGTGTGGCCCTTGCCTTCGGCCTCACTGTACTGACGATGGCCTTCGCCATCGGACACGTCTCGGGCTGCCATCTGAACCCCGCGGTTTCCATCGGACTGGCCGTGGGCAAGCGCTTCCCCTACTCGGAGCTGCTGCCGTACATCGTCGCCCAGGTTGTTGGGGGAATCGTCGGCGCGGGCGTGCTGTACCTCATCGCCAGCGGCAAGGACGGCTTCTCGCTCGCGGGCGGCTTCGCCTCGAACGGCTTCGGCGAGCACTCGCCCGACCACTACTCTCTGCTGGCCTGCTTCGTCGCCGAGGTGGTGCTGACTGCCTTCTTCCTACTGGTCATCCTCGGCTCTACCGATGAGCGCGCGCCGAAGGGCTTCGCTCCCATCGCCATCGGCCTCTGCCTGACGCTGATCCACCTGATCAGCATCCCGGTCACGAACACCTCGGTCAACCCGGCGCGCAGCACCGGCGTCGCGGTCTTCGAGGGCGGATGGGCGCTGAGCCAGCTCTGGCTGTTCTGGGTGGCTCCGATCCTCGGGGCGATTCTTGGCGGCATCATCTCGCTGACGTTCTTCGCCGCTCCGCAGGAGCCGCTGCGCGAGGAGATGTCGCGGTAGTTCTAGTTCAGGCTACCGTCGAATACTCCGGTTCCGAGGGCGTGGAGACGCGCCCTCGGGCCACCAGCATCAGGAGAATGCCCACAACGACGGACCCCAGCGCGGCGACCTGCGCGTTCGACATGCCCCAGTAGAGGCGCGGGTTGATCCGCACAAACTCCACCAGAAACCGGCCGATGCCGCTGAGGATGAGATAAAGACCGGTCATCCAGCCGAGAGGCCGCTGTTTGGCACCGAGACGCCAGAGCAGCCAAAAGAGCACAATCCCAAAAAGGAACTCGTAGGCCGGGGTCGGCTGCACCAGATCCGGCGTGGGAACGAGCGCGTCCGGGCGCATGTGTACACCCCACGGCAGAGTGGTCTTGATGCCGTAGTCGCCGTCGCCCGAGGTCAGGCAGCCGATGCGACCCACGCCGTAGCCCAAAGCAGCCGCCGGGGCCGCAAGGTCGAGCATACGCATGGGGCCGACCTTTGCCACGCGCCCCTGGTACATCAGCATGGCGATGCCGCCGAGCAGGCCGCCGAACCAGGCAAATCCCGCCTGAAACCAGCGCAGAAAGGCCGTCAGCACGTCGAACGGATGCGACCAGCCGGGCTGAGCGATCTGGCGCAGCGAGAGCCATAACTCGGAGGGGCTTTGCAGCTCGTGCCAGAGCTTCGCGCCGAGAACGCCGGTGACGACGACCATCGCAACCACATTCAGCGCGTCGGCGTTGACGCCGTTGCGGACAAAGTTTTTGTGCAGAACGACGGTGGCGACAACCGCGGCCAGCCAGAGTAGCAGACCGAAGGTGCCCAGAGAAACGGAGCCTAGATGGATGTAGGGATACATGACCTGCGTCCAGTATAGACGTTATTGCTTAGGGCTTCGCAATTACAGCCATCGGTTACTTCCCCTCCGCCGATATTCGCGTTACCTTAATCACAAATGTCTTCCAATACAGTGCAGTTTCCTTCTACCGAGGCGATGCGTGTCCTCTTTTCCCGGGAGCAGATCTCGGATCGAGTCGCGGCGCTTGGCAAACAGATCTCCGCCGACTATGCAGGCAAAAACGTCGTTCTGATTGGCGTTCTCAAGGGCGCGGCGATCTTCCTCTCCGATCTTGCTCGCGCGATTACGGTCGATGCGACCTTCGATTTTGTGGCGGTTTCGAGCTATGGGCGGGCGCGCGTCTCGTCGGGCGCGGTCAAGCTCATCAAGGATATTGATAATCCGATTGAGAACCGGCATGTCATTCTCGTCGAGGACATCCTCGACACCGGCCTGACGCTGAGCTATCTGCGCGGGCTGATGTTGCAGCATAAGCCCGCGTCGCTGAAGATTGCCACCTGCCTCGATAAGCCGGAGCGGCGGCTGGTGCCGATTGAGGCCGATTATGTGGCCTTCAAGATTCCGAATGAGTTTGTGATCGGCTATGGGATGGACTTTGCGGAGCGGTATCGCAATGTGGAAGATATCCGTATTATGCCGCCGGAGTTTGACGGGCACTAGGGTTCGGATGCATCCATAATCAGCTATTTCACTGTCATTCCGCAGTGCAGCGGAATGACAGTCGGGAAAAGGGCGGAATGAGGATGGTGTACTTTCCGCCTTGCCTTCGTTTTGCCTAGCCTTTGTTGAAGACCTCGTGGAGTAGCGTGTAGCTGCGCAGCCGGGCCTCGTGGTCCCAGGTGATCGTATTCACGACCAGCTCGGAGATGTTGAGCGCGGTGGTCATGCGGGTCAGGTCTTCACGGACCTTCTCCGGCGTGCCGACGAAGTAGCGCGGCCACTCCCCTTCCTCCTCGCCGAGCGGATTTGCGCCCATCCGGGCCAACTCGTCGAGCGCCCTGGAGGGTGTAGCGACGGGGCTGCGATCGCCGAGGCGAATGCGGCGTTGCAGCAGGCGCACGCTGGAGTGGAGGTAGTCGGCCTCCTCCTGCGTGGGTGCGCAGATGACGCCGACGGCCACCAGTGCCTCGGGGTGATCGCGGTGCGGGCTGGGCATGAACTCCTGCTGGTAGGTGGTGATGGCGCGTCGGGTGTGCACCGGGCTGAAGAAGTGCGCGTAGGCGTAGGGCAGGCCGAACTGCGCGGCCGTCGAGGAGCTCCACATGCTGGAGCCGAGCATCCAGACGTCGGGGCCGCCAGGCATCTCGGGAGCGACGCGGATGCGAGCGAAGGGGTGAGTCGGGGGAAAGTCGTGGTCGAGGAAGGCGAGCAGCTCGCTGACTTGGTCGATGAAGTCGTCCTGCATGGGCGTGGAGCGGTCGCGCTTGAGGGCCAGCGACTCGACCGGGCCGCCGCCGGGAGCGCGGCCGATGCCGAGATCGACGCGGTCCGGGTAGAGCGCGTGCAGAATGCGGAAGACCTCGGCCACCTTGAGCGGCGTGTAGTGCGGCAGCATGATGCCACCGGAGCCGATGCGGATGCGCTTCGTCTCCGCGCCGATGCGGGCGAGCATGATCTCGGGCGCAGTGCAGGCGAGCAGATCCATCGCGTGATGCTCGGACATCCAGAAGCGGCGGTAGCCGAGGGCGTCGACGTGCCGCGCCAGCTCGATGGAGCGAGCGAGCGCCTCAGCCGGTGTGCTGCCGTCGGCGACGGGCGACTGGTCAAGGATCGAGAGGTGCAGAGTGCCTGCGGAGGAGTTCATAACCTGTTAGATAGAGAGCCAATCGTTATGGATTCGCGGTACACTGCTGCACATCCTGAATCGACTCAATTTTGGATTGGTCATACTGAACAGGCATTCTGGAGGCACCTATGCGTCGTCGTCAGTTTTTGAGCAGTGCAGCAGCAGCGTCCGCCCTCGCCCTTACCGGGCAGGCGCAGGCCCAGAGCACCGCGTCCGGCTCGAAGCGCGAGTATTATCAGCTTCGCACCTACACACTGTACTCCGGCGTGCAGAACGGGCTTACCGAGCATTACATCGCCGATGCGCTGATTCCGGCGCTGAACCGCCGTGGCATGACACCGGTAGGGGCGTTCAGTCTGGCCTATGGGCCGGAGACGCCGACGATGTACGTGATTATTCCGAGCACCTCGGTCGAGGAGTTGGCGCTGCTGGACCTGCATCTTGGGGCCGATGAGGAGTTTCTGAAGGCAGCCGATCCGTTCTGGAACGCTCCGGCGGCTGCGCCCGCCTTCCAGCGCGTCGAGTACCACCTGCTGGCGGCCTTCGAGGGCTGGCCAAAGATCACGCCGTCGCCCGCTGCGGCCGAGAAGGGCAAGCGCATCTACCAGCTCCGCACCTACGAGAGCCCTAGCCACAAGGACCATGTGCGCAAGGTGGAGATGTTCCACCATGGCGAGTTCGCCATTTTTGCCCGCTCCGGCTGCGGATCGGTCTTCTACGGCGATACGCTGGCCGGATCGCGGATGCCGTCGCTGACCTACATGCTGACCTTCCCCGATCTTGCCGCGATGGATAAGGGCTGGGCGGCGTTCAACTCCGACCCGGAGTGGAAGAAGCTCTCGAGCGATCCTCGCTTCAGCTCGGAGCGCATCGTCAGCAATGTGTCGAACCTGGTGCTGACCCCTCTCTCCTGCTCACAGGTGTAATCATCCTCTTCCTCGATCTGCCTGTGCTTCGGACTGGCAGATCGAGGATGCTTCTGCAGGCGATGCGCGGCACGGTAGTGGGTTAGTTTGGCCTCAGGCATTCTCTCAGAGGCTACAGCCCGTGAAGCGGCAACCATTTATGTACGGGCTGAAGCCCGTACCCTTCCAACTGACCCACTGCCGAGGGGTCGCGCCCTTGCATACCCAACCTCAGCCCGGCTAGTCTCAAACACGACCGAGTTTTGGCGTCCGGCGCGCCGTACCTGCCGGAAGGAGTTCCTGTTGACCACAATTCCCTCCCCCACATCGCTTACTGACTCCTACAATGCAGAGGCCTTTGCCGCGCAGACGCTGGCTAGCCCGGCAAGCCTCGCCGCCGTGCTCGACCATACGCTGCTGAAGCCTGACGCGACGCGGCCGCAGGTGCTCCAGCTCTGCCACGAGGCCGCCGAGTACGGTTTTGCCTGCGCGATGGTGAACCCCTTCTGGACCGCGACCGCCGCAGAGGCGCTGGCCGGGACCGGCGTTCCGGTCGGCGTGGTCATCGGCTTTCCACTGGGAGCGTCACTTGCTGCATCCAAACAGGATGAGGCGGCGCGTGTGATCAGGCTCGGCGCGCACGATGTGGACATGGTGCTGAATATCGGTTTGCTCAAGACGGGAACGACAGAGGACTACGAGGCCATCCGGCAGGACATTCGCGGCGTCGTCGAGGTGGCTCATGACAACGGGGCGATCGTGAAGGTGATCCTCGAAACCTGCCTGCTGAGCTTCGAGGAGAAGCTCCGCGCCGCGGAGCTTGCGCTCTCGGCCGGGGCAGATTTTCTGAAGACCAGCACGGGCTTTTCGACGGGAGGAGCTACGGCCGACGACATCGCCCTGCTGCGCGGCGTAGCGGGCACGCGGGCCGGGGTGAAGGCCTCAGGCGGCATCCGCTCGCTCGCCGATGCCTCGGCCATGCTGCACGCCGGAGCAAGCCGTATCGGCGCGAGTGCCAGCGTCAAGATTGTTGCTGAACTCGCAGGGCACGCGCCTGTATCCTCCTCCACAGGGTACTAAGCCGCTGCACATATAACCGTGCTGCCGCAGAGCCGTCATACAGAAAAAGGAATCATCGCCACACCGCATGTCGACGAGTTCGCAGAAGCGCAAGGCCGGTACGCCCGGCGCCGAACGCCCGCCGGAGCACCCCTACGAGGGTGACTACCGCCCCGTGGCGCCGCAGATCCCTGCAAGCAGCATCCAGGTGCATGTGGAGCCGCTGCAGGTAGAGTTCCTGCACCGGCTCGCCGATGCGCTGAACTCGACCCTCGACATCAATACGCTGATGCACCGCGTCGCCGACCTAGTGCGGGCCGTGATCGACTACCGCATCTTCGCCATCCTGCTCATCAACGACCGCGCACAGGACCTGCGCATGCGCTTTCAGAGCGGGCATACGCCGGAGATCGAGCGCATGAAGATCAAGATCGGCCAGGGCGTCGTAGGGCAGGTGGCGCTGCAACGCAAATCTCTGCTGGTCGAGGACGTCTCGACGTTTCCGCAGTACATCAATGCGAATCCGAATGTGCGCTCGGAGCTGGCGATTCCGCTGATCATCAAGACCAAGGTCATCGGCGTGCTCGACCTGCAATCGGAGCAGCTTGGCTACTTTACGAATGAGCACCGGCGGCTGCTGGAGCTGGTCGCCTCGCGCATGGCCGTGGCCATCGAGAATGCGCGGCTGTACACGCGCGTCTCGCGGCAGGCGGAGACGCTGAGCGTGCTGAACGAGATCTCGCAGGAGATCACCAGCATCCTCGACCTCGACGATCTGTTGGAGCGGATCGGGCAGCTTCTCAAGCGCGTGGTCGACTTCCAGATGTTCACCATCCTGCTCTGGAACGAGCGGACGGAGTTGTTCGAGCACCGATTCTCCTCCCGCTACGGGGAGCGCGTGGCCCGCGTCCGCACGGTCGAGGCGAATCAGGGGATCATTGGCACGGCCGCAGCGCAGAGGACACCGATCCTTGTTCCCGATGTGAGGAAGGACCCGCGCTATCTTGCCGAGAACCCCGAGGCACGTTCGGAGCTGGCCATGCCGCTGGTCTACAAGGGCAAGGTCATCGGCGTGCTGGATCTGGAGCATACGCGCGTCAACTACTACACCGAGGATCACCAGCGCACGCTGAGCACGCTAGCCGCGCAGATTGCCATCTCCATTGCGAATGCACGACTCTACCAGCGCATCCACGAGGAGGAGCAGCGGCTGGAGCACGACCTGGAGATGGCGCGGCAGGTACAGCTTCGCCTACTGCCCGCATCGCCGCCGCGCCTGAAGCGGGCGCAGATTGCGGCAAGCTTTCTGCCGGCGCGTTCCATCGGCGGCGACCTGTACGACTTTCTGGACTATGGGCCGGGGCGCATCATGCTGGCCGTGGGCGATGTCTCGGGCAAAGCCGCTCCGGCGGCGCTGTATGCGGCGCTGGTATCGGGCATCCTGCGCTCGCTGGCTCCGCTGCGGCTGCCGCCGGGGGCGCTGCTGTCGGCGCTCAACGACCAGTTGCAGGAGCGCAAGCTCGCCTCGCAGTATGTAACGATGCTGGTGGCAATGTGGAACGACACCACGCAGACGCTGCAGATCGCCAATGCGGGCTCTGTGCAGCCGCTGTATGTGACGGCGGATACGACGAGCCTGACCAATGCCATCGACGTGCGCACGATCAAGGTGGAGGGCTTTCCGCTGGGCCTGTTCCCGAACGTGAGCTACGAGGAGAGTACGCTGACCACGCGCCCGGGCGATATGGTCGTCTTCTTCTCCGACGGCATCCTCGATGCGAACGATGCGAAGGGACAGATGTTCGGCAATGAGCGGCTTAGTACCCTGCTGCAGCATCATCCGACGGCGACCAGCAGCGCCGAGTCGGCCGTAGAGGCGATACTCGATGCGGTGTCTCTCTTTCAGGGCGGGACTGAGCACTTCGATGATGAGACTCTCGTGGTGCTGCGCGTTCCCTGATCGAGAGTTTAAGATAGGTCTATGACGGCCTCGACTCAGATTGTGCAACCGGCGCGTTCGTTTCAGGGCTCGCTGGTGCTTCCGGGCGATGCGTCTGTCTCCCACAACTATGCTCTGCTGGCCGGGTTGGCCGAGGGTGTGACGCGGCTCTCGAACTTCGCTGCGGGAGCGGCTTCTCGCAGCCTATTGGAGAGTGTGCGGGCGCTCGGCGCGACGGTCGATACGAGTAGCAAAGACTACATCGCCATTACGGGCACGGGCGGCAGCCTGCGCGCCGTGGATGCTCCACTTGACGGCGGCTCCAGCGAGATCATGCACATGCTCGCCGGGCTGGTGGCTGCACATCCGAATCGGTATACGCTGAGAGGCGATGCCGCACTCGATGGTCTTCAGGAGCCGTTTACGCGCATGGGGGCTGCGGTGGAGCTCAGGCATGCGCCGATAACCATCCGCGGCGGGCCGCTTCAAGCGATTGACTTCGACATGCCGCGACCTTCAGCGCCGATCAAGGCTGCGGTTCTCTTTGCAGCGATACAGGCCGAGGGCACGACCTCGCTGCGTGAGGCCGTGCGGACGCACGATCACAGCGAGCATGCGCTGCGCGCCTTTGGCGCTTCGCTGTCGCGCAAGGGAGATCGCATACTCGTAGCGGGCGGCCAGCGGCTTCGCGCCATCGAGGCGACCGTGCCCGGCGATCTTTCGCTTGCGGCCTACTTTCTTTGCGCGGCTCTGCTCTTTCCGGATTCGAACCTTGTGCTGGATGTTATCGGCATGAATCCGGCGCGCTCTGTCCTGCTAGACGTCCTTGTTTCCATGGGCGGCAGCGTCAAGGTGCTTGCCGTGGAGGAGCATCATGGAGAGCTTGTCGGGTCGATCAAGGTCAATCGCGGAGCAGGAGCGCTCAAAGGGATCGACATTGCCGGGCCACTCTCCATGCAGCTTCAGGATGCGCTTCCGGCGCTGGCGGCGATTGCGCCGTATACCCGCGAAGGCATTCGCATTCATGACGCGAAGGGACTTGATGGTATTGCAAGAAATCTTAGAGCTATGGGCACTGAACTGACCGAGCATGAGGATGGTCTGGAGATTCCCGGCGGCCAGAGCCTTCATGGCGGAGTGATCGACTCGGGAGGCGATCCTCGCATAGCGATGGCGTTCTCGATTGCGGCGCTGGCGGCCTCGAGCGAGTCGGAGATTCATGGGGCCGATGCGGCAGCAACCTTGTTTCCGGAGTTCTTTCACTGCGTGGAGATGCTGGCGCAGCGTTAGGCTTCAGCCTGTGCAGCGAGCGAGCGTTGCACGCGCCTCTCGCGGTCTGCGGCACTGGGTGGATAGAGCTGCATCAGTTCATCGAAGGCGCTGACGACGCTCTCTGCGGTGATCTCATCCAGTTGGTAGTTCGCCGGGATCGTGTCTCGATCCTCGCCGCGCAGAATCCTCACATGAGGAATGCCCAGCGGGAGCCACTCGATCGGCCGCTGCCAGCTTGGCCCGAGCACGACCATGGGCGTACCGGCGGCGCGGCCTACATGCATGGTTCCCGTGTCGAGGCTGACGATGATATCGCTCTGTGCAAGAAGCGCGGTAAGCTGCGGGATGCTGGTCCTGCCTGCGAGCGATACGCCGATCCCGCCTGCCTCGCTGCGGATCGCTTCGATAGCCGGCGCGTCCTTCGTCGTGCCCACGTAGACGATCCTGTATCCGGATGCTTCGACGTGGCGGAGAACGTGGACGAAGCGATCCATGTGCCAGCCGGTTCTCTGCCCTCCGCTATTCTGCGTGACGAAGACTGCGATGGGGCGGGCGTCTCGAGCCAGCAGCTCGCGGGCGTAGTCTGCATCCTGCTGCGTGAAGAAGATCTGCGGCTCGATGTGCTGAGCAGGTCTGCCGAATGTCTCGATGAGGCGCAGGTTGTCGTCGATCAGGCTGCGCGTCGCGTCGCGCCTGAAGGAAGACTGGTAGAGCTGCGGGACCTCCGTATACCCCACACGATAGGGGATGCCTGCGAGGAAAGCTGCAAGGCCGATCAGGGTGCGCTCATTGCCCTGAGTGGTCAGGGCAGCGAAGGCTCCCTGCGCAAAGAGACGCTGGACTCGCAGGGCGCGTACAGCGCCGCGCAAATCGGATAACGGCGAGGGCGTCTCGAACAGTTGATCGACCTGCGGATGGTTGCGAAAAACCCCGGCTGCAAGTCCATTTGCCGCAACCACGATGCGCGCATCCGGCATAGCCTGACGTATACCAGCGACCAATGGAGTTGCATGCACCGCAGGCCCCAGCGCGGCAGAGTATTGCAACAGAAGAACGTTGCGCACACGGGAAAGAGGCTCTCTGCGCTGCCCGGGGCGAAGGACACGCTCCGCCCCGGCTACCACTGAGAATGCAGCTCCCTTTACCGCTCGAGCAAACCCCACAGACACATGTCTCCCTGATGCAACGTCCCCTAAAATATATCACCCTCAGCCTGTACACTCAGAGGTAGGTCGATTTTTTATGCGCGTCGTGCAGGCAGTCTTTGGAGTCTTCCATCACTTTGAGCTGGCTCACCAGATGCGCAGGCTTGGGCATCTTCAGAAGATCTATTCCACGTGGCCGTGGGCGCGGGTAAAGCGTGAAGGGCTTCCACGTGAGCTGGTGGGGACGTTTCCTCTTCTTCATACAACCGACTACCTGCTGAACCGGACCAGATTCTACCCTGCCTCCCTCTCCACGAAGATGGGCCGCTGGAATGCGCTCGCCTTCGACCGCTGGACCTGTGCGCAGATCGAGCCATGCGATGCGTTCATCGCCATCTCGGGCGCGGGCCTGCTGACGGGACAGAAGGTGCAGAAGGATGGCGGCATCTTTATCTGTGACCGGGGATCGACGCACCAGCGATTTCAGGAGAGGGTCGTGCAGGAGGAACTTCGTCGCTGGAAGCTGCCTGCGCGACAGTATCCTCCGCACATTGTGGAACGCGAGGAGGCGATCTACGCGCAGGCGGACGCGATCACTGTACCCTCGACCATTGTGCGGCAGTCGTTCATCACTCAGGGCGTTGCGCCGGAGAAGGTGCATGCTCTGCCGTATGGGGTTCGGCTCGACCGCTTTACGCGCACCGTCGATCCGCCGAAGGAGAGCTTCGAGGTGCTCTTTGCAGGACAGGTAAGCCTGCGGAAGGGCGTACCGTATCTTCTGGAAGCCTTCTCGCGCCTTCGGCATCCTCGCAAGCGGCTTACCGTTGTGGGCAGCATGCAGGACGACCTCCGAAGCATCCTGCATACGCTACCGCAGGAACATGTCACCTTTACAGGAGCAATTCCGCAGACAGAGCTCGCGCGCAGGATGAGTGCAAGTCATGTCCTGATGCTGCCGAGTATCGAGGAAGGCCTGGCGCTGGTGCAGGGGCAGGCGATGGCGACAGGCTGCCCGGTCATTGCCACGCGGGCGACCGGGGCTGAGGATCTCTTTACGGATCAGGTGGAGGGCTTCATCGTCGAGGACCGCGACGTGGATGCGCTTGCGGAGAGGCTGCAACAGATGGCGGATGATCCTGCGTTGCAACAGCGAATGAGCGAGGCCGCGCTTGAGCGCGTCAAGACGCTGGGCGGATGGGATACCTACGGTGATCTGTGGGATACGCTGCTGCGTCAGCTCGTCGGTCGCATGGCCAATGTGTAACGCATACGGTTACATCTTGTAGCGGCCAGTGTCCTCGTCGTTCAGGCTCTCGAGCCAGCGGCGCAACTCTTCGGTATTGACGTTTTGCGCGTTATCGGTGGACTGCTGCGTGCTGGCCAATACGTCGCGGTGCACGTAGATCGGGCAGTCCCAGCGGAGCGCCAGCGCGATAGCGTCAGAGGGCCGCGCATCGAGCGTGATGGTTTCGCCGTTCTGCTCCATCCAGATGATCGCGTAGAAGGTGTTGTCCTTCAGCTCGGAGACAACGACCTTGTTGACGCGGATGTTCAGACCCGTAACAAGGTTCCTGATCAGGTCGTGCGTCATGGGGCGCGGCGTGACGCTCTTTTCCAGCTCGAGCGCGATGGCGTTGGCCTCGAAGGCGCCGACCCAGATGGGCAGGATGGTATCGCCCGCGACGTCCTTAAGCACAATGATGGGCATGTTCGTGACCGGGTCCATCATCAGGCCGCGAATCTGCACCTCTACCTCAAGCGGAGCTTCGGGTTGGGTCGTCTCGGGCGTCTTCATCTCACATCACCCCGGCGGTTGCCTCGACGGCAACCCCTAACAAGCTGTTGGGGAAGGTCTGCGTGATACGCACCTGCTGATAGCTGCCGGGCGCGGGCATGATGAGCTGATCGGTGGTGAAGTTGACGGTCTTGTTCTGCGAGCTGCGCCCGATGACCTGGTTGCGTATCTTGTTGTGCCCTTCGACCATCAGCTCCATCGTCTCGCCGAGATGCTTCTGGTAGTTCACGCGCTGAATCTCGCGCTGGCGGTCGAGCAGAATTTGCAGGCGGGCAGACTTGACCTCG
This sequence comes from Granulicella sp., assembly GCA_036398595.1. GTDB lineage: Bacteria > Acidobacteriota > Terriglobia > Terriglobales > Acidobacteriaceae > Edaphobacter. Next base: position 112,013 of record DASWOV010000071.1, read on the forward strand.
TCGGAGATTGAGTCGGGCATACCAACTGCGGGCGTGTTCGGACGCGGCGAATACTTGAAGGCGAAGATGGCGTCATACCCGACGGCATCGAGGAGGGTGGCCGTGTCCTCGAGATCCTGATCGGTTTCGCCGGGGAAACCGACGATGATGTCGGTGGTGATGCTGATCCTGCGTTTGGCGGCCTTCATCCATGCGATGCGCTCGAGATACCACTCGCGGGTATACTCGCGGTTCATTGCCTTGAGTACATTGGTGGAACCGCTCTGCACGGGCAGATGGACGTGATCGCAGAGCGTCGGGAAGGCGTCGATGACGTCGACGATGTCCTTGGTAAAGTCACGCGGATGCGAGGTGGTGAAGCGCACGCGGCGGATGCCCGGTATGCTGCCGACGGCAGCCAGCAGCTCCGCGAAGCTCATCTTGCCGGAGGGGTCTTCGTAGGAGTTGACGTTCTGGCCGAGGAGCTGGATCTCGGTGTAGCCCATATCGGCGATGCGTTTCGCTTCTTCGAGAACGGACTCGGCGGAGCGGCTGCGCTCCTTGCCTCGGGTGTACGGCACAACGCAATAGGCGCAGAACTTGTCGCAGCCTTCGATGATAGTGATGTAGGAGCGATGCGGGTTGGTGCGCGCGACGAACTCTGTCTCGAAGGTCTGATCGGTCTGCCGGTCGTCGAGGCCGGTGATGCGCTGCTCGCCGCGCTCCAGCCGGTCGAGCATCTGCGGCAGATTGCGATAAGAGGCCGAGCCGGAGACGATGGAGACGTACGGGGCGCGCTCGAAGATACGCTCGCCCTCCTGCTGTGCGACGCAGCCGATGACGGCGAAGCGCTTCCCTTCGCCCTGCATGCGCTTGTATTCGTTCAGGCGATGGAAGACCTTCTGTTCGGCCTTATCGCGGATGGAACAGGTGTTGTAGAGGATGAGCCCGGCCTCGGACTCATCCTGCACCTGCGTGTAGCCCTCATGCTCCAGCGTGCCGATGACCTTTTCCGAGTCATGGGCGTTCATCTGGCAACCGAAGGTTTCGATATAAAACTTCTTATTCACTCTCTAAGTATATCGCCGCCCACGGTTGCCAAAGACGCCTCGGAATCTAGCGCGTTGCGGCGGAGTCGGCGATCGTGTCCTCCAACTCGGTCGGAGTAGCCTCCTCACCGCGCGTCACGCTGGCCGTTGCGGGGCGCACGGTGGGGTACTTGATGCCAAGTTGATCGAGATAGGTCGGGTATTTGCTGGAGTCGTAGTAGAACTTCTCAAGCTGCGGAGCGTACTTGTCCATGATGGCCGAGTTCAGCTCGATATGCGGCTGATCGCCCGGCCGGATGAAGGGTGCGTACTTGATGTCCTTGGTCTGGACGTTGTTGTAGTAATCCCATGCGGCAGTAAGCACCTCAGGCTTCGTCAGCAGGTCGAGCAGGGTCATCGCCTGCACCTTGGCTCCGGCGACGACGCCTTTGTGCGCGATGGGCGTGGCCATGGCGATGCCGTTGGCCCAGTTGTGACCGGGCAGGTTGGGGATGTTCGAGGGATAGGAGAGGGTGATCGTGGGCACGTTCCAGGAGATGTCGCCGATGTCATCCGACGGCCCGCCGGTAAAGCCCTGCTCCGTGCCGCCGCCGCGGATGGAGCTGAGCTTCGTCTCGAGGCCGACCTCGGGCACCTTCAGCTCGTGCTGGATGGCCTTGGCCAGCGTAAGGTCATCCTCGGACCATGTGGGCAGGCCGACCTGCTTGATGTTGGCGTACTCGTCCTCGGCCATGGGCTTGTTGAACCAGCCGGGCCATGCGCTGCCGAGCACGGTCGAGCTATAGGAGGTGCTGCTCATAATCGAAGCACCCTGCGCCATCTTCTCGCCGGTGTCCCACAGCTCGCGCACGGCGGGGGCCGTGGCTTCGCGGAAGTAGTACCAGTTGCTCGCGTTAGAGGGCACAACGTTGGGCTGGTCGCCGCCGTTGACGATGACGTTGTGCGAGCGCTGCACCGGGCGCAGGAACTGCCGCTTGAAGCTCCAGCCCACATCCATCAGCTCGGCTGCGGAGAGCGCGCTGCGGCCCTTCCACGGAGCAACTGCTGCGTGCGAGCTTTCTCCGACGAAGTCGAAGCGCACCGAGACTGCGCCGAGCGAGGTGAATCCGCCGTAGGCTACGCCAAGGTTGTTACCCACATGCGCGAAGAGCACGGCGTCCACATCCTTGAAATATCCGGCGCGCACGTAGTAGGCCTTCGCGCCGAGCAGCTCTTCGGCGATGCCCGGCCACACCTTGAGCGTGCCCTTGATGTGGTTCTTGACCATGATGTCCTTCACGGCCAGCACGGCGGCGATGTTCAGCGGGATGCCGGAGTTGTGGCCCTCGCCGTGGCCGGGAGCGCCCGCCACGATGGGATCATGGTAGGCGACACCGGGCTTCTGCGAGGCCTGAGGGATGCAGTCCACGTCCGAGCCGAGCGCGATGACCGGCTTGCCCTCGCCCCACGTCGCCATGAAGGCTGTCGGGATGCCCGCGATTCCCCGCTCTACCTTGAAGCCGTTCTTTTCGAGAATGTCGGAGAGGTACTTCGAGGAGTGGACCTCGTGGTAGCCAAGCTCGGAGTAGCTGAAGACGGTATCGACCATGACCTGAATCTGCTTGGCCTCGGAGTCTACCTTGGCGATGGCCTCCTGCTTCATGGCGGTCAGGGCCGGGCTGTCTGCCGGCAACGGAGTAGGAGTGTCGGCCACTGCGCCGCGTCCCTGCGCGTGGACGGGAAAGCTTCCTGCTGCCAGGGCCAGAGTGAATGCACACAACCGGGATGCTCTATTGCGCTGCGCCATCGAGAGATCTCCTATCGCAAACGACGATGCGGCACACACACTCCGCATGGAACGAGGGAACAAGGCTTCGCCCCGAACGAGATTCGCTCGGCGGAAGTGTAGAAGGTAAGGGCTTGGGATTTATTGTGTCCGATCCGGGGTGAAGGCGCAAGTTGGCAGCCTGTATGGGCTGCCAGCGGTTCAGCGCCAGTCGAGGGCCGGAGCAACGGTCGTCAGGATTGCATCCAGCACATGCACATTGTAGGCAACACCGAGCTGGTTGGGAACGGTGAGCAGGAGCGTGTCGGCCTCCGCGATCGCCTCGTCCTTGCGGAGCTGTTCGATGAGGACGTCCGGCTCGGCGGCGTAGCTGCGTCCGAAGATCGCTCGCGTGTTGGCGTCGATGAAGCCGACCTGGTCCGCCTGCTGATTGCCGCGTCCGAAATAGGCGCGATCGAGGTCGTTGACCAGCGCAAAGATGCTACGGCTGACGGAGACGCGCGGCGTTCGCGTGTGCCCGGCCTCCTTCCAGGCTGCACGATAGGCGCGAATCTGGGCAGCCTGCTGGACATGGAACGGCTCGCCCGTCTCATCGTCTTTGAGGGTGGAGGATTGCAGGTTCATGCCGAGCTTTGCAGCCCAGACAGAGGTCGCGTTGGAGCCCGATCCCCACCAGATGCGTTCGAGCAGGCCTTCGGAGTGCGGCTCAAGACGCAGCAGTCCGGGCGGATTGGGAAACATCGGGTGCGGATTAGGCCGGGCGAAACCCTTGCCGCGCAGCAACTCGAGAAACTCCTCTGCGTGCTGGCGGCCCATGTCGGCATCGCTCTTGCCTTCGGTGGGACTGTAGCCAAAGTAGCTCCAGCCGTCGATCACTTGCTCGGGCGAGCCTCGGCTGATGCCCAACTGTAGGCGTCCGCCTGCGATCAGGTCCGCGGAGCCAGCGTCCTCCGCCATGTAGTGGGGGTTCTCATACCGCATGTCGATGACTGCGGTACCGATCTCGATTTTCTGAGTCTTAGCGCCGACTGCCGCCAGCAGAGGAAACGGCGATGCCAGTTGCCGAGCGAAGTGATGCACGCGGAAGTAGGCCCCGTCCATACCGAGGCGCTCGGCCTCAACAGCGAGGTCGATGGACTGCAGTAGCGCATCGGCAGCCGACTGCGTTTGCGACTGGGACGAGGGGGTCCAATGGCCGAAGGAGAGGAAGCCTATTTTCTTCATGCAGGATCAGTCTAACTCGCGGCCGATGAGCATAAAGAGGTATTGGTGGCCCGGGCAGGAGTCCAACCTGCGACCTTCGCGTTAGGAGTGCGCTGCTCTATGCAACTGAGCTACCGGGCCGTTAGAACCAGTGTATCGTGAGCGGGAATCCGTTTGCCCGCGGTGATACCCTTATCTATGGAGAGGTTTCCATGCCGCAGATTCAACGCCGCCCCTCGGTAGCCGTCAACGTAGGTGGAGTTCACGTCGGCTTCGGCCATCCTGTCGTGGTGCAGTCCATGACCAACACCGATACGGCGGACGCCGAGTCCACGATTCAGCAGATCGCCTCGCTGGCACGCGCCGGGTCGGAGATGGTGCGCATCACTGTCAACAATGATGACGCTGCCAAGGCTGTACCGCATATCGTCGAAGGCATTCGCGCGAAGGGCTGGAATACACCCATCATCGGCGACTTCCACTACAACGGCCATCTTCTGCTCTCGAAGTATCCGGACTGCGCCGAGGCGCTGGCCAAGTACCGCATCAATCCGGGCAACGTCTCCATCGGGCGCAAGGATGATGACAACTTCCGCACCATGGTCGAGGTTGCGGTGAAGTATCAGAAGCCGGTTCGCATCGGTGTGAACTGGGGCTCGCTCGATCAGGCGCTGCTGACACGCATGATGGATGAGAACAGCCGTTCCTCTGCGCCGCTCGATGCGCGCGACGTGATGATGGAGGCGATGGTCGTCTCCGCGGTCGATAATGCCGCCGCTGCTGAGCGTTATGGCCTGCGGCGGGACCAGATTATTCTTTCGGCTAAAGTTTCCGGCGTGCGCGACCTGATCGACGTGTACACCGAGCTGGCACGGCGCTGCGATTACACGCTGCATCTTGGCCTGACCGAGGCCGGTATGGGCATGAAGGGCATCGTCGCCTCGACGGCGGGGCTTGCTCCCCTGCTGCTGGCCGGGATCGGCGATACGATCCGCGTCTCGCTGACGCCTACGCCGGGCGGCGACAGGTCGGAGGAGGTGCGCTGCGGTCAGCAGATTCTGCAGGCACTCAATATCCGCTCCTTTATGCCGCAGGTGACGAGCTGCCCCGGCTGCGGACGCACGACGAGCACCTACTTCCAGGAGTTGGCTGAGCGTATCCAGAACTACCTTGTCGAATCCATGCCGGAGTGGAAGAAGCAGTATCCCGGCGTGGAGGAGCTGAAGCTGGCGGTCATGGGCTGCATCGTGAACGGACCAGGCGAGAGCAAGCACGCCAACATCGGCATCTCGCTGCCCGGCACGTTCGAGGAGCCAAAGGCTCCGGTGTATGTGGACGGCAAGCTGTTTACGACGCTCAAGGGCGACCGCATCGTCGAGGAGTTTCAGGCGATTCTCGATGAATACGTGGCCAAGCGGTATGGCACGGTGAACGAGCTCGTCGAGGTCTAGCGAACTTTTCCTGAGCGGCTTGCGTAGAGGTGTGTCAGGGCCGAGAGGGGCCCTGACATGATTCACCTTGCGATTGTTACGCTTCTCTACTTTCTACCGACCATCCTTGCCGCGCACCGCGGCCATCGCGTCACTGGCATTCTTGTGCTGAATGTGCTTGTGGGCTGGACGTGCATCGGCTGGATTGCTCTGCTGCTCTGGGCAGTGCTTTCGACACCGCGCTACGTGGTTGTGCCGCCGCCGTATGCGGCGTATCCCGGCTGGCGGCGCTAGTTTCTCTTGTTGCGGAGAGGAGCTGCGTGACGGCGCAGCTCCGCCAGCGGATAGAAGGTTCCTCTCCACACGATTCCTCCCTGCCAGAGCGTGATTGCCGCTGACCGGATCGCCGCATAGATCAGGAGGCTCGCGGCAATCGGGGCCAGCAGCGCATGAGCCGAGGAGATTCCCGAGGTTCTGCCGAAGAGCCTGTATGCGAGCCACAAAGACAGCACGATCAGCGCGGATGGGAGTTGGAGGCCGGGCACCCATACTCCGGCAAACGGGGCGATGCAGAAGAGCGCGAGCCAGAGGCACGCCGCCGCCGCGAGCGACAGGTGGAAGTTGAAGGCGGAGAACATATTCTTCGTCATGACGCGGACGAGGCCCATCGCTCCGGTGGCCCAGTGGAGGCTTACCATGCCTCTGCCGAAGGAGATGCGCTGTGCGAGTCCCGCCTGCTTGATCCGGCGGCCTATCCCGAGGTCTTCGATCACGGCCATGCGCAGCGCCGCGAAGCCGCCAACCTGCTCGTAGGCCTCGCGGCGGATCAGGTTGAAGGCTCCGATGCCAATGACGTCACGCAGGGACTTTGGGTCTGCAATCTTCCATGGCCGGGTTGCCCACATACCGAAGATCTGCAGCAGGCCGAGGATCATGGCCTCGCCCCAGCTTTTCGTGATGGTCGTCGGCACGGTGACGAGATGGTCTGTCTTTGCTGCAATGCCGTAAGCGAGAGAACGCCGCAGCGTATCGGAACGGAAGATCACATCGGCATCCGTGAACAGCAGCCAGTCCACACTGCCTGCGAGTTCGGCTCCGCGTGCCATGGCGTGCGTCTTGCCTAGCCAGCCTGCGGGTAATTGCTCAATGGTAAGTACGCTCAATCGCTTAGGAGACGCTTGCGCTAAGGTTTCCATGATCTGTCCCGTGCGGTCGGTCGAGCGGTCGTTAACGGCGATGATGCGGAGTGAGGGATAGTCCTGATCGAGCAAGGATCGCAGGCAAGACTCGACGTTGTCTTCCTCGTTGCGTGCGGGGACGATGACAGCCAGTAATGGCATCTCTTCGGGTGTTCTGTTCCACGCTGGATCGCGCAGATCGACGATCTTAGGCAGGCCGCGTGCTGCTTCGATCACCTTGGCGACCCATGCGAGCGTCACCAGCCACGCCAGCGCCTCGAGCGCGTGGAAGATCATCCGCCGACGGCGACGCTCTCCTCGGTGTGCATACGAGGAGCGAAGCGCGATCCGAGGAACAACAGCGCAGCTGCTGCGAGAAAGGCTACGAGCGTCAGTCCGAGGCCGATGCTCAGGTTGCTGCGGTCGCTGACGAGGCCGATGATGCGCGGCGAGGGCGCATCGCCGAGGACGTGGATGAAAAAAAGCTGTCCGGCTAATGCCGTAGCCCGCACGGATGAACTGACCGAGTTGACCGTCGCCGCGTTCAACGGTCCTGTGCCAAGGAAGATAAAGAACTGCGCCAGCGCCAGCATGGGAAGGATCATGGACTTAGGGCCGAAGAAACAGAGCAGCCCCGGCGGAATCGCCAGCAGGGCGCTCCATGCGGGCACGAGGTAGAGTGCGCGGTGATTCGTGCGCAGCCATCGCTGCGCGAGCCAGCCGCCGATGGCGGTCCCGGTCAGCCCTGTGACCACGGTGACTGCGCCCATGACAAACCCGGCGCGTCCCGGAGACATGCCGCCCATCCGCTGCAGGTAGGACGGCATCCACCATGAGATTCCGCCAAGCGAGAAGGTGATCGCGGCAAGGCCGAGCACTGCCGTCAGGTAGCCACCGTTCTTCGCCAGTCCGAGCACGGCGTTGCGCTCGAGCTTCGGCTTTTCTGTGTCGCTTGCGCCTCGCTCCGGTTCGCGCAGGAAGAAGAAGATCAGCAGCGCGAGGAGAAGGCCCGGCACGGCGGAGACATAGAACGGCATGCGCCAGCCGTAGCTGCCGCCGACCATGCCGCCGACAAGGTATCCAAGGGCCGCGCCGACCGGCAGCGCCACGTTGAAGATGGTAAGCACGCGGTTGCGGTGGTGATCGGGATAGAAGTCCGCGAGCAGGACCGGGCCGTAGATGCCAAAGCAGGCCTCGCCGATGCCGAGCGCCGCGTGGCGAAGCATCAGCGTATCGAAGCTGTGGACCGTCGCGGTAAAGAAGTTGATGCCGCTGCAGAAGAGCACCGCCCCGACGATGAGTGGCTTGCGCGGGAAGCGATCGCCAACCCATCCCGTGATGGGCGAGGCCAGCACGTAGGCCATCATGAACCAGAAGGTCAGCGCGCCGATGCGCTCGTCGGAGACGGAGAACTCGTGCTTGACCATCTCCTGCACGCCCGGCAGGATGTAGCGGTCGATGTAGTTGAGGAAGTTCAGCGCGGTGAGCAGCACCAGCGCCGTGGTCGCCCCGGCGATCTGCCCCTTGGTTTGTGAGTTCTGGGCCATCTGTGGGGAGGATAGCAGGTGCGGATTTCCCTAGGCTGACAGCCCGCCGAGGAAACGCACGATAGATTCGATGCCACGATGGAAGTTGGGCAGATGGAACTTCTCGTTCGGCGCGTGCAGGTTGTCATCAGGCAGGCCGAAGCCCATCAGCAGGACGGGTGTCCCCAGCTTGCGGATGAAGTCGCCCACGATGGGGATAGAGCCTCCGCCACGGACGAAGACCGTCTCCTTGCCGAAGACCGTGTGCATCGCTTCAACTGCTGTCTGCACGTAGGGATTGCCGGTGCTGACGACGATGGGGTCGCCGGAGTGGATGAGGCGCACGTCGAGCGTAACGCCTTTGGGGCAGAGCGACTCGACGTATTGCTTGAACTGCTGGAAGCTTTCGGCCGGGGTCATCTCCGGCACGAGGCGCATGCTGATTTTGGCTACGGCTTTGGCTGGAATGACGGTCTTCGCTCCGGCTCCGATAAAGCCGCCGGGCATGCCGTGCACGTCGAGCGTAGGACGCGCCCAGACGCGCTCGAGCACGCTGTAGCCGGGCTCGCCGGTCAGGCTTGCGGAGCCGACCTCGGTGGCGCGGTAGTGTTCTTCGTCAAACGGAAGCCGCTTCCATGCGGCCAGCTCATCCTCTGTGGGGGCTTCGACCTTGTCGTAGAAGCCGGGGATGAGGATTTTGCCGTCCTCGTCCTTCAGTTTGGCGATGATCTGCGATAACGCGACGAAAGGGTTAGGGGCTGCGCCGCCGTAGATGCCGGAGTGCAGGTCCGTCTTCGCGCCGCGGACCTCGACCTCGGTGTAGATCATGCCGCGCAGGCCGACGCACAGCGTGGGCAGGTCGGGCGCGAACATCTCCGTATCGGAGATGAGGACGACATCGGCTTGAAGCTCGCTGGCGTGGGCTCCGAGATACTCCGCGATGCCTTCGCCGCCGACCTCCTCTTCGCCCTCGAGGATGACGCGCACGTTAACGGGGAGCTTACCATTGCATGCGGCGAAGAGCGACTCGAGCGCCTTGACGTGCATCCACATCTGGCCTTTGTCATCGACCGCGCCGCGTGCGTAGATATTGCCGTTGCGCTCCGTCGGCTCGAAGGGAGGAGTAAGCCACTCATCCAGCGGCTCTGCGGGTTGCACATCGTAATGGCCGTAGAAGAGGACCGTCGGCTTCCCTTCTGCGTGCAGCCAGTCTGCGTAGACGAGCGGATGACCTGCGCGGTCCGGCGTCGAGGTTTCGATCAGCCGGACGTGCTCCATGCCGATGCGCTCGAGGCCCGCAGCGCAGAACTGCGCGGCTGCGCGCACGTCGCCTGCGTGCTCGGGTAGCGTGGAGATCGAGGGGATGCGCAGAAGCTCCTTGAGCTCTTCGACGAATCGCGGCCCCTGCTCCTGCGCGAACGATACGGCTGTCTCCACCTGCTCGGTCATTGCTTCCCTTCTGCTTATCGGTGCGGCTGCTGGCCCGGAAACCATGCGGGCTTGAAGTCGTTGTTGGCGAGCCAGCGCACCGGATCGATGAGCGACTGAATGGCTGTCGTCATGAAGTTGATGTCGAGGTGCGCGATGTCGTCGTCCGGCTGATGATAGGTCGGCGGCATCGCCCAGCCGGAGGCGGTATGGGCTACGATGCCCTCGAGCGCAAGCTGGTAGTTATCGGAACGCTCAAAGAAACGCTGGTCGGGATATGGGTCCGGCCCCAGCTTCGCTCCATGCTCCTTGAGCGTCGAGCCGAGGTTGGAGCGGTCGTAGCCGGTGAACATCAGCGTACCCGGAGGCATCTTCGGGTCCTGGTTGCCGATCATCTCGAACTCGAGGTTAGCAACGAAATTATTGAGGGGCACGGGCGAGTGCTTGCCGAAGTACTCGGAGCCCAGCTCGCCGATCTCCTCCGAGCCATAGCAGACGAAGAGGATGCTGCGCTTGAGCTTAGGGCCGGAGCCGAGCGCGTGAGCCAGCTCGAGGACCGCCGTGGTGCCGGAGGCGTCGTCATTGGCTCCGTTGTAGATCGCGTCGCCATTAACGGGAGTGCCGGTGCCGAGATGATCGAGGTGCGCGGTCAGCAGGATCGTGCCCGCGGTTGGGTCCGTGCCCGCAAGAAAGCCGATGGCGTTGAAGGTCTGGCGCGGCTTGACCTCGGAGTGGACCGCGAGCGTGACCGGGCTGCCCTCGCGCACGGTGTCGAGGCCCTTTGCGGCCGCATCGCTGATGGCAACCAACGTCGCAGGCGCAGGAGGATTGGGATCATCCTTCAGAAGAACCGGGACGTGGGTCTTGTCTCCGTAGCGATCGAAGTATTTTTGCGTGGCGTCTCCCTTCTGCATCATCACGAGGACCGCGCCCGCATCGCGCAGCTTGCCGAAGAGCTGAACCGGAGCAGCATCCTTGGGGACGTCCGTTACGAGGACGACGGCGTTTCTCTGCACGGCGGTCTTTCCCACCTCCGAGGCAGGCATGCGCTGCAGCGTTCCGACTGCGGTCGCGCCGAGGGAGTACAGGATCTGCATGTCGTCCCCTTCGACGAGGAGGACATCGCCCGCCGAGAGCGTCGCCTTGCCGTCGAGCGTGGGCGCGACAACGTCGATAGCCTGCATGTTGCCGTTCATGCCGGGAGCGGCGGTGAGCCCGTAGCTGGTGAACTTGGAGACAACGTAGTTCGCGGCCAACTCCTCGTCGCGTGTGGCGCTGCCGCGGCCGTTGAGCGCGTCCCCGGCGAGGAAATCCTCATGCGCGGAAATCCACTCCGGCTTGACCACCCACGGCGCGGGGGCTGCGGGCTTCTTGTCCTCTTTTTTCTTCTTGCCCAGACCGGGAATCTTGATCGGGAGCTGCGCCGAAAGCGATGGGGCGGCTGAGAGCCAGAGCACCATGCTCAGGGCGATCAGCGCACTGATTCTTCGAGAACCACCCATGAACTGCCTCATCATCCCTTGCACTCCTTTGTTTACGGCTGGACACGCTCATCCTAATTGACTTACGCGGCTGTGGCTACCTCTCTCGCCGCGTTAACGAGCAAACAAAATGGCTCCGCCGCTTGCAGAAACGAGTTGAGGGACGTAAGACTTGAGTACAACCAACGCATCCCTGCACCCGAGGCATCCGATAGAGTAGAAACCTACATCTGCCCTCGCAGGGTCGTTGTGTGCTGTAACGCCTGGTACTCCAGACAGTGAACTATTAAATGACGGAAACGAACCCGAACGAGCAAGAGACGCGCAAAGGCCCCTGGCGCGAACGGTTGAGCGCACTCCGCAATATACCGCCGGTGCTGCATATTCTCTGGAAGTCAGGGCCCGGCGTGGTCGCGTGGGGACTCATCCTGCGCGTGCTGGTCGCCGTCGCTCCGTTTGCGATTGCGAAGGTCGCGCAATACATCATTCAGGACATTGCGAATGTTCTGCGTCATGAGGCGCTCGATCCTTACTTCTGGCATCTGGTTGCCGCCGAGGTCGTACTCAACATCGTCTTCGGTCTGCTGACGCGGACCATCGACTATACCGATTCCCTGCTCTCGAACCGCTATACGCAGTACGTCAGCGTGCGCGTGATGGAGCAGGCCGCACGGCTCGACCTGACCACCTACGAGAACCCCGTCTTCTACGATCGGCTCGAACGGGCCCGCGTGCAGGCCACTGACCGGCTGGCGATGATTCAGCAGATGGGTCGGCTCTTTCAACAGAGCATCACGACGCTGGTCTTTTCTGCCGCGCTGGCGTGGGCCTCTCCGTGGCTCATCCTGCTGCTGGCGATCGGCGTCTTCCCTTCCTTCCTTGGCGAGACGCACTATGCCTTCCTTGGCTATGCGAAGAACTTCCGGCAGACTCCGGCCAAGCGGCAGATGGACTATCTGCGGCAGGTGGCCGGTAGCCGCGAGGGGGCCAAGGAGGTCAAGCTCTTCGGGCTGAATCGCTTCTTCACCGAACGCTTTCAGGCGCTGGCGGACCAGATCTACGTGGAGGATGTGGCGCTCTCGCGGTCGAAGCTCATCGTCGGCGGCCTGCTGGGCGTGATCGGCACGCTGGGCTATTACGGAGCCTACGTCGATGTCATCATGCAGACTTTGCGCGGCGATTACAACATCGGCCAGTTCACCTTCCTGACCGCGGCCATTCAGCAGGCCAGCGCGAATCTGCAACAGGTCTTCTCGACGGCATCGGGCATCGCAGATCAGGCGCTCTTTCTTACCGATCTGCTCGCCTTCTTCGAGATGGAGCCGCTCGTGCGCTCGAAGCCGAACGGCCTGCTTGTGCCGGAGCGCATTCAGCGCGGCTTCGAGTTCATCAACGTCTCCTTCACCTATCCCGGCACGAACCGGACGGTGCTGCGCGACTTCAACTTTCACCTGCATCCGGGTGAGCGCATTGCGCTGATCGGCGAAAACGGACAGGGCAAGACGACCATCGTCAAGCTGATCACGCGCCTGTACGACCCGACCGAGGGGCAGATTTTACTCGATGGCGTCGATCTGCGAGAGTATTCCCTGGAGGATCTTCACCGGCACATCGGTGTGATCTTTCAGGACTTCATGCGCTTTGAGATGACGGCGCGGGAGAACATCGCCGTCGGTCGCGTGGATCGCCCGGCGCAGCCGGAAGAGCTTGAATCGGCCGCGCATAAGAGCCTTGCGGACACGGTCATCGCCAAGCTCTCCGGAGGGTATGACCAGATCCTCGGGCGGCGCTTCGAGGGCGGCGTGGAGCTTTCGGGCGGTGAGTGGCAAAAGATTGCCCTGGCGCGGGCTTATCTGCGCGACGCCGACCTGCTGATTCTGGATGAGCCGACGGCGGCGCTCGATGCGCGCAGCGAGCTTGAGGTGTTTGAACGATTCGCCGAGCTTACGGCGGGTAAGATGGCTCTGTTGATCTCGCATCGCTTCTCGACGGTGCGCATGGCGGATCGTATCGTTGTTCTCTCCGGCGGACGTTTGATCGAAGAGGGCAATCACCAGAAGCTGATGGAACAGGGCGGGCTGTACGCGGAGATGTTCGAGATGCAGGCAGCCAGCTATCGCTAACGCAGTTACCTAGCGCATCGGTTTTACTGGTGCAGATTTTAAAAGTGGAAAGGAAGCGTTCATGTCCCCGTTCTCCACGAACGCCGACAGCACCGAAGTCACCGGCCACGCGGCCCGGTTGCAGGTGGACCTCCCTGCAACCGGGCTGCCGGAGAAGCCGCCGGTCACGGAAGAGCTGCTGCGGCAGCGTGCCGACACGTTGATTCTGCAGTGGGAGATGCTTCCCTCCGAGGGCGATACCACCAGCCTTCCCCGCCGCCTGAAGGATCTGGCGACGCGGCTGACGCTGCGGCTCAATGTGTGCCGCCGCAGCCTTACCTCGAAGGACCTGACGCCGGAGCTGGAGCTGCTGGAGAGCACGCGCATGATGGAAGCCGCGCTTGTCTCCGCGAATGCCGCGATCTCGACGCTGCTGCGTCTACCGCACATCCGCATCCCGAGCGCGACGAGCGATATTCCGCGAGTGATGGCGCTGGCTGAGGGCTATCTCTCCGCGGCGCAGGGCATCTGGTCGGCGGAGTCGCTGACTGTCTACACGGAGCAGGTACAGAAGCACGAGCCTCTGTTGTTGCAGGAGATTGCGCTGATCCCGGTGTCGCTCAAGATTGCGCAACTGGAGTTCATTCTCGACCGCGCCGATGAGGCGTTCTCTGCCGGCCCTCTGCCTCCGATTGAGCAATCTCCCTTTTCTGCTCCTCTGCACAGCCTTCGGCGTTTAAACCAGTTTGAGTGGCTCACGATCCTCGAGCCGCTGGTCCCCTTCGATAAGCTGCTTCGTCAGGACCCGGCAAGCGCCTATGCGCTGATGGAGGACGAGAGCCGGAACCACTATCATCTCCGGGTAGCAGAGCTTGCGAAGTACTCCGACAAGACCGAGGTGGAGACAGCCCAGATCGCGCTGAACATGGCCCGGATCGCATCCGAAGTGGGAGACTCTGACCCGCGGCGGCATCTGCGACATAGCCATATCGGCTTCTATCTCTTTGCCGAGGGGCTGCCGCGTCTCAAGCATGAGATCGGCTACCATGCGCCGCCCATCCAGAGGCTGCGCACGTTTATCCGCACGAACAATGAGGATGTCTACATCTTCGGCATCTTCATCCTGTCGGTGCTTCTGATCGGCGCGCTGATCGCTCCGCTCATCCCGCATAACGCCTTCTGGCCCGCGATCTTTGCGCTGATGATCGCTCTTCTTCCTTCGACGCAAGGTGCCGTCGATCTCGTCAACAACAGCGTCTCCGCCCTGTTTCAGGCGGAGGCTCTGCCCAAGCTGGACTTCTCCAAGGGAATCCCGAAGGAAGCTACGACGCTGGTCGTCGTTCCAACGCTGCTTCTCAGCGAGAAGCAGGTGCTTGAGATGTTCGATGAGCTTGAGGCGCGCTATCTCTCCAACCAGGACGAGAACCTGCACTTCTGCCTGCTGACGGACATGCCCGACAGCTCCGTCAAGCCCGCAGCGGAGGACCAGCATCCGCTGGTGCAGCTTGCCATCCGCTGCGTCCACGATCTCAACGAGAAGTACGGCCGGCAAGACGGAGGCGCGTTCCTGCTGCTGCACCGCTATCGGATCTTCAACAAGCGGCAGGGCGTGTGGATGGGCTGGGAGCGCAAGCGCGGCAAGCTGCTCGATCTGAATCGGCTGATCCTCCGCGACTTTGACAGCTTTCCGGTCAAAGCCGGTCCGCTTGAGGTGCTCGACCACATCCGCTTCGTCATTACGCTGGACTCCGACACGCAGCTACCGCGCAGCACTGCGGCGCGCATGATCGGGACGCTGGCGCATCCGCTGAATCAAGGCATCATCGATCCGAAGCTGCGCATCGTGACGCACGGCTACGGCATCCTGCAGCCTCGCGTCGGCGTCAGCGTCGACTCGGCATCGCGGTCGAGACTCGCGGCGATCTACTCCGGCGAGACTGGGTATGACATCTACACGCGGGCCGTCTCGGATGTGTATCAAGACCTCTTCGGCGAAGGCATCTTTACCGGCAAGGGCATCTATGAGGTCAATATTCTTCATCAGGTGCTCAACCATCGGTTCCCGAAGAACGCCCTGCTCTCGCATGACCTGATCGAAGGGGCGTATGTCCGCGCCGGTCTTGTCACGGACGTCGAGGTCATCGACGACTATCCCTCGCGCTATGCGGCGCACGCTCGACGCAAGCATCGCTGGGTGCGCGGCGACTGGCAGATCGCGCAATGGCTCTTCAATTTTGTGCCGGACGAGTCCGGACGCAGGGTGCAGAACCCCATCAGCACCATCTCACGCTGGAAGATCTTCGACAATCTGCGGCGCTCACTCGTGGAGCCGGTGACGTTTCTGCTGCTGGTCTTTGGCTGGTTCTTTCTGCCCGGCGGTCCACTCTACTGGACGATCGCCGTCATCCTGCTGCTGCTGCTGCCGACGCTGGTGCAGTTCGGCTTCAATATGGGCCGCGCCCTCTACCGGCTGAGCATCGGCATGGCGCAGGACGGCGTCTCCACGCTGTGGAGCTCGCTCGGCTTCTTCCTCATCAACCTCGCCTTCCTTCCGCACCAGATGCTGCTGTCGATCGACGCGATCATCCGCGCCATGGTGCGGCGTCTGCTCTCGGGCAAGTATCTGCTGGAATGGGAGACTGCGGCCCAGGCAGAGTCGGGCAAGAGCCGCTCCTCGCTGGATATGTATCTCCAGCTCTCACCGGTGGTTTCGCTGGCGATTGCCGGTGGACTGTACCTTGCGCATCGTCATCACAATGTCTGGTACACCATTGCACCGGCGGTGCCTGTTCTTGCCGTGTGGGCGATTGCTCCGCTGCTTGTGCGCTGGCTGGATTCCGCGCCGCGTCGTCAGGAGGGTCCGCTCTCCGCAGCCGATACGCAGTTCCTTCGGGAGCAGGCGCTTCGCATCTGGAGATACTTCGGCGAGTTCGGCAATGAGCAGAATCACTGGCTGATCCCCGACAATGTGGAAGAGAAAGGCATGCTGCAGGTACGTAAGCTCTCGCCGACGAATCTCGGCATGCTCTTCAATGCTCGGCAGGCGGCCTATGAGTTCGGCTTCCTCACGTTGCCCGAGTTTGCAGAGGCCTCGTTAGGCACGCTGCACACCTACGACAAGCTGGAGAAGGTGCGCGGCCACATCTACAACTGGTACAACATCGAGACACTGAAGCCTGTGCCGCCGATGACCATCTCGACCGTGGACAGCGGCAACCTTGCGGCCTCGCTGTACACGCTGCACACCGGGGCCATCGATCTGCTCAAGCGGCCGATCCTCTCGGCAGACTCCTTCTCCGGCTTCGACCAGATACTGTTGATGCTTGAAGAGCAGACAGAGCCGAAAGACTCGCTGGCCAGCAGCACGACAAGTGACATGCGCTCGCGTGTACGGCTTCTGCTCGAGCAGCGTGTGCCGGACAGCGTCTCCTCGGAGAAGCTGTGGTTGCAGCGGGAGGCATCGCAACGCCGCACTGCACTCGAAGCATTTCTGCAGCAATACACTCCGTGGCTTCTGCCGCAGTTTGCGGAGATACTCGAGCTGCCACGGTTCGTCGTGCCGAACTCGGACGACGATGAGCTGCCTTCCCTGCTTGAGGCCACCGACTATGTCCGCTCGCTGCGCGACCGCATCGAACAGGGCACAAAGGCTCTGGCCGCCAATTCACGCTATGAGGCTCTGGCCGCAGAGCTGCGGCGTCTGCTTGCGCAAGCCCAGGAGAATCTTGCCCGCCTTCGGTCCGACGTGCAGGAGGTCGCCGACAGCGCGTACCACAATGCGGACATCATGGAGTATGGATTCCTCTTCGTTGAGGCGCGCCAACTGCTCTCCATCGGCTGCGACGGCGTGACCGGCGAAGTACACTCCGCGTGCTATGACCTGCTTGCCTCGGAGGCGCGCATCGCAAGCTTTCTTGCCGTGGCTAAGGGAGACATTCCGCAGCGCTCCTGGTTCCGACTGGACCGCTCTCATGTTCTGGAGCAGGGGCGTCCTTCCCTGCTCTCGTGGACGGCAACCATGTTTGAGTACCTGATGCCTTCGCTCTGGATGCAGACCTTTCCCAATACGCTGATCTCGCGCACGCTGGAGTCGGTTGTTCGCATTCAGCGCGATCACGTACGCTCGCTCGACCGAGGCAACATACCGTGGGGCATCTCGGAGTCCGGTTTTGCGGATACGGATGCACTTGGCCGTTATGGCTACCAAGCGTGGGGAATTCCAGGGCTGGCGCTGAAGTATGGGGCCGAGGATGGTCCGGTCATCTCGCCATACTCCAGTTTTCTGGCGCTGATGCTGTTGCGCAAGGATGCGCTGACGAACCTGCGGCGGATGGAGTCGCTGGGCTGGAGCAGCGAGTATGGCTTCTACGAGGCCGCCGACTATCGCAGGGGCCGCGAGCCGGAGCTAGTGCGCTCGTGGATGGCGCATCATCAGGGCATGAGCCTGCTGGCGCTGTTGAATCTCTTGAAGGACAACATCGTGCAGCGGTGGTTCCACATGAATCCGCGTGTGCATGCGGCGGAACTGCTGCTACATGAGAAGCCGGTGAGCAAGGACACTCTGAAGGCTCTGGCAAAGAGAACTACCTCGCAGAAGGACGCGAAGAGCAGCTCCACCGAGGCCGAGACAGCAGCTTAGGCCGCTGTGCACAAAGCACAGCGGCCTAAGCCGGGTTAGAAGTCCTCGTGGAAGGCGACCTCGCCTGCAACGGCGACCTGATACGCAGAGACGCGGCGCTCGAAGAAGTTGGTCAGTTCCTGCACGTCCTGAAGTTCCATGAAGCCGAAGGGGTTCTTCGAGCCGAAGATGGGTTGCATGCCAAGCCGGACGACGCGTGAGTCGGCGACGTACTCGAGGTACTGCCGCATCTCGCGGACCGAGAGCCCGGCGACTCCGCCGGAGAGCAGGTCCTCCGCGAACTGAAGCTCGCAGTCCACGGCCTCTTTCAACATCTCGACCACATCGGCTTCCATCTTCTCGTCGAAGATCTCCGGATGTGCACTGCGGACGACGTTGACCACCTCGAAGGCGAACTCGAGGTGTGCGCTCTCGTCGCGGAAAACCCAGTTGGTGCCTGCGGCGAGGCCGTTGAGCAGGCCGCGCGAGCGCAGGAAGTATACATAGGCAAAGGCAGCAAAGAAGAACAGCCCTTCGATACATCCAGCAAAGCAGATGAGATTGAGCAGGAACTGCTTCTGGTGCTCCGTCGTGCGAAGCTCATCCAATTCCTGGATGGAGTCCATCCACTTCATGCAGAAGTTGGCCTTCTTGGTGATGGAAGGAATGTTCTCGACGGCTGCGAAGGCCGCTGCGCGCGCGTCGGGATCGGGCACGTAGTTATCGAGTAGCGTGAGGTAGAACTGCACATGCACTGCCTCCTCGAAGAGCTGGCGGGAGAGATAGAGGCGAGCCTCGGGCGAGTTGATGTGCTTGTAGAGATTGAGCACAAGGTTGTTGGAGACGATGGAGTCGCCCGTGGCAAAGAAGGCGACGAGGCGCTGAATGAGATGCGTCTCGGCAGGCGTGAGACGTGAACGCAGATCGACGAGATCGGTCGAGAAATCGACCTCTTCGACGGTCCATGTGTTCTTGATGCCGTCCTTGAACATCTCGAAGAAGGTCGGGTAGCGCATGGGGCGCAGGGTGAGCGAGAGGCCGGGATCGAGGATGGAGCTGGGCGCGTGTGTCGACATGAGATTCTCCTTGGGTTCTTACTGGCAGGCTTCGCAGGATTCGGGGTTGTCGAGCGAGCATGTGACTGCGGCGCTCGTAGCTCCTCGTGAGTAGGCGACCGTCGTCTTGGCGATCTTCGTCGCGGGGCGCGAGCGCAGGTAGTAGGTGGTCTTGATTCCCCTCTTCCACGCATACATGTACATGGAGCTGAGGCGGCCGATGTTGGGCGACTCGCTGAAGAGGTTGAGCGACTGGCTCTGGTCGATGAAGGCCCCGCGGTCGGCGGCCATGTCGATGAGTGAGCGCATGGGAACCTCCCAGACGGTGCGGTAGATGGCGCGAATCTCGGCCGGAATCTCCTCGATGCGCTGGATGGAGCCTTCGTCGAGCTTGATGCGCGTGCGCATGGACTCGGACCAGAGGCCAAGCTGCTTGAGCTCCAGCACGAGATAGCGGTTGATCTGCATGAACTCTCCAGAGAGCGTCTCGCGCTTGAAGAGGTTGGAGATCTGCGGCTCGATGCACTCGTAGCAGCCGGCGATGGAGGCGATGGTTGCCGTGGGTGCAATCGCAATCATCAGCGAGTTACGCAAGCCGATGGTTTTCATGCGCTCACGAAGCTGCTCCCAGCGAGCTGCATCCTTCGGCTTGATGCGCCAGAGATCGAACTGGAACTCTCCGTGTGCAGCGCGAGTCTCGTGGAAGGCTGTGTGCGGACCGTGCTTCTCGGCAAGCTCGACCGAAGCTGTGAGCGCGTGGAAGTAGATCTCCTCCTGAATCTTCGCGGAGAGGGCGCGGGCCTCGTCGCTGTCGAAGGGGATGCGAAGCTGGAAGAAGACATCCTGCAGGCCCATGACGCCAAGGCCGACGGGACGCCAGCGTGAGTTCGAGCTTGCGGCCTGCGCAACCGGGTAGTAGTTGATGTCGATGACGCGGTCGAGCATGGGGATCGCATGGCGCACCGTAGCGGCGAGCTTCTCAAAGTCGAAGGCCCCGTCGGTGAGATGGCGAGCGAGGTTGATCGAGCCCAGATTGCAGACGGCGGTTTCAGCGTTGGAAGTGACCTCGGTGATCTCTGTGCAGAGATTGGAGAGATGCACAACGTTGCCGGGCGCTCCGGTCTGGTTGCACTTGGCGTTAGTGGCGTCCTTGAAGGTCATCCAGCCGTTGCCAGTCTCAGCCAGCGTGCGCATCATGCGGGCATAGAGATCGCGCGCCTTGATCTGGCGAATGAAGAGGCTCTGCTGCTCGGCCTCGATGAAGGCCTTGTCGAAGTCTTCGCCGTAAAGATCCGTCAGGTGCGGAACGACCTTGGGATCGAAGAGCGACCAGAGGCCGTCCTCGTCGACGCGGCGCATGAAGAGGTCGGGAATCCAGTTGGCGAGGTTCAGGTTGTAGGTGCGGCGAGCCTGGTCGCCCGTATTGTCGCGCATCTCGAGGAAGCTTTCGACGTCGGCGTGCCATGGCTCGAGATAGACGCAGCAGGCACCCTTGCGCTTGCCTCCCTGATTGACTGCGGCGACCGAGGAGTCGAGCGTGCGCAGCCAGGGCACGATGCCGTTCGAGATGCCGTTGGTGGCACGAATCAGCGAGCCTTCGGAGCGGACGCGATGGAAGGCGAGGCCGATGCCACCGGCGAACTTCGAGAGCAGAGCGATCTGCTTGTAGGTGTCGTAGATGGACTCGAGCGAGTCAACGGGCGAGTCGATGAGGTAGCAGGAGGACATCTGCGAGTGCTTCGTTCCGCTGTTGAAGAGCGTAGGCGAGCTGGGCAGATAGTCGTGCGAGGCGAGGAGGTTGTAGAACTCGATGGCCTCGTTCACGCGCACCGAAAGACCGGCGCTGACACGCAGAAAGAAGTACTGCGGCGTCTCGATGACCTGCCGCGTGATGGGATGGCGAAGCAGGTAGCGGTCGTAGACGGTGCGCAGGCCGAAATACTCGAAGCGGTCGGAGAAGCGGTCGTCGATGGCGCTGTTCAGCTTGCGTGCATTGTGCGCGACGAACTCGGCTGCGTCCTTCGAGACGACGCCCTCACGATGGCCGACCTCGATGGACTGCGAGAAGGAGTAGATGTTCTGGTTGGCGACCTCCTTGGCGATCGTGCCGAGCAGCAGACGCGCGGCGAGGCGCGAATACTCGGGCTCCTCAGCGATGAGCGCGGCCGCGGTCTGGATGGAGATGGAGTCGAGCTCGCGGGTCGTGGCTCCGTCGTACAGGCCGCCGATCGTCTTGCTGGCAACACGCATCGGATCGACGTGCGGCAGGCCGTGGCAGCAGCGCTGGATGGCGCGAACAATCTTGTTGACATCGACCGGCTCGAATGCGCCGCTGCGCTTGCGAACCTGCATCTGCGGGACAGTTTCGGCTGGAGGAAAATTGGCATCGAGCTGGTTGAGGGTGGTCTGCAATGTCGCCATCGAGCGTCCTTCTGCCTCAAATGAAGAACGAAGGATCGCGCGTGCGAGCGGACAGCCCTGCGATCACCCGGCCTTCTCCTCGGAGGCGTGTGAGATAGCTTCAGGGCAGGTCTTCGGACTTGCAGGCTGCCTACTGGCTCCGGCTTCCCAGCCCCTTCGGGACCAGTGCCATGGTGGAGCGTTCGTTCCTGCTTACCGCTGCGGGACAGTTCCGGAGTCTCACCGGATTCCCTTTTCAACCCGGTGTCGCCACCGAGTACCTTGAAGTGAGTTGACTATATCTCCGGCCAGATGGCGAGTCAACGTCTATATGTAGTGGCACCTGTGCAAAAGCTCGATCCTCCCGTTTCTGTACAGGCAAATCGTTTGCAGGCAGCCACTGCACACCTGTGAGGAGCTAACGAGAGCCTGCGCGACGAATCTTGTTTTGACAAAAGCAACCCCCTCCACGAGAATTGGGCTGCTTACGGTTGTCCTTTCCGGCCAGCGGTCCAGGATCATCCATCCTCTCCGGAGTTTCCTTTCAAAAGGTCTGCACCAGTGCACGCCCTGCGCTCGATGAGCCTTGCAGGTCACAAAGGGAGCCTGATGTGTCGCTTCTCATCAACAGAAGGGCGCTGAAGTTAAGATTGCTGGTCGGGACCGCCTTCGACAAAAAGGAGCAGAAAAATACGCTGGACCTTGTCGAGAAGTGGTGGCTCTCCTACAAGGCATGGGAGGAGCGGGACACCTTCATCGCTGCGTTCCGGCAAGGCCGCATGACGATCCGCCAGGCTCCCGCCTCGGAAACCTATGGCGAATACATGGGGAAGGATGGCGGCACCGCCTTCGGAGCGCGACGCGGCGATGAGGAGAGAAAGCCCTACCCGAAGGAGCGGTACCGGGTCGGCATGGATAGCATCAAGGATCGCCTGAAGCCATCCAACTTCGGTATGGATGGAGGCGAAAGGCTGAAGTACAAGCACGGGCTCCATGATCTGAGCGGATCGCTCTGTGCGCCCACAGTTCCGTTGCTTTCCAAGCAGGTGCGGTGGAAGTGGGGAAAGCTGAGCGAGTGGATCACCATCTTTATGCCGATGGCGCAGCCAGAGGACCTGGAGCTCTTCAGCCTGCTGAATTCACTGGCAAAGCAGTCGCAGGCCACATGGCCCGAGATGTATATACGCGTCGCCGAGATGCGCAAACAGATGTCGCGCATCAAGCTGGCGGACTCGGTCGATATCGGCGCCGGTCTGCATGACGTCTCGCCGCCTGACTCCGATGTTCCAAAGTTTCGCTATGGAGTGAAGCAGCCGCTCGACTCGAATAGAGCACTAACAGGAGTCGACCTGGTCCGCTCCCAAAAAGCCCTCAACTATACCTCGATCCTGCCGACTGGTCCGGCAAACTCCAACACCAACGAGATCGTGATTGCCTACCGCCAGCATGCGGGAGTCCGTTTTCCCTTGTTCACGAGGTGGAATGCGGAGGAGAACGCCTTCCTGTGTTTCGAGGATGAGCCAAGTTCCAAAACGGTCATCGACAAGAAGATCCCCGACGCATGGGAACGAACGCTTCAGGTTTGAGCGGTATGTACCTCTATTGAAATATCTTCGGGGTTTCGGACTGTAGCAAGAAAGAGGGGTATCAGTGCCATAATCCTGTGATTCTTGGATTATGGCGGGGACGACGGGGCTCGAACCCGCGACCTCTGCCGTGACAGGGCAGCGCTCTAA
This sequence comes from Granulicella sp., assembly GCA_036398595.1. Taxonomy (GTDB): domain Bacteria; phylum Acidobacteriota; class Terriglobia; order Terriglobales; family Acidobacteriaceae; genus Edaphobacter. The sequence continues at coordinate 134,963 of DASWOV010000071.1, forward strand.
CCAACTGAGCTACGTCCCCTCCCGTCTTGCAACAATTTGGTTTTATATCACATCGAACCAAGCGTTTTGCACGATAGGCGCATTTCGCTCGCTTCTAGCGATTCGCTGCCTGAACTCGATTCGGGGCTGCTGGAAAGATCCAACAGACATCAAAACCATCACGGCGGCTACAAACTGAGTGTAACAGAGGAAGCCCTCCTGATGCGCCTCTGTTCTCCTCAGCGCACAAAAAATCTTCCATGGAAGCAACAAGTTTCCTACTCCGGCCTGCCGTGGTTGTCCCCCTGCTAGGGCACAACCGGCAGGCTGATGAAGCTCGCGGTCCCCGGCGTATGCCATACGCGCTGGGTTGCCTTCTGGTAGTCCGCGGGCTTCGCGTCGAAGACATTCGGTACGAAGGTTTGCGGGTTGCGATCGTACAGAGGAAAGAGCGTCGACTGCACCTGCACCATGATGCGGTGGCCGGGCTCGAAGACGTGGTTCACCGTAGGCAGGCCGAAGCGGTAGAGCAGCGGCTTGTCTGCGGCGACCGCCTCCGGGTGCTCGAAGCTCGTGCGATAGCGGCCGCGGAAGATGTCGAGCGAGATGGGAAGCTCGTAGCCGCCCACCTCAGGCTGCGAGGGCACGCTGTCCGGGTAGACGTCGATCAGCTTCACCACCCAGTCACTGTCGGTGCCGCTGGTCGAGGCGTAGAGGTTGACCTCCGGCGCTCCACTCAGCCGCAGAGGCTTCGTCAACGGCTCGCTCATGTAGGTAAGCACGTCGGGGCGGCCATCCACGAAACGCTGGTCGCGCACCAGCCACGTCTGCCAGCCCACGCGGTCGGCATCGACCACCGGCCTTGGACGGTACGGCACGGGGTTCGCCGGGTCGGAGATGTACTCGTCGAACTTCGTCGACGATGTGGACGGAGCCTCGAAGGAAACTTTGCCGCCGGCCTCCAGATAGAGAGGCTTCGGCTTGTTCGCGCAGTTCGACTCGCAGCTCAGAGGCCACGACTTGAAGCGGTCCCAGTGGTTCTCGCCCGTGTTGTAGATGAAGACCGGCGGCGTGTCGGCCTTTGGCGCGCCATCCAGAAGATATTGATTGAAGAACGGCAGCAGCACGTCGCGCCGGAACTGCAGGGTCGTGTCGCCGTCCCACAGCAGCGGCCCCAGCGAGAAGCCGTCGTAGTTCACCTGGCTGTGCCGCCATGGTCCCATCACGAGAAAGTTCTTATCGTTGCTGGTGTCCTTCGGCTCGACCAATGCGTAGCTGTGAATGGCTCCCCACATATCCTCCTGATCCCACAATCCCTGCAGCCACATGGTGGGAACCGTCAGCGGAAGCGAGCCCATGATCTTATCGAGCGCCTGCCCCTGCCAGAAGGGCGTGTATGCCGCGTTGTCGTGCACCTTCTTCCAGAAGGGCAACTGGTCGAGCCCGCCATAGCGGGCGAAGTCGCCCGCCGACCCGGCGCGAAGGAGGTTCGAGTAGTCGTCTCTTCCCTGCCTCGGAATACCGGGGCCTGATCCGCGCACCGAGGTCTGCCCGAGGAAGTAATCGAGGTTCACCTGGCGGAAGGCTCCGTAGTGGAACCAGTCATCGCCCATCCATCCGTCGATCATCGGGCTCTCGGGCGCAGTCACCTTGAGCGCGGGATGCGGATGGATCAGCGCCATCACGACGGTAAAACCCTCGTACGACGAGCCAAGCATGCCGACCTTGCCGTTCGACTCCGCGACATTCTTCACCAGCCAGTCGATGGTGTCATAGGCGTCGGTGGTGTCGTCGATGCCGCTATGGTTGAGCGGCCCGATGGGCGGAGGCGTCATTAGATACGGTCCCTCCGAGCCATACTTGCCGCGCACATCCTGAAAGACGCGGATGTATCCGGCCTTCACGAAGACATCGTCGCCCTGCGGCAGCTCATCGAGCATGTGCGGCGACTCGCTACGCTGCGCCCGGCCTGCAGCGTTGTACGGCGTGCGCGTCAGCAGGATCGGCGCATGCGCCGCGCCCTTGGGTATCACGATGACGGTGTAGAGCTTCACGCCGTCGCGCATGGGAACCATCTCCACGCGCTTCACGTAGTCGTAGTCGTTCTTCGGCGCGGTGAACTTCGACGGGATGTCTGAATCCTGCGCATACAGAGAGAGCGTCATTGCAGCGATGGCCACGACAACAAGAGAACAACGGAAGAGACGCATCGAACACCTCGGTCGGATAGATCGGCAAGTCATAGGGAGACGCTGCTTGAACCTTCATAAATAGTATCGCGTTCTCAGTAGTCAATCGATACCCTTCTCTCTCGGAGGAGGTATCTCGAAGCGTTCCGGCACCTCCTGACATCCAATCGACAAGCAAGTGACAGCAATCGAATGAGATAATGGGAGGAATATCCTGCCGACTCCCAACGAGAGCATCAACGGGTTGAGCACTCTGTAGTTCGCCGCAGGGCGCAATCGCCACGCAGGAGACAGGAAGATATGACGACGACAGTTCATCAACATCCTCTCGCAAAGATTCTTAAGCAGCGCATTGCCATCATCGATGGCGCTATGGGTACGACCATCCGCACCTACGGCATGACCGAGGCGGATATTCGTGGCGAGCGGTTTAAGAACGCGACGAAGGACATGCTGAACAACGGCGATATCTTCTCGCTGACGCAGCCGAAGATGATCGGCGACATCCATCGCCGTTTCCTCGAGGCCGGGGCCGACATCATCGAGACGAACACCTTCGGCGCGACCAGCATCTCGCAGAGCGAGTTCTTCGTCGACGATCCGCGTGAGCACGGCGGCCGGAAAGATCCGGAGTTCTATCAGAAGATCATCGACGATCGCGCGCTGATCGACCTTGCATGGGAGATCAACGAGCAGTCGGCGCGGCAGTGCCGCGAGTGGGCCGACCGCGTCGGCAATGAGACTGGCCGCCAGCGCTTTGTGGCCGGAGCTATCGGGCCGCTGACCGTATCCCTGTCGAACTCGCCCGACGCCGACGATCCCGGCTTCCGCGTCATCACCTTCGACCAGGTGAAGACGGCATACATACAGCAGGTGCGGGCGCTCATCGCCGGCGGCTCCGACGTGCTCCTCGTCGAGACGATCTTCGACTCGCTCAACGCCAAAGCCGCGCTGGTCGCTATTAGCGAGGTCTTCGAGCAGGATGGCAAGGAGTTGCCGGTCATGATCTCAGCCGCCGTGGGACGCGGCGGCGAAACCATGATCTCCGCACAGACCGTGGAGGCTTTCTGGAACTCGGTCGAGCATATCCATCCGCTCTCGGTGGGCCTGAACTGCTCGCTCGGACCGGACCTGATGTATCCGTTCCTCGAGGAGCTTTCCGCGAAGTCCGGCGCTGCGATCTCCTGCTATCCGAACGCCGGTCTGCCCAATCCCCTCTCGCCGACGGGCTTCGATCTTGAGCCTGCGGACATGGGTCGCTATCTCGGCGAGTTCGCGCAGGGCGGATTGATCAACATCGCAGGCGGCTGCTGCGGCAACACGCCCGAGCACATTGCCGCGATTGCCAAGGCGCTCGAGGGCCAGCCTGCGCGTGAGCGCCGAGCTACGTCCATCGGAAGCATAGAGACGCGGCCGCTGCGCCTCTCCGGCTCTCAGTCCTTCACACAGCAGCCCGGCGTCTACATGATGATCGGCGAGCGCACCAACGTAGCCGGTTCGCCGAAGTTCGCCAAGCTCATCAAGGAGGGCAAGTACGAAGAGGCAGTCAGCGTCGCCCGCCAGCAGGTCGAGAACGGAGCCAACGTGCTCGACATCTGCATGGACGAGGGCATGATCGACGGTGTAGCCGCGATGTCGCGCTTCCTGCAACTGCTTGCCAGCGAGCCCGAAGTCGCCAAGGCTCCCTTCATGGTGGACTCCTCCAAGTGGGAGGTCATCGAGGCCGGCCTGAAGTGCCTGCAGGGCAAGGGCATCGTGAACTCTATCTCGCTGAAGGAGGGCGAGGCGAAGTTCCGCCAGAATGCGACGACCGTCCTTCGGTACGGCGCGGCTGTCGTTGTCATGGCCTTCGATGAGCAGGGCCAGGCCGCGACCTATGAGGACAAGATCCGCATCTGCGAGCGGGCCTATCGCATCCTTGTCGAGATCGGCTTTCCGCCGGAAGACATCATCTTCGATCCGAACATCCTTACCGTCGCCACCGGCATGGAGGAGCACAACAACTACGCCATGGACTTCATCCGCGCCACGCGCTGGATCAAGGAGAACCTTCCCCATGCGAAGGTCAGCGGCGGCGTCTCGAACATCTCGTTCAGCTTCCGCGGCAACAACAAGGTGCGCGAGGCGATGCATTCCGCCTTCCTGTACCACGCCATCGCGGCGGGCATGGACATGGGCATCGTCAACGCGGGCATGCTCGAGGTGTACGAGGAGATTGAGCCTGAACTGAAGGTGCTGGTCGAGGATGTGCTGCTCAATCGCCGCCCTGACGCAACCGAGCGGCTGGTCGAGCATGGCGAGCGGCTGAAGGCCACAGGCACCGAAACCGTCGCCGCCGAGAAGAAGGCCGAGGAGTGGCGCAGCGGCACGGTCGAAGAGCGGCTCTCACACTCGCTCGTCAAAGGCATCGACGCCTACATCGATATCGACACCGAGGAGGCGCGCGCCAAGCTGGGCCGCCCGATCTCGGTGATCGAAGGCCCGCTGATGGATGGTATGGGCGTGGTGGGCGATCTCTTCGGCGCGGGCAAAATGTTTCTTCCGCAAGTGGTCAAGTCGGCCCGCGTGATGAAAAAGGCCGTCGCCTACCTGACGCCCTTCATGGAGGCCGAGAAGGCGGCCCAGGTAGCGGCAGGGTATGAGGTCAAGGCGCAGGGCAAGATCGTGCTGGCGACGGTCAAGGGCGATGTGCACGATATCGGCAAGAACATCGTCGGCGTCGTGCTTGCCTGCAATAACTACGAGGTCATTGATATGGGCGTGATGGTGCCCGCGGAGAAGATCCTTGAGCGCGCGAAGATGGAGAAGGCTGACATCATCGGCCTCAGCGGCCTGATTACGCCCTCGCTCGATGAGATGGTGCACGTCGCCCGCGAGATGGAACGGCAAGGCTTCAAGGTTCCGCTTCTCATCGGCGGCGCGACGACCAGCCGCGCCCACACGGCCATCAAGATTGCGCCGCACTACAGCGAGCCGGTGGTCCATGTAGTCGATGCAAGCCGCGCCGTGCCGGTCACGACCTCGCTGCTGAGCGAGGACGGCAAGGCGGAGTTCGTGGCGCAGCATCGCGCCGAATACGAAGCTGTGCGCAGATCGCATGCAGCGCCGCGCCAGACGGTCGTCTCGCTTGCGGTCGCGCGGTCGCGTCACACTCCAATCCAGTGGCAAGCGAAAGATATTCCTGCGCCTTCGTTTACCGGCGTGCGCGTGCTCGATGACTTCCCTCTTGCCATTCTGCGCGAGTTCATCGACTGGTCGCCGCTCTTTCATACGTGGGAGCTGAAGGGCATCTACCCACGCATCCTCGACGACGAGAGGCAGGGAGCGCAGGCACGACAGGTCTTCGCCGATGCGAACGCCCTGCTAGACCGGATCATTGAGGAGAAGCTCCTGACCGCCCGCGCCGTCTATGGACTCTTCCCTGCCAATGCCGTGGGCGACGACGTCGAGCTGTACACGGACGAGACGCGCACCACGCAGCTCGAACCGCTCTACTTCCTTCGCCAGCAGGCCAATCGCGAGGGCAGCGAGCCGTGCAGATCGCTTGCGGACTTCATCGCGCCGAAAGAGACAGGCCTGCCCGATCACATTGGAGCCTTCGCCGTGACCAGCGGCGTGGGGCTGAAAGATCTATGCAACCACTTCAAGGCCGATCATGACGACTACAACGTCATCATGGCCGAGGCCATTGCCGACCGTCTGGCCGAGGCCTTCGCCGAGTGCCTGCACAAGCGCGTGCGCGATGAGTGGGGCTATGGTCTTGAAGAGAAGCTAACGCCCGAAGACATCCTCCATGAGAAGTACCGCGGCATCCGGCCCGCGCCGGGCTACGCTGCAAGCCCGGACCACACGGCCAAGGGAACCATCTGGCGTCTGCTCGATGTACAGGCCAACACAGGCATCGAGCTTACCGAGTCCTACGCGATGTGGCCCGGCTCAAGTGTCAGCGGGCTCTACTTCGCTCATCCAGAGTCACGCTACTTTGCTGTCGGCAAGATCGACCGCGATCAGGTTGCGGACTATCACAAGCGCACCGGAATGACCGTCGCCGAGGTCGAGCGCTGGCTTGGGCCTTACCTGAACTACGAGCCTGCGGAACAGCTCGTTACCACGCCCTAGAGAACCTCGGCCCGGTCTTCGTGTCATCACGAAGCCGGGAGTCGATGCCTGCCTCATGTTCGATGAGCCTGCCGAAGAGCCAGATCAGATCGGAGAGCCTGTTCAGATAGGCGAGCACTTCTAGCTGCACGCTGTCGCCGTTCTCGGCAAGACGTACAACGGCGCGCTCGGCCCGTCGGCACACCGTTCGCGCGACCTCATAGGCGGCCGATTCGGGATGGCTGCCGGGAATCGACCAGTCTGCAAGGATGCCTTCGATGGCCTCGATCCGATGCACGCGATCGGTCAGCGCATCGACGTCCTCAGTGGTGAGAACGGCCGTTCCCTTCTGGTTCTCCGGCGGCGTCGCCAGAGCTGCTCCTACGCGAAAGAGCGTGCGCTGAATCTCCTCGGTCCATGCGGCGATCTCCTTGTTCTTGCAGATGCTGCGCGCAAAGCCGAGAGACGCATTCAGCTCATCGACCGAGCCGTAGGCCTCGACGCGCAGATCGGCCTTAGAGACGCGAAGGCCGCCGATCAGTCCAGTTTGTCCCTCGTCGCCATGCTTGGTCGCAATGCTCATTAGCCCTCTCGCTCGACCATCGACTGCCATTGTTCCAAAAAATCAATCAGCTCTTCAGGCGGCTTGATCCACGCATGCGCCGCTGTGTCACGAAACGCGGAGCGCACAAGCAGCGAGAGCCCCCGATCTCCAAGAGCACGGAAGGCATCCTCATCGGTAAAGTCGTCGCCAAGAAACGCAACCTGCGCCTCGGGGTGCAGACCATTCACGATGGAGCGAATGGCATCTCCCTTGTCGGGATGAATCGTTCGCAGCTCGAGTCCGCCGTCGAACTGAAGCAGCTTCAGGCCGGGGTGACTAGCGATCTCCTGCCATGCGGTCTGCGATTCATCGCGTACGCGGGCAACCTCCGCATTCGCCAATCCACGCCAATGCACGGCAACACCGCCGGGCTTGGTTTCCATGTGCGCTGTCAGTCCTGCCGCCGATAACAACGCGGCAGCCTCATGCAACGCGGCGACGACCTCAGCATCAAGCTCTGCCTGCCGTATCGTCCCATCGGGCAGCGAGCATTCGAGGCCATGCGCGCCCCATATCTCCAGATCGTCAGGCGGGCTCAACAGAGCACGCACCTCCTGAACAGGACGCCCCGAGATCACCACCACCTTCGCATTGCGCCCGCGATGGATGCTATTCAGCAACGGGGCAACACCCGGATAGGGATAGGCCTCATGGCGATCTGCCTGGAAGGGCGCGAGCGTCCCATCATAGTCCGAGATAAGCACCGATGCAGGCGCCTGCCCCAGCCTCTCCAGAAACTCCGCGATTGCAGTGGTATTGCGATTCCCTGTCATTCCTGCACCCTGTTTAGCCGCAGGTCGCAGAGATCGCCGATCAATGTTCCCGCCCACCAGTAGATGTTGTGTTCCTTCACCGAGCGCCTCATGCGCTGCATCCGGTCGATGATCTCCTGCCCATCCATCTCGAGCGCCTGTGCGATCGCATCGCCCGTCGCCTGAATGTCGTACGGGTTCACGATGATCGCATCGCGCAGATCGCGTGCCGCGCCGGTGAAGCGGCTCAGGATAAGGACGCCGCGCTCGTCCTGCCGCGTGGCCACGAACTCCTTGGCGACAAGGTTCATGCCGTCGTGCAGCGAGCTCACAAGGCAAAGGTGCGCGGCTCGATAGTAGCGCCGAACCTCCTCATGACTGTGCTGACGATTCAGCAGAACGATGGGCCTCCAGCGGCCCTGCTTGAAACGATCGTTGATGCGGGCGGCCTCGGCTTCAGCCTCTCGCTGAAACTCCGCATAGCGCGGAATGTGGCTGCGCGTGGGCGCGCCGATCTGGATGAAGGTGAACTTGCCCTGGTAGCGCGGGTATCGCTCCAGGAACGACTCGACGGCAAGGAAGCGCTCGATGATTCCCTTGGTGTAGTCCAACCTATCCACGCCGACACCGAGAAAGGTTGCGTCGATCCCCAACTCTGCGATCAGCTTGCTCCGCTCCTCGCTTGTCTCCACCTCCGAGGCATCGCTGTCGTCATCGAAGAACTCCACGCTGATGGGGAACGGCAACACCGAGGACCAGTGCTCCCTGCGCCGCACCGAGAAGTGCTCCCAGTCCACGCGCGCCTCGAGCGTGCGGTCAATGGTGCTCATGAAGTTGTTGCAGTGCGCCTGCACATGGAACCCGAGCAGATCCGCGCCAAGCAAACCATCCAACAACTCCTGCCCCCATGGGCAGATGCTGAAGGCCTCGGGATTCGGCCATGGGATATGCCAGAAGATGGCAACTCTCGCATTTGGCACGCGCTCCTTGACCATGCGCGGCAGCAGTGCGAAGTGATAGTCCTGAATGAGAACAACAGGATTCTCCTCGCCGGCGATCTCCTCCGCAAGCGCATCGGCAAAGCGCTCGTTCACCTTGTTGTAGAACTCCCAGTCGGAGGCGCGGAAGGTCGGGCGCGTATGCGCCATGTGGCACAGCGGCCATAGTCCCTCGTTGGAGAAGCCATAGTAGTAGCCCTCTTCCTCCTCCTCGCTCAACCACACGCGGCGCAGCGTATATTGCGGATCGTCGGGCGGTACCTGTAGCCGGTCATGGCTATCGACCGTCTCCTTATCCGCATCTCCACTGGCCTGGGCGATCCATGTTCCGTTGCAAGCGCAGAGGATCGGATTGAGCGCCGTGACCAGGCCACTGGCAGGCTCGGTCACGGTAATCGTGTTGCCCTGATGGCTATGGATGTACGGCTCACGGTTCGAGACGACATACAGATTGCTGCCGCCGAGCTTGGTGCGGACATGATCCGCAAGCCGCTGCGCAGTCCACAGCGACTCGTTCGTGTTGCGTAGCCTCGCTTCGATGTCGGCTGCGGCATCGGCAGCGGCACGCGCCTGGTGCATGCTCTCGGCAAGCGGAGCCACCTCCATCGCCAGCGGCTGCAGAAAGTCGAAGTCCTTCCCCGGAGGCGGCGTTGCCGTGCGACTCGTACGCAGCGTCTTCATCCACTGGGCTGCTCGCGCAATCGGTCCGACGAGGCTCCAGCGCACGATCAACAGCGTAATCGCCACAATCACCATGACCAGGCCCGCAACGTGAATGAAGGCCTGCATCCAGACGTGGAAGATCTCGGCGCGGATGTACGCGGTGTCGTACACAAGAATCATGCCGCCCGCAACGTTGTTGTTCGCCGCATGCAGAGGCACAGCGAGCACATAGATCCGCCGGAAGCGCGGCCGCATGTAGTTCGATACCGGATGGTCGGCGGACATCGCATCGTTCAGGATCTGCGGCGGCGCGGAGAGTATCTCCTTGAGATCAGGCGTCACAAGCAGAGGAAAGAGATCCCGGTCGTAGATACCGATTCCAAGCAGATGATCGCGGTAGCTGAAGTGGTCGACCATGCGCAGCAGACCGGGCTTATCCCCGTTCTGCAGATACGACTCCGCGTTTCCGCCAAGACTCTCCCCGAGCGTTTCGACCTTGCGCTCAAGGTCAAGACGCAGCGTGTCCTTCTCGGTCTGCACCTGGTACCAAGACGACGTCATGGAAACCAGGGTTACCCCAATCACCAGCGCCACAATCAGTCGTACACTCAGAATCCGCATTGGCCCTCAATCCCGTTTCCCCTCTGCGGCGAAGACGACGTACACTCACATCCGCGGAATTGCCCCAGGCTCTCCCGGCACGCAAACAGCGAGCCCCGTCCATGGACGAGTACCTGGGATCTTCTGGCCTCCGTGAGGAGCTGGCCTGAACTCTTCATCCACCGAAGAGCAGCACATGGATGTGCAAGGCCTGCTCAGAAACCAAAGCTGGATAGCCTGCTACCACAAAGTCTAGCAAACGCGTCCATGACTATGAGCCGATGCTCCTGTCATGCTCGCCAGAATGTTGGATGCTTAAATGCGCTCAACAACTGTATGGAAAAACTGCAATGCACTCGCATCTTCATACGATGCAAACCAATGCCCTGCTGTCTCTTCCGCAGAAATTCTCTGCCCAAACACGATGCAACTCTCTATACTCCCCATCATGGATGCCGCGTCACACTCCACTGCCGAAGCACCCGCCGAGGTGCAGGTCGACTTCACCTTGCAGGTCGGCAAGGGACAACTCCAGGTTTCGTTACCTGTGCCCACCGCCAATGTGACGCTCACGCAGCTTCTTCCCGTGCTGCAGAACCTGACCAGCAGCATCATCGACAGCGTCGTGCATGTCGTCCACGAGGAGGGCTATCAGATCTCGTGCCGCGCCGGATGCGGAGCCTGCTGCAGTCAGCTTGTTCCCCTCAGCCTCTTCGAGGCCGAGGCCCTCACCACATGGATTCGCTCTCTGCCCCCGGAGCGCCAGCAGCATCTCGAGCAGCGCTTCCACGACACGCTCCTCGCGTTGCGCGATGCAGGCATCCTCGAGCACTTCAACCCGTCCATCTGGGACGAGAGCACCCCCGAAACCAGGGCCTTTGCGATGGACTATCTCGCGCAGAAGGTTCCCTGTCCCTTCCTCGAGAACCAGTCGTGCAGCATCCACCCCATCCGCCCGCTGGTCTGCCGGGAGTACCTTGTCACCTCACCGGCTGAGTACTGTGCCGCCCCCACCAACGAAACCGTCAGTCCGATTCCTTTGCCAGTCAAGCCCTCGCGGCTGCTGTACCAGTTCGGCGCGTATCTCGAGCCAAACACGCATGGCTGGATTCCTCTCGTCTTCCTCTTCGCATGGATGAAGAGCAACGCGCACCCCGGCGACGAGATCTCCGGCCCCGGCCCGGAGCTGCTGTACGAGTTCATCAAGCGCCTGTGAACACGCAGCGATTGCATCGCGCCTCACGCTCCCATACACTAAATCAGTCCCCGGAAACGGGCGGATAGCTCAGTCGGTTAGAGCGCCTGCCTTACAAGCAGGATGTCGGGGGTTCGAGTCCCTCTCTGCCCACCAATTTCTCTTCTCTCTGTCAATCCGCGCTACTTCTTTACCCGGTAGCTCTTCTTCAGGTCGACTGCGATTCCGCTGACATCCACCGGCTCGAAGTCCGCGAGATGCAGCTTCGTCAGGCAGGCCAGATCGGCGTCGTTCCAGCGTGAGTCCGGTGTGCCGATCAGGCCGCCCGAGATGCCGTTGTCCGCAACAATCATGCCATAGTGACGCAAACCCTCGATGATGATCGCCGACTGCGGACTCTTCTCAGCGCATGCCGGCGTAGGAGTACTGGCCTTGAGCCGGTAGATCTCGCCCATAGGGCTAAATGCGGTACAGGAGGTCGGCGGCTTGCTTTGCAGAAGCATGCGGTTGCCATCCTGGTAGCCGCCTTTGCAGACTCCCAGACCCGACTGCTGCGTCGCAGGCCAGACATGATAGTTAAGCGTGTGATTGAGAGAGAAGCGGATCGGATGTTTTATCGCTCCCTTCGGTGCGCTCGGCGTCCCTAAACCGATCACCTCGTCCGCATTCACGAGGAGTGGAGTAACCGGCAGACCCGCCGCATCCGTAGAACCTTTGCCCTGGGGAATCATCTCGTAAGCCCCATCACCGGTGGAGCCCAGGTTGCGCCAGTACGCATTGGAGCTATCGATCCAGCCCTTCGATTCGCCGTCATACTTGGACTCCCACATCTCCCAGAGACGGCACGGCTGCATGGCGCTCGCCGTCTGGAGAATCAGGATGTGCCGGTCGACAAAGTTATTGGAGGTCGCCTCTATCGGCGCGTAGGTGGGCACAGGACCCGAGGTGAAATAACTCTGGTAGGTCACGGTCTTCACCGGAACGTTTTTCTGATCCGGTCCTACACGCATGAAGGGCATGCCGGTCGGAGCGGTTCCTCCGGCGCCAAAGATCGCACGCATGATGACAGGCTGATAGACACTCCAGATCGGAGCTGCAGGGGATGTATCGACGGGGAGGTTCGAGATATCCGTGTGGAAGATCGTATCCTCCGGGAAGAGCTGGCAGCCCGCAAGCGTGCTATCGCCGGCAACCGCAAAACGAATGGTTGTGGATGCGGAAACCCCTGTACTATCGGTGACGGTGAACAGAGTCTGATAGGCACCCTGTCCGTAGAATGTTCCTTTGATCACGCCGGTCGACGTGTCGAGCGTCAGCCCCTCGGGCAATGAAGCATTGTGCGGCACGGTGCTCCAGGCATAGGTATAGGGCGCATGCCCGCCGGTGGCGACGAGCGTACAGCCGCCATACTGCTGATATTGTCGGCCCGTTTTCACGCAGTTGGGAGTCGTGGAAAGTACGAATTTTGTGGCCAGAATGGACGACAATGTCGTCTGTGCCGATGCAGGAAGAGGAGTAAGGCAAAAAGCAACCAGAAGGAGCACAAACAGCTTCATTCCCAAAATCCTTTCGACTCCAGTCGAGAGTAGCAGCCCTCCCTGCCCTATACGACGCGTCAAGCTCTCCGGCCACGTCTCCTTAGTACTCTTGTGAAATCGCCTTACAAGAACTCCTCGCGCGCTGACCTACGCTACCGGAAGCGGTGAGGGCGGGTCGGTTTCGACGCGGTTGCGTCCGCCTTCCTTGGCACGGTACAGAGCCTCATCAGCGCGCCTAAGGACAGCGCCAACCTGTGTCTCACCGGGCATGCGCGTAGCTACGCCGATGCTCACCGTAAACGGAACCGGCTCGCCGCCCTTCCATGAGAAGGTAAAGCCCTGCTTCTCGACGGCTGCCCGCAGCTTCTCGGCGATGATGTGCGCCTGTCCCAGCTCGGTTCCCGGCAGGACCGCGACGAACTCCTCGCCGCCCAGGCGAGCAAAGATGTCGTACTGGCGGCTGGAGTCCCTTCCCGCCTGGGCCAGGGCGCGCAGCACCTCGTCGCCGATGTCGTGTCCCCGGGTATCGTTGACCTGCTTGAAGTGGTCGATGTCGAGGATGAAGATCGAGACGTTCTTGTTCATGTGGAACATATTCTCGGCCGTATCCATGAAGGAGCGCCGGTTGGGCAGCCCGGTCAGCTCGTCGGTGACAGCCTGCCTCTGCAGCAGATCCATCAGGTGAATACGATCCGTTATATCGCGGATCACCGCGGTGTACTCGATCACGCCGTTCACGTTGATCTTGGAGATTGCAATCTCTACCGGCAGCGGTGTGCCGTCACGGTGCTGGCCATAGATGCGGCCGCGCTCGTTCATCTGACGCGAGCTGACCGGCGACCGGGCAAACTTCTGCACATACTCATGGTGTACGTCCCGAAACCGCTCCGGAAGCAGGCGGACGAGAGGCTGGCCGAGGACCTCGACCTGGGAGTAGCCAAAGAGCAGCTCCGCGGCTCGATTGAAGAGCGTGATGTTCTGCTGCTGATCGATGGTGATGATGGCATCGTAGGCAGCGTCCACAACGGAACGGAAGCGCGACGTCGTGACCTCCAGTTGTTGCAGGAGCATCATGCGCGGCGTGATGTCGAGCCCGGTAATCAACAGATCGAGGATCGTAGCGTTCCCCTCCGTGAGCCGCAGGGGCTTCAGCGAGAGACGCCACCAGTGCGTGCCGTCCTTCAGGTCATACGCCTGCTCCAGCTCCTGCGCAACGCCGGTGCGAAAGCACTCCTGGACCTTCTCTCGAAACTCCCGCCGGGCATAGCTGGGCACGATGCTGTCTAAGGGCATCGGAAAGTGGCGTACTCCGGAGGGACGGCCGCCCGTCATGTCGAAGAAGACGTCGTTGCATGCGGAGACGAGCAGCGCATTCGCCTCGTCATAAGCTACAACGGCAACGCTTGCCGCGATTCCATCGACAAACTCCTGAAGCTTGTGGGACCACTCCGCCATGCTGCCTCCCTGGATCGCATCTCAGCGAGGCCGCAGGTCCCTCGCAAGAAGAACCGGGTAAAACCCCGTCAGCTAGACAATATTCGATCATGGCCCGGCTGGCCAAATAATTCCCGGAGACGCAGACAGTCGGAAATATCCGTTGCGCAGCGGTGCTCCCAAGGTTTTTGCAACAAAATAGTACTTGCCCAGAGGTAACTTTTGCCATAATCTTTCCCGAGAACATACAGTACCTGCACCTTCAAGGAAAGCAACGAGCATGCAATCCGGTTCGCGCAGGTTTCTCGAACGATTTGGCCCTGCTCATCAGGACCTCTCCGCGCTGACGCTCCATCTCCCAGCTGCAGAAGCACTTGTGGATAACCGCAAAGGCCCCGTCGCGTCCGCGGCCCAGGAGCGGCGGATGCTCTCCGATCCCGACTTCCCGCTCCAGAGCGCAGAGACGCTTCTCTCCAGACAGTCCTGAGCGCGAGTTCAGCGCTCTCCGCAGCCATTCCTCATTGGGAATGGGCGATTACTTTAGACACATCCAAGCCCGGAGCATGTAACAGCCGCTGCTATTCTTTCACCATTCCATACCTCTGCTTGCAGCGGTAACGGGCAGCGACCCGTCAACTCTCCCCGGTGGAAGGTGCACGATGAGCAACTCTGAAGTTCTTTTTCGGCCTGGTTCTTTCTCTTTAACCCAGAAGCGCCTCTTCAGCGGCTTTCCGCTGGCCGTGCTCTCCCGGCATGCCTGCGACCTCTGCGGCAAGCCGGTCTTCCCCGAGCGCGATGAGAACGGCGACTGGGTTCCTGCGCCGCACGAGTGCAGGCAGCAGCAGAGCTTCGACGCCTAAGCGCTCGACTTGCTCTCCACCGGGCACGGCCATCACAAAGGCCGTGCTCTCTCTGCTTTATCCCCGCAGAAACGCGGCCCTCTGGGGCACCTCCACCGGCCAGCGCACCCCGATCAACTCCTCCGAGAGCGCCCAGAGCCGCTTCGACACCTCGATATCCTGCGCGATCTTAGGAACCTTCACCTCAACCGGATCGCCGACCATCTGAAAGAGGCCGCTCGGAGCATAGTAGGTCCCGGAGGCAGTCTCCTTCGAGGTCGCCGCCAGCAGCGTCGGCGCAGCGCCTGCGGCCGAATCCTGCGAGGTCAGCCGCTCGAACAGCAGCTCGAAGCGATTGCGCTTCTCAATCCCCCGTCCGCTGGTCTGGAGATTGGTACGCGCATAGCCGGGATGCGCCGCGTTGCTGATAAGGTTCCATCCAGCCCCCTGAGTGCGGCGGCCCAGCTCCAGCATGAGGTAGAGGTCCGCCAGCTTCGACTGACAGTACACATTGAAGGGACCGTACGGTCGCTTCTCCCATTGCAGGTCGTCGAGAATGATCCTCCGGGCGCCCATGTTAGCCGCTCCGCTCGAAACCGTCGTGACTCGCGGTTCCTTCGCTCTCTGCAGAGCGGGGACCAGAAGAAGCGTCAGCGCAAACGGCCCAAGGTAGTTCGTACCGAACTGCATCTCGAAGCCGTCGGCGGTCAGCTTGCGAGTCGGGACAGCCATCACTCCGGCATTATTGACCAGCAGGTCGAGCTTCGGGGCTTCGTTGATGCGCTCCGCAAAGGCGCGCACCGACCTCAGGTCTGCAAGATCCAGCACATCATAACGAACGCTCGCTTTCGGCAGCTGGTTCTTGATCCTCTCCACGGCATCGCTGCCCTTCTCAGGGCTTCGCGCCGCGATGACCACCTCGGCTCCTGCTCGCGCCAGCTCGAGCGCGGTGTTCCATCCGATACCGCTATTGGCTCCCGTCACCACGGCCAGCTTGCCGGTCTGCGAGGGGATATCTGCAATCGTCCACTTCTTCATCGTCGATCTCCTTCACATATAAAGCGCGTACTCACTCATTTAATGATTCAAAAAATTACTTCTTCCGACTGATCGCCGCCCACAACATCTCAAAGCCTGAGGTCCTGTACAGCTCCGCACGCGTCTCATCCTTGCGGATAAATTCCATCGACATCTCCGCCAGCGTGCCGAAGGTCGCCCCGATAAACGGCAGCGGCAGATCGCGGATGATCCTCTGCTCGATCGCCTCCTCCGCCGTACGCTGAATCTCTAGAAACGGGGCCATCCCCGCCTCACGCGACTCCTGCGTGAGCGCACCATGCACCTCGATCTGCTTGAGCACCCGCTGCTGGAGCGGATGACTCACGCCCCACGCGATGTACTGATCCCACACATGCTGCAACCGATGGCTCACCGTCTGCCTCCGCGGGAAGCCGCCCATCATGGCATCGGCCAAATCCAGCTTGATCTGCTGATAGACCGCGTTGATGAGGTCCTCCTTCGTCCGGAAGTAGGTGAAGAGCGTGCCCTCTGCAACTCCGGCGGCAGTGCTGATCGCCAGCGTCGGCGCGCTCAGTCCTCGCTCCGCAAAGACCTCGACGGCCGCGGCCAGAATCGCATTGCGCTTGTCTTCACTCTTCAGGCGTGCCATCGTCTTCCTTTCCTGAGTATATACTCACCATAAACAGATGCGGTCCCGTGGAAACGGTTGCACAAATCCATCTTCTATCGAGCTCGTTGCGAGTAGCCAGCGTGTAGCATGAAACCTGTCGCTGACCACGCAATGCCCCCTCGCCTCATCATCAACGCGGACGACTTCGGCCTCACTCGCGGCATCAATCGCGCCATCGCCGAGCTTTATCGGGCCGGGGCGCTCACCTCCACCACGCTCATGGCCACCGGCCCCGCGTTCGACGATGCCGTCGCGCTCGCGCAAACACTCCCTGGCTTGGGCGTCGGCTGCCACGTCGTGCTCGTGGACGGCACACCCGCCTCGCTTCCCTCGGAGATTCCCACCCTCCTCGGCTCGGACAAGCGCACCTTTCGCCTGACACTCGGCAGCTTCGTCCGCGATCTCCTCCTCGGCCGCATCGACCAAGCCGAGATCGCCTGCGAAGCTCTCGCCCAGATTCGCCACTTACAGCAGGCCGGCATCCGCGTCACGCACGCCGATACGCACAAGCACACGCACCTCTTCCCTACCGTCGCCCGCCCGCTGATCGAGGTGCTTGAGCAGACCGGCATCCGTACGCTCCGCAATCCCTTCGAGCCGGAGTTTGCCCGGCGCGTCTCCCCATCGCCGCTCCTGCGCCGCGCCCAGATCGCCGTCCTGAACCGCTTCCAGCCTGCGTTCCTGCGTCTCGCGCAGAACGCCCGCACGACGCAGGGCTCCCTCGGTGTCGCGGCCACCGGCACGCTGGACGCGCCAACCCTTCGCAGACTGCTCCAGTCACTCCCCCACGAAGGAACCTTCGAGCTGGTCTGCCATCCCGGCTACAACGACGCCGACCTCGGACGCGTTCGCACCCGCCTGCGCGCCCACCGCGAAACCGAGTACCATGCGCTTCTCTCCGAGATTCCCCGTGCGCTCACTCTTCCCAACCCGCCCCGGCTCATCCACTACGGCGAGCTGTCCTAGCTGCGCGTCACCACCCGCACCGCGTTCTCCAGCAGATGCCCGGCAGCTCCCAGCGCCTCGCGCCCGACCTTCGTCCAGTCCTCAAAGCTGCTGTCGACAATCGGCATCAGCAGCGTCACCTTGGTCCCGCGGCCCGGACGGCTCACGATCTCCACCGTCGCCGACGGCCCATACAGCACCTCCATCCGCTCGCGGACGTTCTTCATCCCAATACCTGTCCCCGGCCGCACCAGCCCGCTGCCCGGAGCAGGGTTGTTCCGATCCGGCTCCATGCCCACGCCGTCGTCTTCGACCTCAATCAGCAGCCGGTCGCCTATCAGGCGGCTGCGCAGAGTTACCGTACCACCGCTGATCCGCGGCTCCAGCCCGTGCTTGATCGAGTTCTCGATCAGCGGCTGCAGCAGCATGCTCGGTACGACGATATCCAGCGTGTCGTCGGCGATCTCCTTCACCACGCGCAGCTTCTCACCGAACCGCACCACCTCAATGCCAAGGTAGTTATCGGTAAACTCCAGCTCCTCGCGGAACGGCACGAACGCCTCGCGCTCCTTCAGCAGCACGCGCAGGATGCTCGCCAGCTTGCCGATCATCTCTCGCGCCATCTCCGGCTCCGAGCGGACGAGCGAGGTGATCGAGTTCAGCGTATTGAACAGGAAGTGCGGATTGATCTGCCGCTGCAGCGCATCCAGCCGAGCCTCCATCAGCAGACGGCTCTGCTCCTCCAGCTTGCGCTCCGTGCGGATCGCGTTCCACACCTTCAGAGGAATGCCGACGATGATCGGAGCTGTAATGCAGATCAACAGCTCCAGTCCCCACTGGTTCGAGTGCAGCGCAAAGTACCGCCGCGGATAAAATCGCGCCAGCAGACTTGTCACAAACTGCATCACCGTAATCAGCAGCAGCAGGAGAAGCTGCTTGTCCAGCCGGGGATGCCGCAGATTGCGCGTGACCCAGCGGTAGATGCTCAGGTCGATCATCGGCGAGAAGGACCAGACGTCCTCCACGTCGACAAACTGACCGAAGGCCCCCGAGATGGCAGCGACCGCCACATTCACCGGCAACGCCAGATACTCATGGTGCAGCACCGCAGGCATCGCCAGCGCAATGCCGCCCGCCATCGCCGAGAGCGGCCCAATCAGCACCCCCAGCAGGATCGACGCCTCGAACGAGATATCCGCCGCCAGAAAGTTCGGCACCACAGCGCGTATCCATACGCCCAGCATCAGCGGCACGCAGATCATCGCTACCACGGCGAGAGTCTGCCGCGGCGTCCGCTTCGCCGCCAGCAGGGCGTCCTTGAAGGTGGTCGAGCGACCCAGCGAAGTCGAAACCGCCGCCGCAACGCCCAGCTCCACCAGCAGCGTAATCAGAATCAGCTTGGGATCGGCCTGCGTCATCCCCTTACTCTAACTCTCCTCCCGCTTTTGCGAACGAATTTGCATCATCTTGCATCCATGGCCGGACTCGAGAATCCAATATTCGTGACCGCCGAAACCTATAATCGTTCTATGTCGTCCGCAACTGTGCGCCAGATCGCTAACGCCGACTTCCCCACCCGCTGGGGCCACTTCCGCATCCTCGGCTTCGAGGGCACCATCGACCACCCGGAGCCCTGCAACGATACCCGGCCCGCGCCGAAGTCCCGCACCGAGACTGCCGTCGTCCTCATCATGGGCGACATCCACGCCGCGGCGCCCATCATCCGCATCCATTCGCAGTGCCTGACCGGCGACGTCTTCCACTCGCTGCGTTGCGACTGCCGCCAGCAGCTTGAGCTTGCCCTGCGCACCATCTCCGAGGCAGGCACCGGCATCCTCATCTACGAGCATCAGGAGGGCCGTGGCATCGGCCTGATGGCCAAGCTCCGCGCCTACGAATTGCAGGACCAGGGACTCGACACCATCGAGGCCAACCTCGAGCTGGGCTACGAGGCCGACTGCCGCCACTACGAGCTTCCGGCGGCGATCCTCAAGCACCTCAACATCCCCGCCGTCCGGCTCATCACCAACAACCCGGAGAAGGTGGAAGCACTGGAGCGCGCGGGCATCCACGTAGCAGAACGCATCTCCGCCGAGGTTCCACCCGAGCCGACCAACGAACGCTACCTCGAAACCAAGCGCGAGAAGATGGGCCACCTCGTCGGCTAAATCTGGAGCCGCTGTTGACCAACGGCCACGTTGTTCCATCCGTCGGCCCCGGCGTAACCAGAAGCAACCCATTTCTTGATGAATTGTGTGGATAGTTAAGCCATGATCTCTCATGGATGCGGCCACCTTTGAAGATGGCTCTATGTGCCGCCCCCCACAAACCCATCGGGAGATGTGATGCAGGACTCACTGGAATACCACCTGAACGAATTGGCGGTTGCTCAGGACGCATCCCATCAAAAGCACCAGATGCCGCCAAGCAAGCTGCATTACAAGAGAATCCTTGACATCGGCTGCGGCACGGGGCAAACCATCATCACCAAGAACTACCCTCCTGAGGTAGAGGCCTACGGCATCGACCCCGACGCCGCCAGCATCGAAGCAGGAAAGCGAATCGCGCCACCGAATGTCCACCTGACCGTCGGCACCGGCGAGAAGATACCGTTTCCGGACCTCTTCTTCGATCAGGTGATCTGCAGGGTCGCATTGCCTTACATGCACATCGCAACTGCGCTCTCAGAGATCCATCGCGTGCTCACTCGCGGCGGCGAGGCATGGTTCTTGCTCCATCCCGAGGAGATGTACGCAAAGCGTGTCTCCAAAGACCTCAAGACGAGAAACGGGAAGGATCTGCTCTACTGCAGCTTCATCTATCTCAACAGTTTTCTGGCCAATACCGCAGGAAAGCAATTGACGATCAAGAACCGGACAGAAACATTTCAGACGGAGCCGGGAATTCGCCGGGCCTTGAAGCACGCAGGCTTTACATCGACAACGGTCACGCATGAAGCCTTCTTTGTTGCCGAATGCCAAAAGCCGCTCTGACCTGATAAGCACTCTCCGTCGCGGTTCGACCGTCAGCTCCTCATCCCCAGCACCACCTTCGCTGTCGTGACCATCTGCCCGGAGTGCCGCTGCGTATGCTCCGCGCAGTGCACCAGCAGGCCGCCGACCGTACTCGGCAGCAGCTTTCTGCCGACGCCGCGAGCCTGTTCATAGCTCTCGGGCGAGGTCGCCCTCACCCGCGCCACCGCTGTCGCCATGCCGACCTCGAATTCGGCGAACAACTCCGCCCGCGAGCCTGAAGGCGCCATCTCCGAGGCCAGCAGTGCGTGCTGCTCCTCGGTCAACGCCTTGCCCTCCAGATACGTCAGCATCCGGTCGAGGCTCCGCACGATATGCCGCATCTGGAAGCCCACCGAGGGCAGACCGAACGGCCGGGCCTCCAGTTCCTCCGGCAGCAGCCCCGTGCACCATTGCCCGCAATCCTCCGCCGTCAGCTCCAGGGCGTGCAGCACCTGCCGCCGCACCGCATCGAACTCCGTCAACGTCCCCCGCAACCAGGGCTCGACCATCACAGTCCCTTTCCAGCGCGAAACTCGCGTACCACTGCGGCGACGTCCCGATGCCGGCGCTCCACTGCATCGTTCATCGTCCGCATCTCCTCGGCGGAAACCCTCCCCGCCAGCCGCTCCACGGCCACCCGAATCTCCGGGTGCCTCTTTAAAGTATCCTCGCGCAGCAGCGGAACCGCCTCATACGGCGGAAAGTAATGCCGGTCATCCTCGAGCGCGGTAAACCCCAGTGCGCGGATCGGCCCATCGGTCGAGTTGCCCGCCACCATCTCCACCTGCCCACTCGCCAGCGCCCGGTAGAGCAATCCCAGATCCATCACCCTCGGCGGACCGGCAAAGCGCAGACCATACGCCGCCTCCAACCCGCGCAGGCCGTCGGGCCTCTCCACGAACTCGTATCCCACCCCCAGCCGCCAGCCCTTCGCCGGTTCGACGGCATCGCTGATCGTCCGCAGCCCCAGCCGCCGGGCGTCCTCGCCGCGCACGACCATCGCAAAGGTGTCCTCAAAACCCAGAGACTCACCCACCCGCACCTGATACCGCTCCGCATACAGCCGCCGCACGCGTTCCAGCACCGTCGCCC
This sequence comes from Granulicella sp., assembly GCA_036398595.1. Taxonomy (GTDB): domain Bacteria; phylum Acidobacteriota; class Terriglobia; order Terriglobales; family Acidobacteriaceae; genus Edaphobacter. The sequence goes on from DASWOV010000071.1 coordinate 156,593, forward strand.
GGTCCCCGAGCGGCTGCTTCAGCACCGCCGTCAGCGCCGTGCCGGTGTATTCCACGTAGCCGTCGATGCGGCCGCTCTCCAGCGCCTGCTGGCAGATGTAACTCCCCGCCAGATAGAACCGCCGCGCCACCGGCTGACCCGAGACGGCCTCGATCTCCTGCGCCAGCAGCTCGCCCAGCACCACCTGCTCGGTAAAGTTCTTCGCGCCGATGGTAATACGCGACGACCGCGGAGGAGCGCACCCTGCCAGCGCAACCAGCAGGAGTACAGCGAGCCTCCTCATCGCCGCACCACCAGCCGCCGCTCCAGGACGCCCAGCCCCGTATCCGCCGCCAGAGCCAGCAGCGCCGCCGGAATCGCCCCGGCCAGCACCAGCCCGTTATCCACGCTGGCCACGCCGCGAAAGATCAGCTCACCCAGACCGCCCGCTCCAATCGCCGCGGCAATCGTCGCCACACCAACGCAGGTCACAGTGGCCGTCCGCAGACCGGCAAGGATCACGCTTGCCGAAAGCGGAAGCTCCACCTTCATGAGTCTCTGTATGCCGCTCATTCCTAGCGCATTGGATACATCAATCAATGCCGGATCGACACCCTCGATCCCGGTATAGGTATTTCGCAGAATCGGAAGCAGAGCGTACCCGGTCAGGGCCAGGATCGCCAGCCGGGAGGCATCCTCGCCCAGCCATGGCACCGGCAGCAGTAGCCCAAAGAGCGCAAGGCTCGGCACCGTCTGGATGATGTTGGCCACCGCAATCACCGGACGGGCCAGCCGAGGCCGCCGCGCCAGCACAATGCCGAGCGGAACGCCCACTCCCGCCGCCAGCAGCATGGCGAAGGCCGTCAGCCACAGGTGCTCGAAGGTAAGCCGCCCAATCTCCCATCCATGAGCGCGCAGGAACTCGATCACAGAACCCCCTGCGCCGCCCGGAGATACCGCTGTACGTCTTCATTGCCCGATCCCTGTACCTCACTGACAGGCAGGTCGGCCACGATCTCTCCGTGCTCCAGAAAGATCACCCGCTGCGCCAGCAGCAGGGCCTCGCGCAGATCATGCGTGACCAGCAGCACCGTCTTCCGCACACGCTCGAGCAGGCCGCGCAGCATTGCCTGCGTCTCGGCCCGGGTCATCGGGTCCAGCGCGCCTAAAGGCTCGTCCATCAATAGGATGGCAGGGTCACCGACCAGCGCCCTCGCCAGCCCCACCCGCTGCCGCTGCCCACCGGAGAGCTGCCATGGATACCGCTCCCGAAACTCCCCGGCGGCCATTCCGACCAGCCCAAGAACCTCGTCGATACGTGCCGCACGCCGCTCCTTCGGCACCCCAGCCAATTCCAGCGGCAGGCCGACGTTGCGCTCCACCGTCATGTGCGGAAACAGCCCCGTCTCCTGAATCACATAGCCAATGGACCGGCGCAACGCAATCAGATCCGTCTCCGCCGTCGAGCGGCCGCCCACCCGGACCGTGCCCGAGGTCGGCATGACCAATCCGTTCACCATCCGAAGCAGGGTCGTCTTGCCGCTCCCGCTGCGGCCCAGCAGCGCTGTCGTCGTTCCCTCATCGAGGGAAAACGAGATCCCTCGCAAAAGAGAACGCCCATCGCCGAGCGTATAGTTCACCTCTGCGAACTCTACGCTGACCATGGGCAGATCCTTTGTTTCGTTATCTTTGCTCCGAACCCCTAAACTGCCGCTTCAGAGTCCGCGGAGGCATCCTCACCCGTCTGCGCCGGAGCCGTCTCGGTGGACGCAGCGGCCGCAGGCTCGGTTCCCGCAGCCCCCTTGACGCGCACCACCGTGATCTTCTCGAAGCCTTCCTTGAAGCTCGGCGGACGCAGGCGCTCGGCCATCTTCTGCATGACCTCGTCCGTCACCTGCCGGTCGCGCTTGGAGTTCCGCTCCATGCAGACGGCCAGAGGCACGTCGAAGAAGACCGCGTGCACCTCGTAGTCGAAGCTCTTGGCCATCTTGATCCACTGCCGCCGCTCGTGCGGGGAGAGGTTCGTCGCATCCACGTAGTTCCAGGGCATCTTGGCGATCAGCCGCGCCCGCAGCAGGCTGCGGAGCGTCGAGAAGACCAGTCCCTGATACCGCTGCTCGGTGATGTCGTCGAACAGGATCGTCCGCAGCATGTCGCTCGAAAGCGGCGTAACGCCCCGGCGCTTGTACCAGGTCGTCTTGCCCGACCCCGGCAGACCGATCGCCAGCACCACGTACCCCTTGGGCGACTTCTTGCTCACCGGGGTTTGCTCGGCCGGCGGAGTCCCAAGGTTCTCCGGCTGCGTCTCGATCACCATCTTCTTTTCCGGCTCAACCGCCACAGGCTCCGCCGGAGCAGCCGCCACGGGGACAGTAACCTCCGGGACAGGAACCTCCGGCTCGCTCTCCACAGGTGCTGCCGGGGCCGTCTCCCGTACCGGGAGCGGATCGTCTGGGTAGGCTGGCCGCAGGGGAGCGGGCTGATTTGCAGGAAGCTCCTGCCCTATCTTGCCCGTAGACTCCGATTCATTCGGGCCACGCCTGGAACGTCGTCTCATTTTTTCTCTGATCCAATCGCGCAAGTCGCGCATACGCTGCTTATAACATTGGGCGAAACCCCGCCGCAAATGGGCGCACCAGAAACGCCAATCCCATACATCATCCATTCATGAGGCTGCTCTACCCTTCGCACCAGATTCTTATGGAGGATTTACCGAATGCCCGCCGAGATTGCTGAACTGGATCAGATGCAAGCCGAGTACAAAGCTGCTGTAGACACCTGGGTCGCTGCCATCCATGAGGAAGAGCAGCTCGCGTCCGTCGATCACACCGTAGCCGAGGTCGACCAGTGGGAGGCGGCCTGGATGAAGGAAGAGAAGCTGCGCGACAAGGCCAAGGAGGCCAAGAAGCGCTACGAGGACGCTCTGCGCGAGAAGTTCTTCAACTTCTAGCACCTTCGCATCGCAGTTTGAGCGGCGCCATCCCCGGATGTTAGCATCCGGGTGAAGGTGTATGCGCGTTTTTGCGCCGCTACAACACAACAGAAGAGCCCCCTCAACGAACAGGAGAGTCATGGCAGTCAAGGTTGGCATTAACGGCTTCGGCCGCATCGGACGTAACGTATTCCGCACCGCGCTCGGCAACCCCGAGATCGAATTCGTCGCGGTCAACGATCTCACCACCCCGGCCACCCTGGCTCACCTGCTCAAGTACGACTCCATCCTCGGCAATCTCAAGAACGAGATCACCTATGGAGACGACTTCCTCGCCGTCGACGGCAAGAAGATCAAGGTCTTCGCCGAGCGCGACCCGGCCAAGCTCGACTGGGCCTCAGTGGGTGCGGAGATCGTCGTCGAATCGACCGGCTTCTTCACCGACGCCGCCAAGGCCAAGGCGCACCTCGGCGAGACGGTGAAGAAGGTCATCATCTCGGCCCCGGCCACCAACGAGGACATCACTGTCGTCCTCGGCGTCAACCAGGACAAGTACGATCCGGCGAAGCACAACGTCATCTCGAACGCCTCCTGCACGACCAACTGCCTCGCGCCGGTCGTCAAGGTCATCCATGACACCTTCACCATCCAGTCCGGCATCATGACCACGATCCACAGCTACACCAACGATCAGGTCATCCTCGACACGCCGCACAAGGACCTGCGCCGCGCCCGCGCCGCCGCCCTCAGCATGATCCCCAGCTCGACCGGCGCCGCCAAGGCTCTCAAGCTGGTCATCCCCGAGATGGACGGCAAGCTCGACGGCTTCGCCATCCGCGTCCCGACGCCGAACGTCTCGGTCGTCGACCTGACCTTCGTCACCGAGAAGCCGATCACCGCGGCCAGCATCAACGAGGCGCTCAAGGCGGCCTCCGAGGGCTCTCTGAAGGGCATCCTCGGCTTCACGACCGAGGAACTCGTCAGCTCCGACTTCAAGGGCAATCCCCTGTCCTCCATCGTCGACTCCAAGCTGACCAAGGTCATCGGCAATACCGGCAAGGTCATCAGCTGGTACGACAACGAGTGGGGCTACTCCAACCGCGTGAAGGACCTGATTCTCTTCCTCGTCGCCAAGGGGCTCTAAGCGACTGCCTCGTCATTCATGAAAAAAGGGTGGGACACTTGTCCCACCCTTTTTTCATGAAATGAGCTTGTGAAACTGCGGGAAAGGAGTAGTCTGGAGGCTCTTCCATACCCCGTCTCTCGGCCCCTCATCTACGACATCGAGTATCAGGAGACGCATCATGATTCTCGGCATGAGCACTGCGGCCTTCACCCTTCTTCACGTCATCCTCAGCCTTATCGGCATTGCAACAGGATTCGTCGTCCTGTTCGGCTTCTTCAGCGGCCGGGTCCTCAAGCCCTGGAACGCCATCTTCCTTCTGACCACCATTCTTACCAGCGCAAGCGGCTTTGCCTTTCCCTTCACACACCTTTCACCCGGGCATATTCTGGGCATCCTCTCGCTCCTGGTCCTGGCTCCGGCAGTTCTGGCGCTCTATGGGCGCCATCTCGCGGGGCCGTGGCAGCGCACCTATGTCATCGCCGCAGCGATTGCGCTGTACTTCAATACCTTTGTTCTTGTGGTGCAGCTCTTCGGCAAGGTTCCCGCGCTGAAGGCGCTCGCTCCCACCCAAAGCGAGCCGCCGTTCGCCATCGCGCAGCTTCTCCTGCTGGTGCTGTTTGTTGTGCTGACCGTACTTGCCGCGAAAAAAATGCGGCCTCAGATCGCCTGAATCTCTTCCGATCGCTCGAGGTACAGGAACGGCCGCTGCTTTCCGCTCCGCAGGAAGTAGACGCAGATGATGAGGCTTGCTATGGCCGCATAGGCACACCACACCGAGGTAAACGCATATCGCTTGACTGCCATCGTGATCAGCAGGATGGCAAGGTTCGCTCCTCCGAACCACACCATATCCGGCACCTGCGAGAAGAATAGCGACCCGCACGTCGCCACGACGTACAGCTCGGCGATCCAGGTATGGTTCGTCGCCGCATTGATATACACGATGCTGTTGCTCTGCACATACACCTGGAGGGGATAGGCAATCAGACCCCACAGCATATACAGGGTCAGAGCCAGTCCCAGCGCGGTGAACGGAAGCATCCTCCTGCGCCTCGCAGCTGTCGGCTCAAAGAGCTGGACGCTCATAGGAATAAGAAATGGCATTAACCCCTGCGCATAGAGCACAAACGCCGCGGCCGCATCCTGCATCACCCTCTGCGACAGGTACCCATCCAGCCCCAGCCACACGAAGCCCTCCGTGAACTGATGGATGGCAAACAGCACCGGCAGCGAGGCGAACAGCAGCTCTCGCCGATGCTTCACCCTGCTGATCGTCACGACGCCAATCGCGCCCAACACACCGCTTCCGACAAAGTTCGCCGTCGCCGAAAAGCACATCGCTCCCCACCTCAGAATGATGCCTCATCATACGTGATGGGCCTGGCAGAGCAGTTCTCCCCATTCACTGCTCGTTCATAGTTCCAAGTACATAGCCGAGTCGAGTATTCTCCTCTCATGGCTAAGCTCTCTATCCGCGATCTCGATCTTGCCCACAAGCGCGTCCTCATCCGTGTCGACTTCAACGTCCCGCTCAAGGACGGCGTCATCACCGACGACACCCGTATCCGCGAGACGATCCCCACCATCGAGTACGCCCTGCGCCACAACGCCAAGGTCATCCTCTGCTCGCACCTCGGACGCCCCAAGGGCAAGCCGGTCGAGTCCATGAGCCTGCGCCCCATCGTCGACCGCCTGCGCACGCTGCTCGATCACGTGCTCGATCCCTCGGAGAACGTCGGCTTCTCGCCGGACTGCGTCGGCTCCATCGCCAGCGAGATGTCCGCTCAGTTGACCAGCGGCCAGACGCTGCTGCTTGAGAATCTTCGCTTCCATGCGGAAGAAGAGGCCAATGATCCCGGGTTTGCAAAGAAGCTCGCCTCGCTCTGCGACCTTTACGTCAACGATGCCTTCGGAGCTGCGCACCGCGCCCATGCCTCGACCGAGGGCATCACGCACTTCGTCCCCGAGTCGGCCGCCGGCCTGCTCATGGAGAAGGAACTGACCTATCTCGGCAAGGCACTGCACCATCCCGAGCATCCCTTCGTCGCCATCATCGGCGGAGCCAAGGTTTCCGACAAGATCGAGGTCATCGACAGCCTGCTCAACAAGGCGGACGTCATCCTCGTCGGTGGCGGCATGGCTTATACGTTCCTCAACGCGCAGGGACAGACCACCGGCAAGTCGCTGGTCGAGGCCGACAAGATTGAGGTCGCTAAAGCCGCGCTCGAGAAGGCCAAGGCAAACGGCGTGAAGTTTCTGCTGCCCATCGACCATGTGCTCGCCGACAAGTTTGCCGCCGACGCCAGCACCGAGATCTTCTCCGGCAACGGTCCCTTCCCTGCCGACTCGATGGCGCTTGACATCGGCCCGGCCACGGTCGAGCTGTTCTCGAACGAGATCGCCGCGGCACGTACCGTGCTCTGGAACGGCCCCATGGGCGTCTTCGAGATGCCCGCCTTCGCCAAGGGCACGAACGCCGTCGCCAAGGCCGTGGGCCACAGCAGCGGCATCACCATCGTCGGCGGCGGAGACTCGGTGGCAGCCATCCACAACTCCGGCTACGCCGACCGTATCACCCACATCTCGACCGGAGGCGGAGCGTCGCTCGAGTTTCTCGAGGGTAAAGTGCTGCCCGGGGTTGCGGCGCTTACGGAGAAGCCATGAACACCATCGGCCGTCCCGCCGAGGATGAAGCTTCGTCCTACTTCTTCCGCTACATCGACCTCATCGAGGGCAGCGACATCCTGACGCTGCTCTCCACGCAGCTCGACGAGGCCCTTGCGCTCTTCGCTACCGTCTCCGAGGAGCGTTCGCTCTACCGCTATGCCCCGGACAAGTGGAGCATCCGGCAGGTCGTCGGCCACATCAGCGACACCGAGCGTATTTTCACCTTCCGCGCCCTCTGGTTCGCCCGCAACCTGTCGGGCAAGCTGCTCAGCTTCGACCAGGATGTCGCCGTCGCGCATGCGCACGCCGAAGACATCCCCTACTACGAGCTCCTGACCGAGATGCGCCGCGTCCGCGAGGCGACGCTCTCGCTCTTCCAGCACCTTCCCGCCGACGCATGGACGCGCTCCGGCATCTCCAACGACCACCCGCTGACGCCTCGCGCCATCGCCTACATGTGCGCCGGGCATATGGAGCATCATATGCGGCTCCATCGAGCTCTCTACAGCAGCTAACCCCGTGGAATACTAGACCCATGCGTACACCATTGATTGCCGCCAACTGGAAGATGCACAAGGCTCCGAAGGACGCCGCCGCCTTCCTCGACGCCTTTTTGCCCGAACTCCATGACCAGACCGGCACAGAGATCGCCCTCTTTCCCTCCGCCGTCTGCCTTCCCGGTATCATCGAGGCCGCTCGCGGCACCCGCGTCTCCATCGGCGCCCAGAACATGCACTGGCTCAGCGAGGGAGCCTACACCGGCGACATCTCGGCACCCATGCTGACTGCCATTGGCTGCACGCACATCCTCATCGGCCACTCCGAACGTCGTCAGTACTCGGGCGAAACGGATGAACAGGTCAACCTGAAGCTCAAGACCGCGCTCGCACACCGTCTCATCCCGGTCGTCTGCATCGGGGAGCACCTCGACAAGCGCCAGAGCAGCCTCACCGCCGCCGTCCTCCGCTGGCAGCTTGCCGCCGCCCTCAGCGGCATCACACCGGAGCAGGCTGCCCCCATTGTCATCGCCTATGAGCCGGTGTGGGCCATCGGCACCGGCGTCGTCGCTACGCCTGACCAGGCGGCCGAGGCCCACGGCATCATCCGCCACGAGGTCGCCAACCTGCTCGGCAACATCGCCGCGGAGAAGATGCGCATCCTCTACGGCGGCTCCGTCAAACCGGACAACATCGCCCGGCTGATGTCGGAGCCCGGCATCGACGGTGCGCTCGTCGGCGGCGCGAGCCTCGACCCGGCCTCGTTCAGCCAGATTGTCCGCAACGCTACCACGGCCGCTTAAAGCAGGAAGGCCCTTCGCTTCTGCGAAGGGCCTTTTTCTGTAGACATCTCGTTCCAACTATCTCCCGTACCGATGCCCATGGCGATAGTGATGACGGTGGTGATAGCGATGATGCGGGCCCAATCGCACGACCACCTGCGCACTGGCCGGCACCGTCGCCCCGGCCAATGCAGCAGCCGCGACCAATCCAAGCATCCAGCGTCCAAGTCGTTTCATGGTATGCCTCCTATGCACATCGTTTCTGCACATAGGGGATAGGATGCCCTGCCTCATGCCCCTGTTGTGCAGCATGAGAAGTTTCGGGCGGCCTTTATTTTCGCGGCTTCGGACAACCAATCAGGAAAGAGAAAAGAGCTAGCGCACGACGCCCATCTGCTCCATCGGCCAGTAGATAAACGCAGCCTTGCCGTAGATCAGCTCACGGCGCACCGGGCCGAAGTCCCGGCTGTCGCTCGAGATCGAGCGATGGTCCCCCATCATGAAGTAGCTGCCCTCCGGGACGACGAGCGTCGCCTGCGAGCGGTCGTCGCGGTAGCGCAGCGGTACGTACCACTCCTTCAGCGGCACGCCGTTGACGAAGACGCGCCCCTCGTCAATCTTGACCGTATCTCCGGGCAGTCCGATCACCCGCTTGATGTAGCTCTTCGACTGGTCGCGCGGGTACAGGAAGACCACCACGTCGCCATGCTCGATCTTCCCCACGTGATAGGCAAATTTATTGATGAAGAGCCGGTCCTGGTCCTGTAGCTCGGGCAGCATGCTCGTGCCCTCCACCTTTACCGGCTGATACAGAAAAATGATAATAAACGCCGACACCAGCACGGAAACCAACAGATCCCGCAGCCAGGAGTGAAGCCCTCCGCGTCCTTCGTTTCCTGCATCCCCGGCCCCGTTCAGGCCCTGTCCCTCATCCGTCACTGCAAACCGTCCCCTTACTACCTATTAGACGCCTTCTGCCGACACTTGTCGCCCCCAGCGAAGGCACCAGCGGCGATACCTTTGCCCGCCGATGCAATTTCCCTCCCCCAAGCTGTGCAAGTGCGAGTAGGATGGTGCCACAACCTGAGATGCGGTACGGCATGGTCTGAATCGAAACCGGGGCCGGGAGAGTCTCCCGAGCCTGTTTGTGCGCGCCGAAGAGGGCGTCCTCTCTGTGCCCGCACGAAAGAGCCTGCACGCGGGTCGTTCCTCGCGCAGGGAACAAGATAGGGCTAGAATGGCCCACAGAGCGACGGGATCACTATGGCAACTCTCACGATGACCGAAAACACCTCTCCCAACAAGTCGACCGACCGGGCAATCTACGATCTCAACTCCCTCACCACCGAGACATCGAACGCAGCCTCCGAAGGCCTCGACACTAAGTCCGCTCTTGAGATCGCCCGCATCATCAACCACGAGGACTCCAAGGTCGCCGCGGCCGTCAAGAAGGCCCTGCCCGAGATCGCTATCGTCATAGACACCGTTGCGCGCTCCATCCGCGACGGCGGCCGTCTGATCTACGTCGGCGCAGGCTCGAGCGGCCGCATCGCCTCGCTCGACGCCTCCGAATGCCCCGCAGCTTACTCAACCGATCCGCACCTTGTCCAGTACCTGATGTGCGGTGGGCCAAAGGCATTGGCTTCCGCCGCCGACGTCAATGAGGACTCGCCCGAGATGGGCCAGCGCGACATTGCCAAGCGCCGCCCCACGCGCAAGGACATCATCATCGGCGTTTCGGCCAGCGGCCTGACTCCCTACGTGGTCGGCGCCGTCGAGTACGCCCGCGCCCGCGGAGCCAAGACCGCAGGCGTCACCTGCAACTACCGCACCGCGCTGGCCGAGGTCTGCGATACCACCATCGTCGCCGAGGTCGGCCCCGAGGTCATCGCCGGCGGCACCCGCATGAAGGCCGCCAGCGCCCAGAAGATGATCCTCAACATGATCACTACGGGCGCGATGACGCGGCTGGGCTACGTCTACGACAACCTGATGGTCAACGTCCACATGAAGAACGCCAAGCTCGTCGAGCGCGGCATCCGCGTGCTGATGACCGTCTGCAACATCGACCGCGACACCGCCATCCGCACCATCAAATCGGCAGGCAAGTCGATCCCGATTGCGGTGGTCATGCTCAAGGCCAACGTGGACAAGATGGAAGCCGTCCGCAGGCTCGCCAAATCCGACGGCAACGTGCGCCTCGCCATCGACGACTCGCGTCTCGAACTTTAATTCGACGTTCTCTGCAACCTGCCGGGCATGCCATCGCGCATGCCCGTATTGTTTTGGCGTGTTCTGCATCATCGGTTTCGATGTTTGTCGAAACCTTCGTCCTCGTTCGCTCCTCTAAAATGAATCAGAGATGAAGCACACCCTCACTCCTCAGCGTTACCTGATTCTGCTTTGCGTCATGCTTACGGCCTCGGTCGGCGACACGCTTCTCTCCCGCGGCATGTCCCAGGTCGGCCCGGTCGATCTTCACCACCTCGGCCTGCTCTTTACGGCGCTTACGAACCTTAACGTCATCGCCGGAATCATCCTGCTGATTGGCTTCTTCGCCAGCTACACGACAGCGCTCTCATGGGCCGACCTCACCTTCGTCATGCCTGCCACGGCCTTCGGCTACGTGGTCATCGCGCTGCTCAGCCGCTTCTGGCTGCACGAGACGCTCAGCCTCTACCGCTGGGCGGGCATCGGGCTGATCGTCTGCGCGGTCGGCTTCGTCGCCAACGGCCCCTCGCTCACCGAGCATCCCGAGCTCGATCAGATGGACGCCGGAGCCGGACGCTGATGAGCACACCGATCCATGCGCTACACCAGTGGGCCGCGATGCTCTTCGTCGTAGTACTCGCCATCGCGGGCGAGTGCCTCATCGCCGCAGGCATGCGCCGCCTCGGCGACCTCGACCGCTACCGGACCAGCCCCGGTCTGCGCGGCTACCTTGGCCCGGTGCGCGCCGTGCTCGCAAGCCGGTTCTTCCTCGTCGGAGCCTTCTGCATGGCCGTAAACTTCTTCGCCATGCTCTACGCGCTCTCCATCGCGGAGCTTTCGCTCGCTGCCCCGGCCATCGCCGCGCTCACGTACATCGGCAACGCGATTGCCGCCAAGTTCTTCCTGCATGAAAACGTCGATCGACGCCGCTGGCTGGCCGCCATCTTCGTCTGTATCGGGGTCCTACTGCTCGCGCATTGACAGCCGCGATACGTATGGGCAGAACATGGGCAACGGCCTCACTTATCTATTTCGTCGAGCGCGAATTTGCCCAGAAGGAACGGATGAGAGGTCACCGGTTTCTTGTCCGCAAGATTAGCGGGCGATGGATAGGGGTCCGTGGCGTACGTCGGGAACCCCCAAACCTGTCCGGTTTGAAGATCGACCATGATCTTCCCCCATACCTGCCCATCCCCATTAGGGAAGCGGAGCATTTGCACTCCGGGCTCCACATAAAACCTGTGTTCCAATGCAGATTGCGCCTGGACCGATATAGGCACCGCATACTCTCGTAACGCAATCGCCACCAGCGCGACCGCGATCACGGCGAGAAGGATAGTTCCGCATGCACTTTGTTTCATAGGACACCCTCGCTTCTGTGGAGCGACAATTCTAGCGGATGGCTGTCGGAAAGCCCTGTCCAAACATTTGGAAGCACCGAGGTCTTAGAACTGAATTGGAGGGACAGAGGTCACGCCGCGGCTGAACCAGCGCATCAGCCCGGTCGCTGGAGCCTCCGTAGCCATGAACCGGCCACGATCCCCGGCAATCGCTCCCGCGGCAAGACGTCCGCTGCGAACCGCGCCCTCCATCGTCGAGGGCCATTCGGTCGCGGTCCAGTCCCCAGCCACATAGAGCCCCGGCCAGCGCGTCTGCTGCGTTGGCCGGTACTTGTCCAGCCCAGGTGTGACGGAGAACGTCGCCCGGGCCTCCTTCAGCACGCCGCTCTTGCGCAGCGTCGCCTGCCGGACCTCTGGGAAGAACAGCTCCAGCTCCCGCAGCGCCGAGGAGAGGATCGTCTGCCGGTCCATCTCCAGCTCCGGCCACGAGCCGCTGATAACCAACTCCAGATAGCTGCCCCGCTCCACCGGCCAGCGGCGAATGCGCGACTTGGCGAAGACCCACTGAATCCGCGTATCGAGCAGCACGGCATGGTCCAGCCCGGTCACGTCGCGGTCGTACCAGAGCTGGATCGTCGTAATCGGCGCGGAGACGAACCTGCCGAGGTCCACGGACGACTCCGGCAGCAGCCGCTGCACCTCGCGGAAGTTCACCGCCAGAACCACCGACTCGGCGGTCCACGACTCATCCCCGGCGACGACGCGCCACCGGCCATCGGCTGCCCGCTCCAGACGATCCACGCCGCTCTTCCGGTGGATCTCCACGCCCTTCGCCCGCGCATGGGCTACCACCGGCTCCAGAAACTCGGTCAGAGGAACCGACGGAAGTCCCAGCCGTCCGCCCACAGGCGAGCGGAGGAAGCTCTCGTGAAAGACCTTGCCTGCATACTTCGTCGAGCAGCTCTCGAAGCCGTCGTTCAGCGAGCCGATAACCACCGGCTCCCAGAAGTGGCGGATCGCCCGCTCGGTCTGCCCCGTACGCTTGAGCCATGTGGCGAAGCTCTCGCTGTCGTCCGCCGGATAGCCGCGCAAGAACTGCAACAGACCCGTCGCGATACTGACCTTATCCCGCAGCGACAACATCGGCGCGAATAAAAAGCTCATCGTCTGGTGCATGGGTGCGGGCAATCCGCCGGGCCGCATCGGGCTGCGCCTGCCGCCTGGCTCCAGAAATGTCAGCTCGTCGTACCAGCGGATCAGATCCGCACCGCCGGACCTCGTGCAGAGATCGAGCAGGTTCGTGCAGCAGCCCAGCAGGACGTGCTGCGAGTCCACCGTCTCCTCGAGCGCTGGATGCAGATAGGAGTAGACGCGGCCACCAGTTTCCGGCCTGCGCTCGAGCAACGCCACCTTTGCACCATCCTCTGCGAGCGCCGCAGCGGCGGCCAGACCGGCCAGACCGCCGCCGACGACCACTACATCGTTCTCATGCTCGCCGCTCACGAGACAACCCGGGCCGTCAGCGCCCTGCCCGCTCCCTGTGCAAGGATCGCCAGCTTGACCGCCGTCGGCACCCGCGCCCGCCGCGAGAAAACATCCCCCTGCAAGGCGTCCACGCGTTTCAGCAGGCCGCTATAGATCGCCACCAGCACCCACAGCGCGGGGCGGCTGTCGGCGTCGATCAGCGGCAGAAGCTGCCGCGACGCCCGGTAGTACTCCCACGCCTTCACCGAGAGCGTATGCAGCAGGGCGCGCTCCTGCGGAAGCGGCTGGCGGCCCTGCGCCAGCTCCAGAATGCTCTCCGGCGTCACGTGGAACTCGGCCATCATATCCATCGGCAGGTAGAGCCGCCTGCGCTCCGCATCCTCCTTCACGTCGCGCAGGATGTTCGTCAGCTGGAAGGCGATGCCGGTCTGCTCGGCAAGCTCCTCGGCGCGGGCGTCCGTGTAGCCGAAGATGCGGATGCACACCAGCCCCACCACCGAGGCCACCAGGTAGCAGTATCGATAGAGCCCCTCGAAGGTCGGATAGCCGCGCAGCCCCGCACCCACATCCACGCCGGACTCCACGCTGCCGTCACAGGGCTCGTTCAGATCCATGCAGGTTCCCTGCACCAGCTCTTCGAGCAGCTTGTCGGTAATACCGAACCGCTGCTGCGCGTCGGTGAGCGCAATAAATACCGGGTCTTCGGTAGCCTGACCGGAGCGGGCGGCGCGCCACGACTCAAGCCACTGCCGCATCTGCTGCCTGCGCTCGGGCACGGAGATCGACTCGTCGTCGGCCAGGTCATCGGCCTTACGCATGAACGCATAGACCGCGCAGATGGCGTTCCGCTTGTGCACCGGCAGCACGCGAAAAGAGTAGTAGAAGTTCTTGGCCTCGCGGCGTGCGATCTCCTCGCAGGACGCGTACGCCTCCGTCAGCGTCATGCGAGGCTGCCCCGGATCTTCCCGGCGAGCGCGCCTGCCAGCAGCCGCGCCTTCCGGCTTTTGCTTACCTCGGGCCGCTGCCGCAGCACATCGAAGCCCTGCGCCTCAATCGCATCAAGGATCGCATCGCCGCCCTTGCAGAAAAGCTCGAGCGTCGCCGCAAGCTCGCGGTCTACGCGGCCGGTGATCGCGGCTCCCTCGTGCAGCATCTTGCGCGTGCGCTCCACGAGGCTTTGCATCAGCCGCCAGAAGTCCGCGTTGAATCGGCGCTCGGCGATCTGCTCGTCGGTCGCGCTGAATCGGCGCATCTCCTCGGCGGGCACATAGCGGCGGCCACGCTCGTAGTCCTCGTAGATGTCCTGCCAGAAGTTCGCCAGTTGCAGCGCCGTGCACACCTTGTCCGAGAGCTGGCAGATCGACTCCTCGCGGTAGCCGCAGACCCACAGCACCAGCCGTCCCACCGGGTTGGCCGAGTCCCGCGAGTAGTCCATCAGCTCGGCCATCGACTCGTAGCGCGTCTTCACCTGGTCCTGCCGGAAGGCTCGCAGCAGGTTCGAGAAGAGCTCACGAGGGACGCCCGTCTGCTTGATCGTCTCATGCAGCGCGACGAAGACCGGATGCCGCGAGTTCTTCGGATCGTCGTAGCACTCGTTGAGCATCGCCTCCCATGTGTGCAGCAGGTGCGTGGCTACCTCGGGCGAGTTCACCTCGTCGCCCAGATCGTCGGCCACGCGGCAGTAGGCGTAGATGCTCTCGAAGTGCGGCCGTACCTTCTTTGGCAGGAAGAACGTGGCCACGTGGAAGTTCTCGTAGTGCGTCGAGGCAAGGTGGCGGCACCACTTCTTCGCCTCAGCCAGCGTCGGCTTTACCGGCGGCGTGCGGTACTCTGCCGGGCCGTCGCGCAGAGAATCCCATGTGATCGTCGCTACGCTGCTCATCGCGCTCATCGCACACCGCCCGGAAAGATCGCCGTCTTAATATCGCGCGTTGCGCCGGTGCGGTTCAGCATCGCGTGAAAGACCTCGGGCACGGCATTTAGACCGGTCCGCGCCGTAATCGTTTCGGCGGACTTGAAGCGGCCGCTGGTAATCATCTCGAAGGCCGTCCTGCAGGTCGCGGGCGTGTGGTGGAAGCTGGCCTTGAGCGTGATGTCACCGTAGTGGAGCCGGTTGGTATCCAGCTCCACCTTCGTTCCGCTCGGCGGACCACCGAAGAAGTTCACCACGCCCCCCTTACGCACCATGGCGACCGCCCACTGCCATGTCTGCGGCGTAGCGACGGCCTCGATAACCACATCGGCGCCAAGGTTTGCGGGCGTCAGCGCACGCGCTCGTTCGATAATCTCATTCTCCGCAAGGCCGCCGATTTCCAGCACTTGCCGCGCCCCGAAGATGCGCGCAGTCTCGGCCTGATCGGGCCGCTTGACCACCGCCGTCACGTCCACCCCGGCAAGCTGCGCGGTCTGCATCAGCATCAGCCCCAGCGGTCCCGCGCCGATCACGATCATGGAGTCCCCGGCCTGCGCGCCGCTCTGCTCGAACGCACGCACGGCGCACGCCAGCGGCTCGGTCAGCGCGGCGTACTCGAACGGGATGTGGTCCGGCACCAGCAAGGTATTCTTCTCCACGATGCGCGCCGGTATACGAAGATACTCCGCATAGGCGCCATTGTTGAAGAGCAGATCCTCGCAGAGGTTCTGCTGTCCATGCCGGCAAAAGTAGCACAAGTCGCAAGGCGCTGAGTTCAACGCAACCACGCGGTCGCCCTCACGAAAGTTTGTTACCCCTGCTCCCGCCGCAGTTACGACGCCCGCCAGCTCGTGCCCGAAGAGAATGGGCGGCTTCAGCATCATGGCGTGATACCCGCGCCGATAGACCTTCAGGTCGGTGCCGCAGGTCAGCGCCGCACCGATACGGACCACAAGCTCCCCGGGACCGGCCTCGGGCAAAGGAACAGACTCCATCCGAAGGTCTTCTTTTCCGTAGAGAACTGCTGCAAGCATGGTCGAGGTCATTCAGTTCATTTTCTCATCCCGGAGCCGCTCTTACCTATTGCCGTTCCGGTTGCCTCCCGCCCGTTCGGACATCGCCCAAATAAAGCAGTCCTCCGGAAGCCGCAGCGCATCTGATACCCTGAGCCGAGATACGCATGCCCTTCATCTCTCCCCAGGACTTCGCTAAGGAAAAGATCGCCGCGCTGCAGGAGTACTCCCTGCTCTCGGGACGAGCGCTCGGCAACATCTTCTCCCGTCCGCGGTACTGGGCAGATATTTACACGCAGATGGACGCCATCGGCGTCGGCTCCTTCCCCATCGTCGTGCTGACCGGCTTCTTTACCGGCTGCGTGCTCGCCCTGCAATCGGCCACGGCGCTGCGCGACTTCGGAGCCATCAGCAAGACCGGCACCCTGGTCGCCCTCTCCATGGTCAAGGAGCTTGGCCCGGTGCTCACCGGCCTCATGGTTTCCGGACGCAACGCCTCCGGCATGGCCTCAGAACTGGGATCGATGAAGGTAACCGAGCAGATCGACGCCATGCGCGCCCTCGGCACCGATCCTGTACGCAAGCTGGTGACACCGCGCATCTTCGCCACCGTCTTCATGCTCTTTTTCCTGACCATCCTCTCCGACGCGGTCGGCATCGCGGGAGGCGCGCTGGTCAGCGTGACCATGCTCGGCCTGAACGCCACCACCTACCTGCACACCTCCTACCGCGACCTCGTCTATCCCGATATTGTGCAGGGCCTTACCAAGCCGCTCTTCTTCGGTTTCATCATCGCCAGCGTCGGCTGCTACTTCGGCATGAACACCAGCGGTGGAACACAGGGTGTGGGCCGTTCCACCACGCAGGCCGTCGTCGTCTCCTCCGTCTTCATCATCGTGGTCGACTTCCTGCTCAGCCGCGCCATGATTGGGATCTTCCAATGAGTACCGGCGCTCCGGTCATTGACCCGCAGGCGCAGCCCTCTGCGCCCGAGAGCGGAGCCCCGGTCGTCGTCTTCAAGGGCGTATCCATCGGCTTCAACGGCAAGCCCGTCCTGCATGACATCTCCTTCACGGTAAAGACCGGCGAGACGCTCATCATCCTCGGCCCGGCGGGGTGCGGCAAGTCCGTGCTGATGAAGCTCGCCAACGGCCTTCTGCGCCCCGACAGCGGGACCATCGATATCTTCGGGCAGGAGATCACCTCCATGCGCGAGGTCGACCTCTACAAGCTGCGCGGGCGCATCGGCATGGTCTTTCAGGAGTCGGCCCTCTTCGACTCGCTCTCCGTCGAGGACAACGTCGCCTACCGGCTCAACGAAGAGGGCGTCCCCGAGGAGGAGAGCCATCGCCGCGTCGTCGAAGCGCTCCGGTTCGTGGAGCTGGAACAGGCTATCGACAAGTTCCCTTCGGAGCTCTCCGGAGGCATGCGTCGCCGCGTCTCCATCGCCCGCGCCATCATCAGCCAGCCGGACCTGATCCTCTACGACTCGCCCACCGGCGGCCTCGACCCGATCACCTCGACCACCATCATTGATTTGGTCGTCAAGCAGCGCGACGTCTCCCACACCACCTCGCTGCTCATCACGCACCGCCTGCAGGACGCCTTCACGCTGGTTACCCACCGCTACAACCAGCAGACGAACACCATGGAGCCGATCCCCGACCACGGCATCGACCCCAATACGCGCTTCCTCGTCCTCAACGACGGGCACATCGTCTTCTATGGCACCACGCAGGAGCTGGTCGGCAGCGAAGACCCCTGGCTGAAGAACTTCATCTCCTAAGCCGCACTACTCGCCGTGCTCCTTCTTCCACTGCTCGTAGGGAATACGGGGCTGGTAGACAAAGGCATCGCGCGTCCTCACATACGACCCCAGCCCATTCATGCGCCCAATCGCGTGCAGTTCCTCGGCCTTCACGTACGGCCCGGCTGTATCGAGGAACTGATCTTCGATGTAGATCGCCACAATCCGGCCCAGAATGATCCGTGACCGGCCAATCTCCATGGAGGTGAACTCCGTGCACTCGAGCGCGGCGTGCGCCTCGGCGATGCGCGGCACCTTCACCACCTGCGAGGGTGCAGTCGTCAGCCCGGCCTTCTCGATCTCGCTGACCTCGGCGGGAAAGTCCGTCGCGCAGATGTTCATCGCCTGCAGAAGGTCCTCTGTAACTACGTTGATGACAAATTCGCCCGTCCGACGGATGTTCCGCGCCGTATCCTTCGGCACAAAGTCGCTGCCCGGCCGGTCCATTACGCCCATCCCCACAATCGGCGGGTCGGTGCAGAGATAGTTGTAGGCGCTGAACGGAGCCGCATTGATCGTGCCGTTCTCATTCATGCTCGTCACCAGAGCAATCGGACGCGGCGCAACCAGGCCGATCATCAGGTTGTACCGCTCACGCACCGACGCGCTGCCAAGATCGAAGTTCATCCCCTGCTTACCCTCCGGACTTCCCTGCTCCGAGCTTACTTCACCGCATGGAAAACACCTGTAGTTTGCCATTCTGCATGGATGGGAAATAAAAACCATCAGGTACACTGGCGCAAGTGATCATGGCCCCCTCACGTCCCCTGCTCTCGGCTGCGCTGGCTCTTCTGTTGCTTCCGCAGCCCATGCTTCGAGCGCAGGAGACGGCCTTCCTCTCCCTGCCGGACGCCCCCGAGGTGCACCTCGCCGCCTCCGATCTCCAAAGCTCCTCGTCCACCTCGCAGCCCGCTCCACAGGCGGAGACGCACAAGCAGCAGCACGCCACCGAGGAGCAGATGGAGGAGCAGCTTCATCAGCGCATGGCGGTCGTCATCCCCAACTTCAACGCCGTGCTCGACGGACATCCCATCCCACTCACCCGCAGGCAGAAGATGCGGGCCGCTTTCCGCAGCGCCATCGACCCCTACCAGTTCGGTCTGGCCTTCGTCACCTCCAGCTACGGACAGGCGCTGGACTCGCACGACACCATCGACGCCAATGGCGTGCGCCACGGCTACGGACAGGGCTGGGAGGGCTTCGGCAAGCGTTACGGTGCGAACTACACCGATCAGTTCACCGGGGCCATCATAGGCAATGGCATCCTGCCCGCACTGCTACACCAGGACGCGCGCTACTACCGCATGGGAGAGCGCGCCTCCTTTGCCAAGCGCTTCTTTTACGCGATCAGTACGGCGGTCATCTGCCACAGCGACAGCGGCAGACTCCAGCCGAACTACTCCAACGTGCTCGGCAACCTCGCCTCCGGAGGTATCTCCAACCTCTACTATCCGGAGGCCGAGCGCGGCTTCGGGCTTACTGTCGAGCAGGGGATGATCGTCACCGCCGAGGGCTCCATCGGCTCCCTGCTGGTGGAGTTCTACCCGGATGTCCGCAGGCACTTCAGCAAGAAGAAAGGGATTGCGACTCCCTAAAAGGAACGCACTTACTGCGCAGGCTGTGGAACCGGGGTCTTTGTCCCCTCCGGCTCCGTGGGCAGCGTATAGATGACCTCGCCCGGCTTCGTGTAGTGCAACTCCTCGCGCGCCTGGTGCTCGATGGCGCTCGGGTCGCTCTGCAGCCGGTCTACATGGCTCTTGAGCTGGTCGTTCTCCTTCTGGAGATCGTTCAGCTCCTTCTGGAGCTTCACTGCGGCCTGCCTCTTCTGCTCATAGGCAATCAGCCCGTTGTGCCCGAAGATGACGTGATAACCCAGCGCAATCGCCAACACCGCTGCTACCGCCGTCGCAGCCTTGCGACGACCGGCGTACATCCGCTCGCCAAGGCGCTCTACGCGGCCCGAGGCGCTCTGCGGGGTGGAGATGGAATCAGCAGAAGACATCAAGAATGAGTACATCGCAGCAATAAACAAGGGGCAAGCGAAAAGCGCCAGCCCGTTCCACAGGAACCAAGTTGGTATCGCCTTCGCCCTCTACCTTGCGGGGCTTGGTATTCTGAAAGGGCTTCATGCGGACCCTCCACGTCATCCCGGCAAAGACTGACACTGCGAAGGCTCCGCTTCGCCGCATCTGAAAGGATCTCTCTATGCACTCGACTCTGTCCGGCCACCTCGATCGCACGCTCCCTGCAAGCTCCTTTGCCAACTCGCGCACGGGCAGGATCGTCTTCGCCATCGCCGCCACCGGACTCATGGCCGTAGCCTCGCACGTTGCGGTGCCGCTTCCCTTCTCGCCTGTGCCGCTGACGCTCGCGCCCTTTATGGCAGTCCTCATCGGCCTGACGCTCGGCCCGCTCACCGCCTTCTCCGCCCTGGTGCTGTACCTCGCCGAGGGCGCATCCGGCCTGCCCGTTTTCACGCCGCAGGGACCGGGCGGCATCGCGCAGCTTCTCAGCCCCACCGGCGGCTATCTCTTCGCCTATCCGCTGGCCGCGGCTGTAGCCGGATGGCTTGCCCGCAGCCTGCCCGCTGCATCGTCCACTCTGCGCGGCCTCGTCGCCAGCACGGCAGGCACAGCAGTCATTCTCTCGATGGGCGCCCTCTGGCTTAGCTCCGTGCTGCATCTGCACGCCGCCGCCACCTGGTCGCTCGCCGTCGCTCCCTTTCTCCCCGGCGAGGCCGTCAAGGTCGTCGCGGCAGCCATGCTGTACAGCGCCATGTGCCGCTGGCAGCAGTCCTAACTCACGTCTCATTCGCGCAAAGGAAAAATTCGCATCATGGCAGTCTCCGAATCCCTCATCAAAGAGATCAGCATCGCCCATAGCCCCGACTCCGACGACGCCTTCATGTTCTACGGCCTGGCCACGAACAAGATCCGCGTGCCCGGCTACAAGTTCACCCACGTCCTCACCGACATCGAGACGCTCAATCACAAGGCCATCAACGAGCAGTTCTATGACGTAACAGCTATCTCCTTCCACGCCTATCCCCTGCTGCAGGACAACTACACGCTGATGGCCTGCGGCGGCAGCGTAGGCGAGGGCTACGGGCCTATGATCGTCGCCAAGCGCAACTTCACGCTCGACGAGATCAAGAAGATCCGCATCGCCATCCCCGGCACACTGACCACTGCCTACCTGGCGCTTCGCCTCTTCCATCCCGATATTCAAAGCGAGGTCGTACCCTTCGACAAGATCATCCCCGCCGTGCTTTCGGGCGAGTTCGACGCGGGCCTCATCATCCATGAGGGCCAGCTCACCTACACCAAGGACGGCCTGGTGAAGATCCTCGACCTCGGCCAGTGGTGGCGCGAGCTTACCGGCCTTCCGCTGCCGCTCGGCGGCAACGCCATCCGCCGCTCGCTCGGCGACGAGACGATGAAGATCGCCACGCAGGCCCTGCGAGACAGCATTCAGCACGCGCTCGACCATCGCGATGAGGCTCTCGAGTACGCCATGCAGTTTGCCCGCGACCTTGACCCCGCGCTGGCCAACCGCTTCGTCGGCATGTACGTCAACGACCGCACGCTGAACTACGGCGAGGACGGCCGCGAGGCCATCCGCAAGCTGCTCGACATGGGCTACGAGCGCGGCGTCATTCCGCATCGCGCCAAGGTCGACTTCGTCGGTTGAAAACATGCAGAGAGCGGGCTCCACAAGGCCCGCTCTCTGTGGTATTCTGAATGGGTTGGATCAAGCGTGACGCGCAGCCGCACACTGGCCGCAGCCGCTGATTATCCGAGCCCTTCCCCGGGCACACCAACCAAGGACGCGTAGCTCAGCTGGTAGAGCATTCGACTCTTAATCGACTGGTCGTAGGTTCGATCCCTACCGCGTCCACCATTTTCTCTCCTTACATATCAAGCAGATATCAACTCCGAAATACCGGTTCCCCACTCAGCGGCTTTCTTTGCCTTCGTGATGTCCTGATTGAATTCCCGGCTGAAAAGAATGTAATTGCCATCGTTTGAACCTCGACCGATTAGAACAACCTCTTCCGTCTCGGGACCAGGGGTTCAGAGGCTCGAACAGTCTAGACAATAGGGTCGCGGAACCCAACCAAGGTCGTCGCGGCCCCGTGTTGGATAGATCCGCAAATCCCCCTCCGGTGTTTAGAAAATCGGCGTATAGCTTACCGCGCAAAAGTCCGTTACATAGAAAGCAGCTCAATAAGGAAAATAGCCCCCTGGCGCATAACTCGAAGGTGACGGCATCAGCATTTCGCAGCGTTCAAACTACGATTGATATCGCAGGCTGAACGATCCGTAACGAAATCATCGCAAGATTTCACGAATTGGGAGAATAGTGGAGATATCCACCTTTTGAGAGTGATCCCCTGTTGGCCCGAAGTGGAGAGTCTCGTGTATATGCTGGCACATCTTCTTATCAGGAAGATTACAGCGAGCGATCCTTCTTTAGTTCGTAGTGAGTTCCAGGCCCACGCCACAGCGGTACCGCTCATAACGGATGTATGGGCGTCGCCGCGGCGGCGGTCGAGTTGAATGTACAAAGGAATTGGCATCGTGAACTCTAAGCAATGGCACCAGCACACCCTGGGGATTCGGCAACAAGGCAGCCGACTGACCGCAATCGTTTGTATTGCTTTTCTTTCGCTCTCCTCCGTCGGGCAGGAAAAGTCGCAGAGTGGCCTCGAGATCAAAGCTGAACGAGCCATGCTCGATCAACCGGTGCGTGCGCCGCACGCAATGATCGCCTCGGCAAATCCACTGGCCACCGAAGCTGGTCTAAAGGTGTTGCAGGCTGGCGGGAACGCTGTCGATGCGGCCGTTGCTGTGGCAGTCGCGCTTGCAGTTGTCCATCCCGAGGCGGGCAATCTCGGCGGCAGCGGTCACATGATGATTCGCATGGCCGATGGCCGCGTTGCAGCGATCGACTACTCGGGCATGTCCCCGGCAGCAACCGTATCGACCACTCCGTTCAAAGAGCTCCAGTTCGGTTACAAATCCGCTGCCGTTCCGGGAACTCCCGCTGGACTGGGACTGGCGCACGATACCTTCGGCAAGCTCTCGTGGAAGCAGTGTCTTCAGCCCGCGTATGAGCTGGCCGAGAAGGGCTTCCCTGCCTCGCAACGCATGGAGCTGATTCTCAACCTGCAGGTTCCGGTGATGAAGCAGTTCCCGGAGAGCTCGAAGATCTTCATGCACGGCTCCGACAAGCCGCTCAAACAGGGCGAATGGGTCGTGCAACACGATCTTGCCGCAACCATTGCGCGCATGCAGAAGAGTGGCTGGCGCGAGTTCTATACAGGCAAGACCGCTCAATTAATTGCGGCGGATATGGCCGTTCACGGCGGCTGGATCAGTGAGCAGGACCTGCGTGACTACAAGGCTGAGATTCACGAGCCAATCAAAACTACCTATCGCGGCTACCAGATCTTTACCTCTGCGCCAAGCGCCAGCGGAGGACTCACCGAAGCTGTCGCCCTCAACACGCTGGAGCATGAGTCGCTTCCGCTTGGCAGTGAAGGTTCCTCAATGACGCGGCACATGCAGATTGAAGCACTACGCCGCGGTTTTGAGGCGACGCGCCGCTATGAGCGCACCGATGAGAAGACTCCTCTCTCGGAGTTTGTGAGCAAGGAGTATGCGGATAAGGCTGCGTCCACGATTCTTCCCGACAAGGCCACCTTGAACGGTACCTCCGATCCCGATACGCACGAGTCCACCGAGACGACACACTTTTCTGTCATCGATGCAGAGGGCAACATCGTCAGCAACACCTACACACTCAGCGGATTCTATGGCTCGCAGGTGATCCCCGCAGGCACCGGCGTTCTGCTCAACAACCACATGAGCGTCTTCAATCATGACCCATATACCAAGTATTTCCTTGCACCGCATCAGCGATACATCACAACTCTTGCGCCGACGATCCTTCTACATCCCGATGGGACACCGTGGGCCGCGTTCGGATCGCCCGGCTCTGCGACCATCCCGAGCACTGTGGTCCAGATCGTGAACAACCTTGTGGACTTCAAGATGTCGCTGCGCGATGCCGTGGAGTATCCGCGCATTCACTTCGATCTGCGCAAAAACGAAGTAGAAGCAGAGCCGGGCGCGCTCGTGACCGATGTCGCCGACAGGCTGAAGGCCATGGGATACAAGCTCGATCCCAAGCTACGCTCGCAGGGCGATGTGAACGCAGTCGAGATCGAAGACAGCACAGGATGGCGCGTCGGCAGTTCCGATGGCCGCCGAGGAGGCGCAGCCGAGGGGTACTAGGCTGCGATGCAGACAACAGGCTTTATCAACATTGCGATAGAGCGCAGCTCTATCGCAAGCAACAAAGAACCAATCGCATTACGGAGACACTATGTATTGGAAGCAAATGTTTCGGAAGAGCCATGCAGCGCTTCTTTGTAGTCTGACTCTCTCTGCTGTGAGTGCATTTGGCCAGTCGGCTGTCAACAGCGACCTCGAGGTCTTTGTCAACGATCCCTCAGGAGCTACAGTGCAGTCTGCGGAGCTTACGCTCAGGCAGTCGGATACAGGTACGGTGCGCCACGCGCAGACGGATGCGAGTGGACACTATCACTTCACGGCGCTGCCGATCGGCCAGTACGAGCTCGATATCCAGAAGAGCGGCTTCAACGAAGAGGAGCGCACAGGCCTGAAGCTCCAGGTAGGGCAGGTAGCGACGCTCAACATCAAGATGGCGCTCGCCTCCGACCAGCAGAAGGTCGTCGTTACGGCAGACGCGCCCATCGTCGACGTTGCCCGCACCACCAGCGGTGCCGTTGTCGACCAAGCCCAGATCGATAACCTGCCGATCAACGGACGTGACTTCCTCAACTTCGCTCCTACCGTGGCTGGCGTAACGGCGCAGCAGACCTCGGGACAGGGCAGCGGACTCAGCTTCAACGGCCAGCGCGGACGCAGCAACAACATCATGCTCGACGGCGTTGAGAACAACGGCCAACTGAACGGCGACGTGCGCTCGACCATCAGCCAGGATGCCGTGCAGGAGTTCCAGGTCGTTACGAATCTCTTCCCTGCCGAGTATGGCAACGCGGGCGGCGGCCTCGTGAACATCGTCTCCAAGTCGGGCACCAATAAGTTTCACGGCGATATGTTCTACTTTGCCCGCGATGCCTCGATGGACGCGCGCAACTACTTCACGAGGACGGCGAAGCCTACCTTCTCCCGCAAGAACCCGGGCATGACGCTCGGCGGCCCGATCTATAAGAACAAGACCTTCTTCTTCGGTTCGGTCGAGTACACTGGCGCTCGCCAGTACGGACAGACCACGATCTCCGATGCCAACGTCGCCGCGGTCAATGCCTATCTCGCGTCTCATCCGATTCCCGGCAGCCAGGTCACGTCGATCTCCAACGGCTCCTTCCCAGTCACGGATACGCAGACGCTTGCATCGTTCCGTGTCGATCACAACTTCAGCGAGAAGGACACGGTCACCTTCCGCTATCTCTACGGTCTGGCCGATGAGTCAAACTCCGGCGGCATCGCTATCGGCGGCCTGAGCGACGTAAGTGGCGGCGGCGGCGAGCACGAGAAGGACAACGCCTTCCTCGGCAGCTACACGCACATCTTCAATCCCAGCATGCTCAACGAGCTTCGCTTCCAGTTCGCGCAGCAGCATCTGAACCAGTACGCGAACGACCCCGTGGGTCCCCGCGTCTCCATCTCCGGCGTTGCGACCTGGGGCCGCAGCGTGGACTTCCCAGTGCTGCTGAACGAGAACCACTATCAGTGGCATGATGCGCTGAGTAAGTCTCTGGGCAAGCACTTCCTCAAGTTTGGCGGCGACGTCGACTACATCTCTGCCGATACCTCCTTCCCGGTGAGCTTCGCAGGCAGCTTCAGCTTCGGCAGCCTGTCGTCGTTCCTCTCCGGAACCCCGAGCACCTTCAGCCAGGGCTTCGGCGATCCCACCATTCACCTGCCGGACACTCTCATCAGCATCTGGGGTCAGGATGAGTGGAAGCCGACGCCGCGCTTCACGCTCGACTACGGCCTGCGCTGGGACTACGATATGCAGCCCCAGGGCTTCCACCGCGATCCGAACAACCCAATCGAGGCTCCGCTCGCAACCGGCATGCCGCGTGAGGCTCACAACGTCGGCCCGCGCGTCTCCTTTGCTTACTCGCTCGACTCCGAGAGCAAGACGGTCATCCGCGGTGGATATGGCCTCTACTACGACAAGCTCTTCCTGCTCGCAGCCCGCAATACCCTGCTGGCGCGTCAGAGCATCTCTCTGACCGGCGCGGCAGCAAAGGCCCAGTTTGCCATTGGACCGTTTCCGGAGAGCAACCAGTATCCGAGCGGTCTTACGGTGACGCGCCCCTCCATCAATCTTGTTGATCCCGATCTTGTGCTGCCCTATGATCACCAGGTTTCTCTGACAATCGATCGTCAGTTGGCGGCCAACTGGCACCTTGAGGTTGGCTATGTGTATGTGCATGGCTCACGCATGATCAAGTCGGCGAACACCAACCTGCTAGCTCCGACGGTCAACACCACCAGCACCAGTGCACAGGTTCGCGGCCGCGAGGTATATAGCTCGGCCCGTATCAACTCGGCGTTCAATAACATCCAGTCCCTCGGCTCCTGGGGATCATCGATGTACAACGCTCTCAACGTAACGCTGGAGCATCGCTTCGCACATGGCTTCAGCCTGCGCGCCAACTACATCTTCTCCAAGGCGCAGGACGATGCCAGCGACTTCACGCAGGCGATGCAGCCCGACAATCCCTACAAGCCCGCAGCGGAGTGGTCGCTGTCGGACGAGGACCAGCGCAATCGCTTTACGGCGACCGGCGTCTGGGCGCTTCCCTACCTTCGTCATCCGGGCCAGAACTCGGTCGCGCGCTGGGTTCTTGGGGACTGGGTCGCTTCGACACTCGTGAGCCTGCACGGCTTTACGCCGTACAACATTACTGTGGGCAGCGACGTCAACAGCGATACCAACTCCACCGATCGTCCGATCGTCAACGCGGCTGGCTGCGTTCCTTCGGCCTCTGCGCCCTGCGCTGTGCTGGGCCGCAACTCCGGCATCGGACCGCGCCTCGCTACCGTCGACTTCCGTCTTGCGAAGCGAGTTCCCATCCACGACAGCATCTCGGCTGAGATCCTTGCCGAAGGCTTCAACATCTTCAACAAGGTCAACTTCGACGACGTCAATACCACCTGGGGAACGGGCGCTAACCCGAACTCTACTCTTGGCCAGTTCACCGGCGCGGGCGATCCGCGCGAGGTGCAGCTTGGAGCCAAACTATACTTCTAACTTATTCATAACTAAGCGAGAGGCCGGTCCATTGCGGACCGGCTTTTCGCGTTTTGTATCATAGAAGGTGCGTGAATAGATTCATGGGGCCTCGTTCAGAATCCGGAAACAATGCAGCTCTCGACGTCTTTCGGAAGGTAGAGTTCTGGCTTCCCTTTCTTGTCGCGCTGCATGTGCTGATTCTTCTGCATGCTACCCAGTGGTACACCTTCGCGGCGCTCTCCGGGGATGCGAGCCATCCGTTCCGCTATCTCAAGTGGGCCGCAGAGCTCTGGTACACCCGCGCAGCGCTGGCTCCCTTTGCCATCTACCTCGCCGTCCGATTTCGCTTCGACCTTACGCGCTGGTTTCGCTATGTTCTGTTCTACAGCATAGCCACACTTGTTTTCGCACTACTTGCCTCCATGCTGCAGGCCGCCGCAGTGGGACGCCTGGGCACCGATAAGTTTTTCTCCACACGGGCCAGCCGTGCTGAAGACAAGATCAGAAACTACGACCAGCTTTCCACCCTTAAACGTGCTATCGCGCAGGGATGGCCACATCTCACCTACAACATGTTCACCTGCTGGATGCTCATCGGCCTCGTGCAGGGCATCTACTACTATCGCGATGCACGCGAGAAAGAGCTGCAGAGCTCTCAGCTTCAGGCACAGGTGGCGACGATGCGGCTCGACATGCTGCGTCTCCAGCTCAAGCCACACTTTCTCTTCAACACGCTGCATGCCATCTCTACACTGATCGACGAAGACCCTGCAGCCGCGGCAGAGATGCTCTTCCGCCTGAGCGATCTTCTGCGCGCCGTTCTCGAGAACCACCAGATGCAGGAGATCTCGCTGCGAGAGGAACTCAAGCTCGTCGAATCGCATCTTGCGATCGAGCGCGTGCGCTTTGGCAATCGGCTCAACACGGAGATCAGCGTACAGCCGGAGTTCCTCGATTGTGCTGTCCCTCAGTTCATCCTGCAACCCTTGGTCGAAAATGCGATCCATCATGGCATCGGGAAAAACGCCGGCACAGACAAGATCGAAATCTCTGCATCCCAGGACTCCGACCTTCTATATCTACAGGTCTTCAATCGCAACGGCCATCTTATCCAATCTCCCGCGGATTGCCTTCGCAGCGGTATCGGCCTCTCCAACACAAAGCTGCGTCTTGAAACCCTGTACAAGGAGCACGGACAGATCGAGCTTCATGACCATGCTCCCTCCGGAGTAAAGGTCAGTGTCAGTTTCCCCAGAAAAAATATCTCCTCGAGCATGTTGGTGGCGCAGGAACTCTACACTCGATGAGCCTCAAGGTCCTTATCGCCGATGACGAGCCGCTCGTCCGCAAAAGTATCCTCCGCCTGCTCCGCGATCACGATGTCGAGATCGTTGCAGAGTGCGAGGATGGTCGATCTGCCTTGCAGGAAATACGCCAGAAAGCGCCTGATCTCGTCTTTCTCGATATTCAGATGCCCGAGATGAATGGGATGAGCGTCATCGAGAACCTAGGCGAACATCGTGTGCCCGCGACGATTATCATTACTGCTTTCGCAAACTTTGCAGTGAGCGCATACGAGTTCAATGTCGTTGACTACCTGCTGAAGCCATTCGACAAGAAGCGTTTCAATAAGGCCTTTGCCCGAGCGCGTTTACGCATCGAGACTCAGGCCGCAATACTACCGAAGCCTGCCTCCGAGAAAGAACCCCGCGTCGAGCGTCTTCTTGAATCGATCCTGCAGACGCAGGAGTACGTCGATCGCATTCCCGTGCCGAAGAATGGACGAATTTCTCTGATCGAGACAAATCGCATTGAGTGGCTGGAAGCACGGGGCAACACGCTGCTGCTGCACTGCGACAATGAGGTCCATATCCTACGCAAGGCACTCTCTGCGCTCCAGAAGCAGCTGAACCCCCGCAACTTTATCCGCATCCATCGTTCCACCATCGTGAATATCCGGTTTGTCCGTGAGATTCAGCCTTGGTTTAACGGTTATCACATCGTGATTCTCAGAAATGGCCAGCAGCTGCGCATGAGTCGCTACCGGGACGAAGACCTGCAACGCTTGACAGGCCTCCCAGCAAGCTAATCGCCCTTGTTGAGCAACTGTAGTCTCCTCAAATGATCTTGAAGAGTCATGGAGGTCGAGCTCTCCCGCTGCCAGTTCTTCATATTTGTATAGGACGTGCGTCGGGAGCGAGGTTCCTCTCTAGTACCGCTGAATAAACCTGAGTCTGTGCTTCCTTGGATATGCGGCGCACCAAATCTTCCTTCGCTTCGACCACCGCAACGACGACTACGTCCTAAGCCCTAACGAATCTCACTTTTTAGAGCATGGGTTATGGCTTGCGACACCATCGTCATCTTGTTGATGTCTTCCTAGTGAGCATCCGACGGGGTACTCCAGCCGGAGGACAGCGGCCATGCTGTGCCGGAGACATCGACTGCGCCTCTTCCTCCCCTGCGGAACAGCTCGATTCGCGTCCAGCGGGAAGCGGGCAGGAGCAGATTCGTCATAGCAATCGTTCCCTTCTGTGCAAAGACCTCAACCGAAGACCTGTCCAGGACGAGGTGAAGATCCCAGGGCCTGTCCTCCGAGACTGGCGCGTTTGTCTTTGCCGGAAATCCTTCGACCGTCTCCCTGCCTGCCTTTGTCCGATCCGTATAGAGAATCCCGGACGTGCGGTCAAATGCGATCTCCACCCAGTGTTCCTCGTCAGAGTAGAGGCGCACCCCAAAGACCGAGGCATTCGATGGCTTGAAGGAAAGGTCCATCTCCTCGGGAGCCTCCACCTTGTGGAGGGAGACTGCGTCCTGCCCGGACGCCAGTGATGCAGCAAGAGGCTCGCCCTTCATCCGCAGCGGCTCAATCACCGGCTGTTGCGCAAGAGAAAGACCTGCCTTGTCCTGAACGACCGAGATCTGACGGGCAAGCGTCATCTGCCCGCGCCACGGGGAGGTAGGCAGCTTTTCCGCGTACTGCCAGTTATCCATCCATCCGAGAAGCGTCGGCGACTTTCCTTTCGGAAGATTGTTATAGCTGATGGTGCAATAACTGTCCTTGCCATAATCCGTCCATCGCGGCAGGCTGGAACTCTGACTCGGAAGAAAGGAGACGCCATCAAATGTCCCCAGAAAGTATTGCTCGCCCGAGCCTCCCTGCACTCCGCCGGGATTGAGTCCTACCTTGAGCGCCCACATGCTGCCGTTTCCAGTGCGATTCGGCACCTCCAGCAGATCGGGACACTCCCACGCTCCCCCTGTAGCCCCGACAGGACCAAAGACAGAGAGACGGGTCCACTGCTTCAGGTCGGGCGAGCGGTAGAACGCCACCTGATGCTCCTCCGGCAGAGCCACCGCCATGATCCAGGCATTTGCTTTCCGATTCCAGGACACGCTCGGATCACGAAAGTTCGCCATCTTGAGGTCGAGAACCGGGTTCTCCGAATAGAGCTGCCAGCTTCTTCCACGATCCTGGCTGACCGCTATATTCTGCACCTCCTGTTGCGAGGCTCCACTTCCACGATGTCCCGTGAAGATCGCCACCAGGCATGGTTTGCCATCAAGACAGAGCCCACTGGTATTGTTCTCATCCACAACCACGCTGCCGGTGAAGATCATCTCTCCGCCAGACTCGGGAATGGCCACGGGCAGCTCTTGCCAGTGCAGCAGGTCATGGCTGACGGCATGCCCCCAGCTCATGTGTCCCCACATATCTCCCATAGGGTTGTACTGATAGAAGAGGTGGTATTCGCCCTCGAAGTACACCAGTCCATTGGGATCGTTGGTCCAGTTCTTCTTGGGAGAAAAATGGACCTGCGGGCGAAGAGGCTCGTTGTAGTCCGGCTCCAGCGCATGTTGAGAAAGCGCCGACGGGCTCAGGAGCATGATGAACACGCACACCGCGAGGCATGCCCTAGACAGGAAAGAAATCACTTTCAATGGATTCAAGATTCCGCCCTCGTGTCTCCGGAAAGACCGTCCAAACCAAAACAAATTGAAGCGCCATCATCGCGGCGAAGAAGTAGAAAGGGAGCGCATGGGAGCGCACTGCAACCCACGGAAAGGCCAGGGTAATCGCTGCATTCAGCACCCAGTGCGTAAGGCTGCCAAGGCTCTGCCCCGAGGCTCGCACATTGTTCGGAAAGATCTCGCTGATATACACCCAGACCACCGCGCCCTGCGAAAATGCGAACGAAGCAATGAACCCGATCAGCATCCACAGCAGCCATTGCGCATGCTGGCCTGTCTGAAAGATATATGCCGTTCCGGCGAGCGCGGCCATTGTTCCCACCGATCCCACAAGCAACAGAAAGCGGCGGCCGAAGCGATCAATGTACGTCATGGCCAGCATGGTAAACAGGAGGTTGGTCACTCCAACGATGACTGCCTGCAGATTCCCTGAAAGCTGGCTGAACCCAGCCGCCTCAAAGATTGCATTGAGGTAGTACAGGATCGCATTGATGCCGGAAAGCTGATTCAGCGCGGCGATACAGACCGCAAGAAAGACAGGCTTACGCAGATGCTTTGCCCACAGGCTCGCTGCCTGTGCGCCGTGTTCGCTCCGCAGGCTGGTACGAATCCGTGCGAACTCCTGCTCTGGGTTCTCTGCTCCCGTCAGCAACAGGTTCGCGCGCGCCTCGTCTTCTCTTCCCTTGCTCAACAGCCAGCGGGGACTCTCCGCAACCCCGAACAGGACCAGGAAGAAGAAGGCCGCCGGAACGGCCGCTACCCCGAACTTCCATCGCCAGTCCCCATCTCCCAGATGCATCGCGGTAATCAGGAAGTTCGACAGATAGGCCAGCACAATTCCGAGCACGACATTGAGCTGGAACATGGCCACCATACGCCCCCGGCGATCCGCGGGAGACGTCTCTGCGATATACATCGGTGCAACCACCGAGCAGCCACCGATTCCCAAACCGCCGATCGTTCGGAAGAGAAGAAAGACCGGCCAGTTTGTCGCCAGGGCGCATCCCAGCGCAGAAACCAGGTAGATCAGCCCCAGAGCCTTCAGGCATGCCTTCCGGCCAAACCGATCGCTCGGAATTGCTGCAAAGGCCGCGCCGGGAATCGTGCCCAGCAGGGCGCTTGTGACCGTAAAGCCAAGCTGTGCCGCATTGAGATGGAATACATTCGTGATGGCATCGGTCGTTCCCGCGATCACCGCCGTATCAAAACCGAAGAGCAGCCCACCAAGACCAGCCGCCGCACTTATCTTCCAGACCGAACTACGCATCGTTCCTTATGCCATCCTGCCCGACAACCTGTAGAACATCATTTCGACAGGAAGAGTAGCCATTGCTCTCGCGCTCTTCGCCCATGCCAGTCCGCTAATCGCGCATATTGCGAGATTGGAAGAAACTGAAATTACTAAAGCGAATGTTCCCGGAAATAGCGGAATCACAGGGCTATCAAGAGCTTCTTGAATTCAACCATCCGGGTTATTAGAGCGGTCCCGGAGAGTGCCTGTCAATCAAGATGTCCTGTCAAATTGATAACCTGTCTAGACATTTAGTCAAAGAGGGAGTTTCGGATGACACATGAGAGGAAAATAAAATATCAGGCGATTTATGAAAAATTATTTCAACAAATACGCTCTGGGCAACTTCCACCAGGCGGACGCCTTCCCGGGGAGCATGAACTCTGTGCAACCTTCGGAGCCTCTCGCGTTACTGTGGCACGCGCCATCCGCGAACTGCAAGCCGAAGGTCTGGTATATCGGATTGTCGGCTCGGGGACCTACGTCACCCAGGAAAAATCGCCGGTCGGCAAGCTTTTCGGCCTGCTTATCCCGGAACTGGGAACAACGGAGATCTTTGAACCCATCTGCCAGGGCATGATGCATAGCGTTCAGGCAGCATCGCACTCGCTGATCTGGGGAAACAGCGTGATCTTCGGCAAGACCAAGGAAGAACAAGCGATTCACCAGTGTCAGCACTATATCGAAAGAAAGGTAGACGGCGTCTTCTTTGCCCCGCTCGAGCATCTTGAGAACAAGGACACCGTCAACCGGCGCATCGTTTCCATGTTGAAGAAGGCCGCTATTCCGATTGTCCTGCTGGACCGGTGCTATCTCCCGTATCCGGAGCGGAGCGCCTTCGATCTCGTCGGCATCGACAATCATCGAGCGGCCTACATGGTTACCGATCACCTGCTCCATCATGGATGCGAGCAGCTCGTCTTTCTTGGAGTCAAGCGGTCCGCCAATACGGTTCGCGCCCGCATCGCAGGATTTCGAGACGCCGTTTTAAAACATGGTCTTTCGCTGCGAAGCAACCGCATTGCGCTTGCAGAGGAGTTGACGGACGACTATATCGCCGACCTGCTTCGCCATTACGAGCCGGATGGGTTCGTCTGCATGAACGACATGGTCGCCGGGCAACTGATGCAGGCGCTGGATCGGCTAGGCGAGGACGTGCCCGCAAAAATCAGGCTGGCCGGCATGGACGATGTCCGCTATGCGGGGCTGCTGCGCGTACCGCTCACCACTATTCACCAGCCATGCGCCGATATTGGCGTGGTGGCATTGGCAGCCATGCTGGAGCGGCTCGAAAACCCTCTTCTTCCCACCCGGGATCTTCTCCTGCCGGTTTCGCTGATTATCAGAAACTCGTGCGGAGTCTCCCATTCTGAGCCCCTTTGCTCCTGAAAGGATTCGTGCGCGGGCATTATAAATGCCTAAAATAATCGATAATTCCCTATAAATACTAAATATGAAAATTATATGTTGACAATGAAACATCTACCCCTATATAGCTTTGGCGTTCGATAGGTGAAGTTTTTTTTGGAGGAAAGCAGGCGTGTCATTTCGCAACATCATTACATTCGCATTATTTTTTCTTACCTTTGGACTCTCTCCAGCGTTGAGAGCACAAGTCACAACGGCCACTCTTAGCGGCGTAGTCACCGATTCGAGCGGAGCCATCGTTCCCGGAGCAGCGCTTACCCTTCGCAATACGAATACGGGCCAGGCACGCACTCTCACCACGAACGACTCCGGCTCCTATTCCTTCGATTTCGTTCCCATCGGCCCCTATACGCTGCAGGTCGCATCCAATGGCTTCCGCACGCAGCAGCGGAACAGCATTTCGTTGAGCGCCGCCGATCAGCAGCGCGTCGATTTCTCGCTGGCTCCCGCAGGAGACAGCACGACCGTTGAGGTTTCTGCCTCCTCCAGCGAAAGCATTCAGCTCGACTCCGAGTCCACGCAGCAGACGCTCTCTCTCGACAGCACCTCCATCGGCCAGCTCCCTGTTGCCAAGCAGGACTGGACGAGCGTGCTGCAGCTTGGCGCCGGTGTCTCCACCGACAACAGCTCGAGCGCTCCTGCCGGCGCCTCCCTCAGCATCAACGGTCTTCCCCCCGCCGGCTTCAACCTGACGGTGGACGGCACCAACGCCACCTCCGATCCTGAATCGCCGGCATTCGGCTTCTACCAGGGACCGAACATCATCAACACGATCAACAATGATGCGATCGCAGAGGTCAGCATCGTCAAGGGCATCGCTCCTGCGACCATCGGTGGCACGATGTCGGGCAATGTGAACATCATCACGAAGTCCGGCACCAACAAGTTCCACGGCAGCCTCTACGAGATCAACGAGCTCAGCGCCTACGATGCACGGAATCAGTTCCTGACCACGAAGCCGCGCCTTACCTTCAATGAATACGGCGGCTCCGTCGGCGGTCCCATTTACCGGAACAAGCTCTTCTTCTTTGGCAGCTACGAAGGCGCTCGCGCATCCTCGTATGCCGCTGTCACTGGAACCGTCCCTACGCCATACTTCCGCACCCAGGCTCCCGCATCGTATGCGCCGATCCTCAACGAGTTCCCCACCGTCGCACAGCCGACAAGCGATCCGACCGCACTGACCGCACAGTACTTCGGCGCAGGCTCTCAGAGGCAGACTGACGGCAATGGCATGGCTCGTATCGATTACAACCCGAACGAGAACAACATGCTGTATGTTCGCTACATCCGTGCGCGTCCCTACAAGTTCGCCCCCTCGGTCATTGCGATCAACGCCCGTGCAACCACCGGCCACACCGACGCATTCAACGCAGGCTATACCCATTCCGGCAAGGGATGGACGTCTCTGAGCCGCTTTGGCACGAACCGCATTCGCCTGCAGCGTCTCGATGAAGGCTTCAGCTCCGACCTCGAAGAGCTCAAGGTCGTAGGCGTGGATACTGCCGGCGCGGAACAGTTCCTGAAGACCGGCGAGTTCTACACCGGCGAGCAGCAGTTTGCGAAGACGATCAGGAACCATAGCCTGACCGCGGGTGCAATCGTCCAGCGGCAGAACGCGGGACGTACGGACTACAACACGGCTGTGCTTGCTTACGGCTCCTTTGCCGACTTCCAGAACAACCTTCCAAACAACATCACGATCTCGTTCGATCTCGATCCCTTCACCCTGCATACCTACCAGTTCGGCGGATTCTTGCAGGACGACTGGAAGGCAACCTCCAACTTCACCCTGAACCTCGGCCTGCGCTATGACTACTTCACCATTCCGAAGGAAGCGAGCAATCGCATCTTCAATCGTGGTGTAAATCCTGCGACTCCGGACCTTGGCGGCGGCTTTGGCGACTATCGTCCGGCCGACTCCATGTATAACGGCGACTTCAACAATGTTCAGCCTCGTGTCGGTTTTGCCTGGTCGCTTGGGAAGAACCAGAGCACTGTCGTCCGCGGTGGCGCTGGCGTATTTGTTAGCCCGCACCCGATCTATGGTGGTCCCATCGACGAGGTGCAGAACTCCGCTTCGGAGCCTTTCCGTGTCACGCTGACAGGTGCACAGGCCGCTAACTCGGGGCTGACTTATCCGCTGCCCCGGTCGACCTTCGACACTGTTCTTGCGAACCTGCAGAACGAGGGCGTGATCTCCAAGGAGGTCGTCAATACCTCGATCAACGGCGACTTCCCCGATCCGTACAGCGTGCAGTGGATGTTCGGTGTGGAGCAGCAGCTTCCCCTGCAGCACCGTATCGAGATCGACTATGTCGGCAATCGCGGTCTGAAGGAAAACATGACGATCACCAAGAACCTGCCCGATCGCGTGACCGGAGCTCTTGCTCGCCCGGACTTTTCCCAGTTCCGCTACTACTATGCTGGTGACGCCAGCAACTATCACGGTCTGCAGGTGCAGATGGTCAAGGCCCCGTGGCATGGACTCAGCTATGGCGCAAGCTATGCATGGTCCCGCTCCATGGCCTTCGCCGACGCAAACCTGCTGCTGCAGGCGAATCCTCAGGACAACGACAAGATCCGGGCAGATTATGGCCGTACGCCCTTTGATATCCGGAATCGCTTTACGGGCAACTTCGTCTATGAGCCGAAGATCACCTCATGGACCGGCTGGACCTCGCGCCCGGCCAAGCTTCTTCTTGATGGATGGCAGGTTTCCGGCCTCTTCAAGGCAAACAGCGGCCTGCCCGTCAACCTCATCAACTCCAGCTCCTCGTACTCCAGCGACCGTCCTGATGCTGTTATCGGTGTAGCCCGCTACCTGCCGGTAAGCGCTACTTCCCGGCAGTATCTGAACACGAAGGCGTTCGCCGCAGTGCCGATCTCGGCTGCAAGCTCCGCACAGATTCGCGGAGGCAATCTGCACCGTGACGATATCAACCTGCCCAGCACCTTCACGCTTGACCTGACGGCTGGCAAAACGTTCGAGCTTACGGATACCGTTCACTTCCAGCTGAAGGCGGACGCGTTCAATATCTTGAACCGCACCAACTACTCCACACTGGTAACGGATACGTCTTCCACTCAGTTTGGTCAGCTCACCGCAGCCACCGCTCGTACCATGCAGATTACGGGACGGCTTACCTTCTAACCAGGACTGCTTCTTCAGCCAGCCTCCACTGCCTTAATCGGGCAGTGGAGGCTGTGTTTTCTAATCGTGACGATATCGGCTATCTTTAACATCAACCTGATAGCTTTATTTTCAAAAGGCCATTTCAAACTCGAGGCAGTGTCACCCATGGCGGAAAAGGGGAAAGCGAGTGCAGTAACACCTCGGCGGCGGCGTCCGCATTGGGCAGCCGGCGAGGAGAAGAGCGTACGGAGTGAGGCTTCTCCGGAGGATCGCTATCATTCCCGAACCATCGAACGCGCCCTGGATGTGCTCGAAGCCTTCGAGTCCAACAGCTCTGCACTCTCCCTTAAAGAAGTCTCCGCGATTACGGAGCAGCCTGAAGCCTCCCTGTATCGCGTCCTGACGACTCTTCAAAAGCGCGCCTACCTTCTACAGAATCGTGATGGCACCTACCAGCTTGCCCGCAAGGTGCTGTACGGGCGCGTGCTCGACAAGGCAGAGACGTTACGTACCCTTGCCCGTTCCACCCTGGAAGAGCTAGGCCGCCGCTTCGATGAAACTGCCAGCCTGAGCTATCTCTTTACCCATTACATCCAGGTTATCGATACGGTAGAGACGTTTCACTCGATTCGGGTCACGAATCGTGTGGGCCGGATCATCCCGCCGCATTGCAGCGCCATGGGAAAGTGCATACTTGCCCACCAGACAGATGCGGTCTGCGATCTTTTGCTGGAGTCGTATGGTCTGGTCCGCCGCACGGAATACAGCATTTGCGACCGGCACCTGCTACGCGAAGAGCTTATGCGGGTTCGAGAGCAGGGCTATGCCTGCGACCGCGAAGAATCCATGCTTGGCGGCATCTGCTTTGCGGCTCCCATCTTCGATCACCACAACCATGTGATCGGAGCCATCAGCGTGTCCACCCCCAAGCAACGCCTGGATGCTGACCGCGAAAAATCAATCAAGGAAGCGGTGCAGGAAGCAGCGGCCCGGATCGCTCAGATGCCGCAGAATCTATCCTCCCAGGAACAACTTAGCAATCAATTTTCAGTATTTGCAAAAAATGATATTTAACATGTACGATTGAGCGCATTGCGGGACTAACTTCCTGGAGAGCCTCTCATCCTATGCGTCATTCCTTGTTGTCTGCGTCGTTCCTGATCGCTACCCTGTCCTCTGCTTCCGTTGCCTGCGCACAAAAGGTTTCGCTGGAGCCGGACGCATGGACCCCCACCTTCAAAGCGGACGCACAGCGCGCAGGACTGGAGTCGGCATACCTTCCCCGCCTCTTCCCTTCCTCACACGCCTCCAACCTTCTCCTGCTCCGTAATGGCGACCTGCTGTGCTTCTGGTTCTCCGGCGTGGACGAAGGACAGTCCGATGTAGGCATTGTCGTCTCGCGTCTACCGAAGGGCTCCGACACCTGGCAAACGCCCATCCTGATCGACCACGATCCAACCAAGTCGTATCAGAACCCTGTTCCCTTTGAGGCTCCTGACGGCACAATCTGGCTGCTGCATACGCAGCAGAGCGCAGGCAAGGGACAGGCCGATGCGCAGATCCTGAAGACGGTTTCGCACGACGGTGGCAAGACCTGGAACAAGCAGACGGTCCTGTTCCCCAAGGCGGGTGCCTACGACCGCCAGCCCATCATCATCAGCGACAAGGGAGAGTGGCTGCTGCCGATCTACTACTCCACCAGCTCGGGCATCACCAATGGAGCCGACACCAACTACTCTGCCGTCGAGGTCAGCAATGACCACGGAAAGACCTGGCAGCAGCATGACGTTCCCAAGTCCGAGGGACTCGTTCAGATGAGCATCGTCAAGCTGGCTCCGCACAAGTATGTGGCGTTCTTCCGCAGCCGGTACGCGGATCACATCTTCCGGTCCACTTCGACCGACGGCCTGGCATGGACCGAACCGCAGCCGACCGATCTGCCGAACAACAATGCCTCCATTCAGGCCGCGCTGTTGAAGGACGGCAACATCGTCATGGCGTTCGACAACACCTCTGGCCATAAGCCGGGCCATACGCTGCAGACAGGCGCACGCGCGCCTCTCTCCCTCGGCCTCTCCAGCGATGAGGGTCTTCACTGGCAGCATGTGCGCGACCTTGAGGTCCACGACGCTCAATTTACCGTCTCGGACGACTCGGTACGGCACGAGGAATACAGCTATCCCTCCGTGCTGCAGATGCCGGATGGCAAAATTATTGCAAGCTATACCTTCCGCCGCATTGGCATCAAAGCCGCCCGACTGGATGAGTCCTGGATCGTGCAAGGTTCTACTGAGGGCGAGTACAAGCCAGCCGCAGCCTCGAAGTAAAGAGCCGACGTTCTACGAATCACAAGCCGTCAAGCAGCCTGGAGCTGCTTTGAAGAAGGTTGTTCCCTGTCGATCCAATCCCAATCCGCCTCCACATCCACCGAGGATAGCGTGCTCAGGCAAGCTGCAGCCGCGCTATCCTCGCACCACAACGTGCTGATTATCGCTGACGATCTTACCGGCGCATGCGACGCGGCGGCGGCGTTTGCGCATCGCAATCTGGCAACGAGGGTATTCCTCGATCCTGCCGATCACAGTGCATCCACCCGGGGAGCCGTCGCACTGACGACGGAGTCTCGAGATATCGATCCGGCTCATCTGCGCGAGCGGCTCATGCCTGTAACAGGGTGGTATACGATGGACTCCCTTTTCCTGAAGAAGATCGATTCCATGTTTCGCGGGAATACCTTCGCGGAGATCGCCGTCATGGCCGATCTCTTTCCGGAGGCTATTCTCTATATCTCGCCCGCCTTCCCTGCCCTGGGGCGCAAGTGCATCGCCGGCGAACTGCATTGGAGCGATGCGGCGGGGGAGGGGCGTCTGGACCTGAGCGAGCACCTTCGCCAGAACGGGCTACGGGTGCAGCGTCTTCCCGTAGCGGGAGCCGAAGCTATGGCCCAGCGGCTTCGCGCAGAGGTCGAGAAGGGTCACCGCATCTTTCTGCAGGATGCTTCTACCGATGCAGACCTGAGAGAGACTGCGGCCGCCATCTCCAACACGCTGGAAACAGCGATTCTCTGGGTAGGCTCGGCTGGCCTGTCGCACACGCTGGCACATTTTCTTCTGCATGAGAACACTGCTTCCGAAGCAGAAGCAGCACAACGACAGGGCCCCGTCTACTTTTTTATCGGGAGCGATCATCCTGTAACTCGTTTGCAGGTAAAGAAGCTCCGCGACGCAGACAACGGTACGCCGTATCGCCTGGTCGATGTCCCGCGCGGGAGAACCACTCCGCAGGCTATCCGTGAAGCGATGGCTGGAGCCTCTCCCGAAGAGATCGGGTGCATCTTCCTCACGGGCGGGGATACCGCGATGTTTGTCTGTGCTGCTCTTGGAGCAAGCTCGATTGAGGTTGGGGGCGAGTTCGCTCCCGGCATTCCGTTTGGACGCCTGCATGGCGGCGATTTCTCCGGAGTGCCCGTAATTTTGAAGTCCGGCGGCTTTGGAGAGCCAGAGCTGCTCTGCCGTATTCGATCCATGTTTGAGCCAGGAAAGGAACACCGTTCATGAGCACCGTTCAGGAACTTCCCCGTATCGTAGTCACTCTAGGCGATCCCGCCGGAGTAGGCGCCGAAGTCACATTGAAGGCGTTGTCCCATCCGGAGGTGCGCGAATCCGCATACTGGATTCTGCTCGGAGATCGTCCGGCGGTGGCTGGAGCTGAAAAGAGCACCAGCGTATCGCTTCAGGATCTCAAAGTCGATTTCCGGGACAGCAAGATGCTGCCCGCCGACGAGCCAGTTCAATTCGGCGCGTTGCGCGCTGACTATGGAAAGGCCGCTGCCTCGTATGTGCGGCAGGCGACGGAGATGTGCCTTGCCGGAGAGGCCGATGCGATGGTGACAGCACCTTTGAACAAGGAAGCGGTCACCATGAGCGGCATGCCCTTCTCCGGTCATACGGAGTACATCGCAGAGATCTGCGGAGCGACGGAATCGCGTATGTTGCTGGCCGGCGTCAAACTCAGCGTCGTTCATGTATCGACGCATACGAGCCTGCGCAATGCCTGCAATCTGAACACACAGCGAATTATCCGCACGATCGAGCTGGGCAATGACGCCATGAAGCTGCTCGGCCATACCAAACCGCGCATCGCGGTCTGCGGCCTGAATCCGCATGCGGGCGAGCATGGGCTCTTCGGCACGGAAGACATCGAGTTCATCGCCCCTGCCGTGAAGGCGTGCCGCGACAAGGGCATCGACTGCGAAGGCCCCGTAGCTCCCGATACCATCTTCTTCCGCGCGGTGCGAGGCTCGCATGACCTGATCGTTGCGATGTATCACGACCAGGGACACATCCCCATGAAGCTTCTCGACTTCGAGTCGACCGTCAACACCTCCCTGGGCATTCCCATCATCCGCACCTCCGTCGATCACGGCACCGCATTCGATATCGCGGGCAA
Organism: Granulicella sp.; assembly: GCA_036398595.1. Lineage (GTDB taxonomy): Bacteria > Acidobacteriota > Terriglobia > Terriglobales > Acidobacteriaceae > Edaphobacter. Next base: position 197,920 of record DASWOV010000071.1, read on the forward strand.
AAACCTGGCAAGCGACGGCAACATGGTTGCGGCGATGAAGATGGCCGTCACCATGGCAAAGCATCGCAAATCCGCGCAAGCCGCAAAGTAGGAAACCCCAATGCGACCGCTGGACATTTTCGTCATCGTTACGTATGTGCTCGCTCTGGTGGGCATTGGCGTTTATTTTTCTCGCAAGCAGCGAACGACCGAAGAGTACTTCATCGCCGGTCAATCCATCCCCGGATGGGCGATGGGATTGTCCCTGCTTGCCACCATCATCACCAGCGTCACCTTCATCGCCTACCCCGGCTCCTCGTATGCCGGAGACTGGTCGCTGCTGGTGCCGGGTATCATGTTTGTGGCGCTGTTGGCCTTGATCGGTTTTGTGATCGTGCCGTTCTTCCGGCATGTCATTCACATGAGCGCCTATGAGTACTTCGGCCTTCGCTTTGGAAACCTCGTCCGCCTGTACTCATCGTTCGCATTTGCCATTGGCCACTTCTCGAAGATGGGATTTGTGTTCTACCTGGTGTCTCTGACCCTGTCGGGCATGACCGGCATCCAGGTAGATCGCATCATCCTGGCAACGGCTATCATCACTATCTTCTATACCCTGCTTGGCGGAGTCGAAGCCGTCGTATGGAGCGATGTGGTTCAGGGTTTTGTCCTGTGGGCCGGCATCATCGTGTGCATCTGCTATCTGCTGTTTCTTCCGCCGCAGGGCCCGCACGCCGTATTCATGGATGCGTGGACCCATGGCAAGATGAGCCTTGGCAGCACGGCCTTCCGGTTCGATAAGCCAACTATCATCGTGCTTATCATCTACGGCCTGTTCTTCTATCTGCAGAAATATACGGCCGATCAGTCGGTCGTGCAGCGGTATCTGCTGGCGAAGAGCGACCGCAGCGCGCTTCGGGGCATTGCGCTGGGAGCGTTTCTCTGCCTGCCGGTCTGGACCTCCTTCATGCTGATCGGCAGCCTGCTCTGGTCGTTTTACCGGCTCACCGGCGAAGCGATTCCAAGCACGCTGACGAAGTCCGATCAGGTCTTTCCGCACTTCCTGCTGACGCATATCCCGGCAGGACTTGGCGGACTGTTCATTGCGGCTCTCATGGGCTCCGCCATGGCGATGCTCGCCTCCGACATGAACTGCCTGGCCGTCATCGGCACGGAGGACTTCTACGGGCTGATGTATCCGAAGAGCACCGACCGGCAGCGTCTGCGGATGGGCAAGATCATCGTAGCGGTGACCGGGCTTGCCGCCGCAGCGATCGCGTCCAAGCTCGCGCACAGCCAGGGGAGTGCGCTGTCGCTGTACTACACCATCTCGGCCGTGGTTGCAGGCGGCCTGGCAGGTCTGTTCCTGCTTGCCTTCCTGATCCGCAAGGCGACAAGGAAAGGAGCCATCGCCGGCATTGTGGCCAACCTGATCTTCACGACCTGGGCTACGTTGACCGAAGGCGGCAAGATCGTCGATCTCGGCCGCTACAACTTCCCCTACCACGATTACATCATCGGGGCGATCGGCCACATAGTGCTCTTTGGAATCGGGCTGGCCGTAAGCCTGCTCCTTCCCGGCAAGGTGGCGGGCGAAGATCTGACCGTATGGAGTTGGCGGCAGAAGCAGGAACAAGAGAACAGATAAGCGGCTGCACCTCTCTGGGAGCATGATGCTGCCAGAGAGGTCGATGGCATCAACGAAACGTATGTGTACAAGGAGACCCTGAGCAATGAATCGTCTACATCAAGCCCTCGCGCAGACCGGCGGCAAGCCGCTACTGGGAGCCGCCGTCTACTTCTACGATCCGCTTTTTCTTGAGATCGCGGGCTATATGGGATTCAAGGTCATCTGGATTGAGATGGAACATGCGGCCATCACCTTCGCAGAGGCCGCGGACCTGTGCCGCATGGCGCGTGGAACAGGCATGCTCACCATGATCCGCGTACCGGACACCCGCCGCGAAAGCGTGCTCAAGGCGGCCGAGTGTGGGCCGGACATGATCGATATCCCCATGGTGGAATCGCCCGAATCGATCTCCGAGCTGGTCCGTTATGCCCGGTTTGCGCCGGAGGGGCAGCGCGGCTTCTTCAGCGTATCCCGCGCCCTGCAGTACGGCATCGTCAACGACGTGGTAGCCGAGCAGCAGAAGCTCAACTCGGATCTCAGTCTGCTCATCCAGATCGAGACTGCCGAAGCCCTAGAGCGCATCGAGGAGCTGGCGGCGATCCCCGGCGTCGATATCTTCATCGGTCCGGCCGACCTTGCGGCGAGCCTTGGCTTTCCCGGAAAGACCTCGCATCCCAAGCTGCTCGAGGCTGCCCAGAGGATCGTCAACGTAGCCCGCGCCAACGGGAAGAAGGTCGTCACTGCTTGCGGAGCTGCGGATTTTATCCACTGGACCCGTCTCGGTATCGATCTCTTGTTCTGCACCAACGACATCGTCTGCCTGAAGCAGGGAGCGGATCTGGCGATGAAGGCTGCGCATCAGGCCATCGAGCAGGCGCAGCAAGAGGCCGGGCAGGCCGTGGAGCAGCACTGATGCGCACGATCAGCCTGCTTCAGCCGCCCTTGTTGACGTACGGTTCCGGATGCCTTGCCGAGTCGTCCCACTACCTTGTGGAGCGAGGATTCCGCAATATTTTTGTTCTCGCATCCCCTTCCCTGTCCGGCGTCTTCTCCGGTCTGGTGGAGCAGCTCCGTGCCGGTGGCTGCACCGTCACCGTAGACACCAGTTGCACCTCGGAGCCAACGCTGACGATGTTCGATGAGGTTCTGGCCCGCGCCTCCTCCACCCAGCCGGTAGACTGCGTGCTGGGCATCGGCGGCGGAAGCGTTCTCGACCTGGCGAAGCTGATCGCGGCGTTTCTCGGAAGCGAGCAGAACGTCCGCGAATGCTTCGGCATCGGCTTTCTGAAGAGTCGCCGCTGCCATCTGGTCTGCCTGCCCTCTACTTCGGGAACGGGAAGCGAGGTATCTCCCAACGCAATCCTGCTCGACGAGGCAGAGCAGCTCAAGAAAGGTGTCGTAAGCCGCTTCCTGGTGCCCGACGCGACCTTCATCGATCCGGAGCTAACCGTTAGCCTGCCCTCGCAGGTGACCGCGTTTACAGGACTGGATGCGCTGACGCATTGCATTGAAGCGTACACGAACAAGTTCGCTCATCCCCTTGTCGATCTGTACGCTCGTGAAGGAATTCGTCTTTCCGCGGAGTTCCTCGTCCGCGCCGTTCGGAATGGCTCCGATATCGCAGCGCGCGAGGGCATGTCGCTGGCAAGCATGTTCGGCGGCATGTGCCTGGGACCGGTCAACACGGCTGCGGTCCACGCACTGGCGTATCCGCTGGGCGGCGAATTTCATATTCCACATGGCTTGTCGAACGCGGTCCTTCTGCCCTCGGTCTTCCGTTTCAATGCGGAGGCATCGCCGGAGCGCCACGCAGAGGTTGCGGCGTTGTTAGGTGCTCCAGCGGGCCAGACCGCTCTCGCAACAGCGCTTCATGGAGCGGATCGGCTGGAACAACTGATTCAGGATTGCGGCGTATCCACGAACCTGGCGACGTATGGCGTGCCGAAGGAACGCGTTCCCGATATGGCTCGCTCTGCGGCCACTGTGACACGGCTGCTCAAAAACAATCCCCGTGACCTGAGCGTTGCGGATATCGAGGCAATTTACCTGAGCTGCTACGCGAAGCCAGCATAGGCTGCTGATTAGCATCCAATCCAAACGCAATGGCCCGGACGAGAGACTCGTCCGGGCCATTGTGTTTGTGTTCGTTGTAGCTGATTCCGAAGTTCAGACTCTCCAACGAGAGCTTTACTTCGAGAAGGTAACAGTCACCGTGCAGCTATTGCTCGCCATCGTTCCGGAGTAGATGCTTCCCGAAAGATGGCCGCTGCATCCGGTCGCGCTCTTGATCGTCACCCCGGCTGCCGGAGCAATCGTGCAGGAGTATGCCTGCCCTTTGAGATAGCTATCCGAGCATTCTGTGACCGTACCGGAACCCACCGTCACCGTGGAGATCTTGTAGGTTGGTCCAATCTGGTAGCTCGTCTTCGGATCGACAGCGATGCTGCTTACATCCACCGGCTCGATATCGGAGAGATGCAGCTTATTCAGGCAGGACAGGTCGCTGGTGTTCCAGCGCGAGTCCGGCGTTCCAATCAGGCCACCCGAGATGCCGTTATCCGCAACGATCATGCCGTAGTGCCGCAAGCCCTCAATAATGATCGAGGCCTGTGGGCTGCTGGCTGCGCACGCAGGTGTCGGCACACTGGCCTTCAGACGGTAGATCTCGCCCATAGGACTGTTTCCCGTGCAGGACGTCGGAGGTGTGCTTTGCAGAAGCATATGATTCCCGTCCTCATAGCCGCCGCTGCAGGCACCCAGTCCCGACTGCTGCGTTGCAGGCCAGACATGGTAGTTGAGCGTGTGGTTGAGTGAAAACCGGATCGGATGCTTCACCGCTCCCTTCGGCGCAGTTGGGGTCCCTGTACCAATCACCTCATCCGCATTCACAAGCAATGGAACAACCGGCAGGCCCGCTGCATCGGTAGCGCCCTTGCCTTGGGGGAGCATCTCGTAGGCACCGGAGCCTATACTGCCAAGATTCTGCCAGTAGGCATTGGAACCATCTGTCCAGCCAGTCGAGTTGCCGCCTGTATATTTGGCCTCCCACATCTCCCACAACGAGCAGGGATTCTCTGCGCCGTTGCTCTGCACAATGAGAATGTGCCGGTCACCGGGGCTGTTCGACGTTCCCTCAATCGGCGCATACGACGGAACCGGGGCAGAGGTAAAGTAGCTCTGGTACAGAGTGGTCGCTACAGGAACATGCCCCTGATTCTCGGGCACCTTCATGAAGGGCATGCCGACCGGAGTGGCGTTGCCAACTCCAAAGATGGCCTGCAGGGGAAGTACCTGATAGGCCGAAAGAATCGAAGCCCCTGAGGACGTATCCACGGGAAGATCGGAGACGTCCGCATGGAAGATGGTGTCGCTCGGAAAGAGCTGGCAGCCCCCCAGAGTGTTATCCCCCGCCATCAGGAAGCGCACGGTCGTCGTTGCCGTCACCCCCAGGGAATCGGTCACAATGAACTTCGTCGTATACCCACCCTGCCCGTATACCGTGCCAGTCAACTCGCCTGTTGAGCTGTTCAGCGTAAGTCCCTCCGGAGGAGTTCCAAACGATGCGTCCGTGACGACTGCCCACGAGTATTTATAGGGAGGCTTTCCACCCGAAGCCACCAGCGTGCAGCCTGCATAAGGCTTATACTGCGTCCCTGTCGTCGTGCACGATGACGTGGAGAGCATCAACATGGCCGGAGCCACCGTAATCGGCAGCACATAGGTCAGCGTGCTCATCTTGGCGTCCACGACATGAATCTTCAGATTGGTCAGGCTCGTCGAAACCGTCGGCGTGCCGCTGATCAGACCCGACGAAGAAATCGTAAGACCGGCAGGCAGACTGTTGCCCATGATCGTCCATGTAAACGGAGCTACGCCGCCGGTGTTATTCAACTGGTAGCTATAGGGCTTTCCCACAAAGCCTTCGGAGAGTTGCGTTGTCGCCAACTGCATCTGGGCATGCGCAGCGGCACAGCCTAAGAACAGAAAGATAAGCCTGGAAACAAGTGTCTTCATGGATGTATTCCAATCTGGTAGAGAGCTGTGTTGGACTCGATATATGCCGCTAGAATCGCCGAACTCCGCAAAGTTGTTACTAAGTGGAATATCGTTAACTCATAGGTAAACGATCAGACTAGGGTGCTGGGTTCCCAATTACGGAGGTACTTGTAGCGAAACGAATCAAGGTGTGCTACCCCGCTACACAGTGAGAGGTGTTCCTGAAGATCTGCTGGTTCAGATCTGCAACCGCTAACTCGTAAGTAACAGGAAGTAGGCGGTACTACAGACAACAATTTTTCTGATGAGAAAGCACGGACATCATGGTCTTGCCGTAGGCAAAATTTCACACAGCTTTATCGAAACCAGCCCTTATCCTTCTCGGCTTCGACACAATAGAGACACCCGGGCTCCTTTCACACATACACCAGAACAATCGCTCCGGAAGCGATCAGGGCCCCACCAAGGAGCTTGCCCAAAGACAGGCCTTCCCCAAGAAACATCCATCCAAAAAGAATGACGAGAACGACGCTGAGTTTGTCGACAGGTGCGACCCGGGAGGCCGGGCCTAGCTGTAACGCACGGAAATAACAGAGCCAGGAGAGGCCCGTCGCAATCCCTGAGAGGATCAAGAAGAACCACGAGCGTCGGTCGATGCTGGCGATCTCTCCATGCCTGCCCAGAGCCAGCGCAATCGCCCAAGCGAAGACGACAATGACCGTCGTCCGAACCGCAGTCGCCAGATTGGAGTCGATATGCGCCACTCCCAGCTTGGCCAGAACGGCCGTCGCTGCGGCGAAAAGAGCCGACAGGAGCGCCCATCCCAGCCAGGATGCAGTCCCGCTTTCTGTTTGCAGTTCGACTGACATGAACTTCTCCAAAAGTAACAAATCAAAATACAACTAAAATTGAGATCCTATCAATTTTTCCTATTTTGGTAATTATCCATCTACTTACCTTCGTCTCTCCTCAGCAACCCGCTTCTCAGCTCCAAATAAAAAGGGGTAGAGCCGTCGCTCTACCCCTTTTTTCAAACTGCCTGCTGCGTGTTGGAATCGGATCAGAAATTGATGGAGAGCCCTGCCTGCAACACACGCGGCGACTGCGCAAGATACAGCGTCTGCCCGTCTGCCGAGAGGAACGGCTGATAGCCCTGCGCCAGCAGATTCGTAATATCCACCGAGGCCTCCAGCCCCGGCGGCAACACTCCCTCCCACCGGAAAGGCTGACGCAGATGAACGCTCAGGAAGGCTTGATCGCCAAACTCGCGGTACGGATCGACCGCCGTCAGCAGGTTATGCGGTTGCCAGCGATACACGGCGCGAATCTTCGTCCCTGTCCCCGGCACGCTTCCCTTCAGTGCAACCGCGGCCGACTGGCCCTTCATCAGCTTCAGGCCCTTCATGGTATCCGCCAGCGACGTTACCGCGCCATTGCCGGACAGCGCCCGGCCCGTGCTGTACTCCACCGCAACCGATGCCGTCGAGGTCAGCGGCTGCGTCAGCCGCATGTTGACGCCCTCGGCCTGATAGCCTGCGGTCAGCATGCGGAAGCTGCCCGTCAGCGCATCGGACACCCCGCCCGTATTCGCTACCGCGGATAGCGCGCCCAGATCGGCGGCTCCCACATCGCCCACACCCGCAAGGGCAACGCTCTCAAGCGCATCCTTGTACAGGGCAAGCTGCACCTCGCCATGACCCAGCCGGCGAGCCACCAGAACCTCCTGATGACGTCCGCGCTCCAGCCGGATCTTGCCCGCGACCGTCGCGGCCACCGGCGTCTCCGGCTGCACCTCGTCCATGCCGGAGTAGCTCTGCATCTCCCGCGAGGTCGCCATCCGGTAGCCGAAGATCCACCCCGGCGTCGGTTCGACCATCACACGCAGAAAGGGCTGAGCCGACAGCGCATATCCCGCCGTGTGCACGGCATAGACCACGCCGCCCGCCTCGACATCCACCAGGTCGCCCAGCTTCATCCGCTGCGCCGAGGCCAGCTCCGAGGCCTGCATCCCCGCCGTGCCGCCCGCGCCGATCAACTCCGGGTGCGACTGGAAGCTCGCAACCGTCCTCGTCGTGCTGGCAAAGCCCATCTGCCGCTCATATCCCGCGGCCAGCGTCGTGGAGGGGGCAATTCCGTTCTGCACCCGGCCCGTGCCGGTATCGGCCCGCAGCACCACGTTCGAGCCGTCCTGCTCGCGCCGGTCCATCGTCAGTACGTTATGAATACCGCCGCCGCCAAACTCGCCGTCGTTGCTGGTAAATGCCGCCCGCCCGCGCACCGAGGGCTGGTGCGACTCGGTCGCGCTCGAGGAAACCATCACCAGGTCGCCGTCGTCTCCGACCATGCGCAGAATCGGCCGGTTCGCCGCCGAGCGCAGCGTCCATGTCCAATCGTCGCTCGGCTCGTCCGCCTTGCGCCGCTCGGCCGGCAGCCACGAAGTCGAGTCGAAGAGCGTCGTCATGGTCAGATTCACGACCGTCCGCGCACCTGCCCGCAGCGTCACGTTCGGCTTCAGCGCCGGAGCAAACAGCGCCACCGTCGCCTGCACCCGGTAGCTCCCCGGCAGGATGTTGCTGACCAGATAATGTCCGCGAATATCGGTGAACGCCCGGCCCACCACCGTCGCGTCCGGCGTCAGAAGCTGAACCAGCACCCCAAGCTGCGCCGTACCGGCCGAATCGCGCACCACACCCGACACCGCAGCCGGCTGCGCGGCGCAGATATGCGCGGACGCCAGTAGCGTCATCAGCGTCGCCAGCACGAGTTCAACCCGGAATCGTTGCACAGTCTCGTATCTACCTGCGCGTCGATGACTCTCCCAAACACCGGCCTCAGAGAAGCCGAAGCGGTTGTCTGCGCTGCAACCGACCCTTGCTTTGCCTCCGCAGGATCGTGTTGCGCTCCTCGCGCCCTCCGCCCTAATCAACAACAAACGGCGCAGATTCTGCGATCTGCTGTTTGGACACACCATCGTTCACCTTGATGGTGAGCTGATACTTACCCGGCTGGAGGCTTGCCAGCGGCAGGCTCCTCTCCAGCGTGACCTGGTCGGCGTTCGGATTCGTCTTCGTCGTCTCCTCCTGCGCCTCCAGGATGGACTTGTTGCTCGCCAGATCCATGATCTGGTACTGGATCGTGGCCCCGTTCTGCTTGCTCTTCTCGTCGATGCCGAGGTTATAGACCTGCATCCAAAAGTTCAGGCTCTGCTGCCGATGGAAGGTAACAGGAACCATCGGGCCACCAGCCGACACGCGAGGACGGATGCGGGTGTTGCCGATCACGAAGTTACCCGCGCCGATGTCCTTCGACGGCACGCGTTCCATCTGGTCGGCCAGAATCAGCGACGAGGCCGAGAGCTTGTCGTCGTCATACTTCGGCACGTTGATGCTGCGCGTCCACACGCCGACGTGGTCCGGGTTGTTGACATCCTTGATCGCAATATCGATCCGGTACAGCCCAGGGCGCAGCGGCAGCGACTTCCAGTACACGGACATGTTGTTGCGCGTACGCTCCAGCAGCTCGCTCGGCACCTGCACTGAAACCGTATCCTCGAAGGTCTGGATCGGCTTGTGGTTCAGGTTCGAGACGCGGCCCAGGATGTTCACCGTGCCCATCGCCACGCCGTCCTTGTTGCTGAAGGTGATGTCACCGTTCTTGATCTGCAGCGTGACCGGCACCAACACCGTGTCGTTCGTCACCTTCACATAGTCCGTGCGCACGTCGAAGAGGAACGGCGGCCCGGTCAGCACCTTCGAGGTCGTAATGAACTGCTCGAGGTCGGTAAACTTGATCGGCGGCGGAGCCATGATCTTGGCCGCGAAGTTGATACGGTCGAACTCCTTCGCCTGGTTCGATCCGTTCTTACCCGTGCCGAGCTGCTCGAAGCCGTTGGACATACGGTCGGCCTTCGATCCGCCCATCTGCTCGGACAACGTCAGGCCCGCGTTCGGCACATACTTGAGCGCATCCTTCTCGGAGCGGTCGATCGTGAAATGATAGTCGCCGCACATGCAGTTGTCGACGAACTCGATATCGATGTTGTCGCCGATGCCCTCAAGGTAGCGATAGTGCCAGACCTCGAACGGATACGTCGAGGTCGAACCGCCGCCCTCTTCCATCGGGCGATCGTACTGTCCGCCGCTCGGGTGGGAGTCGATGCTGTCGGGCTTGCCGAAGGAGATGTAGATATGGCCGCGGTCTGTCTTCCAACCCGGCTTGCCCGCAGCGAAGTGCTCGTTCGCATAGGCGATGCGCGCATAGTGCTGCTCGCGGAACTCGTTCTCCGGCGAATCGGGGTTCGGGTTGCGCCGCTGCCAGAACTGCTCGATGAACTGGTCGCGCTCCTCGTCGTTAGCGAGGCTCTTGAAGGCCGCCAGTTCCTGGTCAGTGATGATCCAGCGGACGTCCTCGTCGACCCACTTCTTGTACTCGCCCTTAAGCTCGCGCTTGACCTCCCGCTGCCGCCGGATCTGTTCCTTGTCGCTCAACGGCCGCTTCAGCGGATCGGGCTTCTCCTCGGAGGGCGAGGTCTGCACTACACTATCGGACGACGCAGCCGATGCGTCCTGGCCGTGCATCCGATGTCCCCCCACCAGAAGAACCAATGCAAGCGAAACAGAAAGAAGATTGTGAGACGTCGTCATACGAAGGCTGGTACTCCCTAATCAGCAATTATTGTAGGGCGGTTGCCATACTTACGACAAGGAAGCTTCCAATGGCCACGTACCCGCCCTGTTATCATCGGCCTGCGGCCCCTTGGTCCGAGGCTCCGGAACTCCGAGGCCCGGCGCAGCGTACAAACAACTCGTGGAACCCAAACCCTCTTCCCTGCGTACTGAGACTCTGTCGAACCAGCATTGTCATCAAAGGCTCCACCTTCGTAACCTGATTCTGCGGCAGAAGCACGTAAGCTGGACTCTGCACCACGAAAATTCCTGGTGAGTTGCCACGAAGACAGACCATGAGCCTTAAAAAGAAGATCCTGATCGCCGCCGCCGTTCTTGTGCTCATCGGTATCGTCGCCGGCACAGTTGCTGCGCGGCGCGCCCGCATCACCAAGGTCGCCAGCGGCCGCGTCGCCCGGCAGGACCTGACCGCCGTCGTCAGCGGAACCGGCCAGATCAAGCCCAAGACCTACGTCAACGTCGGAGCCACCTCCTTCGGCCGGATTACGCACCTGAACGTCCGGGAAGGCGATCATGTGAAGCGAGGCACCGTGCTCGCCACCGTCGAGAGCGTGCAGCCGGCGGCCACCGTCGCCGCGCAGCAGGCCACCATCGCCTCGGCGCGCACCGACGTTAACTCCTATATCGCCGCCGAGAAGACCGCCGAGGCCAACGTGCTGCAGGCCAAAGCCGACCTCGAGCAAAAGCAGTTCGACTTCCGCCGCGCGCAGGCTCTCTTCGACGAGAAGCTCATCGCCAAGCAGGACTACGACGCCAAGAAGGCCGCCTACGACGTCTCCGTGGCTACCCTGGCGCAGCGCGACGCCTCACTCAACCAGGCCCGGGCGCAGACCGAGTCCCAGCGCGGCCATGTGCAGCAGAACGTCGCCACGCAGAGGGCCAACTTCGACGCGCTCGACAAGACCATCAGCCGCGCTCCCTTCGACGGCCTCGTAACTAACGTCCCCGTCCGCGAGGGAGAAACCGTCGTCGTCGGCATCCAGAACGCCGAGGGCTCCACGCTGATGACGCTGGCCGATATGTCCGTCATCACCGCCGAGGTCAAGGTGGACGAGACGGACATCGTCAACGTGAGTCTGAGCCAGCCGGTCGATGTCACCGTCGATGCCCTGCCCGGCCGCGTCTTCAAGGGCCACGTCACCGAGGTCGGCGACCAGGCTTTGCTACGCACCACCGGCGTCTCCACCAGCCAGAGCACCACCGGCACCGAAGAGGCCAAGGACTTCAAGGTGGTCGTCACGCTCGACAGCCCCACCGACGATCTGCGCCCCGGCCTCTCGGCCACGGCCAAGATCACCACCGCGCACAAGACCAGCATCCTGACCATCCCCTTGCAGGCGCTGGTGCAGCGCGACGCCGAGCTGGAGAAGGTCTACGCCGCACACGACGGCAAGGCGCCCTCCGCCCCGCAGAACACGACCTCGGCCGCCACGACATCGAAGACTCCGCCGGCGCAGGGCATCTACAAGCTCGAAGGCACAAAGAGACGCATGCGCGCCATCTTCGTTCCCGTGACCACCGGCATCACCGGAGCCACCGACATCGAGGTGCTCGGAGGCCTGAAAGAGGGAGACGAGATCGTGACCGGTCGCTACAAGATACTGCGCACGCTCAAGAGCGGAACCCCGGTCAAGATCGACAACAACGCGGAGGCAGCCGCTTCCGACAGTGACAACAAATAACCCTGCCGCACACTCATCGGGCGGTCTTCGATCTACCATGAAGAAGGAAGACCTACCCACCGGAGAACCGGATGCCTGAAGCAGCACTCGAATACGAACGCCCCAACATCGACGGCCCGCGCGAGGGCGATGTCATCGTCACCGACGATCTGTGGAAGACGTATGAGATGGGCGATCAGCAGGTGCACGCCCTGCGCGGCGTCAACATCCGCATCCGCAGCAACGAGTATGTCGCCATCATGGGCCCCTCCGGCTCCGGCAAGTCCACGCTGATGAACCTCATCGGCTGCCTCGACACGCCCTCGAAGGGCCGCTACTGGCTCAACGGCCACGACGTCTCGCAGCTTGACGACGACCAGCTCGCCCGCATCCGCAACAAGGAGATCGGCTTCGTCTTCCAGACCTTCAACCTGCTCTCCCGCGCCACGGCGCTGCACAACGTCGAGCTGCCGCTCATCTACAACGGCACCCCCGCCGCCGAACGGCTGGAGCGCGCCAAGGCGGTGCTCACCTCGGTCAACCTGGGCACGCGCATGATGCACAAGCCGAACGAGCTCTCCGGCGGCCAGCGCCAGCGCGTCGCCATCGCCCGCGCGCTCATCAACAACCCGAGCATCATCCTCGCCGATGAGCCCACCGGCAACCTCGATTCCAAAACCTCCGTCGAGATCATGGCGATCTTCGACGAGCTGCACGCCAAGGGAAACACCATCGTCCTCGTCACCCATGAGCCTGATATTGCAGAGTTTGCCCACCGCATCATCAGCATCCGCGACGGTCAGGTTGCCGGGGACCACCCCTCTTCGCGCACCCGCAAACAGCAGCCCGCAACCCAGTCCTGAACTTCGCCGTCTAAGCAAAGGTATGGCTCGTCCAAGGCGTCGTCTGATCCACCTCGCAGTCCTGTGCTGGGCTGTCGCCGCTTCGGTCCGGCTCTACGCCGACGGCGCGCGCTTCGACCTCACTGGCCCCAAAATCGAGGTCCGTGTCACCCGCAACGGCAGGATGCTTCCTATCGCCTCGGTGCCCAACCTGCAGCCGGGCGATCGACTCTGGCTGCACCCGGACCTGCCCGCCGACCAGTCGGCGCATTACCTGCTCATCGCGGCCTTCCTTCGCGGCACCACCAACCCTCCGCCCGAGAACTGGTTCACCCGCATTCCGGCATGGGACAAGAAGGTCCGCTCCGAGGGTGTCTACGTAACCGTCCCGCAGGAGGCCGAGCAGGCTCTGCTCTTTCTCGCGCCCGAAACCGGCGGCGACTTCGGCACCCTCAAATCCGCCGTCATGGGACGCCCCGGCGTCTTCGTTCGCGCCTCGCAGGATCTCGCCGAGGCCGGTTTCGAGCAGGGACGAATCGAGCGCTACCTCGCGGCGATGAAGCAGGTCCCGCCGAACGACCCGAAGGCCATCGCCGAGCACTCCGGCTCGCTGGCTCGCACGCTCAACCTGAAGCCCAATCCCGACTGCTTCAAGCAGCCGGTCGATCTGCAGTACACCTGCCTGACCCAGACCGGCAACCAGAGCCTGCTCGACGACGGCCACGGCCAGACGCTAGCCTCCGCGCTCTCCAACGGCCCCGGCTCCGACCTCATCAACCAGGCAAGCTATACGCAGATGGCGGGCGGCGGCATCTACAGCGCCTACGTCGGAGCCATCGTGGACCTCGTCCGCCTCACCAGCGGCCTGCGCACGGCGCAGTTCCAGTACATTCCGGCCGTCGCCTTTCCGGAGGAGGACGACCTCAACCTGAAGCTCAACACCGCGCCCTCCTTCCACAATCCCAAGTCAGTCATCGTCATCGGTCTGCCCGCGGTGCAGAACTCCGTTCCGCCGCCGCTGCGCGCCGTCGACCCCAATATCGTCACCTGCCTGCTCAAGCCGAACGTCGCCCTGCCGGTCGAAGGCGCGCCGCTCGTCTTCGCCACCGGCTTCGCGCACGATCTCGTCCTGCACATTCAGGGTACGGACGCCAAAGACGACATCTCCCTGACGCCGAACGCCTATGAGGGCGGCCTGCTCCTCTCGGCGACCCCTTCGCGGCACGTTCTTCCCGCGGACCCAAGCGCACCGCGGCAGTCGGCCGAACCTGCCGAACCTAAACCGGCCAAATCCGCAGCCGCTGGACCGCCCCCGCCGCCGCTTCCAGTCATCCCTCCCGGCTCGAATGAGATCCTCGGGACCATCACTGGCTTCTGGGGCTTCGATCCCTACACCGGCCCCACGCTGCGCCTGCAGAACCAGCCCGGAACCGGTTGGCGCATCGCCACTGCCGACAACCTCATCGTCGGCCGCGAGAACCACTTCAACCTCGCCTCGACCGGCACCGCCTGCATTGAGGCCATCACCCTCGACGGAGCCTCCGGCAAGGAGGCCAGGGCCGCCTTCAAGCCCACCGACCGCCCCAACCACCTCGACGTAACCCTCACCCTCAAGAGCGTCGGTCCCGGCGACCTCCACCTCTCCATCAAGCAGTTCGGCGACACGCAGCTTGCCGCCGTCACGGCGACCAGCTTCTCCGAGCCCGCACGGCTCACCGGCCTCCAGTACCACGCCGGAGACACCTTCGCCACACTGACCGGCGTCAGCCTCAACCAGGTCAAGCAGCTCACCTTCCGCGACCTGACCTTCCTGCCCGCCGACGTCGCCGATCCCACGGCCGACTCCCTCCGCTTCGAGCTTCCCTCCGGCGCCACGGCCCCGGAGCTTGCGACCGGCAGCCCCATCGCCGCCAGCGTCCTGCTCAAAGACGGCCGCACACTCAGCTTCCCCGGCACCGTCACCCCGGCGCGACCCTCCATCACGCTGCTGAACAAGAACATCGGCTCACCCGAGAAGGCGCCCATCCAGCTCGTCAACCAGGACGACCTGCCGGTCGATCAGCAGATCACCTTCTCCCTCAAGTCCGCACAGAACTTCCCCCGCAACGCCCAGATCGAGATCGCCAACGCCGACGAGTCGCTGAAGACCTCGCTCACCGTCGCCGCCCAGACGCTCATCCTGCAGGACCCGCATACTCTGCTGGCCACGTTAGACCCGCTGAAGACCTTCGGCATCTCCGCCTTCGGCCCGCTGCGCCTCCGCGCCATCTCACCCGACGGCGTAGCCAGCGACTGGCAGCCTCTCGCCACGCTGATTCGCGTCCCTACCCTGCAGGAGCTGCACTGCGTGGCCGACACGACCAAGTCCTGCACGCTCTCCGGCACCGGCCTCTATCTGGTTTCCGCAATCTCCACGAACCCGGACTTCACCGAACCCACCGCTGTCCCCGAAGGCTTCGTCGGCAGCTCCATTGGCATGCCGCACCCATCCGGCAGCGTCTTCTACATCCGGCTGCGGGACGACCCTGCCGCTGCCAATCCTGTGACCCTTCCAGTGATCGTCGACCGCCCGCAGCGGGCCTCGCGCTCGTCGGCTCCACTGCATCCGTCTGCACCTCCTCCACAGACAGAGACACCGGCAGCCCCACCAGCCGATCCACCTCCGCCGACAACAGTGCCTACCCCAGCGAGCAGTGAGCCACAGACTGCGCCTGTGCCCCCGGCGGACAGCACGCAACCTCCTCAAGCCGCGTCCACCACTCCCTAAGATCAAAGCGGGAGGCCCGAAGGCCTCCCGCTTTGATCTTGCTCCGCCAAAAATCTTACTTACCCGCCGCCTCCAGCTGCTTCTGCACCTTGCTGTGCTTTACGCTGTAGCCGAAGTAGACGAACAGGCCGATGATGAGCCACACCACGAGACGAATCCAGTTCGCCGTGCCCAGCTCGAACATCATATAGCCGTTGAAGGCGATACCCAGCACCGGGATAATCGGGATCGGCCATGCCAGCGGCGTCTTGAAGGGACGTGGACGATCCGGGTCGCGGTGCCGCAGCACCATCACGGCGATGCAGACGATCACAAACGCGAACAGCGTGCCGATGTTCACCATCTTGCCGATGTCGTCGATCGGCGTCACCGACCCAACTACCGCCGCCAGAATGCCTGCGAGGATCGTTCCCTTCCACGGCGTGCGGAAGCGCGGATGCACTGCGCCGAAGAACTTGGCGGGCAGCAGACCGTCCTTGGCCATCGAGTAGAGCACGCGGCTCTGGCCGAGCAGCATCACCAGCATCACGCTCGTCAGACCGGCCAGCGAGCCGATGGTGATGACATTGGCCGCCGTCGTCAGGTTGCGGTCAAGGAAGGCGCGCACAATAGGCGCCTCGATGTTGATGTCCGGCCAGTACACCATGCCCGTCAGCACAGCCGCCACGCCGATGTACAGCAGCGTGCAGATGGCCAGCGAGGCGATGATGCCGATGGGCATATCCCGCTGCGGGTTCTTGGCCTCCTGCGCCGTCGTCGAAACCGCGTCGAAGCCAATGTACGAAAAGAAGATCAGGCCGGCCGCAAGGCCGATGCCGCTCATGCCGAAGGGCGCGAAGCTGTGCCAGTCCGTGCCCCAGTTCGCCGTGTTCACATAGTGCGAGCCGAGCCCGATCACGAACAGCACCACCGCCAGCTTCACCACCACGATGCCCGCGTTGAAGTTCGCCGACTCCTTGATGCCGATCACCAGCACCGCCGTAATGACCAACGCGATGACAAACGCCGGCAGGTTGAAGCCAAGCTCCACGCCGCCGATGGTCGGAGCATTCAGCAGCGTGTGAGCCGCCGCCGTCAACTGCGCCGTCGGATGCGCCAGAATCGCCGCCAGCGCATCGCTGAAGGGCTTCGTTCCCGGCACGAGGCTGGGGTTCGCCGCCGCCACGGCCTGTCGGCCCACGATGTCGAAGGCCTTTCGCAGACCCGTCCAGTGGTCATAGGCCAGCCACAGAGGAAACTTGATGCGGAAGATCGACAGGAACTCGACGAAGGTGTTCGACCAGCCCGAGCTTACCGTGCTCGCACCCATCGCATACTCGAGCGTCAGGTCCCAGCCGATGATCCAGGCAAACAGCTCGCCCAGAGTAGCGTAGGCATACGTGTAGGCCGAGCCGGCCAGCGGAATCATGGCCGCGAACTCGGCGTAGCACAGACCCGCGAACGCGCAGCCCAGTCCGCTCAGTACGTAGCTCAGCATCAGCGCCGGTCCGGCTGTCTTCGATCCCAGACCGCTCAACACGAAGATACCGGCGCCGATCACCGCACCGATACCCAATGCCGTCAGCTCGAACGGCCCAAGCGACCGCTCCAGTGTCTGTGAGCCGTGCTCTTCAGACTCCTCGAGCAGCGACTCCATCGATTTCTTCGCCAGTACCTTCGCCATCCGTTCCTGCACTCCCTTAAATCAACTCAAATTCTCACCCGCTCGCGTCATGCGCGACCAGAACAAGTACACCGGGACACCGAGCAGCACGATCAACAGCCCCGGCCACGTGTAATTGGGTTTATATCGCAAGAGTACACCACAAACCCACGTAGCCATCACGATATACGCCGCCGGCAATATCGGATACCCCAACGCCCGGTAGGGCCGGGGTACGTCAGGCTGCGTCCGCCGCAGCACGAATAGTCCCACGATGGTCAGAATATAGAAGATCAGCACCGCAAAGATCACATAATCCAGCAGTTGCCCATAGCTGCCCGAGAGGCAGAGCAGGCAGGTCCACGCCCATTGCACCCACAGCGAGTTCACCGGAGCCTTCGACCGCTCGCTCAATCGGCCCACGCTTTTGAAGAACAGGCCGTCCCGGCTCATCGCATAGTAGACCCGCGCCCCGGAGAGCAGCATCCCGTTGGCGCAGCCGAAGGTCGAGATCAGGATGGCCGCCGCCATCAGCTTTGCGCCCGCCGCGCCAAAGACCGCCTCCATCACCGCCGTCGCTACCCGGTCTTCGGCGGCATACTGGATGCCATGCCCTGCGACCGTCGACGCATCGGCCGCGCCGTGCAGCGGTAGAACGCTCAGGTAGACGAAGTTGCACAGCACGTACAGCAGCAGCACAACGCCCGTACCCAGCACCAGCGAGAGCGGCAGGTTTCTCCGCGGGTTGCGAATCTCCCCCGCCGTAAAGGTCACGTTGTTCCACGCGTCGCTCGAGAACAGCGACCCCACCTGCACCACAGCCAGCGCCGTCAGCATCCCCACGGCAACCGTCGGCCCGTTCAGGCCGATCTGGATCGTGTGCAGAGTCTCCCAGCCCGAACCGGCCCAGAAGTTCCTCCACCCTGCCCCGAAGTTCGCCGCCACCGCCGCAGCGTTGTGCGCAATTAGCCCGACGCCCACCATGGCCAGCAAAGCCAGCACCTTCGCGCTGGTAAAGACATTCTGCACCGCCGCGCCCATCCGCACGCCGAAGGTGTTCAGCACGGTCAGCAGCGTAATCACCACAATCGCCGCCAGGTTCGCCGTGCTCAGGCCGATGCTGGTGCTGCCCACTCGCCAGATCCAGTTGCCGGTGCTCACCCCCGGCACGAAGACGCCGAGGAACTTCCCGAAGGCCACGCCCACCGCTGCAATCGTCCCAGTCTGGATGACGAGAAACAGCGTCCACCCATACAGAAATCCCCACAGCGGCCCAAGCGCCTCGCGCAGATAGACATACTGCCCGCCCGCCTTGGGCATCATCGCAGCCAGCTCGCCGTAGCTCAACGCGCCGATGATCGTCATCGCCGCTGTCACCAGCCATGCCGCAATTAGCAGCGCCGGAGAACCGAGGGTCCGGCTCATATCAGCCGAGACGATGAAGATGCCCGAGCCGATCATCGAGCCCATCACGATGGCCGTCGCCGAGTAGAGGCCCATCCCCTGCACAAGCTGAGGCGCAGAGGAGGTCGCTTCGGTCTGGCTGCGTGGCGTGGTCACGTTCCCCTCACGCTAGCCTAAACGGCTCAGAAAGTCCCGCGCCATGGCCTCGACGCTCCCATCCTTAGGCAGCAGGCCGCTGATGACGGCCACCGAGTCTGCTCCGGCAGCGATCACCTCCGGCGCGCGCTCGAGCGTAATGCCGCCGATGGCCACCAGCGGCTTCGTGGTCAGCGCCCGCGCCCGGCGCACGCCCTCCAGCCCTACCACCGGCGAAGCATCCGTTTTCGTTCCCGTGGCATAGACCGGCCCGATGGCGACGTAGTCCACATTACTCGCCTCGGCCAGCCGAATCTGCTCCGCATCATGCGTCGAAATCCCCACCCAGCGGCCCGCGCCGACCACTCGCCGCGCATCCTCGGGAGCAAGATCGCCCTGCCCCACATGCACACCATCCCACCCGGCCAGCGCGGCCAGATCGGCCCGGTCGTTCAGGATCAACCGGCAGCCGCTCCCGGCAAAGACCTCGCGGATCGCCGCCGCGTTACGCAGAATCTCCTGCGGCCCGGCGGTCTTGTCCCGGTACTGTAACAACTCCACCCCGGCAGCCCTACACTGGCGCGTAAACTCCACCAGCGACATCCCGCGAGCCGCCAGCGAGCCCGCATCCGCAATCGCGTACAGCCTTGGAAACCTCATTGCAACCTCACCGCGATATCATCCATGTATTCATGAGCCGCAAGCCCGCAAAGCGTCCCGTCGAGCGACGCCCCGCCACAGAGTACGAGGTCTGGCAACGCATCCAGCAGCGCGGCAAAGGCCTGTTCCTCACCCGATTCACGCTGATCCTCGGCTGCCTGCTCGCGGTCATCGTGCTGCCGCTCCAGTTCTTCCTGAGCAAGCACCGGCCCAACACGCTTGAACTCACCGGAGCAGCGGTCCTCTGCCTCTGCGTGGGATACATCGGCGGCTCACTGCTCTGGCAGCGCGGTGAGGGCATCCTCCGCAAGCCGAACCCCACCAACCGCTATCGCCGCTAGCTCTTCTGCTCCGCCTGCCGCGCGAAGAACCGCTCCATGAACTTCGTGTCGATGCCGCCCGAGCGGAACTCCTCGTCCTCGAAGATCCTCTGGTGCAGCGGAACCGTCGTATGAATCCCCTGCACGATGAACTGACTCAATGCACGCTGCGTCTTGTTCATCGCCTCCTCGCGGTCCTTGCCGTGGCAGATCAGCTTGGCGATCAGCGAGTCGTAGTACGGCGGCACCACACCCTCGGCATACTGCGCCGTGTCTACACGCACGCCGTTGCCACCCGGCAGGTTGAAGGCTGTGATCTTGCCCGCGCTCGGCGTGAACTTCTCCGGATGCTCCGCATTGATGCGGCACTCGATGGCATGCCCGCGAATCGTAACCGGCTCGGTCACAATCGCGCTCAGCTTCTCACCCGCAGCGATGCGAATCTGCGCCTTCACGAGGTCAATTCCTGTAACCATCTCGGTGACACAATGCTCCACCTGGATGCGCGTGTTCATCTCGATGAAGTAGATCTTGCCATCCTCGTCCATCAGGAACTCGATCGTGCCCGCATTCCAGTAGCCGATGTTCTCGAGCGCCTTCTTGATGGTCTTGCCCAGCTCCTCGCGCAGCTTCGGCGTGATCATCAGGCTGGGGGCCTCTTCGATCAGCTTCTGATGCCGCCGCTGAATCGAGCACTCGCGCTCACCGAGGCTCATCACGTTGCCGTGCTCGTCGGCCAGCACCTGAAACTCGATGTGCCGAGGCCGCTCGATGACCTTCTCCATGTACATATCGCCGTTGCCGAAGGCCCCAGCAGCCTCCTGCGAGGCCTGCTGGAAGAGCGCAGGCAGCTCCTCGGCGTTACGGCAGATGCGCATGCCGCGCCCACCACCGCCCGCCACCGCCTTCAGGATGACCGGGTAGCCGATCTCCTTCGCGCACTTCAGCGCGTCATTCTCATCGGCGAGAATGCCATCCGAACCGGGCAGAATGGGGACCTTGGCCTTCTTCATCGTCTGCCGCGCCGTGGACTTCTCGCCCATCATGCGCGTCACCTCCGGCGGAGGCCCGATGAACTTGATGTTCGACGCCCGGCATACCTCGGCGAAGTTCGCGTTCTCGCTCAACAGGCCGTAGCCCGGATGAATCGCGTCCACATCGGCGATCTCGGCGGCCGAAATGACCGCAGGCACGTTGAGATAGCTGTCCGCCGAGCGCGGAGGGCCGATGCAGATCGCCTCGTCGGCAAAGCGCACGTGCAGCGAGTTCCTGTCGGCCTCGCTGTACACCGCCACCGTGCGGACGCCCAGCTCCTTGCACGCCGAGATGACCCTCAGCGCGATCTCCCCACGATTGGCAATCAAAACCTTACGAAACATGGAACCTTTCCCTGAACTGATAACTCACCACAACATACTGAGGACTAGCGAGAGAACTTCCCCGATCAGATAGTTACGCAAACCCCTGCGTGAGGGAGTGCGCATACTGCGCGCCCATTCCCTCATTTCACGATCGTCGTACCTCGTAGTTGGGCAAGGTGGCATCATCGTGGCCGGATCGCATACAGCGGCTGCCCATACTCGACCGGCTGCCCGTTCGTCGCAATGCGCTTGACGACCTCGCCCGCCACATCGGACTCGATCTCGTTCATCAGCTTCATCGCCTCGACGATGCAGAGCACCTGCCCCACCTCGACCACATCGCCCACCTTGATAAACGCAGCCGAACCCGGCGAGGGAGACTCGTAGAACGTGCCGACGATCGGCGACTTCACCTCGTGCAGCGTCTCCTCGGGAACCACAGGCTCTACCGGAGCAGCCACCGGAGCACCGGCCACGGGCACCGCAGCCGCCGGAGCCACAGGCGATCCCGCCGAGGCCATCAGCCGCGCCAGCAGCGCCGCATCCATGCCCGCCGCAGGAGCAGCAGCCGGAACGGCCTCGCCTGCGAACTTGATCCGCATCTTCAGTTCGGGGCGCTCGATGTCGAACTCCGCAATCTCATTCGCCTTCAGGAACTCGATCAGCTCCTTCAAGTCGTCCAGATTATTCCCTTCCATTGCATCTCTTCCCGTGCCGTCCGCGGCACTGTCGTTGTATAGCCTGTTACAGCTCGATCCATGCCTTGGGGCTTGGCGTCAGAACCTCGCAGCCCCCGGCCGTCACTAAAACCATATCCTCGATCCGTATCCCGAAGCGACCGGGCAGATATACGCCCGGCTCGATCGTGACCACCATGCCCTCGGCCAGCCTCTGCGTCTGCTTGATCGCAAGCCTTGGCCCCTCGTGAATCTCCAGCCCTACGCCGTGCCCGGTGGAGTGGGTAAAGTACGTGTCCAGCTTAGCCCTGCGCAACACGCTCCGCGCGGCCTCGTCCACGTCCGCTCCGGTTACGCCGGGAGTCACCGCGGCCACCGCCGCCTCCTGCGCCTCCAGCACGGCCTCGTAGGCCTCCATCTCACCGGGTAAAGCCTTGCCCATGTGGACGGTACGTGTCATATCACTTAAGTACCCGTCGAGAATAACACCGAAATCGAGCGTCACGAACCCGCGTTTCGGCAGCTTCGCCTCGGACGCTCGCCCATGCGGCAGCGCCGAACGCTCCCCGCTGGCCACGATGGTTTCGAAGCTCATTCCCTCGGCACCGTACCGGCGGGCGCGCTGCTCCAACTCTGCGGCGACGGCGGTTTCGGTCATCCCCGGCTCCATTACGCCCAGAAGCTCGTCGAAGAGACGGCAGCCCAGAGCGGCAGCCTTACGCAGCAGGACAATCTCGTCGGCGTCCTTCACCTCGCGCAGACCGGCTACAAGCGGTCCCGAAGGACGGAACAAGCTCCGCCGCACCTTCGGCCCGACGGCCTTCTTCATCGCTTCAAATGCGGCTACCGTCGTATGCGCCGCGTCGAAGCCACAGCGCTCGATGCCCTCCTTCTCCATCCAGACGCAGGCCGCCAGCACCGCGGCACCCCTCTCGATCACAACACGCGACCCCACCGCCTCAGCCTTCGCCTGTGTGGTGTAGCGGCCATCGGTAAACAGCACCGATTTGCCGCTGGCAAGCACCAGTGCGCCGCTCGAGCCGGTAAAGCCCGAGAGGTAGCGCACATCCGGTCCATGCGTCACCAGCAACGCCTCGATACCGGCTGCCTTCGCTGCCGCGCCCGCCCGTTTTCTCCGTGCCTTAAAGTTCATCCCTCTGATTCTACTCAACTCCCCTTCGGCCGGTATCATGGCGTATGGGCATTGCTCTGCATGAGATGCCGCAGGCTACCGGAGAAGCCGCCGGATCGCGGCGCTTCACCCGCCGGGATTTTCTCGCCGGAGCCGCTGCGATCTCGACCGGCCTCATCCTCGACGCGGGCATGATCGCCCGCCACGATCTCGACATCTCCCAGCACACGCTCGCCATCCGCAACCTGCCGCAGGCATTTCACGGCTTTCGCATCCTGCAGATCTCGGACATTCACCTCGAGTCCTTCACCGAGCACTACTTCCTCGACCTCGCCATCTACCACATCAACCGGATCGCCCCCGACCTCGTGGTGCACACCGGCGATCTGACGACCTCGCTCTCCGCCGCCCCCAATTTCTCCCGGCGCGCCGCCGCCCATTGCGCCGAGCTGCTTCAGGGCATCCGCTGCCCGCAGCGCTACTCCATCCTCGGCAACCACGACACCAATATCGGCTCGCCTCTTGTCATCGACGCCCTCAACGCCAGCGCTTTTCCGACGCTCTACAACAGCCACGTCCCCATCGAGCGCAACGGCGAGCGTATTTGGCTCTGCGGGGTCGATGACCCTGGCACCTCGAACCCCATCCTCGACCTCGCCATCCCGCGCAACCCCGACGGCCCCGTCATCCTGCTCTGCCACCCGCCCGACTTCGCCGACGAGGTCATGCGCCACCCGCGCAGCCCGCTTATCGACGTGATGCTCGCAGGCCACTCCCACGGCGGACAGGTTTGCCTGCCCTTCGTCGGCCCGCTAATCCTTCCGCCCATGGGCAGCAAGTATGTCTCCGGGTTCTTCCGTTTTCGGCAGATGCAGCTCTACGTCAGTCGTGGCGTCGGCACCACCGGCCTGCCCTTCCGGCTGAACTGCCCTCCAGAGTTGACCGTCTTCACGCTGCAACCCGCTTAAAGCGCACAGGCTAACGTCCCTTAGCGCATCACAAGGCGAGTATTTTCTGGTATTTTGGCTATTTTCTTCAGGGAAGAGATAAAGAAGCTATCGCGCCCGTGCCACCGGCTTCTTCTGCTTGGGAACCACCGCGATCGGGGTCGCGGCCGGAGACTTGACGCCGCTCTTCTCGTCCATCCACATATCCAGATGGCTCTTCTTGAACCGCCAGCGGTTGCCCAGCTTGAACGCCGGGACGAATCCCTCGGAGGCATAGCGGTAGAGCGTGTCGCCGCTGATCCCCAGGTACTCCGACGCCTGCCGGATATCCATCACCTCACGCACCGCTGCCTGCGCCAGTCCCGCCATCGAAGTGTCCTCCGTTAGTTCACCCCTTTTGTACCCTCTTTCTTCCGCAGAGACAAGACTTATCCAGAGCGTTAACATCCCCGGTGACCTGCCTTATCCGTTCGAATCTGAGGGATATCCCCCCTCAAACAGATTTCTCGAAGGGGCGGGGCTTCAGCCGCTGAGGGAGATTTATCCCCTCCACCAGTCCGACCGCACCTCCACTCCGCTCTGCCACTCGGTCGGCCTTCCCGGCTCCGGCGACCATAACCTCATCCCATCCCTGTCCGCGATCTCATAGATCCGCTCAATCGGCTGCCGCCAGGCGTGCAGCGACAGGTCGAACAGCCCCCAATGAATCGGCATCAGCATCCCACCTTCCGGGTTCAGCGCCCGAAACGCCCGATACGCTCCATCCGGGCCGAGGTGGATGTCGTGCCACAGCTCATGAAAGGCTCCAATCTCAAGCATCGTCAGATCGAACGGCCCATGCGCCTGCCCGATCTCCGCAAACCCCTCCCACCAGCCCGAGTCTGCGCCGAAGTAGACCGTATGCTCCGGCCCGCGCAGCACGAACGCCGACCACAGCGTCTCGAAGCGATTCGACAGCTTGCGGCCCGAGAAGTGCCGCGAGGGCACAGCCGTCAACGTCAAAGGCCCGATAGCGACGCTTCCTGTCCAGTCCAGCTCCGTGATCCGCTCCGCCGCCACGCCAAACTGCCGCAGAATCCCACCCACCTCGAGCGAGGTCACCCAGCGGGCCTGCCTCACCGGCTCCAGCGCCGCCAGCCGCCTCACGGTTCCTTCGCCCAGATGGTCGTAGTGGTCGTGCGAGATCAGCACCACGTCCACCGGCGGCAGATCCTCCAGCGGCAGCGGGGCGGCGAAGAACCGCGCCGGGCCGAAGCTCTGCCACGGGCTGGCGCGCTTGTCCCAGACCGGGTCGATCAGCACCCGTACGCCATCGATCTCCACCAGCAGGATCGAGTGACCCATCCACGTCACGCGCAGGCCGCTCGCCGGAGACGTAGCGTACACGCTCGCATCCGTATGAAACGGCCCCAGCGGCACCTTCGGCACGCGCTCTTCCCTGTTCGTCAGCATCAGCGGCAGCATCTTGAAGATCGTGCCCAGCCCGCCTACCCTTACCTCTACCGGGTTGAGAAACTTCTTTCCCTCCCGCCTCGACCGCCGCATCCAGCTCATACTTCGATCATGCCATGCGCGGCGCTCGGAATACGCTCGCCTGCAAAATCCGCATGCACGAGTCCCCGGGCGGCCGCTTTCCGTCTATGCTTAGTACCGCCCTCATGCACAACCTTCTCCATCGCGCAGGGATGCTGGCCGCCGTGCTCCTCGCAGCCGCCGCGCCACTTGCCGTATCGCAGCAGCCGCCCGCCAACCAGTCGCCCGAGCTGACCAGTCTGCTGGCGCATCTCTCCGACAACGTCGACGAACTGAACCGCACGCTGCCCAGCCTCTCCTGCACCGAGCACGTCGTCTCCGAGATGACGCCGCCGCCCACCGGCACCGGCACGCTCCGTATCACTACCGACTCCATCTTCCGTATCCGCCGCGAAGACGATCCGCCCGACCCCAACGAGCCCGACGGCCCCAACAACATCACCCGCTTCAACCCGCTTCAGGAGTCCCGTGTCGTCCAGCGCGTCAACGGCAGGCCGACCGGCAGCGAGAAGGCTCCCTTCGATACGCCCTACGTCGTCTTCGGCATCTTCAGCGGCGGTCTGGCCCGCGTCTCGACCGCAGGCAACGCCTGCTTCAGCTATCACCTGCGCCGCAACGACGCGACGCGCATCGTCATCAGCTACGAGAGCTGGCCGCCGGAGAGCCGCTCCGCCGACTGCCCCTACACTGAGCGCATCTCCGGCGAGGCCACCATCGACCCCAACGGCTACCGCGTCCTGCACCTTGAGGACACCACGCACGACAAGAGCGGCCTCTGGACATGGAGCATCGACTACGCGCCCGTCGCGCTTGGCGGCCATAGCTTCTGGCTGCCCACGGTGCTGCGCTCCACTAACACCTCCGAGCGAGAGGTGATGAATCCACTACCCGGCAAGCGCCCCATCACCAACATCATTACGCACTCGCTCACGGCGCATTACGCGGACTACCACTTGCGCAGCGTCACCTCGCACATCATCACCGACACCAGCGCGAACCCAACCGAGCCGCACGAGAACTAGGCTTTGACCGTCACCTCGTCCCGGTAAAACTCGCCGATCTCGGTGGCGTATCGCTTCTCGACGATGCGGCGCTTCAGCTTCATGCTCGGCGTCAGCGTGCCGTCCTCAATGCTCCACTCGTCGGGCACAATCGTGATGCGCCGCATCGCCTCGTAGGGAGCCAGCGTGCCGTTCACCTGGTCCACGATGCTCTTGTAGAGCTTCACGACCTTCTCGTCCTTTACCAGAGCCTTCGGGTCCGTGGACGAGATGCCTTGATCCTTCGCCCACTCCGCCAGCTCCGCAAGGTTCGGCGAGATCAGCACGCTCACATACTTGCGCTTGTCGCCTACCAGCGCCGCCTGAGCCACGAGGCCATTCGCCTTCAGCCGATTCTCGATCGGCTGCGGAGCCACCAGCTTGCCGTTGCTCGTCTTCAGCAGCTCCTTCTTGCGGTCGGTGATCGAGATGAAGCCATCGGCGTCGAGGTTTCCGATATCACCGGTCCTGAACCAGCCGTCCTCGCTGAACGCCTCGGCCGTCTCCTGAGGCTTGTTCCAGTAGCCGCGGAAGATCGACGGCCCCTTGACCTCCAGCTCGCCGTCCTCGGCAAACCGGCACTGCACATTGGCCAGCGGCTGGCCGATAGTGCCGAACTTGTACGCCTTCGGGTAGTTCAGCCCGATCACTGGCGAAGTCTCCGTGAGCCCATAGCCCTCAAGGATGCGGATGCCCACATCAGCGAACCATCCGCCCGTATCCATGCCCAGCGGAGCGCCGCCCGCGACGTACACCTGCACGCGCCCGCCGAACGCCTCCTGAATCTTCGAGAAGACCAGCTTGTTCGCCAGCTTCCATCCCGGAGCCCACGGCGTCTTGCCCTTCAGGATCGCCTTCCGGTGCGCCTTGCCCACGGAAAGCGCCCACTGGAAGATGCGCTTCTTCACCGGCGAGCGCCGCGAGCGCGACTCCACCGTCTGCCGCAGCTTTTCATACACGCGCGGCACGCCGACGAAGATCGTCGGCTTCACCGTCTGCATCGCCGGGGCCAGTCCCTCCAGCCGAGGGCAGTAGGCCAGCGTCACTGCCCGCGCCAGCAGCACGTAGTCCACATGCCGCGCCGTCACATGCGAGAGCGGCAGAAACGAGATGCAGCTATCCTGCTCGGTAAAGTCGAACGGCGAGGTCGAGATGCTGAGGTTAGCGGCAAAGTTTCCCTGCGTCAGCATGACGCCCTTCGGGTCGCCGGTGGTGCCCGAGGTATAGATGATCGTCGACAGCTCCTCCGGCCGCACACTCGCCACCTGCGCATCAAAGGCCGCGTCCCGCGCCTGATACTCGCCGGCCTTAGCCATCAGCGCGGAAAAACTGTCGGCGCCCTCGAACTCGCCCTCGTCCATCACGACGATGTGCTCAAGCGCGGGCAGGTCACCCGCTTCCACAACCTTTTTGTACTGCTTGGCGCTCGAGACGACCACGACCTTCGAGCCCGAGTCGCGCAGCATGTAGCCCACCTGCTCCGGCGTCAGCGTCGGGAACAGCGGCACGTCCACCGCACCCAGGGCCATCGCGGCGAAGTCCGTCACCGGCCACTCCCAGCGGTTCTCGCTGATGAGGGCCACGCGGTCGCCGCGCTGCACACCCCAGCTCGAAAGCACCTCGGCCAGCGCGCGCACGCGCCCATACAGCTCGTCGGAGGTAATGGGCTTCCATACGCCGCCCGGGTCCTGCCACAACATCGCCGTCTTGTCGCCGCGCGAGCTTGCGCGCACGAAGACGTCGTTCACCGTCGCTAAATTCAGAGACTTCATTCCACCTCGCAACACCAATCGACTTGTACTGGGATGCCTTCGGCCCGCACCACTCTGCCTGAACCGCGCCCGGACGGCGCTTCGGCCACCGCCTTGCATCATAGCGTGTCCGGCATACAGGAGTGCGTTAAGAATGATTCCACCGCTTGCGATACAGTGCATTCATGCCTACCTCGGAAGCCGCCGCCCCCACCCGGGCAGGAGCGCGTAAACTTCGCCTGCTTCCGCTGCTGGCGGCGACGTACTTCATGGTTTCCGGCGGCCCGTACGACCTCGAAGACGTCATCGGCTTCGGCGGATATGGCTATGCCCTGCTGATGCTCGCCGTGCTGCCGTTCTTCTGGAGCTTTCCCACGGCGCTCATGCTGGGCGAGCTGGCCGCCGCTGTGCCCGCTGAGGGCGGCTTCTACGCCTGGGTGCGCCGCGCACTCGGGCCGTTCTGGGGATTTCAGGAGGCATGGCTCTCGCTGGCGGCCTCGATCTTCGACATGGCCATCTACCCCACCACCTTCGTCCTCTACCTTGGACACCTCGCGCCTTCGCTGACGCAGGGCCACCGGGCGATCCTGCTGGAGCTGGTGGTCGTCGCCGCCGCCGTGCTGTGGAACCTGCGCGGCGCGGCCGCCGTCGGGGAAGGATCGGTCAAGCTCTGGCTCATCGCCATCTCGCCGTATCTTGCGCTCATCGCGCTGGCCGTCTGGATCGGCCTGCGCGGTCCTCTCGGCGGAGGACACGCCTCGTTCGCCCGGCCCGAACACACCAACCTCTCCACCGCCATCCTCGTCGCGCTGTGGAACTACATGGGATGGGATAACGCCACCACCATCGCCAACGAGGTGGAAGACCCGCAGCGCAATTACCCGCGCGTCATGCTGACGGCAGCCATTATGGTGATGCTGACCTACGTGGTGCCCATCGCCGCCGTTGCATGGGCGGGCATTCCGGCGACGCTCTTCTCCACCGGCGCATGGGTGGACGCGGCAAAGCTGCTCGGCGGACCGGCGCTGGCTTTCACGGTGGTTATTGCGGGCTCGCTGGACGACTTCGGCACCTTCAGCAACCTCACGCTCTCCTACACGCGGCTGCCGCACGCGCTTGCCGAAGACGGATTCCTGCCGAAGATCTTCACCTGGCGACTACCGAACGGCGCGCCGTGGGTGTCGGTGCTCGCCTGCGGACTCTGCTGGGCACTCGCGCTTGGGTTCACCTTCGAGCGCCTCATCACCATCGACCTTGTGCTGTACGGACTGTCCATGATTCTCGAGTTCGTAGCGCTCATCGTACTGCGCCGCCGCGAGCCGGACCTGCCGCGACCCTTCCGCATCCCCGGTCCCGACTGGGTGCCCGTCCTGCTCGGGCTCTGCCCCGCCCTGCTGACCGCGTATGCGCTCTACGCCTCACGCGAGGAAACCGTCGCGCACATGCCTGCTCTCGTCTTCTCGCTCCTCATCACGTTTATGGGACTGCCGCTCTACGGCATAGCCAAGCTGCATCAGCGGCGAAGCAGCTTTTAGCAAAGACGAACGGACAGTCCGAAGACTGTCCGTTTGTGTGCTTGTCCTGACAGGATGCTACGCCTGCGGCTTCGGAGTCAGCCGCACGAACGACGCCGCCGACTGCGGCCACGTGGCCAGCACCGTCTTCGCCAGACTGCTGCCCGACTCCTCCGCGTGCCGCGCAATCAGCGCCCGCAGGCTCTCCTGCGTCTCCGCATCCGTATCGGCGAAGTTCTCCGCCGTCACGAACTCCGGATGGTAGCGTTCCTTCACGAAGCTGCCGTCGGCATCAAAGACCCATGCGACGCCGCCCGTCATGCCCGCGCCGAAGTTCAGCCCTGCGCGGCCCATCACGACGACCACGCCGCCGGTCATGTACTCGCAGCCGTGGTCGCCCACACCCTCAATGACCGCCGTCGCGCCCGAGTTGCGCACGCCGAAGCGCTCGCCCGCACGACCCGCCGCATAGAGCTGGCCTCCGGTCGCGCCATACAGCGCTACGTTGCCCAGAATGACGTGCTGGCCACTATCCTTCGCCGCCAGGCCACGTGCCCGGATCACCAGCTCGCCGCCCGAAAGCCCCTTGCCGACGAAGTCGTTCGCCTGCCCGTCGAGCACCAGCTTCATGCCCGTCACGGCAAACGCACCGAAGCTCTGCCCGGCCACGCCCTTCAGGTTGAAGGTCACATCGACATTCACATCCTGCTGCGCCGTCAGAAGCGAGATCTCGCCAGCCAGACGCGCTCCGAGCGAACGATCCTCGTTGACGACATTCGAGCTATGCACGAACGGCTTGCCCTCGCGGACCGCCACCATCGCGGGCTCCACCCAGCTCTCGTCGAGCAGAGGATGCTCCTCCGGCCGGTCGTTGCGCACGCCCTGCCAGCGCGTTGGTCCCGAACCAGTCTTCGCCAGCACTGGAGCAAGGTCCAGACCGCCATCCTGCCGAACCTGCTCGAGCAGGTCCACGCGGCCGGTCGCCTCCTCCAGCGAGGAGAGGCCGTACCGCGCCAGCATCTGCTGCAGGTCTGCCGCAAGCTGCTCGAAGAAGCGCACCACGTGCTCCGGCTTGCCGCGGAACTTCGCCCGCAGCTCCGGCTTCTGTGTCGCAATGCCGGTGGGACAGGTGTTCAGGTGACACTGCCGCGCCATGTCGCAGCCGAGCGCGATCAGCACCGAGGTACCGAAGCCGAACTCGTCTGCGCCCAGCAGCGCGGCGATCAGCACATCGCGCGCCGTGGCAAGACCACCATCCGTCCGCAGGCGAACCCGTCCGCGCATACCGTTCTCCATCAGCACCTGCTGGGCCTCAGCGAGTCCAAGCTCCCACGGATTGCCCGCGTACTTAATGCTCGACAGCGCCGCTGCGCCCGTGCCGCCGACGTTTCCGGCAATCACGATGAAGTCCGCATACGCCTTGGCCACGCCCGCGGCCACCGTGCCCACGCCGCAGCCGGAAACCAGCTTGACGCCGACCGCCGCCTTCGGGTTCACGCGCTTCAGGTCGAAGATGAGCTGCGCGAGATCCTCGATGGAGTAGATGTCGTGATGCGGCGGCGGCGAGATGAGCTGCACGCCCGGCTGCGCATGCCGCAGACGAGCGATGAGGCCGCTCACCTTGTGGCCGGGGAGCTGTCCGCCCTCGCCGGGCTTCGCGCCCTGCGCCACCTTGATCTCGATCTCCTCGGCGTGCGCCAGGTACTCGGCAGTAACGCCGAAGCGGCCCGAAGCGATCTGCTTGATCTTGTTGTTCAACAGAAGCTCGCGGACGCTCGCAGCCTGCACGATCGGCTCGGCCAGGGCCGTGGCCGTCGCGCTGCGAGCCTCCGTGGCGCTGCTCAGCCCGTCGTGGCCGGCGACCGCGACCGGGTGCAGCTTGTACACGTCACGGTCCTCGCCGCCCTCGCCCGTGTTGGAGCGGCCTCCGAGCATGTTCATCGCAATGGTGATCGTCTGATGAGCCTCGGGACTGAGCGCGCCGAGGCTCATCGCGCTGGCGATGAACCGTTTACAAAGGCTCCTGACGGACTCGACCTCGCTGACCGGCAGCTCCACACCCGCCGGACGAATCTCCAGCAGGTCGCGCAGCACCGCAGGCTCCTTGGCCAGCACGCTCTGCGTATAAATCTGGAACGCAGCCGCGGGATCGGCCGGCAGCGGCACATTGCGCGCACTGCCCACCACCGACTGCAGCAGCTTCACCGTGGACGGCTGCCACGCGTGCGGCTCGGCCACATCCGCCTTGCGGAAGCGCACCCAGCCATAGTCCGGAAGATCAGCCGAAGCAGACTCCTCCTTCGGCAGCCACGTCGCCCGCAGATGGCTGTCCAGCTCGGCAAAGCCGATACCCGACAGAGGCGCAGGCGTATCGATGAAGCACTTGTCGACCACGCTGTTATGCAGCCCGAGGATATCGAACAGGTGCGCGCCGCGGTAGCTGTACACCACCGAGATGCCCATCTTCGACATGACCTTGGCCAGACCGGCGTCGAGCGCCTTCAGCATCTTCTTCTCGGCAACCTCCGGCTCCGTACCCTCGGGAGCGAGAGCGCGTACCGTCTCGAGCGCCAGCCACGGGCACACCACGCCCGCGCCGTAGCCGATCAGCACGGCCGCATGATGAATGTCGCGGCAGTCGCCCGCCTCGACGGCAAGCCCGGTCTGCGCCCGCAGGCCAGCGCCGACCAGCGCCTCGTTGACGAGGCCGGTCGCCATCACCATCGGAATCGGCAGCAGCTCCGGCGAGGCCGTGCGGTCGCTCAGCAGCAGGATCTTCGCCCCGCCGCGCACCAGCTCGACCGCGTTCGCAGCGAGCACGTCCAGCGCCTGCTCGAGTGTCTGGCTGGCCGGGAAGACGCACGCCAGCTCCTTCATCTCCAGCTCATCTTTGCTGTGGCTATATTCGCCGTTGCGCAGCGCCGCCATCTGTCCGAGGGACAGGAACGGCGACTCCATCGAGAGCCCGGGCAGCGGAGCGTGCTTGTCCAGCAGATGCGGCCACGGTCCAAGCCGCGTCCGCAGCGAAACCACAATAGCCTCGCGCAGCGGGTCGATGGCAGGGTTCGTCACCTGCGCGAACCGCTGGCGGAAGTACGCATACACCGGCCGCGGCGAGTGCGCCAGAAAAGCCAGCGGCGTATCGTCGCCCATCGACCAGACGGCGTCCTTGCCCTCCGCGCCCATCGGCTGCAGGATCATGCGAACGTCCTCGCGCGTGTAGCCGAAGCCGCGCTGCAGCGCCGACAGTTTCTCCTTATCGCGGCTCTCGACCGGCTGCGGCTTCAGCGGCGTATCGCGCAGAAGCTGCGCGTAGGCCGGGTCCGCGTCGAAGCGGCTGAAGAGTTCCTCATCCTCCAGAACCTTGTGCTCATCCAGATCGACCACGAGCATCTGGCCGGGCCCAAGGCGTCCGCTGTGCGTCACCATCTCGGGGTCGAGATCGACGAGGCCCGCCTCAGAGCCGGCGACAACAAGGCCGTCGCTGGTCATGGCAAAGCGACAGGGGCGCAGACCATTGCGGTCCAGCACTGCGCCGACGATGTGGCCATCGGCAAAGGCAATCGCCGCCGGTCCGTCCCACGGCTCGCAACAGTCCGCGTGATAACGCAAGAAGGACGAGCTGGAATGCCCCTGAAACGCGGGCGGCAGCAGCATGCGCACTGCCTCCGCGAGAGAACGGCCGTTCTTCGAGATCAGATCAATCGCCTCATCGAGGCTGGTCGAGTCCGTTCCCCCCACAGTGAGCACCGGCTTGAACGCGGCGGCCAGCGTAGCCTCGCGGGCAGCCATGCGGGCGCGGTTGCCCCATACAGTGTTGATCTCGCCGTTGTGCGCAAGATTGCGGCCCGGCTGGGCGCGGTGCCAGGTCGGCAGCGTGTTGGTCGCATACCGCTGGTGGAAGAGAGCAAACGGCGTAACGTACTGCTCCGACGCCAACTCCGGGTAGAACTCCGGCAGCAGCGCGCCGATGCACATCGCCTTATACACAATCGTC
The DNA here is from genome assembly GCA_036398595.1 of Granulicella sp. Lineage (GTDB taxonomy): Bacteria > Acidobacteriota > Terriglobia > Terriglobales > Acidobacteriaceae > Edaphobacter. The sequence continues at coordinate 231,593 of DASWOV010000071.1, forward strand.
TCGGAGGAGAGCGAACAGATATATCCGTCCACCTCGCCTTTATCCTGCCTGCGCTCGAAGCACTTGCGCACAAGGTACAGCCGCCGCTCCATCGGCTCGGCGTTCGCTTCCGTATCGACAATCAGCGCCTGCCGGATCTTCGGCATAGTACCCAGCGCAATCTCGCCCAGGCAGCCGACATTGGTCGGCACATCGCGCCACGCGGCCACGGTCATGCCCTGCTCCTCAAGGCAGGCCGTCAGCACCGGCTCCATGCGCGTCTCTTCCTCGGGAATGAACAGCATGCCCACGGCGAGCTTCTGCTCGGGCGCAAGCGAGAGCTTCGTCTCGGCAAGCAACAACTCGCGCGGAATCGCCGTCATCACGCCAACGCCGTCGCTGCTGCGCCCGTCGGCGGCAATCGCGCCGCGATGCGCCAGACGCGCCAGCGCAGTCAACGCCTGTTTCAGAATCGTGTGCGACGGCTCGGCCGCGACCGAGGCGACAAACCCTACACCGCAGGAGTCGTGATCAAAACGGGGGTCCACGAGCGACACGGCCTTACGGCCGTTCGGCATATCCGGAAGAAAGCTGGAGAAGCGTTCCATAGTTCACTATAATCCGCGGTCGAGGCTAGGCCCCCGGCGGACCCTTCGGGAAATAAAAGAAAATTCACAGACCCTGTGCTGCGGCCCGTGGCTTAATCAATCTTCTGGTTGATTATGTATATTTATACACTAGAATGTATTTTTATACATAGCCATCCCCCGCAGACAGTTACACAGTATTCACAGTGCATCAACGAAACACAGGTACAACCTGATTCACAAAGGGACGACGGTATTTCATAGTTTTAGCAGATGAAGGCCCAACGCCATACCGCAATCCGGGAGCTGCTCGCCGCAGCTCCCATCGCCAGCCAGGATGAGCTGCGCCGCCGCCTTGCCGTGCGCGGCATCCGCGTCACCCAGGCCACGGTTTCGCGCGACATCCATGACATGCGCCTGTCGAAGGGCCCCGTCGGCTACTCGCTGCCCACCACGCCCGCCGAGGCCGACGATCTACCCGGCATCCGCGAGGTTCTGCGCGGCTTCGGCCTCGAGGTCCGGCAGGCCGGCAACCTGCTGGTCATCATCACCGTGACCAGCGGTGCGCAGCCCATTGCCGCCGGTATCGACTACGAGGATTACCCGGAGGTCATCGGCACCATCGCCGGAGACGACACCGTGCTCGTCATCTGCCCCGACGTCAAGCGCGCAACTGCGCTCAAAATTAGAATGGAGGAGATGATCGGATAACCATGACTACGACACTCACCCAGCCCGAACTCGAGCAGCGCACCACACAGGCCACCGCGCCGCATATCGCCATCGCAGGCGTCAGCGGCTACGCCGGAGCCGAGCTTGCCCGGCTGCTGCTGCACCATCCCCGCCTCGCCGGGACGACTCCGACCTTCTACGGCCGCGCCGGCGAGACAAAACTGCCCACGCTCGCGGAGCTGCACCCACAGCTCGCCTTCCCCGGCCACAAGGCCGACCAGCTCCTTCCCTTCGACTGGGACGACATCGTGGCTCGCTCCACGGGCATTCTCTTCCTCGCTCTGCCTCATGAGCAGTCGCGCGAGTACGCTCCGCTGGCGCTCGAGCGCGGCATCCGCGTCGTCGATCTCTCCGGCGCGTGGCGTCTGAAGGACCCGGCCAACGCCGCCGTCTACAAGCTCGCCGACGCCGACCCGGCGCTCGGCGCAAAGCTGCAGGAGGAGGCCGTCTTCGGCTCGCCCGAGCTGCATGCGGCGGAGATCGCCTCAGCGCGCCTCGTCGCCAACCCCGGCTGCTACGCCACCAACAACATCCTTGCGATGGCCCCGCTGGTGCGCGCCGGTCTGGTCGATGTAGAGCACGGCATCATCTTCGACTCGAAGTCCGGCGTCAGCGGCGCAGGCAAGGCTCCCACCGCGAATACGCACTTCATGTATGCGGCCGACAACCTCTCCACGTACAAGGTGTTCGGGCATCGCCACACCGGCGAACTGCTGGAGCAGCTTGGCCTGACCACGGAGCAGGTCCAGTTCACGCCGCATCTGCTGCCGATCCCGCGCGGCATCCTCTCCACCATCTATGTCCGCCTCAAGGAGAAGACCACGCCGGAGGCCATCACGAAGGTCTTCGCCGACTTCTACGGCAGCGCGCCGATGGTGCGCCTGCACGATACGCCGAATATGCCGCAGATCCAGCACGTCGTCCGCAGCAACTACTGCGACATCGGCTTCGAACTGGCAAAGGACGGCAAGCGGCTGGTGGTCGTCTCCTGCCTCGACAATCTCCTCAAGGGAGCCGCCGGGCAGGCCGTTCAAAACATGAACCTGATGCTCGGCTGGCCGGAACAGGAGGGGCTGCTGTGAAATTAGTCGTCAAGCTCGGGGGCGCGACCCTCGAGAATCCGGCCCTTCTTTATACCTGCGGCAAGGCCATTGCCGAACTCGTCAAGGATGGCAACCAGGTCGCTATCGTGCATGGCGGCGGCGTTCAGCTTACCCGTACGCTCGCCCAGATGGGCAAGGTCAGCGAGTTCATCTCCGGCCTGCGCGTGACTGACGCCGAAACCCGCGACGCCGCGCTGATGGTGCTCGCCGGGCGCGTCAACAAGTCGTTGGTTGCGTCGCTTACGACGCACGGCCAGTCCGCCGTCGGCCTCTCCGGCGGCGACGGCCACGTCTTCCGCGCGCGCAAGAAGAAGACCAACCCTGACCTCGGCTTCGTCGGCGAGATCGCCGCGACCAACCCGCGCTGGCTCGAGGCCATCTGGGCCATGGGCGCGGTGCCGGTCATCTCGTCCATCGCACTCGGCTTCGACGGCGAATATTACAACGTCAACGCCGACGAGATGGCCGCCGCCTGCGCCATCGCCACGCAGGCCGACGCGCTCATCTTCCTCACCGACGTCCCCGGCGTCAAAGGCGCGGACGGCCAGGTGATGCGCTGGCTCACGCTCAAGGAGATTCCGCAGCTCGAAGCGGCCTCCATCATTACCGGTGGCATGCTGCCCAAGCTGCACGCCTGCCGCGACGCGCTGATGCGCGGCGTCAAACGAGTGCGTATTCTCCCGGCCGAGTCCGCAGCCCTGCTGCCCGACATCGGCACCACCCGCGTCAACGACGGAACGGAGGTCATGGTCGCGTGAGCACACCGTCTCAGCTTGAAACCCTGCAGGCTGCCGAGAAACGGCTGCTGCTGCAAACCTACGCTCGCAACCCGATCCTCTTCCTCAGCGGCGAGGGCGTCTTCCTGCGCGACGAGAACGGCAACGACTACCTCGACCTGCTCTCGGGCATCGGCGTATCGGCGCTCGGCTACGCGCATCCAGCCGTCGAGGCCGCTATCATCCTGCAGTCGAAGAAGCTGCTGCACACCTCGAACCTCTTCTACCACGAACACACAGTTCCTCTGGCAGAGCGGCTCACGCGCATCAGCGGGCTGGATCGCGTCTTCTTCTGCAACTCCGGCGCGGAGGCATGGGAAGCCGCATTGAAGCTCGCACGCGCCCACGCGAAGATGCTCCGCGAGCAGCAGGGCAAGAACATCGGCTCGAAGTTCCTCGCCCTCTCACACAGCTTCCATGGACGCACGATGGGCGCGGTCGCCACCACGCACAAGGCGCAGTACCGCGATCCCTTCGCGCCCGTGATGCCCTGCGTGGACTTCGTCGAGTTCAACGATGTCGAGGCTCTCCGCGCTGCCTTCTCGCCCGCCATCTGCGCCATCTGCATCGAGCCAATTCAGGGCGAGGGCGGCATCCATCCCGTCTCGCAGGAGTTCATCGAAACCGCCCGCGAGCTTTGCGATTCCACCGGCGCGCTGCTGCTCTTCGACGAAATTCAGTCCGGCCTCGGCCGCACCGGCAAGTGGTTCGCGTACCAGCACTACGGCGTGCAGCCGGACGTCACCACCCTGGCCAAGCCCATCGCCAATGGCATCCCCATGGGCGCGATGCTCTGCCGCGAGTCCATCGCCGCAGCCTTCTCCCCCGGCATGCACGGAACTACCTTTGGTGGAGGCCCACTAGCCTGCGCCGTAGCCACCACCGTCATCGACACCATCGAGAAGGACAACCTGCTCGACCACATCAACGACGTCGGCGGCTACTTCAAGACCCGCCTTATCGAGCTCGCGCAAAAGCACGCGGCCATCATCGAGGTCCGCGGCCTCGGCCTCATGCTCGGCATCGAGATCAGCTCCACCGAGCTCGCCACCAACATCCTCGCGGAGATGCTGGCGCGCCGCATCATTCTCAATCGCACCAGCGACACCGTCCTGCGCTTCCTGCCGCCCTATGTGCTCGAACGCGCCCATGTCGATCAGGCCATCGCCGCTCTCGACGAGCTCTTTACCCTACATGAAGAACAGGCTGGCGCAGCCGCGCTGGCAGGAGGCCATACTCATGGGTAGCAAGACCATCAGCATCAACTCCGGAGAGAGCCCCGCGCCCCCGGCGCGCACCGCCGCCCTCGGCATCCAGTCCGACACCGCCTTCACCGAGGCAGCCAAGCGTCTCTGCGGCCGCGACCTCTGTTCTATCGCCGACCTCTCCGTGGACGAGATGGCCGCCATCATGGAGCTGGCCCACGCCGTCAAGAACCACCCCGAGGACTTCCGCCACGCGCTCGACGCCAAGCAGATGGTGCTCTTCTTCGAGAAGGCCAGCCTGCGCACGCGCCTCACCTTCGAGGCGGCGATCAACACGCTCGGCGGCAACGCCATCTTCGTGGACCAGACGCAGTCGCCGCTCGGCGAGCGCGAGTCGCTGGCCGACATGGCGCACAACATCGAGCGCTGGATGTCGATCATCGTGCTGCGCACCTACTCGCACGACACCATCACCGAGATGGCCGCCTGCTCTAAGGTGCCGGTCATCAACGCGCTCTCGGACCTCGAGCATCCCTGCCAGGCCATCGCCGACTTCCTTACGCTCGAGGAGCGCTTCGGCTCGGTCGAGGGTCTTCAGTTCACCTATGTCGGCGACGGTAACAATGTCTGCCACTCGCTGATGCTGGCCGCAGCGCAGCTCGGCGCGCACTGCACTGTAGCGTCGCCGAAAAATTTCGGGCCTAAATTAGACATCATCCACAAGGCCATCGAGATCGCCGAAACCACCGGCGGCTCCATCACCCTGACGCAGGACCCCATCAAGGCCGTCACCGGGGCCGACGCCGTCTACACCGATGTCTGTACCTCCATGGGTTTCGAGCACGAGGCCACCAAGCGCGCTCCCATCTTCAAGCCGTATCAAGTCAACGAAGAGCTGATGTCCCACGCGAAGGCTGATGCGGTCTTCATGCACTGCCTCCCTGCTCACCGCAACGCCGAGGTCACGGATGCCGTGCTCGACGGCCCGCAATCGATCGTCTTCGATCAGGCCGAGAACCGCATGCACGCGCAGAAGGCGCTGACCCTGATGCTGCTCGGCGGAGCCAAGCGCATCTCCACCAACCGCGCAACTCGCAAACGCTCCTAAGCCCGGAAGCGAAACCTAAGCCGCAGCGCGTCTGCTGAACCATGTGAGGAATTCATCATGTCGGTCATTCTCGAATCCCTGCCTGTCGGCCAGAAGGTAGGCATCGCGTTCTCCGGCGGTCTGGACACCAGCGCCGCGCTTCACTGGATCAAGCAGAAGGGCGCTCTGCCCTACGCCTACACCGCCAACCTCGGCCAACCGGACGAGGCCGATTACGACGAGATTCCGCGCAAGGCTCTCGAGTACGGTGCGGAGAAGGCGCGGCTCATCGACTGCCGCGGGCCGCTCGTGCGTGAGGGCATCGCCGCGTTGCAGGCGGGTGCGTTCCACATCACTACGGCGGGTGTCACCTACTTCAACACGACGCCCATCGGCCGTGCCGTTACCGGCACGATGCTGGTGACGGCGATGAAGGAGGACGACGTCAACATTTGGGGCGACGGCTCGACCTTCAAGGGCAACGACATCGAGCGGTTCTATCGCTACGGCCTGCTCGTCAACCCTGACCTTCAGGTCTACAAGCCGTGGCTCGACGCCACCTTCATCGACGAGCTTGGCGGCCGCGCCGAGATGTCGGCCTTCATGCAGAAGAGCGGCTTCGCCTACAAGATGTCGGCGGAGAAGGCCTACTCGACCGACTCCAACATCCTCGGCGCAACGCACGAGGCCAAGGACCTCGAGCACCTCTCGAGCAGCATGAAGATCGTCGTCCCCATCATGGGCACGGCCTTCTGGCGCGACGATGTAGATATCCAGCGCGAAGAGGTCACTGTCCGCTTCGAGGAGGGCTTCCCTGTCGCGCTGAACGGCAAGGAGCTCCCTGACCCGGTTGAGCTGCTGCTGGAAGCCAACCGCATCGGCGGACGGCACGGTCTGGGCATGAGCGACCAGATCGAGAACCGCATCATCGAGGCCAAGAGCCGCGGCATCTACGAGGCTCCGGGCCTTGCGCTGCTGTTCATCGCCTACGAGCGCCTGATCACCGGCATCCACAACGAGGACACCATCGAGCAGTACCGCGAGAACGGCCGCAAGCTGGGCCGCCTGCTCTACCAGGGCCGCTGGTTCGATCCGCAGGCCATCATGCTGCGCGAGGCCGCCCAGCGTTGGGTGGCGAAGCCGGTCACCGGCTCGGTCACGCTCGAGCTGCGCCGCGGCAACGACTACTCAGTCCTGAACACGGAGTCGCCGAATCTCACCTTCCATCCTGAGCGCCTCAGCATGGAGAAGACCGAGTCCAGCTTCTCCCCCCGCGACCGCATCGGCCAGCTCACCATGCGCAACCTCGACATCACCGACACCCGCGCCAAGCTGATCACGTATGCCGAGACGGGGCTACTTACCCTGAGCAAGGGGTCGGAGATGCCCAGGCTCAACAGCAGCGACGAAAAGGAATAACTCCACAGAAGAAACTTTGTCAGAAAGCCACCTCTGCCATGACCTGCACCGGCTCTCTCCGCATCGAGTTCAAGGCCAAAGACTTCGCCAGTCTCCTGGCCCAAGCCAAACGCGCAGGCGACTCGCCGGTTGTATTGCCCGTGACCTTCCCACGTCAGTTTTCGAGCCTGCCCTGCGTTCTGCTCGGAGTCAGCGGTTTCGATGGAGGCGGTGAGGCATTCCGCTTCCGATTCGAACCGGCAAACGTAACCGAGACGGGCTTCGACCTCCTGCTCTTCGCGCGCCGTAGCTGGATCGACTCTATCGACATCTCATGGCTTGCCACGGACGCCTAAATCACCTACAGGAAATGGATCTCGCAATGTCTCATTCAGAACCAACGAAGATGTGGTCCGGCCGCTTCCGCGAACCTCTTGATAAGAACTTCGAGGAGTGGCAGCGCAGCTTTCCGTTTGACTGGCGGCTGCTGCCGCAGGAGATCGCTGCGTCGAAGGCACATGCGAAGGCCATCGCCGCCGCAGGCATCCTGACCGACACCGAGTTGAACACCATGCTCGACGGGCTGGACTCCGTTCTCAGCAAGCACGCCAACGCCACAGCAGCCGTCGTTGCCTCTGCGCCGCAGGCCGAGGACATTCACCACTTCGTCGAGTTGGAGCTGACGCAGCAGGTCGGCTCGCTGGCTCTGAAGCTCCACACTGGCCGCAGCCGTAACGAGCAGATCGCCACCGACATGCGCCTCTTCGTGCGCGACGCCATCGACGCGACGCTCGCCGGGTTACTCACGTGGCGCAAGGCGCTGGTCGAGCTTGCCTCTCAGGCGGGCGAGGCCGTCATGCCCAGCTATACGCACCTGCAACGCGCCGAGCCGGTACTGGTCGCGCACTGGCTGCTCACCTACGCCAGCCAGCTTGAGCGCGATTCGAGCCGCCTGATCGATGCGCGCAGGCGCATGAACCTCTGCCCGCTCGGCTCGGGGGCCATCGCCGGAGCTACGCTGGCGCTCGACCGCACGATTGCCGCCCGCGAGCTTGGCTTCAACGCGCCGACGCCGAACTCGATGGACGCGACCAGCGACCGCGACTTTATGCTCGACTTTACGCAGGCGCTGAGCACGCTCGGCCTGCACATCTCGCGCTTTGCCGAGGAGCTGACGCTCTACTCCACCGCTGAATTCGGCTTCTTAGATCTGCCCGAAGCCTTCTCCACCGGCAGCTCCGCCATGCCGCAGAAGAAGAACCCCGACCTGACCGAGCTGATTCGCGGCAAGTCCGGGCGTCTGCTCGGCGCCTCGGTCACCCTCTCTACGCTCATCAAGGGCCTGCCGCTCGCCTACAACAAGGACCTGCAGGAGGGCCAGGAGCCGATCTTCGACGCCGCCGGAACCATTCGCGGCATGCTCGCCGTGCTGCCGGCCTTCACGGCTTCGCTCAAGTTCCGCTTCGACCGCATGAAGACCGCCGCCGAAACCGGCTACCTGAACGCGATGGCCGCCGCGACCTACCTCTCGAACAAGGGCGTGCCCTTCCGCAAGGCGCACGAGATCATCGGCAACGCCGTGCGGCTCGGCCTCGAGACAGGCCGCGAGCTGAACCAGCTTGCTTTGACCGAGTTGCAGGGGCTCTCCGACCAGTTTGCCGAGGACTTCTTCGCGGCGATCACGCTCGAAGCCACGCTCGACTGCCACGACGTCATCGGCGGCACAGCACGCCAGCGCGTCCGCATTGCGCTCGAGGAGGCTCGCCAGAGGATCGAGGCCGAATCCGCGTCGTTACCGGCGTCTGACCACGCTTGATTCCAAAAGCATCATTTCTTCATCAAAAGTCTGCGAAAATAATTCGCAGGAGTTTGTAGCAAGGTGTCCACCACATCCCTGATGTCCGCCAGCGAATCCACCGCCTCCACCCGTCTCCGCACGGGCGGCGCGGCGGTACGTAACGCGAAGCTGCAGGATGCGGTCAACATCTTCGAGCTGGTGAACTCCCTCTCGGGCGACGGCACGCTGCTGCGCCGCACCTACGCCGAGATCTGCGAGAACGTCCGCGACTTCGTGGTTGCTGAGAGCGAGGCCGGGGTCTTCCTCGGCTGCGGCGCGCTGCATCTGTACGGCCCGCATCTGGCCGAGGTCCGCTCCATCGTCGTCAAGCCCGAGGCCAAGGGACAGGGCGCGGGCGGCAAGCTGCTGCGCGCTCTGCTGATCGAGGCCGAGGAGCAAGGCGTGCAGTGCGTCTGCCTCTTCACGCGCATCCCCGACTTCTTCTTTCACTTCGGCTTCCGCACCGTCGACCGCACCGTGCTGCCGGACAAGATCTACAAGGACTGCCAGGCCTGCCCGCGCCTCTACGCCTGCGACGAGGTGGCGATGGCGCGCGGTCCCCTGCCCCGCATCGCCGTTCTGGGGCCGAGCAAGATCGCCGAGCCGGAGCTGGTGAAGCTCCAGACCGGGACCGTCCCGCACCACTAAAGATCGCCTCAGCACGTTGCGGATCAGGTCCCATCTTCTTCAGAAAGACACGGTTGCTACTCAAGGAGGCTAGACTGGTATTTGGGACGTGCCTCGCGTCCAATTGCTTATGGCCACTGAGACTGCGGAACTTACGATTACCAAGCGGCAGCTCATCCTGCGCGACTCGCTGGCCTTCCTGACCCTCCTCGCCATCACTATCGTCCTCTTCGGCGTGACGCTGCTGCTCTTCCGGTCCTTCGAGGAGCATCGCGCCGAGCTGGCCCGGCGCTGGGCCACACGTGGCCGGGATGCCTTCAACAACCGTCATCCCGAGCAGGCCATCAGCGCCCTACGCACCGCGCTCTCTTATGCGCCGGGCGAGATCAGCTACGAGACGCTGCTAGCCGAATCGCTGGCGCAGGCAGGCCGCACGGACGAGGCCTATAACTACTTCCTCGGCCTATGGGAAGCCCGCCCCGGCGACGGCTTCCTCAACCTGCAATTGGCCCGGCTCGCCGCCACGCGCAAGGATGTGGACAGGGCTATTCACTTCTATCGCTCCTCCATCTACGGCACGTGGGAGGGCGACGGCGTGCAGCGGCGGCGCGAGGTACGGCTCGAGCTTGCGCGGTATCTTATCGAGCAGCATCAGTTCGAGGCCGCACGCACCGAGCTGCTGATCGCCGACGGCAACGCCCCCGAGGTTCCGGGGCTGAACATGACCCTCGCTCAGATGCTCGAGCAGGCGCAGGCTCCGGCCGACGCGCTGAAGCTCTACCGCAAGGCCATCGCGCAGGAACCAAACAACGCCGCGGCCCTCGGCGCGGTGGGACGGCTCGCCTTCGAGCAGCATCTGTTTGCCACCTCGCGCTCCCTGCTCGAGCGCGCTCTGCGGACGACGCACGATCCACAGCAGGCGCAGCAGCTCAATGCTCTGATGGCGCAGATTCAGCGCATTCAGCAACTTGACCTTGCCGAGACGCTGCCCGTCCGCGAGCGCGTCGAACGCATCCTCGCCGAGCGAGGCACGGCGCGAAAGCGGCTCCAGGACTGCATCACCTCCACTTTCTCCGCCACCGAACCTCTTCAGTTGCTGACCGACCGCTGGACGGCCGCGGAGAAGATCACCCGGCCCGTCCTGCTGCAGAATCCCGATCAACAAACCGCGATGGTGCAGCTCATCTACGACACCGAGGTCGCCACCAATCAACACTGTGGGCCGCCTACCGGCGACGATGCCCTGCTGCTCGCGCTGGCGCAGGCGCGGACCACCGCACTCGAGGGGGCCGACCATCCCTAGCACCATCGACACTCCACCAAAGCCGACCGTCTCCACCCGCAGCGCCGTCGACGCGCTGGCCGCGACTCTTCCGCAGCGCGAAGAGCGCATCTTCCTGCTGCTCTCCATCTTTATCGGCATCATCTCCGGCCTGCTGGTGGTTTCCTTCCGCATGGCCATCGAGTGGCTGAACGTCCTTCTGCTCGGCTCCTCGCCTGGATCGCATCAGCCCCGGCTGATCCTCGCTCCCATGCTTACCGGCATCGTGATCGCCGTGCTGGCCCGCTTCGTCTTTCCCGACGTCCGCGGCAGCGGCATCAACCAGACCAAGGCGGCGATGTACATCCGCAACGGATACATCTCCTTTCATACGGTCGTGGGCAAGTTCCTGCTCTCGGCGATGTCTATCGGCAGCGGCTTCTCGCTCGGGCCGGAGGACCCCTCGCTGCAAATCGGCGCGGGAGCGGCCTCGCTCATCAGCCGCAGGCTGGGTCTGTCGAAGGCTCGGCTGCGCGTCTTCGCACCCATCGGCGCGGCCGCCGGTCTGGCCGCGGCCTTCAATGCGCCCATCTCGGCCATCCTCTTCGTCATCGAGGAGGTCATCGGCCAGTGGAGTGCCGCCGTCCTCGGCTCCATCGTGCTTTCGGCTATCTCGAGCGTCGTGGTGGCGCGCTGGTTCTGGGGCGCGCAGCCGATGTTCCGCGTCCCCGTCGTCACGTTGCGCGACCCGCGAGAGCTGCTGGCCTATGCGGTGCTGGGCATCGTCGGCGGCGTGGCCTCGCTGATCTTCGCCCGAGCTCTCGGCTACCTGCGCCCTCGCCTCCGCAGCCTGCCTGCGTGGACGCAGCTTCTCCAGCCCGCGCTAGCAGGGTTGCTCGTGGGCTGCATCGGCTACTTCGGCCTGCCGCAGGTGATGGGAGCGGGCTACGGCGCTATCGATCAGGCCATGCACGCGCAATTTGCATGGAAGATGCTGCTACTGCTCGCGGTAATGAAGATTCTTGCCACCACGCTCTCGTTTTCGAGTGGCACGCCGGGCGGCATGTTCGCTCCGACGCTCTTTATCGGAGCGATGCTCGGGGCATCCGTCGGCACCTTCGAGAAGATCTTCTTCCCGCACCTGACCGGCTCCATCGGCAGCTATGCGCTGGTGGGCATGGGCGTGCTCTTTGCGGCCTTCCTGCGTGCTCCGCTGACCTCGGTCTTCATGGTCATGGAGGTCAGCCAGAACTACTCCATCGTGCTGCCGGTCATTCTGGCCAATACCATCGCCTACCTACTCGCACGTTCCTTGCAGCCGGTGCCGATCCTCGAGGTCTTCACGCATCAGGACGGGCTGGATCTGCCCTCACTGGAAGAACAGCGCGAGGAGAGCGACCTGCATCTGGAAGATGCGCTGCAACCCATTACCGTACCCGTCCTGCAAGGCTCGGAAACCATCGCTGAGACGCTCCGCTCGCTGGCGCAGTACAACGAGCCTGTCCTCGCACTCGTTCACTGCAGCGATGGCCTCTGGTACACCGCAACCAAGCAGGAGCTGGCCGCGCTCACAGCCGAGCTACAAACCGGCACGCAGCTCGAGGCACGCCTAGGAGCCGAGCGCACGCCGGTTCTCTTTCCGGATCTTCCCCTGTCCAGCTCGCTGCCGCACTTCCAACGCTGGCCGTTATTGCCTATCACCAACCGGGCTCTGCGCGGCTCACTCGAGGGCGCAGTTTCGCTGGAAGATGTGCTCCGACGCTACCAGCAGCGTTAAGCGCCTGCCGTCCGCGCCGGGATCGATCCACGATAGCCGTAGAACGCAATGTACATGTAGCACAGCACCGGCAGGATGAACGCATGGTGCAGGCCGATCCGGTCTGCCAGCGCACCCTCAGCCACCGGAATGATGGCTCCGCCCACGATAGCCGCGACCAGCAGCCCGGAGCCCTTGCCGGTGAGCGGCCCAAGCTCGGCGATACCCAGCGTAAAGATCGTAGGGAACATGATGGAGTTGCACAGGCCCACGGCCAGCATCGACCAGACGGCCACATGCCCGAAGGTTAGCATCGAGGTAATGACCAGCACCCCGGCACAAATCGCCATGAGCCCCAGCAGGCGCCCCGGCTTCATCAGGGTAAGCACGTAGGAGCCGATGAAGCGCCCGATCATCGCGCCGCCCCAGTAGAACGAAACCAGCTTGGCCGCGCTCTGCAGGGTGAGCCCGCCTGTATCCGGCTGGCTGAAGTAGCTCACAAGGAAGCTGCCGATAGCGACCTCCGCGCCAACATAGACGAAGATGCCGACCGCGCCCAGCACCGCATGGCGATAGCGCCAGATGCTGTCTCCCACGTGACCTGCGCCGGGGCGGAAGTCCTGCGTCTGGGTGATCTGCGGCAGCTTGAACATCGCAATCGCCAGCCCCAGCAGCACCAGCGCCAGCGCGATGTAGAGGTACGGCATCTTCACCGTCGAGGCCTCTTCGAGCCGGTATTGCGTCAACGCCGAGGCGGTCATGGCCCTAATTTCTTCGACGGTCTTCGGTGCGGCGCTCAGGATGAGGATGCTGCCGAAGTACGGAGCCAATGTCGTTCCCAGCGAGTTGAACCCCTGTGCAAGATTCAGCCGCGACGAGGCCGTTCGCTCCGGGCCAAGCACTGAGACATACGGGTTCGCCGAAACCTGCAGCGTCGTAATGCCTGCCGCCAGCACGATCAGCGCGCCCAAAAACAGCGGATACGAGGGCGCAGCCGCAGCCGGGATGAAGAGGATCGCGCCCACGGCCATCACCAGCAGGCCGCCCACCATCGTCCGCTTGTAGCCGACGACCTCCACCAGCTTGCCCGCCGGAGCGGCAAAGACCGCATATGCCCCGAAGAAGGCCGACTGCACCAGCAGCGCCTGCGCATAGTTCAGGTCGAAGATCGACTTCAGGTGAGGGATCAGGATGTCGTTCAGAGAGGTCAGGAAGCCCCACACAAAGAACAGCGTCGTTACCATGGAGAGCGCGGCCCGATGCGTCTCCTCTGTATTCCCGCCACCCCGCTGCGTGGGGGCGCTAACCACGGCCATGCTGACACTCCTTAAAACCGAAGACCTCAGGTAAGGATGCGCCGATTCGCCGCCAAGGTCCAGCGTATTTCCCGTTCGGGCTTTGATCGCATCCCCGTCTGGCTTTGATCGTATCTCCGTCTATTCTTTTATATCGAGTAAACTGTTCATTGGGTGCATCTCCCCCGAAGGACATTTCGTTTTGCTCAACTCAGTCATTGCCAAGGTCTTTGGAACCAGTAACGAGCGCGCCGTTAAACGGCTTCTGCCTACCATCGAGCAGATCAACTCCCTGGAGTCCTCGCTCCAGTCGCTCTCCGACGAGCAGCTCCGCGACAAGACCGGGGAGTTTCGCAAGCGCATCGCCGATGCCGTCGCTGCAGCAAACGTCCCCGAGGGCGACGCCGATGCTCTCTACGCCGCCGAAAAGGCCGCGCTCGATGCCATCCTGCCGGAGGCCTTCGCGGTTGTCCGCGAGGCCGGCAAGCGCATCGTCGGCATGCGCCACTTCGACGTGCAGATGATCGGCGGCATGGTGCTGCACTCGGGCAGAATCTCCGAAATGAAGACCGGCGAAGGTAAAACGCTTGTCGCCACGCTTCCCTGCTACCTGAACGCGCTCGCCGGGCGCGGTGTCCACGTCGTCACCGTGAACGACTATCTCGCCAAGCGCGACGCCGAGTGGATGGGCAAGATCTACGGCTTCCTCGGCCTGACCGTCGGCGTCATCGTGCACGATCTCTCCGACCAGCAGCGCCGCGAGGCCTACGCCTCCGACATCACCTACGGCACCAACAACGAGTTCGGCTTCGACTACCTGCGCGACAACATGAAGTTCGAGATCGCCGACCAGGTGCAGCGCGGCCAGTACTACTGCATCGTCGATGAGGTGGACTCCATCCTCATCGACGAAGCCCGCACGCCGCTCATCATCAGCGGCCCCACCGACCAGACCACCGACAAATATGCCCGCGTCAACGTCATCATCCCGAACCTTGAGCAGGGCGAGCTGATCGAAACCCTCGAGACAAAGACATGGTCCGGCGACTTCGTCGTCGACGAGAAGGCCCGCGCCGTCACCGTCACCGACGAAGGATGGGAGAAGATCGAGCAGCTTCTCGGCATCGGCAACATCGCCGACCCCGAGAACTGGGACCTCAAGCATCACGTCGAGACGGCCATCAAGGCGCACTTCCTCTACAAGCGCGACGTCGAGTACGTGGTCAAGGACGGTGAGATCATCATCGTCGACGAGTTCACCGGCCGCCTGATGCCCGGCCGCCGCTGGTCCGACGGCCTGCACCAGGCGGTCGAGGCCAAGGAAGGCGTCGCCATCCGCAAGGAAGACCAGACGCTGGCAACGATCACTTTCCAGAACTACTTCCGCCTGTACAAAAAGCTCAGCGGCATGACCGGCACCGCCGAGACTGAGGCCGCCGAGTTCGACAAGATCTACAACCTCGAGATCGTCGTCATCCCGACCAACCGGAAGATGTCACGCATCGAGTATCCGGACGTGGTCTACCGCACCGCGAAGGAAAAATACTTCGCCGTGGCCGACGAGATCGCCCGCCTGCACGAGCAACGCCAGCCCGTGCTTGTGGGCACCACCAGCATCGAGAAGTCCGAGCTGCTGTCGGAGATCCTGAAGCGCAAGGGCGTCCGCCACGTCGTGCTGAACGCCAAGTTCCATGAGAAGGAGGCCGAGATCGTCGCGCAGGCAGGCCGCCTCGGCATGGTCACGATCGCCACCAACATGGCGGGCCGCGGCACGGACATCCTGCTCGGCGGCAACGCCGAGTTCATGGCCCGGCAGGATCTCGTCAAGAAGCAGCAGGCCCGCGCCGTCTCCGCCGCCGAGGGAGCCATTTCTCCCGTCGCCGGTCCCGGCATGACCCGCTTCTACTACTCCGGGCAGGAGTTCGAGACGACGCAGGAGGCCTGGGACGCCACGATCGAGCGCCACGCCGCCGCGGCCAAGGTAGAGCATGACGCCGTCATCGAAGTAGGAGGCCTGCACATCCTCGGCACCGAACGGCACGAGTCCCGCCGCGTCGATAACCAGCTTCGCGGACGCGCCGGACGCCAGGGCGACCCGGGCGCTTCGCGCTTCTACCTCTCGCTCGAAGACGACCTGATGCGCATCTTCGCGCGCGAGTGGGTTTCTACCCTGCTCCAGCGCCTCGGCATGGAAGAGGGCGTACCGATCGAGAGCAAGATGATCTCGAACCGCATCGAGGCCGCGCAGAAGGCCGTCGAAACGCAGAACTTCGAGTCACGCAAGCATGTCCTCGAGTACGACGACGTCATGAACAAGCAGCGCGAGGCCGTCTATGGCCTACGCAAGCAGCTCATGGAAGGTGTAGACCAGAAGCAGCTCATCACCGAGGACTACGTCTCGACCATCCTCTCCAACATCCTCGACGAGAACGCGCCTGAGAAGGCGCATCCCGACGAGTGGAAGACCGAGGCCATCCTGTCGCAGGTCTATGACCTCTTCGGCGCGAAGCTGGACGGCGAGCTGGACTTTACCACGCTCAGCCGTCACGAGCTGGGCGAGGCCATCTTCGAGAAGCTGAACGCCCGCTATGCGCTCAAGGAGCAGATCCTCGGTGAGCCGGCCATGCGCTATCACGAGCGCGTCGTGATGCTCTCGGTGCTCGACGGCCTGTGGAAGGATCATCTGCTCCAGATGGATCACCTGAAGGAAGGCATCGGCCTGCGCGGCTATGCGCAGCAGGACCCGCTGGTCGCCTACAAGAAGGAGTCCTTCGATATCTTCGAGGGCATGATGCTCCGCTTCCAGGAGGACACGGTTCGCCACCTCTTCCGCATGCAGATCATCGGGCCCGACGGCACCCCCATCGAAACCCCCGAGCAGCTTGCGCAGATTCAGGCGCAGCAGATGCAGCCTCCGCCGGAGCAGGCCGCGCTGCCACAGCAGCAGGAGGCCCCTGACGCTGCTCCGCAGCGTCCGCAGGTGCCTGTTCCGACGCGGCCGCCTTCGACCACCATCGACCAGCTCGAGCAGGAGTTCCAGAAGAAGAAGCAGCGCGAGCTCGATCAGGCCCGCGCTGCGGGTTCGGCCGCGGCCTCCGGAGAGACGGCTCAGCGCCGTTCAGGCGAGAAGATCGGCCGCAATGCGCCCTGCCCCTGCGGCTCCGGCAAGAAGTATAAGCAGTGCCACGGAGCCAACGAGGTTTAGTTCTCCTGCCATCTCACATGAAAAAGCCCTGCCTTCAAGCAGGGCTTTTTCATGCGCACACGATCTATTTCGCCACGTCATCCAGTAGCAGCTTTGCCTTGGTCGCCAGCGTCTTCGCGCCCTCGGCGTCGCCGGTGTTCAAGGCCTGCCGCGACTGGTTCAGAAAATCCCGCACCCGCCGCAACTGCGAGAACTGCTGCGTCGACCACGGCTTCGAGATGCGGTCCAGGCGGCGCTGGCTCTCGGCGATCAGCGACCGCGCCTCCTGCATCGTCACCGGGTTCGACGCTCCTCCGTCGGAGAGCTCTCCGATGCCGACCACCGTATCGTCAGCCGCTGCCGTCGTACTCGTATCCCCCGGGGCAGCCACATCTGCCGGAGCGTTCTTCGCCGTCGGCCTGCGCACGATCCTTCGTGGACGAATCACTACCACCCGCACCGGCTCGGCCGTGCGGATCAGCTCCGGCAGCGCCCTCTCCATGATCGGCGGAGGAGGAGGAATGGGCGCTATCGCCCGGGCCGGAATCACAGGCGGGCGCGTGGGCGGCGCATGGTGCTGCAGCAGCGCGCAACCGTTCAACAGCGCCGTCGAGCCAAGGCAGAGGCTCGCCATCCATCGCCGTATTCTTCGTTCTTGCTTTGTCGTTCTCAAGCCTGTCGCTCCAGCTCCATCCGTACCGGTTCTGTCTCGCCATCCCATGCAATCTCTGCCTGCGAGATCATCGGCAGCCGCAACGTAAAGGTTGTACCTCGGGGCCCCGGTTGGCTGGTTGTAGATGATCGTACTTCCAGTGCGCCGCCGTGCATCTGCAAAATCCGATAGGTCATCGCAAGGCCAATACCGCTGCCGGTCGGCTTCGTCGTAAAGTACAGCTCGAAGATGCGCGGCAGCAACTCCGGCGGTATCCCCACTCCCTCGTCGATCACCTCGACGACCGCCTCTTCGCGCTCGTGGCGTGTCTCTACGCGAACCTTGCCTCCGTCCGGCATCGCCTGCATCGCGTTCAGCAGAAGATTCAACAGAGCCTGCCGGACCAGGTCCGCATCCACGCGCACGCGCAGCGGCACAGGGCCGCACTGGAACTGCACCTGCACCTTATGCTCGGCCATCTCCGCGCCTGTCAGCTCAACGACCGCGAGCACCACCTGCCGCAGGTCCTGCTCGCCCAGATGCAGCTCCATGGGCCGGGTAAAGTCGGCCAGCGTCTGCACCACGCGGTCCAGCCGCTGCATCTCGCCAGCCAGGATATCCACGTGCCGCTGCGCTCCATTGTCGATGCTCCCCGGCCCGGCCAGCTTGCTGCGCAGAAGCTCCAAGTGGAGCACCATTGCATTGATGGGGTTCTTTACCTCGTGTCCCACGCCCGCCGTCAGGCGTCCAATGGCCACAAGGCGGCGCGAGATCTCAAGCTCCTGCTCGAGCTTCATCACCGACTCCATATCGCGCAGCGTCACCAGCGTGCCCACCTCATCCCTGCCCGGACTTCCCGCAAGCTTATCCACGGAGAGCTGAATCCTGCGCCCATCCTCAAGCGTCACCGTGCTGACCGACACCGGAGCCTTGTTCTGCATCGCCGTTTGGATCGCAGCACCGAGCGGTGTGTTGTGCGGGAAGATCTCCTCTAATAGACGTCCCAGCAGCGGTCCCGTATTCGGCGCGACGAAATGCTCTACCGCATCGGACACCATCGCCGCCCGCTGATCCGCCGTGAACAGCAGCACGCCGTCGCGCAGCGTATCGAGCATCTGCTTCAGGTTCGATTGCAGCGCCGTGTAATCCGCCTCCGTGCTGCGTATCTGCTGACCGAGCCGATCAATCGTCTGGCTCACGCGCATCTCGGCGTCTCGCTCGCCGCGCAGAGTCTTCGCCAGCAGCGCATCATCCTTCTGCGGCACAGCCGCGGTCAGCCGCTCCAGTTGCTCGCTGATGCGCTTGATCGGCCGCAGCGCCGCGTTGGCCAGCAGCGCCGAGGCAATCATCGCCAGCACCGCCGCCGTCAGCGAGGACCACAGGCCCTCGTGCAGCAACGGCTCATAGGCCGCCCGCAGAAAACTCGACCGCACGCCCAGGTGCACCACAAGGAACGGCTGCCCGTTCCTGTCCAGCGGAAACGAGATATCCAGCACATGTGGGCTGCCGAACATCTCCTGTACCTGGTAGCGCAGGCTGCCGTCGCGCACATTTTCGAGGCGCGTCCGCACCGGCGCGGGCTGGTCCAGCGCATCGGGGTCCGTGCTGACCACGACCTTGCCCTTCGCATCCACGACGCTCACGTCCTGCACCGTGGGCGAGTAGCGGATGATGGCGTTCATCGTATCGGTCAGCGGCTGGTGGCTCAACAGAGCGTCCACGACCGCGGACTGAAAGGCCTCCGGCGTGTGGTCCTCGGGTGGATGCTCGCGCAGTCCGGTTTCAACGGCCTGCCGGGTCATCAGCAGCACCTCGTGCGCGAGAACCTCGTTATCCGCCGTCGTCTGCGCAATCCTCTGCCGCAGCACCTCCCCAAGGTAGATGCCGGACAACACCAGCACCATGGCAAAGGTCAGCCCCATCGCCCATAGCACCAGCGTCGTCTTGAGACGCATGGGTTAAGCCGCTCCGCTGGAGTTCGCGTTGTACTCTTTCAGCTTGTTCTGCAGAGTCTTCGAGCTGATTCCGAGGATCTCCGCCGCCTTTGTCTTGTTGTTATGGGTGGAGAGCAGCGTCCGCAGGATCAACTGCTTCTCCGCCTCATCTACCGTCGTACCCACGGCAACGCGCACGGAGTTATCGTCGCTCGCGGCCATCGGAATGGTGACGCCGCCAGCCGCCGGCGCCGTCCTCCCGCCAGCCTGCGCGACCGGCGAAAAGCCGGGCTGCCCGAAGTTCGGCGGAAGATGCTCCACGCCCAGCAGGCCCTTGCCCGCAAGGATCGTCGCCCGCTCGATAGTGTTGCGCAGCTCGCGCACATTACCCGGCCAGTCGTAGCTCAGCAGCTTCGCCAGCAGCGGGTCGGTCATGCCCGAAACCTCGCAGTGGTGCCGCTCGTTCATGTCGTCGATCATCTTCTCGGCGATCAGCTTCACGTCCGAGATATGGTTGCGCAGCGCAGGCATCTGGATGTTAAAAACGTTCAGCCGGTAGAAGAGATCGCCGCGCAGCTCGCCGTTCGCCACCGCATCGGTCGGATTCTTATTGGTCGCCGCAATGACGCGCACATCGACGGGCGTCTCGACCTTGCTGCCGAGCCGCCGCAGCCGCCGGTCTTCAAGAACACGCAGGAGTTTAGCCTGTGTAGCCGCGGGCATCTCGCCGATCTCGTCCAGCAGCAGCGTGCCCTCCTCCGCCAGCTCGAAACATCCGGCGCGGCGCTCGATGGCTCCCGTAAACGCGCCCTTCTCGTGGCCGAAGATCTCGCTCTCGATCAGCGTCTCGGGAATCGCCGCGCAGTTCACCGCGACGAACGGCTTGGTGCGCCGCGAGCTCATCTCGTGCAGCGCCCGGGCCACCAGCTCCTTGCCCGTGCCGCTCTCGCCCGTGACCAGCACGGACACGTTCGACGGCGCAATCCGCTCCAGCAGGTTGAAGATCGCCTTCATCTCCGGCGAGCTGCCCACCAGCGGCCCCATCACGCCGGTATCGCGGAGCTGCCGCCGCGTCACCTCGAGCGCGACGTCCGCCTCCCGCTGCCGTGAGGCGTTCTGGAGGATGGTCTTGAGCCGCACCGGTTCCACCGGCTTGGGAATATAGTCGTACGCGCCCATCCGCATCGCCTCGACCGCCGACTCGATGGAGCCCTGCGCCGTCAGGACGACGACCGTGAGTCGTTGCGGCAGCTCCGCAATGCGGCTCAACAGCTCCATGCCGTCCATGCGCGGCATCTTCAGGTCCGTGACCACAATCGTGGGCGACCACTGCGTAATCTTTTCGAGCCCCTCGACACCATCCGCGGCGCCCTCAGCCCGATACCCCCAGGACTCGATCAACTCGGTCAGACCTGTGCGAGCGTTCTGCTCGTCTTCGACAACTAAAACCTTCTCCAATGCCCTACCGTCCTTACTGCGGAATCACGACTCGGCCCTACAAGCTCCCCGCAGGCCGCAACCCCTCTGACAAGGATAATTCTTATTATCCCTGCCTTCGGACCGCTCGAGAGCACCAGAAGACGGCTAGTAACCCGTGTACCTCAGAAATCTATACCTATCACGAAGATGTGTAGTCAGTCCCGGCGGAGATCACCTTCGTAATATAAATCCAATTACCTTAAGACAGCCTTCATGCGCCGCAAACCAATACCCGCGATATGCTCTCCCTATGCTTGAATCAGAAATCGCTCCCGAGCTTCTCCAGCAACATCTCCAGCAGCCCGCCGACCCCGATCTGCCCCGGCTCGTTCTCCTTGACGTCCGTGAGCCGTGGGAGTACCAGACCGCTCACCTTGCAGATTCAGTACTGATGCCCATGGGAGAAGTGCGCTCCCGGGCCTACAACGAGCTAGACCCCGACGACCATATTGTTGTCCTGTGCCACCACGGAGCCCGCTCGCTTTCGGTCACCATGTGGCT
The DNA here is from genome assembly GCA_036398595.1 of Granulicella sp. Classification (GTDB taxonomy): domain Bacteria; phylum Acidobacteriota; class Terriglobia; order Terriglobales; family Acidobacteriaceae; genus Edaphobacter. Next base: position 252,986 of record DASWOV010000071.1, read on the forward strand.
GCGCAACGAGGGGTACGAACGGGCACAGTCGCTTGCAGGCGGCATCGATGCCTGGTCACGCACCATCGACCCTTCGGTCCCCCTGTACTGACCTCTGCACTGATCCTGCCCTAACCTGGAGGAGAGAGTGAAACCAGAAGAGGAAGGCCCTTGGCAACATCAGGCCTTCCTCTTTGTTTCCATCGAGTTTCCCTGAAAACCTCTAGTAAGGGTAGTAATAGACCGGACCATACCCGCCATAGCCTGGAGGCGGAGGAGGATACCGGCGCATCATCCGTGGCGGGCCAGCCTGTCCGCTCGGCACGCCGTAGGAGAGCCGGTCCATCTCGGCCTGCGAAACCGTCGTCATGGGGGCGGGCTGCGTCAGGTGGAAGGTCAGAATCGCCTCCGCCGGAACGATCAGCTGCCGGTTGCCGGAGGCCGCTGAGGCCCCCACACCGGCCGCGCCGCCGGCCGCAGCGCCGATCGCCGCACCAGGTCCGCCGCCTGCAATCGCTCCGATGATCGCGCCGAAGGCTCCCATGCCCACTGCGCTGCCGACCGTCTGGCCGCTCTTGTCCATGCTCTCCCGCGTCCAGAGGTCGGAGACAAGCGGATAGACCTTGCCGCCCAGCGTCACCTGCGTCAGTTGAAGCTGCAACTGCGCATGCCCCTTGATGGCCCCGCTGGCCTTGGAGTCGACGACCACTCCCTGCACGGTCGCGCCGCGAGGAATGGCCACCGCTCCATCGGCCACGACGTCATTGAGCACGGTGGCGTCGAAGATGTTTCCGGGCTGCGTATGCTTCGTATCGAGCCCCTGATTGATACGGATGCGCAGCAGCGAACCCGGCGGAACCGTCACCGGCTGTCCAGCCTCCTGCGCGCCGTAGGTGTGACGCGGCTGGCCGTTGGGAGCAGGCCGCTGCTGCGGATAGGGCGCGCCCGACGGGGCCGGTCCATAACCGGGCTGCGGAGGCTGGTTGCCGTCATAGCCGGGCTGCGGAGGAGCGTTGTTATAGGCCGTATCCGGAGGATTGTTCTGCCCCGTATCCGCTCCATACCCATGCTGCGCCGCGTAGGTGTCCGGATCGGGAGCGTGCGCCTGTCCATCGCCCGCCTGTGGCGTGCCCTGAGGCCCACCCTGGGACATAGAACCGTCCGACATCGGAACTCCGCCCTGGGGCTGTTGCGCCGAGGCATCCGTGGTCGAGCCAAGCGTCAGTTCATCGACCACCTTCTTCACGCCGGAGGTCTTGGCAGCGAGATTCTCCGCAAGCTGGCGGGTCGGCTCGTCCTTCACCGAACCGCTCAGCGTCACGGTCCCGTAGACGGTGTTCGTAATGATGTTCTCGTTGGCAAGCTGGGGGGTGTCGGCAAACGCCTTCAGGACGCCGGCCTCGATCTGGGCATCGGGCACAGTACCGGCCTGGGCCGTCTGCGCCACCGCATAACCGCAAGGCAGACAAGTGCTTGCGAGCAATACTGCAACTCTGGAAAACCGCTCGTAGGGGTGGTTCCTCTGCATACATCCTCCACGCAAACAGGCAAACTATCCCTGTTTACTTGTTATAGATGCAGACTCAAATTGTCGGAAAAAGTTACGCTCCCGCCACATCGGATGGCCCAAAAAACGAACAAAAAGATGAGGCCGAATCGGAGTCCCCTCCCACAGGACACGTGCACCAATACGTTTCCCGCAGGTCGGGTCAGGAACGAGCCGGATTTCGCTCCATGAAGCCGCCCACCACCGCAGCGCACCGCTCCAGGAACTCCTTGTCCTGAGCCGAGAACGCTGCCGGAGTATGACTGTCGATATCGATCTCACCCACCACCACTCCATGAACGCGGATGGGAACGACGATCTCGGACTTCGTCTCCAGCGAGCAGGCCAGATAGCGCGGGTCGGCGTGAACATCGTCCACGATCACGGTGTCGTTCTGCGCTACGGCTGCGCCGCACACTCCCCTGCTTACGGGGATACGCACATGCTCCGTCGGCGCTCCGCGAAACGGGCCGAGGACAAGGGTTTTCGGGTCATCGGGATCGAGCATATAGAAGCCCGTCCAGTTGTAATAGGAGAGGCTCTGCGGAATGATGTCGACGATAAAGTTCTGTAACTCCGCAAGCGCACTCGCTGACTGTGCGAAGCTGCTTACCTCGGAGAGAATCTGCGTGAACGGTTTCTCAGGCATACCTTCTATTGTGCGCCTCGTGCCAGCGCCTGGCGAAGCGCGCAGGGCAGTAAGGGATACCCCGATGCTTTGACGCCGCAAAGCTACCTGCGTTCATAGATCCCTTCAAGACGCCCTCGGGCAATCTCCTTGCCCTTCATCGCTTCAAGGAGCCCCTGCAGCGTAACAACATTGGAGAAGGACAGGCGGGCATCGACTGCGTAGAACTGAAACACATCCCGATGAGGTCCATGGCCCGGTATTGGTCGTATATCCTTCCGGCCACGCGTGCATGTCTGTGTGTCAGACGATGCTCGGCGGAAGAATGTCAGTCGGCCTGTCCAACGTCGAGACGGCTGATCCTTCCGTCGGCCGCAAGATGGAAACGAAAATAGGTGCGAAAATCACCCCACGTATCGGAGTGGAAGCGTCCTTCAAGGTTCAGACCGTTGTTCTCCACCTTGTCGATGGAGGTGAAGCGCTCATGACCGAGAGCCTCTCTCGTAAACGCCTTCAAGTCTCGCGGGTGCCCGTCGTCCAGCATAGTGGCATCCGGCGTAAAGAGCACCGCCCAGGCATCCTTATCGCCCTGTTGCAGAGCTTCAATCGCGGCCTTCACGGTAGGATTCGTCAAAGCATCCAGTTTCATTACATTCTCCTTGATGGTGGAAGTGTGCTGCATCGGATGCGATACCGCAGAAAACTGGCTTGTCGAATCACATTCAGATCCTTCCGCCTTACAGTCCCCTTCCGCTTCGTTTCTGAGAGGAAGCAATGGACTCTCCGATGGTACGCATGGTCGTGCGCAGCCATGCATGCGCTGCATCTGTATTGAGGCGTGGATGCCAGATCATCACATAGCGAAAACCGCCGACCTCAGGAGGAGCCTTCAGTATCTTCACGTCTGACGTCTGTACCATCCCTTCCACAAACTGTCTCGGAATAGTAGCAATCAGCTTCGTTCCTGCGACGCACCGTGCGGCGGCCTCATGATAAGGAACCTGAAGAGCAATGTGCCGCTTATATCCCTGCGCCGCGAGATATTTATCCGGGGCAATCTGAATCCCGCTCTGAATGCTGACCACCACATGCTCTGCCTTCAGATATTGCATAATCGTAAGCGATTTTTTGTAAGGGCTGTTCGCGTCCACGACACACACAAACTCCTCATCGTAGATCGTCTGACTTTGCAATAAAGATGGAACCTCTACAAGGCTTGCGCTGAACACCAGGTCTACGCTGCCATGCGTCAACTCGTCAAAGAGTCCCTTATGCCACTGCACAAATTCAAACCGTATCTTGCCTGCACCGGGAAGAACGTCGCGGCAGATAATGGGCGCGAGAATCGACGAAGCACTATCGGTTGCTGCAATGCGGAAGGTTGCCTGTTCTTCCGATGGATCGAAGTCCGGACCGCTGAGCAGACGATCGATCCTTGGAAGCATCACCTCCAACTCTTGCAGAAGCCGCACACCCCGCGGCGTAAGCTCATAGCCAGCGATAGTTCGCACGAAAAGATCGTCATGAAAGGTATCGCGCAGTCGCTGCAGGGCGCGGCTTACCGCGGGCTGGCTGAGAAGAAGACGCTCTGCTGCGCGGGAGACGTTGCGCTCCTCCGCGAAGACGGCAAAGACTACCAGCAGGTTCAGATCGGCTTGTCGTAATTGCGTCAGACGCATACGCAATATTAGTACTATGTATTGGAATAATGGAGTGATAAAGCGCATTCTTCTCACATAGACGGTTTCGAACTGCAGCGAGGCCGGCGAGCAAAGGAGAAGGTTATGGCTAAGGTAGCAATCGTTACTGGCGCGTCTCGCGGGATTGGCCGCAGCATCGCCAGGCGTCTGGCTGCGGATGGTTTCGCAGTCATCATCAATTACGCAGGCAACAGCGCAGCAGCACAAGAGGCCGTCGAGGAGATTCGCAAGGCCGATGGAGAGGCGTTGGCGATTCAGGCCGACGTCGCAAATCCCGAGCAGGTCAAGCAGCTTTTCGAAAAGACCATCGAAGCCTATGGCCGCGTCGATGTCGTCGTCAATAATGCGGGCATCATGCCACTGTCGCTCATCGCGCAGGGCGACCTGGAGGCCTTCGATAAGGTCATCAATACCAATCTGCGGGGCACGTTCCTGATCTTTGCACAGGCCGCGAAGCACATTGCAGAAGGCGGCCGCATCATCGCCTTCTCCAGCAGCGTGCTGGCGAAGTCCTTCCCCACCTATGGCCCGTACATCGCGTCCAAGGCTGGCGTCGAGGGCCTCGTGCCTGTCTTCGCCAACGAGCTGCGCGGCCGCAGCATCACCGTGAACGCCGTCGCCCCCGGACCTACGGGCACGGACCTGTTCCTCACCGGCAAGTCGCCGGAGCAGATTGCGCAGCTCAGCAAGCTCGCTCCGCTGGAGCGCCTGGGACAGCCCGAAGACATCGCCAACGTGGTGGCCTTCCTCGCCGGGCCGGATGGCGGCTGGGTCAACTCCCAGATCATCCGTGCAAACGGCGGCTTCGCCTAAGAAGACGCAACGAAGGGGCACAGCAATGTGCCCCTTTTCATCCCTGTCCATCCCCACAGGAAAGGTGAACCCATATGAAGCAGGTAATTGTCATTACAGGTGCGTCGAGCGGATTCGGCGCTCTCACGGCGCGTGAACTGGCGAAGGCAGGACATATTGTGTATGCCAGCATGCGCGACATCGCCGGCCGCAACGCCTCGCAGGTTGAGGCAGCAAAGAAGTTCTCGCAGGACAACAACGTCGATCTCCGCACGGTCGAGCTGGATGTGACCTCACAGGAGTCCTCCGATGCAGCCATCCGGCAGATCCTCAAAGAAGCTGGCCGGTTGGATGTGGTCATTCACAATGCGGGCCACATGGTCTATGGACCGGCGGAGGCCTTTACTCCCGAGCAGTTGGCCACGCTGTATGACGTGAATGTTCTGAGCACGCAGCGCGTCAATCGTTCTGCCCTGCCGGTTCTGCGTAAGCAGGGCCAGGGACTTGTCCTCTGGGTAGGCAGCACCAGCACGCGCGGCGGCACGCCCCCGTATCTGTCGCCGTACTTTGCAGCCAAGGCCGGCATGGACGCGATGGCCGTGAGCTACGCAGCCGAGCTTGCCCGCTGGAATATCGAAACCTCGATCATCGTTCCCGGCGCCTATACCTCGGGAACCAATCACTTCGCCAACGCGGGTTCTCCTGCCGACAAGGAACGGCTTACAGAGTATGAAACCGGCCCCACGGCAACACTGGCGGATGACGTGATGAAGGGCTTCGCCGCAACCGCCGTGCCGGATGCGGATGTCATCGAAGTGGCTGAGGCAATCGTCAAGGTAGTGGACATGCCCTTTGGCACGCGCCCCTTCCGTGTACACATTGACCCAGCAGATGATGGCGCCGAGGTCGTGAACGCGGTGGCAGACCGTATTCGCAAGGAGTTTCTCAAAGCCATGGGACTGTCCGATCTACTGAAGCCCTCCAAGGCAGAGTAGACCCAGCCTCCCGGATTTACTCCTGTCAGGAGAATTCTTCAACTTCTTTCTTCGCGGATAAGAGCTATCCTCTAGTGGCCTCTTATCCGCGAAGAAAGAGCCTCCGTCGTTAACTACTTCCGACTATCTGACTCACTAACGTGGCAGACATATCAAGGAGAAATACCGTGCATACAATCAAAGTTCTTGCTTGCGGATTTCTCCTGCTTGGCCTCTGCCTGCTCGCAGGAAGATTATTCGGCAACAGTCGAAGCGTGACTCTGGGAGCCCTGGTCTTTGTGCCGCTCTGGCTGATCGTTGCAGGGGCCAATATGTATTTCGGGATGAAACGAGTTGGCTACACGTTCCTGGAAGAACTTCCGATCTTCTTTTGCGTGTTTTTGCTCCCTGCACTTCCCGCGCTGATCGTTGCGTGGACGCGTGGGTCATTTGGCCGGTAGCAGACTTGAGACTTTGCGAGGAGTGATCGTGACGCTCATCCTGGCCAAACTTCCGGTTCCGCGGGAGGGTTATAGAGCGAGCCTGATGTCAGGCCGATCTACCTGCATCCTGCGTAAGATCAATCATCAGTACAGGGGATGCGATTAGCGGTGAGCATGGCACGCTTCCCTGCCGATGCAATGCGAGCACAAATCAAGATCTGATTCCTCCACGGAACATACAGACTCAGCGGCCCGAGGATACGATGACGCCATCACTCCGCGAAGCAAATTGGATGAGTAAGTATGCCTCTTTGCCTCGTTTGACCCTGCGCTCTAATAGCGTTATATTAACAAAGCGGGGTGGAGCAGCCCGGTAGCTCGTTGGGCTCATAACCCAAAGGTCGTAGGTTCAAATCCTACCCCCGCAACCAATTAAATCAATCAGTTACGAGTCGAATTTGAGTGCCCTTTCCCTTAGATTCACTCCCACTGACTCCCATTCGCAAAATCTAGGTTTCAGGCGCTCGCTTTCATCGGCTTGAGCACCATCTCCACGACCTTGCTGCACCATCTCCACGACCTTGCTGTTGGCTTCTCTCTTCGATGACGACATGGCCTGTCCATACCCGTCGCTGTATCCGCGTCAAGGCCATGCCGCCTGTCTGCGGTGCGCCATAGATCGAAAGTGAAACCAATATCGGATCAGCGCAGCCTTGACTCGAATACAGCGACAGGCTTTTGCTGGTCATCGTGGGAATGCCCTGATGTTGGAAGATACCAACTTCATAGAAAACTTCTTTAGCGGAGACTCCTGCCGAAGTGGGTAGTAACCTTAAACAAGAACGCCCCGTCTCCGGGGCGTCCAAAGGTCGCTCATTGAGCGGAGCCTTACGACGAAAGCTTACTAAGAATAGCCGGGCAATCGCCGCTCAAGTACACTGTTATACTTTTACTCCTCTGTAGGATTTTGCGTCAAGGTGGTACTTGATGTCCCCTGCCATGGAAGCATCGCAGAAGTATGTCCTGGGTATCGATATCGGTTCGGCATCGCTTGGGTGGGCACTCATCGCACTCGATGGGGCCGAAATCCCGTATCGCTCATCCGTGCTGGCGTCCGTATCTTCGAACCCGGTGTTGACGGAACGTCCCTGGATATTGAGCAAGGCAAAGATCAGTCCAAGGCAGTTGATAGACGTACTGCCCGGTTGCACCGCCGACAGCTTCGTCGGCGTGCCGCCCGACAACGCGATCTGTTTCGCCTGCTCCAGCGGCATTCGCTACTGCCTACAACACATGCTGAAGAGCAGTCTCCAGAGAAACGACGCCATCTGATTCTCAACCAGCTAGACCTTGAACTTAAACAGAAATGGCAAGTGCTAGTTTTCGATGGAGCATTTGCCCAGCTTCCGCTTTACTCTCTTCGTAAACTTGCGCTCGATGAGGTGCTGGAACCATTCGAGGTTGGCCGCGTCTTCTTTCACCTCATTCAACGCAGAGGGTTCCTTTCCAATCGTCGGGAAGGGAAGAAAAATCAGGACCAAGAAAAGGAGTTGGGGCAGGTCAAAGCTGAGATCCATGGCCTCAAATAAGAAATACGGGCGGCGGGAGCACGTACTCTTGGAGAATACTTCGCCGGCCTTGACCCGCACGCTCAGAAAGTCCGTCGTCGCTGGACTGCCCGCGAGATGTACAAAGACGAGTTTCGCCTGATATGGGCAGCTCAAGCAGTTCATCATCCGACCCTTCTTACGCCTGAGCTTCACGACGAAATTGCCCATTTGCTTTTTTACCAGCGGCCCATCGCGGCGCAAGAACATCTGATCGGCAAATGCGAACTGGAACCTGAGAGACAACGTGCCCCTTGGGCCACGCTGGAGGCCCAGCGATTCCGCATTTTGCAAAAAGTCAATGACCTTAAACTAGTCAATCCTGGCAGCTTGATCTCTGTTCCCCTGACGGAAGAGGAGCGTACAAAGCTGTACAACCTTCTCGACCGCGATGGAGATCAAGCATTCAAGGCGATCAAGAAACATCTCTCTTTTCCGGTTGGTGTGCTATTCAATCTTGAAAGAGGGGATGAAAAGCGTCTGCGTGGCAATCGAACGCAGACCTTGACGTACAAAGCATTTGGTGATTGTTGGGACAGCTTCCCTCCTGGCAAACAGCACCAGATCATCGAGAACTGGAGAAACAGTGAATCCGAAGAAGACCTGATCCGTGAGGCTATGGAATATTGGGGTCTTGATGAAGCACCTGCGAAGCTGCTGGCAGACCATACTCCCGAAGAGGGCTACTGCGCCCTCTCCTTGACCGCTCTGTCCGAGCTGTTACCCCTGATGCAGACCGGCAAGTCTTTCAAGGAAGCTGAAACGGAAATCTATGGCAGCCGCTTCTCTGGCGGCGCTGTACTCGATACTTTGCCTGAGGTTCGCAAGCACCTTACCTCTCTGCGTAATCCCGCTGTCGAGCGTTCTCTGACCGAGATGCGAAAGGTCGTCAATGCCATCGTGCGCCAATATGGCAAACCGTATGAGATTCGAGTTGAACTGGCGCGCGATCTGAAGAAGCCTCGACAACAGCGGGTGGAAGATACTAAGAAGAATCGCAACAGGCAGAAGGAACGTGACGATATAGCAGCTAAGATTCTCCGTGAATGTGGGCTCTCCAAGCCGTCACGCAAGGATATTGAGAAGGCTCTTCTGTACGAAGAATGTAGTGGTATCTGTCCCTATACAGGCAAGCACATCTCTTTCTCCAATCTGTTTCACGATTCCGAGTTCGATGTTGAACACATCATTCCGCGTAGTCGCTATCCAGATGATTCGTTTCAGAACAAAACGCTCTGCTATCTCCCTGAGAATCGAGATATCAAAAGGGGTCAGACCCCCTGGGAAGCTTACGGCAAGGACGAACAGCGATGGGCAGAGATCATGACGCGCGTGGCCGGTTGGAAAAACAAGGGGAAGCTGACTCGATTCTCCATTCAATCGGAAGAGGAACTTGGCAAGTTTAGCTCCCGGCAGATGAATGACACTCGCTACACAAGCGTACTGACGAGCAAGCTTTTGGAGACACTATATGGCGGTCGCGATATGACAGAAGATAGCGAGACGCGCCAGATCATTTTTGCGTCGAGTGGTGCCGTGACCGCGACACTTCGCAGTTCCTGGGGACTGGAAGCAATCCTGCAGGACCTGGTCGTCGTGGAACCAGGAGAATCCAGAGGCAAGCCTCGTACTGATCATCGACACCATGCGATCGATGCAATTACGGTTGCCCTCACTCGCCAGAAAATCATCGAGTCGATGGCGCGAGCTGCTTCCAGGGAACCTTGGCAAAAAGATGCGCGAGCATGGCGCAAACTCGAATCACCATGGAAGGACTTTGTACCTTCTATTCGCCCCCATATCGAACGGATGTTGGTTTCGCATCGTCCGGAGCACAAGGTCAGTGGAGAACTCCACAAAGGTACAAATTACTCACCACCTAGTTCATACAATGGTAAGCCGACCGTACATTCGAGATGTTCCATATCTGCTCTGTCTGCAGCGGATATTGCAGCCGAGGACGTGATCATTGACGCCGCAGTGCGTGATGCGATCCGCAAGAAACTTGAGGAACTCGGTGGCAATACCAAGCTCTTCGAGAGAGCGGAGAACAGTCCCTATCTAACGGCACGGGATGGACGGCAGATTCCCATTCGGAAAGTTAGAATCCGAGAAACCAAAAGTCCAATTCTTGTTGGGAAAGGCACGCGCGAACGATATGTTGCCTCCGGGGGCATTCATCATATCGCTCTATTTGCGGTCAGAGATCTTCGCCGCCGGGAAGTTTGGGAAAGTGACGTCATTCAGATTACAGAAGCCTATGAGCGTCGCCGCGCACATCAACCTGTTGTAAACCGAAATGGAAGAGGCGGAGTTCCTCTTCTCTCTAATGAAAGATGACACGGTCGAGCTGGAAAAAGATGGAAATAGGAGTGTTTACCGTGTTAAGAAATTGAAGCAACAGGCAAGATTACGTTTGTGCCAGCCAACAATGCTATGCCCGACAAGTTGCAATACAGTACTGGAACGGCATGGTCTAAGATGCCTACAACCTTAAAGCCGCTGGCTCCCCGCAAAATCGTTGTTGATCTTCTCGGAAAGGTACATCCGGCTAATGATTGATCGCATTATCGAGATTGCCAATCCTGCGCGGCTGAGTGTGCGCGATGCACAACTTGTCATTGAGAGGTCACAGGAGGAGCAGCGCTTGTTGCCCTTCACAACGCCGATCAGTGAGATTGCTGTCCTGCTACTTGCCCATCCACAAATTACCTTGTCCCAAGGAGTGCTGTCACGCATCGCGGAAGCTGGCGGCTCAGTCGTGACAATTGATGCGAAGTTTCTTCCCGCTTCGATGCAATTACCGGTGCAAGCGCATTTTCTGCAAACGGAACGCTTCACCAAACAGATGCAGCTTTCTCTTCCGACCCGGAAAAGACTATGGCAGCAAATCGTGCGCACCAAAATCAAAGCTCAGGGCGAACTACTTAAGGAGTTGCACGGCACGGACTCAGGCTTGATCGCTATGGCAGCACGAGTGCGTTCCGATGATACGGGTAACTTGGAGGCTCAGGCTGCACGGCTATATTGGGGAAAGATATTCGGATACCGACGGTTTCGTCGAGGCTCCGAAAAACCAAATCAGAATCGTCATCTGGATTATGGATACACCGTTTTGCGTGCAGCTGTGGCGCGCGCGCTTGGTGCAGCAGGCTTGCATCCATCGATAGGCTTGCGTCACAAAAACCGCTATGACGCTTTCTGCCTGGCGGCGGATGTTATGGAACCTTTCCGGCCACTGATCGACCGCCGGGTAGTCCAGTGGATCGCGGACCATGATCCCGCCGAGCCATTGAACGCGAGCGCTAAGGACTGGATGATCCGCGCAACGACTTCACGCTATCTCTATCAGCGGGAAGAGCGCTCCCTGTTCGACATCCTGTTGCGTGCAGCAAACTCGCTGGCAAAATGTATTACAGGTGAGAGCCGAGATATTTCGATTCCTTCGTTGCTGGAGCCGTGTATGGAAGTATCCACACCACGACGCGGCGTACGGAGCGTTGGAATCGAGAACCGTGTCGAAGCTGTGGGATGATTTGAGAATCAGATTTCGCAAGAACGGTCGGATCGCCAATGAAAGGGCTGCTTCTCTCTGCGTATCGGTCTTTGTGGCTCATCGCCATGTTCGATCTGCCGGTGGAGACACTGGAGAATAAGCGGGATTACACACGCTTTCGCAAAGCCTTGCTCAAAGACGGTTTCATGATGCTTCAGTTTTCCATCTACGCAAGGTATCTTCCTAGCGAGGAGGCTGCGGATGCACATCGGAACACCATACGGTCAGTCATCCCATCATTAGGGCAGGTGCGCTTAATGACTGTGACGGATCACCAATTTGGGAAAATGGAGGTTTTCTATGGAAGAAAACCACGAGAACCTGAAGAAATCCCAGATCAAATTTTGCTTTTTTGAAAGAGAAGCTGCGCCGAACTTGCTGCTTTTCAGCAAGTTCGGCGCAGCCTTGTGTACTTGAGCGGTGAATCCCGGCCATCCCTAGCACACTGTATCCGTCTACGGCTCACCCATCATGTGTACTTGAGCGGTGAATCCCGGCCATCCCTAGCACACGAGTGTTAGGAGCGATGTTGGTAGTCTGTGTACTTGAGCGGTGAATCCCGGCCATCCCTAGCGACAGTGGCATAAGCTGTTCCGAATGTCAATGTGTACTTGAGCGGTGAATCCCGGCCATCCCTAGCAAGAACCTGATC
>DASWOV010000072.1:0-2637 GCA_036398595.1 Granulicella sp.
CGCCCTCGCCCGCCAGTCTGCCGGAAACCGCAGCGCCGCCCTCGTCATCAGCCCGCTCATCGCCCTCATGGACGACCAGGCCGCCAAGCTCTCCGCCCTCGGCCTCCGCGTCGCCCGCATCCATAGCGGTCTCCCCCGTGACGACTCCCGACAGGCCTGCCGCGACTACCTCTCCGGAACCCTCAACTTCCTCTTCATCGCCCCCGAGCGGATGCGCGTCCCCGGCTTCCCCGAGATGCTCGCCAAGCGCAAACCCGCGCTGATCGCCATCGACGAGGCGCACTGCATCTCGCAATGGGGACACGATTTTCGCCCCGACTACCGCACCCTCGGCGACTATCTCCCCTCGCTTCGCCCCGCGCCCATCGTCGCCCTCACCGCCACCGCGACCCCGACGGTGCAGCGTGACATCGCCACCCAACTCCAGCTTCAGGACCCCGCACTCTTCATCCACGGCTTCCGCCGCCACAACCTCGCCATCGAGGTCGTCGAGATGTCGAAGCCGCGTCGCAGCCAGTTCGTCGTCGACCTGCTGAAGCCCGCCGAGAGCCGCCCCGCCATCGTCTACGCGCCGTCGCGCAAGGCGGCGGAAGAGCTGGCCTCGAAGCTCGGAGGACGCGCCGCCGCTTATCACGCGGGGCTCGACCCGGCAACCCGCGAGCGCGTCCAGCGCCACTTCCTCGCTGGACAGCTTGAGACCGTCGTCGCCACTATCGCCTTCGGCATGGGCATCGACAAACCCAATGTCCGCACCGTCATCCACATTGCGCTGCCCGGCTCGGTTGAGGGCTACTACCAGGAGATCGGCCGCGCCGGCCGCGATGGTCTGCCCTCACGCACCGTGCTCCTGCACTCCTTCGCCGATCGCAAGATGCACGACTTCTTCCTCGAGCGCGACTACCCTCCCGCGAGCGAACTGGACCGGCTGGCCCGCGCGCTCACGCCCGAGTTTCAGGACCCCGAAGAGCTTCGCAAAAAGACAAAGCTCGACCTCGAAACCTTCCAGCGCACCGCCGAAAAACTGATCGCGCAGGGAGCGGCCGCAATCGACATCTCCGGCAGCCTGCGCACGACCGGGCAGAATAACTGGCGCTCGGGGTATGAGTCGCAGCTTGCCTTTCGGCGCTCGCAGATCGAGCACATGGCCCGCTTCGCCGAGACTCCGCAGTGCCGCATGACCGCGCTGATCCGCCACTTTGGTGACACCGCCGATGGTCACCGCCCTTGCGGCCACTGCGACTTCTGCTCGCCCGAGGGAGCGCAGGCCCAGAACTTCCGTGAGCCCACCGGCTCGGAAGAACGCCAGCTCCGCTCGATCCTTCGCGCTCTCGACGGAGCGCCTCCGAAGGCCACGGGTCGCCTGCACACCGAGCTCGCCCTCGGCATCGACCGCCGCCAGTTCGACGGCTACCTCAATGCCCTCACCCGCGCCGGTCTGGTCACGCTGACCAGCGACACCTTCACCAATCCCGAAGGCAACGTCATCTCCTACAAGCGCGCGTCCCTCACCCACGAGGGACGCAACCGCGACGAAGGCGACGACCTCGGCGTCGTCCTGCCCTCGGAGGACCACACCGCCCCCACGCGCAAGTCCACCCGCTCGAAACGCGAGAGTTCGTCTTCGCAGACGGGCACTTCTCGTAGTTCTCGTTCGTCGCGCGAAGCTGCCCCGGTGTTTACGGGAGCGCAGAAAGCCCTTGAGCAAAGCCTCCGCGAGTGGCGCAAGGAGGAGGCCGCGAAGACCCGCAAGCCCGCCTTCATCGTCTTCGGCGACTCGGTCCTCAATGCCATCGTCGAAGCCTGCCCCCAGACCGTCGCGGAGCTTCTCCGCGTCCCCGGCATCGGCCAGGAGAAGGCTGACCGCTTCGGTGCCGAGATCATCGCCTTCTGCCGCAATACCGAGGCCCCCGCGGCAAAACCCTCGCCCGTCTCCGCGACCAAACCTGCGGCCACAAAGCCCACAGCGCCCTCAGCGAGTAAACCCGCCTCTACAGGAAAACCTCAGCCCCGTGCCGAGCAGCCACGCCTTGAGCCACTCACCCGCCCCATAGTGTCACGTCCCGAGCCTGCCGCCGCCCTCACTCCCGAGCAACAGATTCTCGACCAGCGCCTTCGCGACTGGCGCAACTCCGAGGCTGAGCGCCTGGGGTTGCCGCAGTTCTTCATCCTCGGCACGAGCACCCTGCACAGCATTGTGCTTGCCCGCCCCAAGACGCTTGCAGAACTCAAATCCATCCAGGGTATGAGTCTTGAAAAGCTCGACCGCTTCGGTCCCGGCATCCTCGCCGCCTGCGCAGGCTGAGTCCTGCCTGCGCTATGCTGCATCAGTAACGCATGGCCATTGCAGAGACAACACGCACCGCCCCCGCGACCAGCAGCTCTACCATCGACGAGATCACAAACCACTGCTTCGGCTGCGGCGCGGCCAATCCCCAGGGCCTGCACCTAACCTTCGCCATCGACGCCAGCGAGCCCGGCTATCCCACCGCGACCGCGCACTTCCAGCTCGACCAGCGCTACGAAGGTCCTCCCGGATACGTCCACGGCGGCATCGTCGCCACGCTACTCGATGAGGCCATGAGCAAGCTCAACCGCCCGCTCGGCGTCCTCGCCGTCACGCGCCACATGGAGATCGAT
>DASWOV010000073.1:0-2230 GCA_036398595.1 Granulicella sp.
GCCCAGAAGAGATGTCATAGTGACGCGTGAGCTGAGGACGCGGTCCATGGTGCCGCTCTCGGCTTCGTCCAGCAGGGAGCCCGCCGCGCCGGTGGTGGTGAAGAGCAGGAACATGACGCCGATGGCCGCGGCGTAGAAGGACACCATATCCTTGTTCTCGCCGACGACGGCGCGCTCCTTGACGGGGACGAGGTTGCCCATACCTGTGCTGCTATCCGTGTTGCCGTTAGCTTCCTGCTTTGCAAGACGGTCGCGCAGGTTGGCCTGATTTTCGTCGATGAGCTTGCGCTGTTCCGGGGTCAGGCCGCCGGAGTATTGATCGAAATACTTCATGCCCTGCTGCATCATCACGTCGGGCATCACAGTCATGCCGACCTTCTGCAATAGTCCCATGACCATTTGTGGGGCGATGGCGTCACTGTTATCGCGGAGCATCTCAATCTGCGGGCTGTTTTCATCTTTGGTGAAGGAGATAGGGTTGGCGTCGTAGCCAGCAGGGATGATGAGCGCGACGGAGGCGGTGCCGTCCTTGACGGCGGATTCGGCGGTCTGCGGGGTGTAGAGCGGCTGCTCGACGCTTTTCTTTGGCTCTGGCCGCAGTTTTACCTTGAGCGAGCCTTCGCGGACAAGGCCCTGGACGAGGCGCTGGGAGACGGCGGTGTTATCGGCGTCCACCACAATGACGGAGACGCGCGCCGTGCCGTCGCGCTGGCCGCCAAAGATGACGGCGAAGATGCTGAAGAAGACGACCGGCATCACGAAGCTGAGCGCAAGCGCTCCGCCATCGCGGCGCAGACCAGCCCATGCGGTTCGGACGATGGAAAATATCACTCGCGCAAGTCCCTTCCGGTAAGGTGCAGGAATACCGATTCAAGATTGGGCCGCTGTAGACGAACGTCCGTCAGATCAAGCCCGGCCTGGGTGGCAGATTCCAGGATGCCAGCGATCTCCGTGGGGTGCTCGACGGAGAAGACGGCGGTTTCCTCGGCCATTACGCCGCTACGTGTTGTAGCCCAGGCGGCGACCTCGTCCGTGGGGCTGGAGAAGCGTGCTTCGACCTGATTACGCGAGGCGAAGGAGGCCTGTACCAGCTCTTCCGCAGTGCCGAGGGCGATGATCTTGCCGTGGTCTACGATGGCGATGCGGTCGCAGAGGCGCTCCGCTTCTTCCATGTAGTGGGTGGTGTAGATGAGGGAGATGCCTTCGCCGTGCAGGGCTTCGATCATCTCAAAGATGCGGTTGCGCGATTGCGGATCGACGCCGACGGTGGGCTCGTCCATCAGAACGAGGCGGGGACGGTGGATCATGCCGGCGGCCATGTTCAAGCGGCGTTTCATGCCGCCGGAGAGATTCTTGACGCGCTCGTCTTTGCGATCTTCGAGAGAGGCCCAGTTGAGTCCCCACTTGACGGCTTCGCGCAGGGCGGAGCCAGAGAGGCCATGGTAGCGGCCAAAGGCGAGGAGGTTTTCTGCGCAGGTGAGGCGCGGGTAGAGGGCGAGATCCTGCGGCACCCAGCCAATGCTCATGCGCGCGGCAGGCGATCCGGCGGGCTGGCCGAAGATGGAGACAGTGCCGGAGTCTGCCAGTACGCGGCCCACGATGCTGCGGATCAGCGTGCTCTTACCTGCGCCGTTGGGGCCGAGCAGGCCGAGGCTCTCGCCGGCGCGGAGTTCCAGGCTGATTGAATCCACCGCTGTAAGCGAGCCGAAGTGCTTGACGAGGGCTTCAATGCGCAGGGGGAGGGCGTCCGGCGAATCGGATACGGGCGGTGCAGACACGGGGGATGCCTCCAGGGACGGGTAGAAAAATGCCAGCGGCAGGGACTAACAGCACTATAACCGCAGTCGCGGCGGAGCGGGGAATCATTCGCGACTTCCATTCCATGGAACGATCAATCTTTCCTCAGGGGCAAGGCGTATATGCTTGTGGGCACGATGACCACTCTTCCGAACAAGGCACAGGCTACCGCGCGACAGGCTGCAGAACCAGACGCAAAACTCAATCAAACCGATGTTTACGCGGTATTTGGCGCGGAACCGGAGGTGCTGGCGTATGCCATGGCGAAGTATTCGCGGAGCTCGCTGAGCATGAAGGAGTCGCTGGCGGAGATCAGTTCGCAGCGGGCGGAAGACTTTCTGAATACGTTTTATTTTCAGTATGGGCACAGGTCGATTGCCGACCTGGCGCATGTGGCTTTTGCGCTGGAAAAGCTGTCTTTACTGGCTGCTGT
>DASWOV010000074.1:0-1763 GCA_036398595.1 Granulicella sp.
GAATCCGGCGCGACCGATGAGGCCGACGACTCCGAGGCACAGCCGAGCCTGATGCGGCTCATCTCGCGCCACACGCACCACGACCTCGAGAACGAGCGCTGGAACGTCTACGGCCAGTTCACCTACATCTCGAGCTGGAAGCAGGCCTTTTCCGCTCCCTACACCAACCTGAACGGCAGCACGAACTCCCTGCTGCCCGACGCCGAGCGCAGCTTTACCGGCTCGCTGACCTTCTATCTCGCTGCGCGCATCTGGAAGGGCGGCGAGGTCTACCTCGTGCCGGAGCTGATCTCCGAGCGGCCGCTCTCGGGCCTGAAGGGTCTGGGCGCGTCGATCCAGAACTTCGAGCTGCAAAAGGGAGGCGCGGAGACGCCGACCTTCTACCGCTCCCGCGCCTACCTGCGGCAGACCTTCGAGTTCGGCGGAGAGCCCGTCAAGCAGGAGTCCGGCCAGCAGCAGCTTGGCAAGACGGACACAAGCCGCAGACTGGTGCTGACGGCGGGAAACTTCAGCATTCTGGACGTCTTCGACAAGCCGATGTTCGACATCGACCCGCGGCAGGGCTTGCTCAATATAGCCTTCATGACCTATGCCGCCTACGACTTCGGCGCAGACGCGCGCGGCTACGCGTGGGGCCTGACCGGCGAGCTCTACTGGGATAACTGGGCCGTGCGCTACGGCCGCATCACGCCGCCAAAGCAGCCGAACCAGCTCAATATCGAGTGGCGGCTGTTCAAGTACTTCGGCGACCAGATCGAGTTGGAGCACGACCACAAGCTGCATGGGCATGACGGCAAGGTCCGCCTGCTGATGTACCGCAACCACGAGAACATCGGCAAATTCAGCGACGCGATTGCCGCCTTCGAGGCCGATCCCAGCAAGAATGCCGCAGCCTGCACTGACTTCAACTACGGCTCGGAGAACGCCGGTGCGCCCGACCTCTGCTGGGTACGGCGGCCAAACGTGAAGATGGGCATTGGAGCCTATGCCGAGCAGGAGGTCGCCAAAGACTTTGGCGTCTTTGCGCGGGGCATGTTCGCCGACGGCAAGACCGAGGTGGACGCCTACTCCTCGACCGACCGCTCGCTGTCGGCGGGTGCACTGGGGCATGGAACGCTCTGGAAGCGGCCGCTTGATGTGACGGGGATTGCCTACGACTGGGCATGGATCTCGAGTCCGCATGCGCAGTATATGGCGATGGGCGGCATCGACGGCTTCCTCGGCGACGGTGCGCTGCGGCAGGGGTCGGAACGGGCCTTCGACATGTTCTACAGCGTCAACTTCCTGAAAGCCCTGTGGCTTACCGGTGACTACCAGCACATCACGAACCCCGGCTTCAACCGCGACCGAGGCCCGGTGGATGTCCTCGCAGTGCGGGTACACGGCGAGTTCTAACACCGGATGTGAGGGCCGTACCCATTTGTGGTATTTGGGACAGGTTCTCCACAAGGGGTAGCGTTTACAGCGTTGATTCCGCCGTCCAACGGCGCTAGAGTGAGGTGAAGGTCCCGCCGCGCCTGTGCGGGCCGCTCTCGTTTGCGGAGGAGACGCGCCGTGCTGAAGCTGAAAAAGGTACAGATCCTGGGATTCAAGTCGTTTTGCGACCGGACGGAGGTGCAACTCTCCGGCGAGGGCATCGCGGCGATCGTCGGCCCGAACGGATGCGGCAAGTCGAATATCTCTGACGCGATTACGTGGGTTCTGGGCGAGCAGAGCGCCAAAAGCCTGCGCGGCATCAAGATGGAGGACGTCATCTTCGCCGG
>DASWOV010000075.1:0-1648 GCA_036398595.1 Granulicella sp.
CGTATCGAGTGGAGCGCAGTCCATCCAGGTCAACAAGGAGAACCGCACCATCGCCATCACCGCGACCGATAAGGTGGTTGCCATCGCCGATCAGGCGACGCTGCACATCGGCTTCATCGCCTACGGGCCGGACAGCAACACCGCCTACGCGAACGGCTCGCGCGTCTCGAACGCCATCGTGAAGGCCCTGACGGACGCGGGTATCCCGAAGGAGACGATCCAGAGCGAGAACCAGCAGGTCGCCCCGGTGCAGAACTACCAGCTCGACAAGCTGACCGAGGCCCAGAAGGCGCAGCGCCAGTTCCAGGTGACGCAGAGCTGGACCGTGAAGACGCAGGCCAACGATGCGGCGAAGGCGCTCGATCTGGCGGTGAAGGCCGGAGCGAACCAGTCGGGACAGATCGAGTGGGGCTTCAAGGACGAGAACGCTCCCGAGACGGAGGCCGCGGCCAAGGCTCTGAAACGCGCCCGCACCCAGGCCGAGCAGATGGCGACCAGCCTCAACGCGAGACTTGGCTCGCTGCTCTACGCGAGCAACCAGGTGGAGGCCAGCGTTCCGCGCCCGATGATGCGCGCTATGGCCGCTGCTCCGATGATGGAGAAGGTTCAGCCCCTCGCGATCAATACCCGCGAGATTGAAAAGTCTGCGACCGTATACGCGGTCTTCGCCATCGAATAAACTGCAACGGTTCGAAACGAATAGTTTAAGAAGAGAGAATTATGCCTCAGTATCCTTATCGCGAATTGAAGCCGACTCCTGAAGCCGAGGCGATCTATCGCCGCTGGCTCTCCCAGCTCAACGAGGAGTTCACCCGTCACCAGTCGGTCGAACGCCGCTCCGAGATCGTGCGTGATGAGCTTTACCAGATCTTCCTCGGCAAGCCGCACGGCGGCCGCACGCCGGCTACGCTGAACAGCGAGCTGGCCAGCTATGCACTGGCCGAGAACTTCGACCCTCTCAACGTCACCCTGGAGCCCGAATACTATGGCGACATCGACGCGGAAAAGTTTGCCATCCGCAAGCCGCTGATCTGGTTCTGGCAGATGTTCGACCGCTCGCCGCTGGGGGCAAACATCTGGCTTGGCCTGCGTTTCCGCTGCATGCTGGGCCACCACATCTTCAAGTCGATGGGCAAGGGCGTGAAGATCTTCCACAACGTCGAGTTCAGCTACGGCTACAACCTCACCATCGAGGACAACTGCACTATCCACCGCAATGTCCTGCTGGACGACCGCGGAGAGATCATCATCCGCGAGGGTTCCAGCATCTCGGACTACGCGAACATCTACTCGCACACCCACGACATCAATGTGCAGGCGGATGTGACCAACAAGCAGACCGTGATTGGACCGCGCGCTCGCGTTACGTATCACGCGACCGTGCTGGCCGGGGCGCACGTTGGCGAGAACGCCATGCTCGGCGCGATGGGGCTGGCGACCAGGCCGGTTCCTCCGGGTGTGGTCTCGGTCGGGATTCCCGCCAAGGTCAAGCGCGAGAAGAATCCGTCCGCGCAGTCGTAACAGGGAAGGGACTACGTTTCGACCGGAGTTTCTCGCCGGATGCGTTCATCCTTTAAGCTAAAGGTATGAACCAGGACGTAGTCCTTATCCTTTTCCAGGTCGTTGCACTGATCCTCGCCTTCAGCGT